>JAZLFC010000047.1:0-36415 GCA_045615565.1 Candidatus Cryptobacteroides sp. | reverse complement strand
ACTTGACAACGATACAACACCTACTAAGATTACCTTCATCGGTGACAACAACAACAAGAACATTGAAGCTTCAATCCCTGTAGTTCTGAATTACAAGTATGACTACAACGGAGTTCAGGCTTACAAGGACAACGTTGTTATCAAGGTCGTTAACGAGTAATCGCTAAAACTGACAGAATAGCTTATTTTCAAGGGGAGGACGGTGAAAGCCGCCCTCCTCTTGTTATAAGTGATTCATTATTGCTATATTTGTAAGCTATGCAATATGAATCCATCAATAAGATGTTTGAGCGCAGCTTCAAGGAAAACTGGGAGCGGAACGCGCTGTCGAACTATAAGGGGATAACTCTTACCTACGGGCAGCTTGCCACTCGAATCGAGCAGCTGCACTGTATGTTCAGGGAGAAGGGCCTGCAGAAAGGCGACAAGGTCGCAATCTGCTCGCGCAATCAGGCCAACTGGGGCGTGTGCTTTCTGGCGACGATGACTTTCGGAGCTGTGCCTGTGCCTATCCTGCACGAGTTCAAGCCTGAGAATATACATTATCTCGTGAACCATTCCGACTCCAGGATACTTTTCGTCGATGAAGTGATCTGGGAGAACCTTTCCGAAAGCGAGATGCCGGAGCTGCTCCTAATCATGCAGATGAATTCTCTGGAAGAATGGTTCGGCAGCCACGCGCCGGATTCATTCGGACCCCAGAACATCGAATATTATGAGGACAAGGAGGACGAGCTGGCGCTGATCAATTACACGTCAGGCACTTCCGGCTTTTCCAAAGGGGTTATGCTGCCTTACAGGGCGCTCTATACGAACATCAGATTCGCCGGGACAGATGCCGAGCCGCAAATGAACTGTGAATCGGAAGTGGTGGCAATGCTGCCTTCCGCACATATGTACGGCCTGATGTTCGAGCTGCTGTATGAGATGACCATAGGCGCTCACGTCCATTTCCTGACAAGGGTGCCGAGCCCGAAGATCATTATGGCCGCTTTCGCCGAAATACATCCGGACATAATAATCGCCGTACCTTTAATAATAGAGAAGGTCTATAAGTCCCAGATAAAGCCGATGGTGGACCGTACCAAGAACTACAGGTACATACCGATACTGGCCCAGACTATCCGCACAAAGTTCCGCAATTCCCTGATAGAAGCTTTCGGCGGCCGGTTCGAGGAGATAATCCTTGGCGGCGCGGCATTCAACCCGGAGGTGGAGGAATTCCTGCGGGAGATCCATTTCCCGTTTACAGTAGGTTACGGAATGACAGAATGCGCCCCGCTCATCACATACGCGAAATGGTACAGGACCAAGAAGGGCTCCTGCGGACGCCCTATCCGGGGCTGTGAGATAAGAATCGATTCCAAGGACCCGCATAAGATTCCGGGAGAGGTGCAGGTGAAGGGCGGAAATGTCTTTATGGGATATTACAAGAACAGGCAGGCCACGAAAGCGTCATTCACCAACGACAATTATTTCAAGACAGGCGATATGGGAATCATTGACTCTGACGGCTATCTGTATCTGCGCGGACGCTCGAAGTGTATGATTCTCGGACCTTCCGGCCAGAATATTTATCCTGAGGAGCTGGAGGCTGTGATAAACAATTTCAATTACGTGGTCGAGTCGCTTGTGATAGAGGATAACGGAGGTCTGACGGCCTTGATTTATCCCGACTATCACCAGGCGGAGCTTGACGGAATGAACAGGGAGGAACTCGAGGAACGTGTCCTGGGAGCGTTGCCGGAGATGAACAAGCTGCTTCCTTCGTATGCGAATATCCGGAAGATCGAGTTTATGCCGGAAGATTTCGAAAGGACACCTAAGAGAAGTATCAAGAGGTATCTTTATCAAAGAAGTTAGGATATGAACAAGTACGACGACAAGTATATGAGAATGGCGGCCATCTGGGCCGAGAATTCTTACTGCAAACGCCGCCAGGTCGGTGCGCTGATAGTAAAGGACAGGATGATCATTTCTGACGGGTTCAACGGGACTCCGTCAGGATTCGAGAATGTCTGCGAAGACGAGAACGGCGTCACGAAACCATATGTCCTTCACGCGGAGGCGAATGCGATTTCGAAGGTGGCAAAATCCGGGAACAGCGCGGAGGGCGCCACGCTGTTCATCACTGCGTCGCCTTGTATTGAATGTTCCAAATTGATAATCCAGGCCGGCATCAAGCGTGTCGTATATAAGGATGAATACCGTCTGACTGACGGTGTGGACTTGCTGAAAAGAGCGGGGGTAGAGGTTGAAAAGATTGAAGAACAATGAAGAAATGGTTTCCTGTCCTGGCCGCAGTGCTGGGCATTGCAATAGGCGCGCTGTCTGTCATCACTTTCAACAGGTATCAGCAGGCTCACAAGAAGTTGAAGGCGGATCTCGAGTGGCGCAAACTTGAGCTGGTGCTTCAGACCATCAGCGAGAATTATGTGGACTCCGTGGACTATGACAAGGTATCCAAGGCTGCCATTGACGCGGCTCTCGGCGAACTTGACCCTCACAGTTTGTACCTGCCTCCTGTCGATCTTGTGCAAAGCGAGGAGGACCTTGCCGGCGAGTTTGAAGGGATCGGTATCCAGTTCAACGTGCCGAATGACACTGCAATAATAATAGAAGTGATTCCCGGCGGCCCGTCAGAGAAAATCGGACTCCAGAGCGGTGACAGGCTGATCAAGGTGGACAGCGTTGTGATCGCCGGCGTGAACTATCCGCAGGACAGTATGGTGCGCAGAATGAAGGGCCCTTCCGGGACAAAAGTGACCGTGACGGTGGGAAGGGACGGGGAGTTGATTCCTTTTGAAATCACGCGAGGCAAGATTCCTACGCATTCTGTGGACTGCGCCTTTATGGTTGACGATTCGACGGGTTACCTCAGGTTGTCCAAGTTTGCAAGGACCACATACAAGGAAGTGGCCGTGGCCGGTATCGAGCTTCTGTCCGGGGGAATGAAACGTATGGTGCTGGATATCAGGGACAATACGGGAGGATTCTTTGACCAGGCCATTATGATGGCGAATCTTTTCCTGCCTGAAGGGGCGCCGATAGTATATATCGAAGGCCTCCACCGCAAAAGGGAGGACTTCAACGCCGACGGTTCCGGCATTCTCCGGGATGTGGAACTCACCGTGCTCATCAACGAAGGGTCCGCTTCTTCCAGCGAGATATTTGCGGGGGCGATCCAGGACAATTCCCGCGGCAGTATCATAGGCAGGAGGTCTTTCGGAAAGGGCCTTGTGCAGGAACCCGTATATTTTACGGACGGTTCGGCAGTCAGGCTCACGGTAGCCAGATTTTATACCCCTTCGGGCAGATGCCTTCAGAAGCCGTACAGTGACGATTACAATTATGAGATAATCAGACGCTACGGTGAAGGCGAGATGATGGAGGCCGACAGTATGAAAATCGAGAAGGGCGGAATCATTCCCGACGTATTCGTGCCTTTGGACACGACCAGGGCATCCGAATTCTATGTCAATTGCAACAGAAAAGCCACTCCGATGAGGTTCGCGTCTTATTTCTTCGATGCGCACAGGGAGGAATTGGGGCGGATAGAGGACTATCAGGAACTCTTGCGGTATCTCGACTCTTCTTCTCTCGAAGCCGGATTCCTGGACTTCGCAAAGACCAGGGACGGACTTGTCCCGGACAGCGGCTGGAGCGCAGAGCGCAATTATATGATGGCGCAGGTCCGCGCTCTTGTGGGAAGATACAGCAAGCTGGGAGACAATGCCTTCTATCATCTCTATCTTCCGGTAGACAATGTCTATCAGAAGGCTATTGGGCAATAAATTGGTATACTATGTCACCGGTCTGTCTGGCCGGCGCCCTGGGGTCAGCCGAGAATTTGCTGAGCCTGGCTGCTCTCACCGCGTAGCTTCTAAGGCAAGCGTCAGTTGAGGAAGAAGTCTCGTCCACCTTTGCACCGGTAACCGTGCCGGAATTGTCAACCGTGATAATTACCTTGACCTCTCCTGCGCCCATGCATCTGTATGCCGGTATGGGAAGTTTGCTTGCCTTTCTGCCCTCCAGGGTCCAGGACAGTACTGACGGCCCCTTGTAGACGGCCTGGGATTTGTCCTGCTCTTTCTTTTTGTCTTCTTTCCCGGTCAGGGGCTCGGCGACGTCGTCTTCGTCGTCGCGGTTGAAAGTCTTGTCCAGGGATTCCTGAAGACGTTCGGCGTCTTTATAGAGCTGCTCGGCGTCCGTGCCGCGGTCATCCTTGAGCTCGCTTCTGTTTACAGTAACGTTGCGGACCCCGGATGCGCCGACCCCTTCCTCTGCAAGCATACGGTTAAGCTTTTCGTTTACCTGCTGCTGCAGCGCAAGCTCGCGCTGGAGTCTCTCGAGTTCTTCAACCTTTGAAAAATCCAGTACGAAACTGTTTTCTTTCTTTATGGATGCGCCCAACTGTGCGGCCAACAGAACAATCAGCACCACCAGATGAACTATGACGGTGATATACAGTCCTGCTTTTTCTTCTTTTGGAAGCGGTCTCACTTGAGATTGTTGATTTCTTTCTCTATTGAAGCTGTGATGATGTCGATGGCAACCACATTCTCTCCTCCTTCCGGGATGATGATGTCCGCGTATCTCTTGCTCGGTTCGATGAACTGGAGATACATCGGCTTGACCGTGTTGGTATATCTTTCGATTATCCAGTGAACGTCCTTGCCCCTTTCAATGATATCCCTTTCCATCACTCTCATAAGCCTGTCGTCGTCATCCGCGTCAACGAATATCTTGATGTCGAGCTGCTCGCAGAGTTCCTTGCAGGTGAAGATGAGAATGCCCTCAATGATGATCACCTCCGCCGGCTCCACCCTGACGGTTTCTGTTTTGGAACGTGAGCACGATATATAGGAGTATACCGGCTGGTCCACGGCGCGGCCTTCTTTCAGCTGCTTCAACTGGCTGCATAACAGTTCCCAGTCTATGGCTGAAGGATGGTCGAAGTTGTAAGCTCTTTTCTCGCTGTCCGAGCGGTCGCTTATGTCCTTGTAATATGAGTCCTGGGGGATTACTACGACTTTTTCCTTCAGTCTGGACCTTATGGCGTTCACGACGGTTGTCTTACCGGAGCCGGATCCTCCCGCTATTCCTATTACCAACATTGTCCGTTAATATTCTGCGTTCTTCGGTGTGCGTGGGAAAGGAATGACGTCACGTATGTTCTGCATTCCTGTGATGAAGAGGAGAAGTCTCTCGAATCCGAGACCGAAACCGCTGTGAGGGCAGCTTCCGAATCTGCGTGTGTCGAGATACCATTCGAGGTTCTTGCGGGACATCTTGAGCTCATCGATCCTTTCATCCAGTTTTTCAATGGATGCCTCTCTCTCTGATCCTCCGATAATCTCACCTATCTTAGGGAAGAGGACGTCCATCGCGCGGACAGTCTTGCCGTCCTCATTCTGCTTCATATAGAAGGCCTTGATCTCCTTAGGATAGTCTGTGAGGATGACAGGCTTCTTGAAGTGCTCCTCTACTAGGAACCTTTCATGCTCGCTCTGGAGATCTGTGCCCCAGGATACCGGATACTCGAACTGATGACCGTCAGCTATGGCTTGCTCGAGAATCTTGATACCCTCCGTGTATGGGAGTCTGACGAATTCCGTGTCAATGACGCCTTTCAGCCTGTCGATGAGTGTGTCATCATATCTGTCATTGAGGAACTTTATGTCGTCATAACAATTGTCAAGTGCGTATTTTACAAGGTGCTTGATGAAATCTTCCGCAAGATCCATATTGTCCTTGATGTCGTAGAACGCCATTTCCGGCTCAATCATCCAGAATTCGGCAAGATGACGTGGCGTATTGGAGTTTTCGGCGCGGAAAGTAGGACCGAAGGTGTAAATGTTGCCGAGAGCCGTGGCTCCGAGCTCACCTTCCAGCTGGCCGCTGACGGTCAGGCTGGTCATCCTTCCGAAGAAGTCTTTCGCATAGTCGGGTTCTCCCTTCTTGTTTTTAGGGACATTGTTGAGGTCGAGAGTTGTCACCTGGAACATCTGTCCCGCCCCCTCACAGTCCGAAGCTGTGATGAGCGGAGTGTTGAGGTAAACGAATCCCTTGCCGTGAAAATAGTTGTGAATGGCGAATGCCATCTGTGAACGGAGTCTCAGGACTGCACCGAAAGTATTGGTGCGCGGGCGCATATGGGCCACGGTACGCAGATACTCGAATGAAGTGTCCTTCTTCTGCAGCGGATATCTCATCGGGTCGCACACCCCCAGGATTTCAATGCTGTCGGCCTGTATCTCGACGGCCTGGCCGCTGCCGACCGACTCGACAAGCTTGCCGCTTGCGCAAATGCAAGCGCCTGTAGTCACTTTTGCGAGCACGCTGTCTTCAATGCGTGTCTTGTCCACTACAATCTGGATATTGTTGATGGTGGATCCGTCATTGAGCGCTATGAAAGCGATTTCCCTGTTGCCTCTCTTCGTGCGTACCCAGCCTTTCGCCTGTACATCCTGTCCCGGCGTCATACCGAGCAAATCCTTGACTCTGAGTTTCATCTTAAACTGTTTTAGTTTAAAAAGCAGCCCTCATTAAGGGGGCTGCTCATATAATCATATGCAGATATTACTCTGCAGGTTTCCTTGCGGAATACATAATCTTAAGCGCGGAGCAGCGTCTGAGCTCTTGCTTAACATCGGAAACGATACCCATTCGGACATCCTGATCAGCTCTGATGTTTACTGTCATGAACTGACGGTCAGCCTCACTCTTTGACTCACGCTCTGCAGCGATGAAGTCGCGGATGTCATCTGTGGTCTTGAAAGAGTCGTTGAGCTGGATACGTGACTCGGTACCATACTGTGCTCTATACTGAGCTGTAGGCTGACCGATGTTGATGTATGAAGCAAGGTCTTTTCTTTCAAGCTTGACGACCTCGGAAGCTTCAGGCATCTTTACGATGACCTTGTTCTCAGTCTCGCGGAGCTGAGTGGTCACCATAAAGAAGAACAGGAGCATAAACACGATATCGGAGAGGGAACTGGATGTTACTGCAGGTACCTCTTTCTTGTTGTTACTTCCACCGAATTTTGACATATTTTATCCTCCTAGAATCTCTTTTGACTAACGTCCTTAGGCTCTGCCTCTGAAATGTTCTGAGGAACTGCCTTCTTGACGATATCCTGTTGCTCTTCTGTAAGGTTGTTGAATTTCTTTCCGTATGCCTTCCTTGAGAACTCATCACGAAGTTCGTTGACGGCTTTGACGAGCTCGTTCTGAACTGAGATGTATGCCTGGTAACTTGTACCACGGTCGTTCTGAAGAGAGATTACGCCCTTTGATACATAGCATTCGCCGTATCCTTCGATGTCCTTAAGCTCCTTCTCAGGGAGTGAAGGGTCATCTGCAGGGTTTGAAAGGAACTCTTTGATTTTATCTTTCAGCTGTCCGATTTCCAGGGCTTCAGTACCGGCAAAAAGTCTGTCAGCTGCATTGATACGTACAATGATGATGTTACGGCGATTGACTTTCTGGTCCTCAACCTTCTGATCTTTGTCAGGCATAGGAGGAAGACGACGGCTAAGACCTGTCTGTGATCCCATGGTGGTGGTCATAAGGAAGTAGCACAACAGAAGGAACGCGATATCAGCTGTTGAACTTGAATTAATTGCAGGTGTTTTCTTGCTACCCATAGTAATCTACTTTTTAGCCTGTTTGTTACGAACTGACATTACGACCTCACCGACGATGATTGCAAGGATTGCTGCTGCACCGGCGATGTATGTAAGGTTAAGCATTGTATCAGTAAGCTTGAGCTCCGAGTGGCTTGGATCAAGATTGGTAAGACCTACTGCCGGAGCGCCCGGAGAGATAAGGTATACCAGGAAGCAAACCACTGCTACTGCTACAACCACAATGGCACCCTTCAGGATGCTCTTCGGGCTGTTCTTGTAACCTATTGCGATGCCGAACACTACGAGTGAAAGCACTGTAATGGCAACCATTGCATAGGTCCAATAGAGGAGAAGATCGGTCATGTTGCCGCCGTTGTTCTCGAAACCGGCCACGAAGCCGATAACGGTAACAGCTGCACTGACGACGATCAACGCCAGCATTATCAGTTTGAATATTTTACTATAATTCTTCATTGTAAGTTTGCTGTTAAAGCGATATTACTTCTTCTCGTTGAATTTGGTGAGAGCATCGATAAGGCAGATTGAAGAATCTTCCATATCAATGGTGATAGAGTCGATCTTTGCAAGGATATAGTTGTAGAATATCTGAAGGATCATAGCTACGATCAAACCACCGACCGTGGTGATCAAAGCGACTTTCATACCACCTGCGACAACGTTAGGAGAAATATCACCAACAGCCTGGATAGCATCGAATGCCTGGATCATTCCGATCACAGTACCGAGGAATCCGAGAGAAGGTGCGATAGCGATGAAGAGGGAGATCCAGGAAAGACCGTTCTCCATTTCGCTCATCTGTACTGAGCCGTAAGAAACGACAGTCTTCTCGACAACGTCAACACCCTGATCATAGCGGAGGAGTCCCTGATAGAAAATGGATGCAACAGGACCGCGTGTGTTGCGGCAAACGTCCTTTGCAGCTTCAACGCCACCGTTTGCGAGAGCTTCTTCAACCTTCTCAACAAGAGCCTTTGTGTTGGTCTTTGAGAATGTGAGGAAGAGGATACGCTCGATAGCGAGAGCAAGACCGATGATCAAGCAGAGAATGATGAGAGACATGAAGCCTGCACCACCCTCGATGAACTTTGTTTTGAGAGCCTGGTGAAGAGGAACCTCAGGCTGAGCTGCTGTAAGTTCAGCGAGTGTCTGAGGAGCAGCGTCTTCTTCAGCTGCCTCGACAGCCTCGACTGCTGCAGGCTCTTCAGCTGCCTGCTCGTCCTGAGCGAATGCATAGTTAGCAGAGATAGCCATAGCGGCTGCTACTGCCAGAAACATGAAAATTTTTTTCATAATGTAATTAATAATGTATTAGTTAATAATATTATGTGTCTATATGGTGACTCCAAATCGCTGCAATTTAGCAAAAAAAATTCATTCCGCAATTATTATTTTGACATTTCACCCCTGAGGTTTTTGGACAGCAAAGTCTTTACTTCCTCAGTATCAGATGATTCTCCCAAAAGAATGAATAGTTTGCCGAGTGCGCTCTCGGTTGTCATATCTCCTCCGGAGATGACCCCTGCATCTTTCAGGGCCCTGCCGGTTGCGTAGATGTCCATGTTCACTTCGCCGGACTGGCACTGCGTCACGTTCAGAAGAATCCTGCCCTTTCCGACCGCCTCCCGGACAATGTCGAGGAACCATTTTTTGGAGATCGAGTTGCCTGAGCCGTAAGTTTCTATTATACAGGCTTTTATCCCCTCTCCGAGCAGACAGTTCCTTGCTACGTTTTCAGTGATGCCGGGATGGACTTTCATTATGGAAACGCTGGTGTCAAGCGCTGTGTGGAGCTTGAGACCTCCTTCGTACCTGCCGGTCCATCCGATACGCTTGGCGTCATATTCGATGCTGATGCCGGCATTGGCAAGGGCGGGGTAGTTCGGGGAGGAGAAAGCGTCGAATGCGGTGGAACTGACTTTCGTACATCTGTTCCCTCTGAACAGCTTGGAATTGAAGAAGATACAGACTTCCGGCACCAGCGCCGCACCATCCGGGGCCTTTGCCGTGGCTATCTCAACCGAGGAGATAAGGTTCTCTTTTCCGTCCGTGCGGGGGCGCCCGATCGGCAGCTGGCTCCCGGTGAATATCACAGGCTTTGCGAGACCTTCAAGCATAAAGCTCAGCGCGGATGCCGAGTATGCCATCGTATCGGTGCCGTGGAGGATGACGAATCCGTCATAGCTGTCATATTTCTCCTTGATCAGCAGCGCGAGATTCCGCCACATTGAGGGCTCCACGTCGGACGAATCTATCAGCGGGTCGAAAGTGTAGGAATCTATGGTCAGAGCGAACTTCCTGAGCTCGGGGACTTCGTCGATGATACCGCTGAAATCAAATGGTACAAGAGTCTGGAGCTCAGGATCTTCCTTCATCCCGATGGTGCCTCCGGTATATATCAGGAGAACGGAATTGCGTGTCATATTCTGAATAACTGTTTAGCGTTCTTTGTAGTTGCCCGGGCAACTTCTTCCAGGCTTGTTCCCTTGATTGCGGCAAGCTTTTCCGCTATCACCGGGATAAGGCTGCTTTCATTTCTTTCCCCTCTGTGCGGAGTCGGAGCGAGGTACGGCGCATCGGTTTCGAGCAGGATTCTCTCCAGAGGTATATTTTTGATGTCTTCTGCGATTCCCGCATTCTTGAAAGTGAGCACCCCTCCTATCCCTACAAACCAGTCCCCATACCTGCTTAACCTCCTGAACGTCTCTGCGCTTCCGCTGAAGGCGTGCAGATTGCCCCTGAGGTGCAGATGTGCGGTACTCTCGATGACTGAGAAGAAATCCTCGGTGGCATCCCTCAGGTGGATGTTGACCGGCAGGTCCCAGAGGGAGGCGAGTTCGAGCTGCGCGCGGAAGGCTTCCTTCTGCTCTTCTTTGAATTCGACGCTGAAGTGGTAGTCCAGGCCTATTTCTCCGACAGCGACCACATCGGTCCTGTCATAATTTTCGACAGCCGCCAGCTCTTCCTTCCAGTTCCTGTCCACCGAACCGGGATATAGTCCGAGCATAGGGTGCAGGCAGCCTTTGTGCCTTCTGCACAGCGAAAACATAGCCTCCCGCTCGGAAGAGTCGATATCCGCCTCAAGCAGGTGACTGACCCCAGCGGCCAGGGCCCTGCCGATTACAATATCCTCTTCCCCTTCGTATGCTTTGTCGGAAGAATGCGTATGCGTGTCGATAAATTCCATACAGGTCGCAAATTTAAGCAATTTTGACATTTATGGCACACCTTCCGAGCAGATCGGTGGATACGAAACCGTCGAGCTCCAGACGGCTGATCGCACGGGAAACGTCTCTGAATCTCATATCCAGGATACCTGCGAGTTCATCAGCGGTAAGCCCCCTGTTTTCCCGGACGGCGATGCCTACGCGGCGGCAGTCTCCGTCGTCCGGATATCTTGCTGCAAGTTCCTGTTCCAGATCCGCTTTCCTGCGGATGACGGAACGCCCCAGGCCGAGAACGGCAGAAAGGGTGGAAAGTGAGCATATCGGCTCGGCTATCTTCTGCTGTATTAATGCGTTGCATCCTGCGGACCTGACGTCGTCGATCCTCCCGGGAAGTGCAAAGACTTCTCTGCCGTATCCTTCCGAGAGCCTGGCCGTGAGGAGCCCGCCTCCCTTCGCCTTCGACTCGACCAGTATTGTCGACCGGCTTATCCCGGCAATTATCCTGTTCCTTCTGATAAAGTTTATCTGCAGAGGCGCGGTTCCGGGCGGATAATCAGTAATGATCGCACTCCCTTTTGCCGCGGCAATCCTGCCTGCGGCTATCCTGTGGGAGGGAGGATAGATGTCGTCTATGCCTACCGGTATCACAGCAATTGTCGGAAGTCCGGCTTCCAGGGCCGCCAGATGGGCTGTAATGTCCACGCCCAGCGCGAGTCCGCTGACAATGGCCGGTCTGTCCGGGGCTTGGGCAAGCGACCTGACTATCCTGGTGCAGAATTCCTTGCCGTACATTGAAATGTCACGGGTGCCCACGATGGAAATGCAGGTGCTTGAATTGAATATTTCCGATGGCTCGGAAGCGCTGCGCACGAACAGGCAGGACGGTGCGTCGTCACAGTTTTTAAGAAGCGGGGGATAGTCACCCTCAAGTATGGTGACCACTTTGTACCCAAGGCTTTCGAGTCTTTCCAGCTCCCGCTGTGCATCCCGCAGGGCCTTTTCGCTGACCATCGGCCTGAATTTGCTGTATGGGCCGAACAAGTCGTCAAGCTCCTGCCCCGACAACCCGAAAAGCGCCGAGCAGGTTCCGAGGGCTTCGACAATCCGTTTGGATATTTTCGGCTGGAAGCCGAAGATACGGCAAAGAGCGATTGCTCCTGCTCTTTCATTGAAGTTGCTGTTCATAGTTGACAGTTAAGTTTTTCGAAAAATACATCGAAAAAACGTATGTCAACGCAAAATTTGTATGAACGTGCCTGTCCCGCTAAACAAACAGCAAAAAATAGCCGGTTCTTTTTTAAGGGCAGGCTAGAGAATGAGCATCGCGTCACCGTACGGGCCGAAGCGATAATCATTTTCCAGGGCTTCCCTGTAGGCATTCATTACCTTGTCGTATCCGCCGAACGCTGCGACTGCCATAAGCATTGTCGACTCCGGCAGGTGGAAATTTGAAACGATGGCATCGGGGATTGAAAATTCGTAAGGAGGGAAAATGAACTTGTTTGTCCACAAATCGTTGGCCCTGATCTCTTTCTTAGTCGTGATATAGGTCTCGAGGGCCCTGATGACTGTCACTCCGACTCCTACGATCCTATGGCCGGAGTTCTTCGTTGCATTGATTTCACTTGCGGCCTGCTCGCTGATGATCATGCGCTCGCAGTCCATACGATGCTTGCTGAGGTCCTCCACGTCAACCTGACGGAAGTGCCCGATGCCCATATGAACTGTAATGAAGGTCTTTTCGATATCCTTGAGTATCATTCTGTTGAAGAGCTCCCTGCTGAAATGCAGCCCTGCGGCCGGAGCGGAAACGGCTCCTTCGTTGGCAGCGAAAATAGTCTGGAAATTCTCCGCATCTTCCGGGTCGGGGGTATCTTTTACCCATTCGGGTACCGGGGTTTGTCCAAGTGCGAAGAGAGCCTGCTTGAATTCCTCGTACGGTCCGTCGTACAGGAAACGGAGAGTGCGTCCGCGGGACGTGGTGTTGTCGATCACTTCGGCAACCATGCTTTCGTCATCACCGAAATAAAGCTTGTTCCCTATCCTGATTTTTCTTGCAGGGTCTACGATAACGTCCCAAAGACGCTGTTCCTTTGCAAGTTCCCTGAGGAGGAAAACCATAATGTCCGCACCGGTTTTCTCTTTCTTGCCGAACAGCTTGGCCGGGAACACCTTGGTATCGTTAAGGACGAACCTGTCCCCTTTGCCGAAATAGTCTATGATATCCTTGAAATGTTTGTGCTCGATTTCTCCGGTGTTCTTGTGCAGGACAAGAAGTTTGCACTCATCCCTCCATCTGGTGGGCTCTTTTGCTATTTTTTCCTCCGGAAGATCAAAATGGAATTGTGACAGTTTCATGTTTTTGTAGTGACAATACCTTTACTATACGGACTGTCAGGACAAAAAGTTTCACATTTTCGCTTCCCTGAAGACTTCGATTATGCTGGGGTACGTATTTTTGAGAAAAGGAGGGAGGCTGGACTTGGCGACCCACGCAGCCTTTGAAATGTCCTCCTCTCTCTGGGGAGTGAGATCGACAGGGTCCGTATACAGCATACTGTACCACCAGGTATGCTTGAGATGCCACTTCCCGTCGCGGAAATAGCAGTGGTCGGTGATGCATATCAGATCCCCCAGCTCCAGCTGGTTGACACCCGTTTCTTCCTGAACTTCGCGGAGCGCCGTCACGCTGATGTCCTCGTCAGGCTCCTGATGGCCTTTCGGCAGATCCCAGACGTTGTTCCTGTCTATCAGGAGAAAATCGCCGCGCCTGTTGGATACGAGCCCTCCCGCTGCGTTGACTTCCTTGAATTCAGAGCAGAGCATCCTGTACATCCTTTCGGTGTTGTCTGTCGGAATGTAGATGCGGCTGAGGGATTCGGATGCTTCGAACATTGATACCAGAGTGTGTATGTCGATCCTGCTTCCGATGTGGAACTCTACCGAATTCGGGTCGGTCAGAGCCATGTCTGATGGCTGACATATTATGATACAGCGTCTTTCGAAGTATATCTTGTGCATTTTTTCTATATTTGCAGTTTACAAAAATAGTAAATTTATGTCAGCGCAGTATAAGAGCAAGCATGGAATCGTAAACAAATCGCAGGCTGAGATGTATATGTCATTTGTGGACCTGAGCAATTTTGCAAGGATGGTTCCTCCCGATGCTCAGGCTAACGTTACAGCCGATTATGATACTCTGACCGCTACGGTTCAGGGCTTCACCATCGGAGTCAGGATGACAGGCAGGGTGCCGTATTCCTTACTGCAGCTTCAGGATAACAATGCTCCTTTCCATTTCGGGATATCGATACATTTCGATCCTGCCGAGGATGCCCGGAAGACGGATTTCTGGCTGGAGGTGGATGCGGATCTCAACCTGATGATGAAGGCGATGCTCGGAAAGAAGATACAGGAAGGTTTGGATAACATAGTCGACTCGTTGAATGTCTGAGGCCTCCGTATCAGTCAGATTGAACCCTTTCAAGAAGCCTACCGGGGAAATTCGGATTCTGAAGAATGCTGTGGAGGTCCCTTGGAACAGGTACGGTTTCATCCTTCCCGAGAGACCGGTGTTCACGCTGGACCCCCTCCTGCACGCGGGCTGTTATTATGTACAGGATTCCTCGGCTATGTTCGTAGGCTACCTGTTCAGGAAAATGCTTGACAAGGTCCCGGGGAAAGGTTTGAGGGTGCTTGACTTGTGCGCGGCACCGGGCGGCAAGACGACTGACATTTCAGCTTCTTTGAGGGAAAGGTGCGGAGATGATTTCCTGCTGGTAAGCAATGAGGTTATGAAGCAGCGTGTCTGCGTGCTGGATGATAACGTGGCGAAATGGGGGGACCCCAACGTGGTAGTCACTTCCGTGGACCCTGCGGCATTCGGCAGGATTCCGGGATTCTTTGACATAATAGTGGCGGACGTGCCGTGCAGCGGTGAAGGAATGTTCCGAAAAGACCGGAAGGCCGTGGAGCAGTGGAGCGAAGAGAATGTTGCATTGTGCGCGGCAAGACAGAAACGTATTCTTGCCGATATGTGGCCGTCTTTGAAGCCCGGCGGCTACCTGATATACTCGACCTGTACGTATGAAAAAGCGGAAAATGACGATAATCTGGAGTGGGCGGCATCCGAACTCGGCGGAGATATTGTCGCTCCGGAAAACGAATTCGGCTCTTTCGGAGTGCAGCGTACGGAGCACGGGAATCTTCTGAAAGCCGGAGTGGTCCCGGGCGAGGGCCAGTGGGCGGGAGCCTTGTGCAAGTCCGGTCAGGCTTCTGCTGTGGCCGCAGAACTTCAGAAATTCTTCGGTGTGACAAGACCCCTGAGGAATGGAGTCCGCAAGGGCACGATGAAAGGCAAGGATTTTGTACCGGATGCAGACTGGGCGCTGAGCCTCGGATTTGACAGTAATGAGTATCACTGTGTGGAAGTAGACAGGCTTACGGCTTTGCGTTTTCTGCATCGTGACAGCCTTGTGATTCCTGAAGCGGTGCCGGGGTACAATGTGCTGACATATTGCGGAATCCCGCTCGGATTTGTAAAGAATATAGGTAAAAGATGTAATAACCTTCTCCCTCAGGGAAGAAGAATATTAATGGATATCGATTGATTATGAGAAAACTGCTTGTGACGGCGGCTCTTGCTGCAATGTCTGTGGCCGCTCTTGCCCAGACTTCAGATTTCAAGGCTCGTTATGACCGCCAGGTGCGGAATGTCGGTTATGACGGCGTGGGAGTGGAGACGATAATTGACAAATGGGAAGCGGCGGAGCCGACCAATCCGGACATGCTGCTGGCCAGATATCAGTACTATCTTGCAAGGGCAAGGTATTCGGAAGTGGTCCCCAAGTATCAGAGCAGGTTTATGGGAAGCGCCCCGACAGTGGTTCTCAAGGACGAGAACGGTATGGATGTGGGCTATTTTGAAGAGACCTTCTTTGATGACGAGCCTTTCGGGCAGGCGCAGAAGGTGCTTGACAAACTGATAGCGCTCTACCCTGACGAGATATCATACAGATATGAAAAAATCAGTTCTCTGATAAGTTACGAGAAGGAGTATCCGGAAATGGCTACGAAAGAGCTGGACGGCCTCATCAGTTTCAATGAGACTAAGCATCCTGTGTGGAAGTATAAGGGGGAGGGCCTTTCCGGAACTGATTATCTGGATGCAATACAGGAATTCTGTTATACGTATTTTGTCATCGGCAGTGATGTCTCTCTGGAATCGTTCCGGGACATATCTGTCAGGATGAGCAAGTATTATCCCAAGAATACGGTCTTTCTTAGCAATCAGGGCTCATACTGGCTGATCAAAGGCAACAACAGCAAAGCGCTGAAAAACTATTCGCAGGTACTGAAAATCGATCCGAAAGACTATTCCGCAGTGCGGAACACTATCCTGATTGCAAGAAAGGACAAGAATATCAAGCTCGAAATGAAATATCTGCCTGTATTGATAGAGATTACCGATTCTGAAACGGAAAAGCTCTCCGCCCAGGGAAGAATGCAGGCTTTGTCAACCGCAAAGAAATAGATCATCGGCATATGATATGAAGAGTATTATGGGGTCCGTATCGTTCGTATCACGCAAGCTTGAATTTAAAGGGAAAATGGCTGTCTGGGCGATAGCCGTATCATTTCTGATTATAATAGTATCGATATCGGTAGCGGGAGGATTCCGCAGGGAGATAAGGAACGGAGTGTCCGAAATTGCCGGAGACATACAGATCGCCGGCATATATCAGAATTTTTACAGTGATGCGGACCCGATAAGGACGGACCTGCCTTTTGTGGAAGAGCTGAGATCCGTCCGAGGTGTCGGATTGATTGCTCCTGCCGTTTATCGTGCCGGCATAGTGAAGACGGAAGAGGGGATCAAGGGCGTGCTTTTCAAAGGCATCCCGACCGATTCTTCCTCTCTGCAGGCAAAAGTGCCGTCAAAGGTGGCAAAGTCGCTGCGTCTGTCCGTCGGTGATGAGATGACGGCGTATTTCGTCGGTGAGAAAGTGAGAATCAGAAAGTTTAAAGTCACGGACATATATGAGGGCACCATCGATAATGAGGACAATCTGATTGTATATGCTTCCATAGATGATCTCAGACGGCTGAACGGGTGGGATGGGAACGAGGCTTCGGCGCTGGAGATTTCCCTGGAGCCGGCTTACAGGACCAGGGCGCTGATGAATGAAAAGGAAGCTGAAGTGGGAGCGATATGTTATCCTCTTATCGCCCGCTCGTCGGCCCACAGGTACGGCAATATGTTCGACTGGCTGGACCTGATAGATTTCAATGTCCTTGCCATTCTTGTCCTGATGATTCTGGTGGCGGCGTTCAATATGATTTCCGGCCTGCTGATACTTTTGTTCAGGAGTGTTTCGACAATCGGAACGCTCAAGACGATGGGAATGAAAGATTCTTCAATAGCAGGGGTGTTTCTCAGGCTTTCGTCCGGGATAGTGCTGAAAGGAATGGCTTTCGGCAATGTCACTGCCTTTCTTTTATGCGGCATTCAATCCGCCACCCGTCTGATAAAACTTGATCCCGCCAATTATTTTGTCTCGTATGTGCCGGTGGAACTCAATCTTCTGCAGGTACTTGCAACAGACGTGACTGCATACGCCGCAATAATGACATTGCTGCTGATTCCTTCTCTTTTCATTGCGAGGATAGATCCTGCGGAGACAGTAAGGGTGAAGTGATTACGGGCAGATTCTGCAGAATTCCCGATATATGTCGAGGACTGCCTCCACGTATGCGATTGTTTCACCACCGTGGAACAGCCCTTCTTCCCGCATATCGGGGATGACGCTGACGACGTTGTCCCATATTGTGGAATCCATACCCTGTTCCTGTGCATATTCGATGCAGCTGTTGATTCTGGATGCGCCGGCATTGTATGATGCGAGCGTAAACCTGACCCGTTCTTCATCATCATAATTGTCCTTGAATCCCTTTGAAAGGCGGAGAAGGTATTTCGCCCCGGCCTCGATGCTCTTTTCCGGATTGATGAGGTCATCGACCCCCATCTGCCCGGCGGTAGCCGGCATAATCTGCATAAGCCCCATCGCCCCTCTTCTGGACTTCACGTCGATGCGGAAATGGGATTCCTGATAAATGACAGCGGCAAGCAGTCTCCAGTCCCATTTGATATGGGATGCATACTTCTTGATAATGTCGTCATACGGAGACAGGCTGGCGGAGCCGCTTCTCCTTCGGTAGGGATTGTAAGTTTTGAGAAAACGCTGTCTTGCGAGGTCGTTTTCGCGGTTGCCCAGCCACTGCTCTATCCAGTTGTTGACGCTGACTATGTCATCGGAATACTTCTCGTCCAATACCCAGCAGAGCAGGCTGTCAATGGGATCGGAAATGGTCAATCCGCTGAGGTCATCGACAGTGTCCCGCATCGGAAGGACCAGAATGTCAATATCTCCGGAGCGCAGGGAATCCACCAGTCCCGGTGTATCGGAAAGACGGATGTCCAGGGTCTTTCCGCAGCTTTCAGAATATTTCTCAAGAAGATAATACCCGTATCCTGCGGCGAGGCCGTCGGATTCGGAGTAGCAGCCTGTTTCGATGACACATATGATATGGTCATCAAGGCTGAATGATTTCTTCCCCCTGTTTACGAGTGCGACGATGGCCGCACCCACTATCAGGATGACGGTTATTGCAATGGCGGTTATTTCTTTTCTGCTAATCAATCTTTATGCGCGTTTCCCTTGTCGGGCAGGATGTAGAACGGCCAGAAGATTCCGAATTTGAAGCCTCTCTGGGTTACAATATAATTGTGTGCACTGAAATAGTCCGCCTTATCCATAGGCCATCCCATTCCTGCGTTCTCGTATTTCACGAAAATGCAGGCCCTCTTCCACTGCATATTGATGAATATGTCAAAATACGGGCCGTTCTCATATTTTGATTCCGTCTGGTTGTGGAAGACTCCGATGGCAGGGTTCCACGCCGGTGCATTCCAGGCTGTGTTGTAGAAACCGTTGACTCCTATCTGCATGTCCAGGACGTTTCTCTTGACAGGGAACTGGATAAAATATCTCAGGTTGAGGGCTATGGCGGGCAGAGGAATTACGGACTGGTCTGATGAATACTGGAACAGAACCTTGTTGTCCAGGTGAAGGAAATCCGCTATTACGAATTCCTTGCGGAGCGAAGCGGAAAGTATATTGACTGCCGGGGCATGCTGTCTGGATATGCCCAGGCTGTCATAATACATCGAGTTGCCTACAATGGAATAACCGAAAAACGCTTCAAGTTTCCAATAAGGTATGTCCACGCGGGCTTCAATCTTTGTGGAGGAAGTTTTCTTCAGATCAGGGTTGTCCCATTGGTAGTGGGAAGTGAACATCCTTTTCTGGTAGAATGAAGGTTCCTTGAGACTGGTTTCAAAATGAGCGGAAACGCTGAGAGGGCTGCTTTTCGCACGTCTGAATGGGAATGTTCTGTACAGGGCGTTGCCTCCGATATAGAAGTCGCCTGCCTTGTCTCCGGCAAAATTCAACTTCCCTTTGGCGTCCCACTCGATATGTCTTCCTATCTGCCCTTCGACGCCCGCATACGCGAATATGGAATTCTCGGTATGGTGTGAACTGTAGTTGACCCTTGAACTGTCGGAGTATCTGAGCATAAGGTCGCCGATTCCGGCTTCGATCCCGGAGACTGCGGCATCACTGGACCAAGGCTGCAGCCGGAGATATACCTTGTTCTCCAGTTTCGCCACGCCCAGGGAGTCGTCACTGGAAGTGACGCCGTCATCGTGGTAAAACTTTCTGGCATCGACGCTGGTAATCCTGTCGGTGTAGAGCCTCCTGTATGTGGAGTATTCGGAGCTGTGGCCGACATATGCAGTCGTGATGTCCCGGTACAGAGAATCGGGGTTGAATATGTATGTACTGTCCTTTCGGGCCTTTGCCTTTTCAATAAAGTTGAACGGGATGCGGAACTGCTGGTCAAGAAAGAAGGTGTTCTTGTATATGGTGGAAGAAGCGTCATTCAGGTTGACAGGGATCTCTCTGGACTCGATGAGGGTGTCCCTGATAAATCCTTTGTCAGTCAAACCTCCGTTTTCTCCGCGGACTATCTTGTTGTAAATGTATCCGGCGTGCATAGTGTAATTCTTGCCGAGATAATTCAAGGCCGGCGCAAATGTCTTGTTCGAAGAATTCTCGTTCTCCAGAATGCCTCCGGTACCGAAGCGGTCATAGAGAAGGGAGAAGTTGAATTCGGGAGTGATGTTCTGGGTGGTGAACAGATGAATGTTGTCCGACTCCTTCTTCGAGTTTGCCAGAAGCGTGCCCCAATATGCCGCTTCTGTGTACGGAGTTTTCGAATTGTAATGCCATATGGTGCGTGGGGAGAAACTCCACGACTCATTGGCATCATAGAAATCTATGCCTTCGTCACTGTTCCTGTAGAAATAGTTGTAATACTGCACAGGGGATCCCGCCGTGCCCAGCCAGGTCGAGTTGACGTCTTTCCGCTGGAAAGGGAAATCATAGAAAAAGTAGTTGTAGGATGTGTCCGGAATATTGACGCTCATCTTGTGGAAATCCCGGTCAAGGTTCCATCTGATTATCCTCTGATACTGCATCGTGTCCTTCAATGCGAACGTCTCCAGGATACGCGGGGTGTTTTCTATGATGCTGTCCCTGATTGCCTTCTTTTCTTCCTTCTCCTTGCGGATAGAGTCCGCGACGGCCATATTTTTCAAATCCTGCTGCTCCCTGTCATACTTCTTGCGTTCCTTGGGATCGAGGGAATTGTACCACAGCAGGAAAGCTTCCCGTTCAGCTGCCAGGGAATCCGTGCGGAAGACGGAATCTATTTTCACGGCATCCAGAGAATCAAGGGATGCGAGTTCGAACATCTCGTGGGCTGCCAGAGTGTCATGGGACTGCATCAGAGAGTCAATGATGAACCTTCTTGTCGGCGGATCCACCAGCGCAACATAGTATTTGTAGCGGAACGGGTCTGTGTCTTTGAGCGAATCCGGGGCGAAAATGGTGTCCCTGGCGGTTAGGACGGGGGTAGTGTCTGCCTGCGCCGAAGCGAAAAGAAGACTGTCGTCAGTTCCCGTCAGAAGGCTGTCCGCGATGGTCACGGCGTCAAAACCGCCCCTGCGGTGAAGCTTGTATCCGGGCTCGGAATAAATGATGGTGTCTCTGGATTCACCGTGCGAGGGGACGGAGGCGGACCCTTTGAAGCTGACGGAACCGCCTATGACCATCAATGCCATAGCTGCGGGAAGCCATATTCCGGATAACGCTTTCATAAGTACAAGATACAAAATTAATCAATTTTAGTTAAATTTGTGAAAGTATGGATGCTCTGAACAAATTATATGTTTCCGTCTTCGGCTCTGAACCGGATGGAATGGCGCTTCTGCCTTTGTCGGGAAGTGCAAGGAAATATTACAGAATCAGCTCAAACGGCAGGACTGTCATAGGCGTGGCGGGGACAAATGCGGCTGAGAACAATGCCTTCATCACCATTGACGCCCGGATGGCCGCAAAAGGAATCAACGTTCCGAAAGTGCTCGCAGTAAGTCCGGACGGTATGTTCTACCTTCAGGAAGACCTTGGAGACAACCAGCTGTTCGAGCTCCTGAAGCCTTCAATCGCATCCGGCAATTACGGTCCCGAGACGATGAGCCTGCTCCGCAAGACCATAGAGAGCCTTCCTTCCATACAGTTCAGGACTCCGGAAGGACTTGACTGGGGGGTCTGTTTTCCCGACAGGGAATTCAACAGGAGGATGGTCAACTTCGACCTGAACTACTTCAAGTATGATTTCCTGAAGTTTACCGGTATGGAATTCAATGAGATTAAACTCCAGGATGATTTTGACAGACTGGTGGAGGACTCCTTGGAAGGAATAGGGGAGACGTTCATGTACAGGGATTTCCAGTCCCGAAACGTAATGATTAAGGACGGGGAGCCATATTTCATTGATTTTCAGGGTGGACGCCGAGGCCCTATCCAATATGACCTGGCCTCGTTCCTCTGGAACGCCGGGACTCATTTCTCCAAGGCGATACGCGATGAATTGATTGATGTGTATCTCGATGCATTGACAGTGTACAGGAAGACTGACAAGGAGGAATTCCTTGAAAAATTCCGGCTGATTTCCCTTGTCCGCATTCTTCAGGAATTCGGGGCATACGGGTTCAGGGGGATTTTCGAAAGGAAACGGATTTTCCTGGATTGCCTGCAGCCTGCGAAAGGATGCCTGCATGAACTGGTCGAGGAACCGTTCAAAAGATATCCATATCTTACCGAAGTGCTTCGACGTGTTGCCGATGAATGGGTGCCTGAGGTATGAGAGCCATGATTTTTGCTGCCGGGTTGGGGACCAGGCTGCGTCCCTATACCGATACGATTCCGAAGGCGCTTGTGAGTGTGGCGGGAGTGCCGATGCTCGAAAGGGTCATCGACAAGGTGCGGGATGCCGGAATAGGGGAAATCGTGGTCAACGCACACCATTTCTCCGTGAAGGTGGAGGAATTTCTGAAAAGTCGTGACTTCGGGGTAAAGATAAATCTTTCCATAGAGAAAGATGAACCGCTGGAGACGGGAGGAGGCATAAAGAAAGCGCGCGGATATCTTGAAGGAGACAGCTTTCTGGTCCATAATGCCGATATCCTGAGCGATGCCGATCTGAGATGGTTTGCCTCCGGGTTCCGTCCGGAGTATCTTGCCGTCCTGCTGGTCAGCAAGCGGGAAACGACCAGATATCTGCTGTTTGATGACGATATGCATCTTGTCGGCTGGACCAATGCCCTGACAGGTGAGGTCAAGTCGCCGTACCCGGATCTGGATCCTTCAAACTGCAGGAAGTATTCGTTCGCGGGGATACATATCATTTCCGACAAGGTCTTCCCGCTTATGGAAACCTTCCCCGATAAGTTCCCGATTATGGATTTTTACCTGAGATATGCCCGGGAATATACGATATTGGGAGTCGAGCCGGAGCATCTCAACCTGATTGATGTCGGCAGTCCGGAAAGACTGGCCGAGGCTGAAAAAATCTATTCCAGGATGTAGACGTCTTCGCCGTCCTTGGCGAAGTTGTATGTCTCCCTGGCGAATGTCTCGAGGGAGTCCGCGTTGTTTCGGAGATTGTCTATCTGGCGTTCCATCTCAATGTTGGACTCTTCCAGCTGACGTATCTGCTCCTGCTGGAGCTTTATGGTGCGGCCTGCCTGGATCCACCTGAAAATATTGTCTTTCTTGAGGATGAAGGATACGGCAAGGAGTACCAGAGCGATAATCACGACTCTGAGGAATGATCTTGCCTGTCTTTCGTCTCCGTCCAGGCGGCGATTCCACAAATGATTGAATTTTCCCATAAGAATAGTGCAAAATTAACTAAATTTGTAAAAGTTAATATCAATTATCAGTATGAAACCTACACTTCTTGTTCTTGCAGCCGGAATGGGCAGCCGTTATGGCGGGCTGAAGCAGATGGACGGACTCGGCCCGCACGGGGAGACTATCATTGACTATTCGATATACGATGCCGTTCAGGCAGGCTTCGGCAAGGTTGTCTATATAGTGCGGGAATACTTCCTCGAGCAGTTCCGTCAGACCGTATCGGAAAAGTACCGCAATGTCAGATGTGCTGACGGAACCCCTCTTGAGCTTGGATTCGTAACCCAGGAGCTCGACAGGATTCCGGCGGGTTTCAGTGTCAATCCCGAAAGGGAGAAGCCCTGGGGGACAGCGCACGCAGTCCTTATGGCGGCTCAGACGATCAATGAGCCTTTTGCCGTGATAAACGGAGATGACTTTTACGGACGCGAGTCGTTCGGAATCCTCGGTGATTGGCTTAGAGAGCATAAGGATTCCAAGGGGGTCTTCAGCATTGTCGGCTTTGAACTCGACCATACTCTCAGTGAATCGGGAGGCGTGTCCAGAGGCATCTGCCACTATGATTCGGACAGGCAGCTGACCGATGTGGTTGAACATCTGAACATAATAAAGGGAGATGACGGTATTGTCAGAGGGGACGATTCAACTGACGGGAGCCGTGTCGTGCTTGACGGCAAGGCATTGTGCTCTATGAATATGTGGGGGTTCACCCCGGACTATTTCACAAGAAGCGGGGAGATGTTCGTGGATTTCCTCAAGAGGTACGGTTCCGAGTTGAAGAAAGAGTATTATATACCGTACGCCGTCGACTGTATGGTCAAGGAAGGCAGCGCCCGCTGCGACGTGCTTTCGACTTCTTCACATTGGTTCGGCGTGACCTACAGGGAAGACAGGCCTTCTGTCGTGGCAAAATTCGCGGAACTGGCTGAAAAAGGTATTTATCCGTCACCGTTATATTGATTTCAGATATGAAAAGAAAAGTAACCAGGAATTATAATTTCCTTGAGCATTACACATATTATGTTCCGGGAACTGCCGGGATTTTCATCCTGCTTGCCTTGCTGCTGCTCGGCGCCTTACTCGGCAATGTCGTTTCGGCCGTATTTATGTTTGTTTTGCCGTCAGACGTGGCGCTGGAGTACTCAATGCTGCTGTCTTATCCCGTAATGTTCATTCCGGCAATGATATATGCCAGTTCCAAGAGCAGAAGAAACTGCCTGTTCAAGGAAGGCGTCAAATTGGACAGCGCGCATTTCGGGAAGCCCGGCGGTGCTCTCTGTGCACTGTTGGTGACCGTCGGGACTCTTGCCGCCTCTTTCTGCGGTGATGCCTTGACTTCAGCGATGCCGAAGATGCCGGAATATCTTGAAGAGATATTGAAAAGTATGACACAGGGGACACTGTGGGTTAATCTTCTCAGCGTTTCAGTGTTCGCTCCGCTGTTTGAGGAGTGGCTCTGCCGCGGTCAGGTGCTCAGGGGACTGCTGTCGCACGGCGTCAAGCCGGTGTGGGCGATTGTGCTTTCTGCCGTTTTCTTCGCAGTGATCCATCTGAACCCCTGGCAGGCAGTGCCGGCATTCATTCTGGGCTGTCTGTTCGGGTATGTATATTACAAAACCGGATCGCTGCGCCTGACTATGCTTATGCATTGCGTCAACAATACTTCTGCTGTGATATTGAGCAATATGGATTCACTGAAGGATATTGAGAACTGGAGAGACGTGATCCCCGCTCCGGACTATTGGGTGATTTTCCTGGCCTGCCTGCTGCTGATTGTTCTGGTGGTACGTTCCTTCGCCAGGATAGAATTGCAGTCGGCTAAGGGCAATTCCGATACAGTGCCTCCAATGTTCGGCGAGCAGCTCTGACGTCGTGAACCCGAAGGATATCCGCACCGTGGAGAATGGCTTCGCGGTGCATTTTTTCTGTCTGACCGTGGGTGAAGCGTTTGTCTGCAATACCCGCAAGAATCGGTCGCCCGAATGCCCTGAACCTTTCAAGGCTGTTCAGAAGGGACAGATTCTGGCTGTCATTTTTCGCGAACCCGAACCCCGGATCCAGAATCCAGTCCCGTATTCCGGCCTTCTGCGCCTTCGCGGAAAAAACGCGGAAATAGTCCATCACGTCTTCCACCACATCGTGATAGGCGGTGAGACTGTCCATAGACCGGGGATTTCCTCTCTTATGCATAGCGATATAGGGAAGCCCCAGTGAGGCTACCGTGGAAAGCATTTCCGGATCGTCCTCCCCGGCTGAAATGTCATTCACGATGAAATCCCCGATCAGGGCGTGGGCGCGCCTTACGATCTCCGACCCCGTGGTGTCTATGGAAATCCTTACCCCTGCCGGCAGGGCTGACAGAACAGGCTCCAGCCTGCTCCATTCCAGTTCCCGGCTGACTTCCGTGGCCCCGGGCCTGGAAGAGACCGCACCGATGTCGACGATATCTGCTCCGCAGTCGAATATTTCCATATTGTATCTGCTGGATTCGAAAAACGAGTCCGGTGTAAGATTCAGTATTCCCATTATCTGTACCACGGCGCAAAATTATGATTTTTTCGGTATATTTGTGTGTTATGCTTATCGTATTGGAAGGCCTCGATGGCGCCGGAAAGTCCACCCAGGTAAAGAAGCTCAAGTCTTACCTTGAGAGTGTCTGCCCGAATCTTGAATACATTCATTTTCCCAGGTATGATTCCGAAGTGTTCGGAGGACTGATCGGGAAGTTCCTCCGCGGCGGTTTCGGCTCTTTGGACAGGGTCCACCCGCAGCTTGTTGCTTTGCTTTTTGCAGAGGACAGGCGGACAGCGTCACCGCAGATCAGAGAAGTCCTTGACAATGGAGGCTGCGTCCTTCTGGACAGATATGTCTATTCCAACATTGCCTATCAGTGTGCAAAGCTTTCTGACAGCGATGAGGCCGAGAAACTCCGCAGGTGGATAGCGGATACCGAGTACGGGAGTTTCGGCATACCGAAGCCGGACCTGAACATTTTTCTTGACGTTCCCATCTCTTTTGTCGAGTCCAGTCTCGGCAGTCAGAGGGAAGGGGATGACCACAGGGAATATCTGAACGGGGAGAAGGATATCCACGAGTCTGACATTGAGTTCCAGAGGAAAGTTCGCGATATGTACCGCAGGCAGGCTGCGGAAGATCCTTCATTCATCACCGTGGATTGCTCCGATGAAGAGGGCGGGATGCTGCCTCCGGACAGGATTTTCGAAAAGGTCAAGGCAATAATTGATTCAAGGATATGAGAGGTTACAGAAGAGCTGCCGCCGTTATTCTGGGAATGGTCCTGGCCCTGTCGGGAATTCTGAAACTGATGGATCCGGTCGGCACCGGACTCATAGTAAGGGAGTATTTCAACTTCTTCCACGTCGGTTTTATGTCCTTCTCGGCAGGAGTGCTGTCTTTTGTCCTGGCAACGGTGGAGTCCGTAACAGGTTTTGCGCTCATCACGGGCATAATGCGCCGGGTCACCGCAATCGTGTCTGCGGCTCTGCTGTCCGTATTTACCGCTATAACCCTGATATTGTGGATTGCCAATCCGTCAATGGACTGCGGCTGTTTCGGAGAGGCGGTCCATCTGACCCACGCTCAGAGTTTCTTGAAAAATATAGTGTTCTGCATCCTGTGGGCAGTTGTCTTTATCCCTGTCCGCAATTATGGGGAGCCCAAAAAGATAAAGAATGCGACGTTCGCACTCGGATGCATATCCGTGCTGGTGTTCGGAGTGATTGAACTGTTCTCGCTCCCTCTGGTGGATTTCACTCCGATGGCGCCCGGATCCGAACTTTTCAATATGCAGCAGGAGTCAGTTTCCACTGACGCTCCGGTCCTTTCCTTCTACGATGAGAACTCGGAATATTGTGACAGCCTGGCCCTTATGGACAATGTTATGGTTGTTTCCGTCTATTCTCCCGGATCAGTGGAGGAGGAAGAGTGGAATAAGATTGACAGCTATCTTGCCCTGGCTTCCGAAAACGGATACGGTACTTTGCTGCTGGCTTCCAGACAGCCTGAGTCAGGCAGCATGTTCTCCGATCCGCGCACGCTGATGAGCCTGAACCGTTCGAACGGCGGCGCAACGTATATCTCGGACGGTCAGATTATCAGGAAGTGGAGCAGCCGCAATTATCCCGATGAGGATATGCTAAAAGAAATCATCACCTCCGACAGTACGGAAGTGATGATCGAGAGTTCTTCGCGCAACAAGACGAAATTCCAGGCTTTCCTGCTGTATGTTTTCGCCGTAGTGCTGCTTATCTGATTTCGATATCGTAAGGAAGTCTTGCAAATACCGTGTTGATGCCATCCCTGTAATCGTGCTTCCAATCAAGGAAGACCTTTGCGGTGTGCTCAAGTGACGTGCCGGCGAATATATTGTCCCCAGCCGGCTTTTTCATCCCGAACAACTCCATAAGCTGTTCAGTCTGTGATACGGACTTAGGGAATTCTTCAATCGTCCAGCTGCTGAGATCCGAATCCTCAGCACAGGTCGCCGCATATCTGATGGCGTCTTCAAGTGTGCCCAATTCATCTACAAGACCGATTCTGAGCGCATCGGTGCCGGACCATACACGGCCTTGTCCGATTTCGTTGACGTAATCCTTTTCAAGTCCGCGGCCTTCGGAAACGATAGCGGTGAATCTCTCATAAATGTCTTCGACGGAACGCTGGAGATATGACTGCTCGTCCTTGTCAAGAGGCCTGAATCCGGAGTACAGGTCTCCGTGTTTGTTTGAATTTACGAATGTGACATTCACCAGCAGTTTTTTGTTGACCAGTCCGCTGAAATCAGGAATCATACTGAATACTCCGATGGATCCGGTGACAGTGGTGGCATCCGCATAAATCTTGTTGCAGTTGTTGGATATCCAATATCCGCCTGAAGCTGCATAGCCTCCGAAAGATGCTATGAGAGGCTTTTCAGCCTTGAGAAGGTCCAGCTGGCTCTTGATTCGGTCGGAACCGAGGACGCTTCCTCCAGGGGAGTTGACCCTGAGTACGACAGCCTTGACGCTCGGGTCTTCGCGGACTTTGGCGATAATGGATGCAAAACGCTGTCCTGCTACATCTTCTGTTCCGGTACCGTCGACAATCTCGCCATCGGCGTAGATTACGGCGATTTTCTGCAAAGACTTGCCCGGGACCACCTTGACTTCCGCATAATCGCTCAGACTTACGAAATTCACGTCGCTGAACTTCTCCGCTACGGCGAATGATGCAATCCTTTCCTGAAGCTGCTCCCGTGTCAGGAGTTCATCGATGAGCCCTGCCTGGACGAAATCTTCGGGGAGGCAGAGTTCCAGACGGTCAATCGCGCCGTTGATGTCATCCACGCTGATCCTTCTGCTTTCGGCTATCTCGGATGCGTATGCATTCCAGATGGCATCGATGAGCACCTGGTTCTGCTCCATATTCTCTTCGCTGGCGGAGTTCCTGATGAACGTCTCACCGGCTGCCTTGTACTTTCCGTGTCTGATCAGCTGCATCCTGATGCCCAGCTTGTCAAGGATGTCCTTCAGGAAAAACATCTGTGAACTGACTCCCTGGAACATTGTCGTGGCGCCGGGATAAGAAGTCATATATACTTTGTCGGCGACGGAAGCGATGTAGTATGCTCCTGATGTGGCGTTTTCCGTATAGGCTATGACCGGTTTGCCGCTGGCCCTGAAGTTTGAGAGCGCTTTGCGGAGTTCCTGAAGGTTTGCGATATCCACGTCAAAATTGTCAGGCCTCAGGAAAATATAGCTGACGGATGGATCTTCCGCAGCGGCATTGATGGCCTGGACGGCTTTCCATATGCCTATGGTTGAACGGTTCCCTGACTGGATGTTCTGCAGGGATGCGGCCAGTGACGGCTCGCTTGAACGCTCGGTGACGGACAGTACCGAGAGGTTGATGTCAAGGACGGCCGATTTGGGCAGTACAGGTTTTGAGTCTCCCGCAGAGAGTGCGGAGATGAATCCTGAGAAAAGCATCAAGGAAA
Organism: Candidatus Cryptobacteroides sp.; assembly: GCA_045615565.1. Taxonomy (GTDB): domain Bacteria; phylum Bacteroidota; class Bacteroidia; order Bacteroidales; family UBA932; genus Cryptobacteroides. The sequence goes on along the minus strand of JAZLFC010000047.1, from coordinate 7,224 downwards.
TCACGGAAACGATAAGGACGCCGACAATCACGGCCAGCACGGTTTTCCAAAAATTTTTCATTGTGAATCAGTATTTGAGGCAAAAGTAGTAAATTTGTATGATAATAATTGAGATATGGCACAGAAACCATCAATACCGAAGGGGACGCGCGATTTCGGCCCGCAGGAAATGGCTGAAAGGAATTATATTTTCGATACAATCCGTGAGGTGTTCCGTACGTTCGGATATTCACAGATAGAGACTCCGTCAATGGAGAATCTTTCCACCCTTCTGGGGAAATACGGCGACGAAGGGGACAAGCTTCTTTTCCGGATACTCAATTCCGGAGATGCTTTCGCCGATGTGGATATGAGCCGGCCCCTGGCTTCTCAGGTTTGTGAAAAGGGTCTGAGGTATGACCTTACAGTGCCTTTTGCGCGTTTCGTCGTTCAGCATCAGAATGAAATCTCATTTCCGTTCAAGAGATTCCAGATACAGCCGGTATGGCGTGCCGACAGACCTCAGAAGGGCCGCTACCGTGAATTTTACCAGTGCGACGCAGATGCTGTCGGGAGCCGTTCCCAGCTTTGTGAACTTGAGCTCATACAGATAATTGACAAGGTCTTCGGGAAACTCGGCATTACAGTGCTGGTGAAGATCAACAACAGGAAAGTCCTGACCGGACTGGCCGAGATATGCGGATTCCCTGACAAAGTCGTCGACATAACAGTCGCCATAGACAAGCTGGATAAGATAGGGCTTGATGCAGTCAAGGCTGAGATGATGGAGAAGGGTCTTACTGCAGAAGCCGTAGCGGTTCTGGAGCCGGTATTGACGCTTTCAGGAAACAAGTCTGAGAAACTCGCAAGGATGCGCTCCATAATGGGTTCTTCCGTGACAGGCCTCAAGGGCCTTGACGAGTTGGAGGAACTGTTCGGATTCATCGGCGCCGCCGGTATCCGCACGGAATGTGAGATTGATCTTTCGCTCGCGCGCGGACTGAACTATTATACCGGGGCTATCTTCGAAGTCAAGGCGAAGGACTGGGAAATCGGGAGTATCTGCGGAGGAGGACGCTATGACAATCTGACGGGTGTTTTCGGGCTTCCGGATATGTCCGGAGTGGGCGTTTCGTTCGGCGCTGACAGGATCTTTGACGTGCTCAAGGGTCTTGGCAAATTCCCCGGGGACCTTTGCGGCTCCGCCAAAGTGCTGTTTGCCAATATGGGAACAAAGGAAACGGCATATGTTCTTCCTGTGGCTGCCGCGCTCCGTTCATCAGGAGTCGCAGTTGAAGTTTATCCTGATTCCAGCAAGCTGAAGAAGCAGTTTGACTATGCCGGGAGGAAGGGCATTCCGTTCATCTCCATCAACGGAGAAGATGAGATGGAGAAGGGAATTGTCAATATGAAGAATCTGGAGACAGGGGAGCAGATATCATTTGCAACCGGTGACTTGGACCGGATAGTTGATACTCTTTCATAGTTGTCGGTATGGGCGCTTTATCTAAAATCCGAGGCTTTTTCTATTACGGCCTGCTCCTCATAGGCAGCCTCAAGTATCCTGAGCAGGAGTCTTGCATTGAGGTCAATTCACAGCGGCTGCTGTATGTCACAAGGGGCCCCGAGGACGGCAAGCCTGTAGTGCTGCTGCACGGTAACGGGGGCTCGCACAAGAGTCTCAGGACCCAGGCCATGCAACTTGCCAGGGCAGGGTACAGAGTGTATAGTCCGGATTCCAGAGGTCAGGGAGCAAACCCTCCCCTCGATGAGTATCATTACGCTGACATGGCGGAGGATTCATATTGTTTCATCAGGAAGCTGGGACTTGATCAGCCCGCAGTTTACGGCTGGAGTGACGGCGGCATTCTGGCTTTGATGATTGAGATGTCCCATCCGGGGACCTGCGGCCCGATGATTATCAGCGGAGCCAATCTTTACCCGGATTGCGGGCCTGATTTCGAGTCATTCAAGGAATGGATAATTTCGGAAGGGACTCCTCTCGCCCTGATGATGCTGTCGGAGCCGCAGATCGACCCGAAGGAGCTTGCCGCCATCAAGTGCCCTGTGCTTGTCACAGCCGGCAGCGAGGACCTGATATCCGTCGAGCATACAACCCTGATAGCTGACTCCATACCCGGTGCCCGTCTGGAGATATTCAAAGGGGAAAACCATGGAAGCTACATAAAAAAGAGCCCTAAGATAGGGCTCAGCATTCTGCGCTTCTTCAAGGAAAACGGGTATTAGTATTCAGACTGTCTCATTGAGCGGCGCGGTGCAGGTACATTGAACGGAACTGCGAAGGAGACATTCCTGTTTTTCGGTGAAAAAGGCGTGAAAAGTGATTCGGATAAGAAAAACCGAGAAGCTCCGCAACCTCGTTCACATTTATCGAGTCATCGGAAAGAAGGATTTTGGATTTCTCTATAATCTTCTCCTGTATGAAAGCCTGGGCCGATATATGAAGTTCCTTCTTGACCAGATTGCCGAAATAATTGGGCGAAAGATTGAATTGCTCTGAGCACCAGGCTACGGTCGGAGGCCCGTAAAGCGAAGGCATCCCGCTTCTTTCGGAATAGTAGTTCTCCATTATTGCATCGAGCTTTCTGACCAGATTCGAATTCCTGCTGATCCTGGTGTCGAACTGCCTTTCGTAATAGCGTTTGCAATAACTAAGCAACTGGCCTATGCCGAGACGGAGCATATGTCCCGTGAGCTCGTCATCCGGAGCATTGAGCTCGGCTTTTATGTTGTTCAGGCAGTTTATCATCACGTCCCGTTCCACATCGTTGAGGTTCAAAGCTTCGGGGGCTTCGAAATCGAAGAAGTTGAACATATAGAAATCACGTCCCAGCCCGGTGTTGGAAATCAGTTCAGGCCTGAATGCCAGAATCTGTCCCCGCGGCCTGACATCCGGACCGGGTTTTGCGCAGATTGTGTCTCCCGGCTTTGCCGTGAATATCGTACCGCTTTTGTATTCTATAGCCTGGCCGCATTTCAGGATTTCTCCGAATGATGAATCCACCAGAACTACGCAGTACATACCGAAATCGATTTGCCTGAAAAAAGACGGGTCTGCCTTGGAAAGGTCTCCGATACCCACCAGGGGATGAAGAGTGGGCTGATTGAAGAATGCGTTGAACGTGTCAAGGTTTGGAATTGTGAAAATGTCCGTCATTGGATAAGTGAATTTGGTACAAATGTAGTAAAATATACTTAATTAGTGTAATATTGGTATGTAATAATGGTCTGTTTTTAAAAATAAAGTAATTTTGGTCTAAAAATCAGTAATGTGTTTAGCCATTTGTGTCCGCCTTCCATATAAATTTGCCGAAGGTTAAATTTTAATGTTATGGCTGTATTATTTTACAAGCAGGAGAATCAGGTGCCACTAGAAATGCACAAGGTTCGTATGGTTCAGAAACTCAATCTTCTTCCTGTCGGGGAGCGGTTGAGGAAAATTCAGGAAGCCGGGAACAACACCTTTCTTCTGCAGAACAGGGACGTGTTCCTCGATATGCTTACCGACTCCGGTGTCAATGCAATGTCTGATCTCCAGTTCGCGGCGATGATGCGTGCCGATGACGCTTATGCGGGATGCGAGACGATGAACAGGGTAAAGGCGGCCGTGAAAGAAGTTTTCGGCTGCGAGAATGTCCTTCCTACCCATCAGGGACGGGCTTGTGAGAACATTCTTGCCGAGGCATACGTGAAGCCGGGGATGGTTGCGCTTATGAATTTCCATTTTACTACCACCAAGAGCCATATCACCCGCCTCGGAGGCTCGGTTGAGGAATGCCTTGCCCCAAAAGGACTTGTCCCTCAGAGCAACGACCCTTTCAAAGGGGATTTTGACCTGGAGACGCTGGAGAGCAGAATAGATGAAATCGGAGCTGAAAAGGTTGCTTTTGTGCGCGTGGAGTCAGGAACAAACCTTATCGGCGGCCAGCCTGTATCGCTTGAGAATATGCTTGCAGTGACGGAAATATGTCACAGGAAAGGAGTAAAGTCAGTTCTGGATGCGTCTCTGCTTCAGGACAACATTTATTTTATGAAAACCCGCGAGGCGCGCTGCAAGTATATGGACATCAAGGATATATACCATCTCCTTGCCAATCATTTCGACATCGTCTATTTCTCGGCCCGCAAACTTGGTTTTGCAAAGGGTGGAATCATCTGCTCGAAGGATCCAAAATATACCAGGGAAATGATGAGTTTCATTCCTCTGTACGAAGGCTTCCTTACATATGGCGGTATGGATGTCCGTTCGATGGAAGCTCTGGCGCAGGGTCTGTATGAGTCTCTGGATATGGACTACATCAGTCAGGGACCGATTTTCATCGAAGCTCTGGCAAAGGAGCTTCACGAATACGGCGTCCCGGTGATTCTTCCGGCCGGCGGACTCGGGTGTCACCTCAATGCCGGGGAATTCGTTCCGAAGATGCCTCAGGACAAGTATCCTGCTGCTGCGGTGGCCTGTGCCCTGTACATCGTTTCAGGCATCAGGGGAATGGAGCGTGGCACAATGTCGGAGCAACGGGAGCCGGACGGGACAGAGCGTTTTGCCAAACTCGAGCTCCTGAGGCTGGCGTGTCCCCGCCGTGTGTTCACGCTCTCTCAGATAAAATATGCCGCTGACCGCGTGAAATGGCTTTGGGACAATCGTAACCTCATAGGTGGTCTCACCTGGGTCGAGGAACCGGAAGTCCTCCGTTTCTTCTTCGGCCGTATGAAAGAAATAGGCAACTGGCAGGAAAGACTTGTTGAAAAATTCCGGAACGATTTCGGCGAAAGTCTGTAATGGACGACTAATTCTTCGTGCAGATCATAATTGCCGTCAATGACATGAAAGAACAAATAACGCGCAAAATTAATATCTTTGCAGCGACGCATTGCCAAGTTATTCTTCCATTGTTCACTAAATCAAGACAAAAATGCTCTCTATCAATGACTTCCCCGCTTTCAAGAAAATAGCTACCCCATTCTACTACTATGATGTCGATCTTTTCGAGAAGACGATTCGGACTGTCGCCGAACTGTCAGGGGAGATGGGAATAAAGGTCCACTATTCAGTCAAGGCCAACTCCGACAGGCGCCTCAACGACATCATCAGTTCAGTCGGACTCGGCGCTGACTGCGTGAGCGGTGACGAAATCGAATTCGCTGTCACATGCGGCTACAAGCCGAAAGACATTTTCTTTGCAGGAGTAGGTAAGACCGACAAGGAGATCTGCCAGGCGTTCCAGGTAGGAATCGGGGCGTTCGTGGTCGAATCGCTCGAGGAGATCCAGATTATCTCCGACATCGCCAGAAGACTCGGAAGGAAAGCCTCGATCAGTCTCAGAATCAATCCTAACATCGACCCTCACACCCACCACTACATCACAACAGGTCTCTATGAGGACAAGTTCGGAATTTCCGACAGGAGTTTCGACGAGGCCGCCGCAATGGTCTCGACGGATCCCAACATTGACTTCTTCGGGCTTCAGTTCCACATCGGATCACAGATACTCGAGGTTGAGGATGTTGTCAGGCTTGAATGTGAGAAGGTTAACCGGATTGTAGCCAAGTTCGAAGACAACGGGTTGGTCATCAAGAATATAGACCTGGGAGGAGGCCTTGGGGTCGATTATGATGATCCGGACAGGAATCCGGTTGCCGATTTCAGGACATGGTTCAGCACCATCGACAAATACCTGAACCGCCGCGAGGACCAGACTGTCCATGTGGAGCCGGGGCGTTCCATCGTTGCCCAGTGCGGATCCCTCATCACCGAGGTTCTCTATGTGAAGAAAGGCGAGAACAAAAGGTTCCTGATGGTTGATGCCGGAATGAACGACCTCATCCGTCCGGCCCTCTACGGCGCTTACCACAAGATCGAGAATGTCTCCGCCCATTATGATGACAATGACGGTAGAGAGACCAGGGTATACGACGTAGTCGGTCCTGTCTGCGAGTCCGCCGACACCTTCGGCAAGGAGCGCAGCCTGGCCAAGAGCCACAGAGGCGACTTAATCGCAATCAGAAGCGCGGGAGCCTACGGCCAGGTTATGGCATCAAACTACAATATGCGTCCTTTCGCCCCTGCCGTCTATTCCGACCGCCTTGTGGAGGCCGGAAGACGCAAGGATTATTTCGCAGGAGAATCGAACTTTACTGTCTGATGGCAGAAGCGAACTGCCCGAAGAATTTCTCAAGATAGCTCATCGAGTCAAGGTCGCAATTAAGATATGCTTCGGAAAACAAATCCCTGGCGCGGCATAGTTCCATAAGAAGACACGATCTTGATGCCATATTGCAGCGCCCGAACCGGATTGTTGCATCCACCAGTTCCAGACCACGATAAAAAGCACCCTCGGCGAGTTGAGGCTTATCTTTCCCAAGCCACTTTCTGGTCCGCCCCACTTCGCTGCCGATGTTTGCCATCTGCTCCATAAGCGGCATAGCCGCCCAACGTTCCACGTCTATCGTCCAGTTTTTCATATGCTATCTGACGATAAAATTGTTGACAATCTCTATGATTCTCTCTCTGACTTCCGCACTTTCCACATAACGGCTCCTGTTATTCTGCCGGGGGCGGATATTGATCAGCGAATCAAATTCAATGAAATCCTCTCCTTCCATCTCCGGATAGATATTCAATCCCCATAGATCCTCCTGATTCGAGCCGTTTTCAAGAAGGAGCCGTTCGAGATCGGAATGAAGCTCGGCATCGATTGCCAGTTTGTTGTTTGCAACATCAGCAACAGCCTTGACCATATTTCCAAACAATTCGACAGATATTGCTGTCAACTGCTCAATTGAAATCTGCTTTTCGAGGATAATCATACGAATGGCATCTGACGTTCAAAGTTAATTTGTTTTTCCGATGCGACAAAATATTTGTTACACGCAAACGGTCCTGGGATCGAACCTTGAGGAATTATTTGCCGTAATGATACCTCATTGAAAGCACCAGCACCTGAATCTCCTGACCTTCAACCTTATATATCAATCTGTGTTCCTGATTAATTCTTCGGGACCACAATCCTTTGAGAGGTCCTTTCAGCGGCTCGGGCTTGGCTATCCCGGAAAATGGATGCTCGGATATGTCTGATAGGATGCTCTTGATTTTGGCAACGGTCGCGGGACTGGTCTTGCGCCAATACTCCAGATGTTCAAGCGCCGTAGGTGAAAAAACGATCTTCATAATGTCTCGATGTCCACCTCCACTCCCTTCCCGTCAGAAATCTCAGCCAAGCTTCT
>JAZLFC010000046.1:0-133886 GCA_045615565.1 Candidatus Cryptobacteroides sp. | reverse complement strand
AAGATACACCTTTTTCGTTGTGCTGCAGAACGAGACGTTTCTTTTCTGTAAATGGGACCATTAGAATTGGCCCTCTCTTTTGCTTTTTCTTCATATTGAACCCTCAAAGTTTTTTGTCCAACTTTGAGGGTTCATACCAGTGACTCGCGTAATGCGCAACTTTTTATTCCACGTCCCAGGTTGATCCGCTGTGCAGCAGGTCATCAACCGAATGGATGGAAGCTTTTGCCATCACTTCCTTCACCTGATCCCGCACTCCGTCATCATACGTGATATCCTTGACATCCCTGATGACACCGAGTGCAACCGGATAATCCGGTCCTTTCATATCCGCCAGGGCCATATGGATCCCGATATTGTCAGTATGTGAGTCATGCACAAGTATATCATCCAATGTATATCCGCCTTCTCCTATGTGTACGGCACGGATCTTCTTGCCGTCATATACCAGTCCCTTGTCACGATTCTTGCCGAAAATCATTTTCTCGCCATGTCTGAGCACAATGGTGCGGTCTGCACGGACAGCAGGGTCGGAAAGTCCCTTGTGGGCCCCGTCATTGAATATGACACAGTTGGTAAGCATTTCCACGATAGAGCATCCGTCGTGAAGTGCCGCAGCCGTCATAATCTCCTCATTCAATGCAAGCTCGACATCCAGACTGCGGGCGAAGAACGTTCCCTTTGCACCAAGGACCAGAGATCCCGGATTGAAAGGATGCTCGACAGTTCCGTAAGGAGAAGTCTTGGTTATGGCGCCGAACTTGGATGTAGGACTGTACTGCCCCTTCGTCAAGCCATATATCTGATTGTTGAAGAGAATGACATTGATATCGATATTCCTGCGGATCGCGTGAATGAAATGGTTTCCTCCGATGGCCAAGGCATCACCGTCTCCGCACACCTGCCAGACGGTCAGCCAGGGGTTGGCCACCTTTATGCCGGTACTTATGGCAGTTGCACGCCCGTGGATACTATGGAAGCCATATGTATTCATATAATACGGAAGTCTGGAAGAACAACCGATTCCTGAAACGATCACATATCTTTCTTTATCGTAGTTGAGAGCCTGACTTACTTTTGGAAGCGCCCTCTGAAGCGATGCGAGCACTGCATGGTCTCCACACCCCGGACACCAGCGCACTTCCTGATCACTCTTGAAATCTTTTGCTGTTAGTGTTGCCATAGCTACAGTTCTTTTTTAATTGCTTCTACCAATTCGCTGACAAGGAAAGGCTGGCCCTGAACCTTACCGAAGGATTCGAACTTGAACTGAGGGAACCTGCCGCGGAGATATCTCGCGAACTGACCGCTGTTGAGTTCACATACCAGTATCTTCTCAAATGAAGAGAAAACAGCCTCCGTGTTGCGGGGCAGAGGTTTGATAAAATCAAAATGCGTGTACGAAACATCCACGCCCTCGTCCCACAAATCGTGCATTGCGCTGGCAATATGTCCATAGGTGCCACCCCATCCGATCACGAGAAGTTTCCCGTCCCGGGAGCCTTTGACAACCAGTTCAGGTATATCGTTGGCGATGAGTTCAACTTTCGCTTCGCGCTCCGCTACCATCATAGCATGATTTGCCGGATCAGTGGAAAGCACGCCTTCGTGCGTTTTCTCAAGTCCGCCGACCCTGTGCTCATACCCCTTCTGGCCCGGAATCGCCCATTTCGGAACCATGGTCTTGGAATCACGTTCAAAAGGATGGAATTTTTCGCCTTCCGCAAGTGTGCCGGTAGCAAAAGGAGGTTTGATCTCAGGATAGTCCTTCATCGAAGGGATCAGCCAAGGCTCACTTCCGTTACCGAGGAATCCCTCTGAAAGCAGAAGCACCGGAGTCATATGCTCAAGCGCTATCTTCGCTGCCATAAAGGCGGCCCAGAAACAGTTGGCAGGTGAATGCGGAGCCATCACGGGAATAGGGCATTCGCCATTGCGTCCATAGAGAGCCTGGTTCAGGTCGGTCTGTTCCGTCTTGGTCGGCAAACCGGTTGAAGGGCCTCCCCTCTGAACATCTACTATTACAAGAGGCAATTCCGCCATCACGGCAAGACCGAGAGCCTCACTCTTGAGGGATAATCCCGGGCCTGAAGTGGTCGTAACGGCCAGATTTCCCGCGAAGGAAGCTCCTATGGCCGTACAGATACCTGCAATCTCATCCTCAGCCTGAAGGGTCTTTGCGCCCAGACTTTTATGAATGGCAAGCTCCTCCAGAATGGCAGTCGCAGGGGTGATGGGATAAGAGCCGCAGAACAACGGCAGACCCGACTTCTCAGAAGCCGCCAGCAGTCCCCAGGCGATAGCCTGGTTGCCGGTGATATTCCTATACGTTCCCTTTCTGGCCGACCTGACCGGCTCGATAGTATAAGTGTTCGGGATGGCCTGGACGTTTGCGGCATAATAGAACCCGTCGTCGAGAGCCTTTCTGTTCGGAGCGATAACCTCAGGATGCTTCTTTGAGAACTTCTTCTCAAGATACTGGTAAATCGGATCAAGAGGCCTGTTGTAAATGTAGCAGGCGATACCCAGGGTGAACATATTCTTGCACTTGAGAATGGACTTCTGGTCCATCCCGCTCTCCTTGAGGCTCTCCTTGGTCATTGTCGTGATAGGAGCCACGATAAGCGTACGGTCCTCAACGTTCAGCTCGACAAACGGGTTATCCGTTTTGAATCCGGCCTTCTTGATTCCGTCCTCATCGAATGAATCCTCATCCACAAGAATCATAGCGTGACGCTTGCACCATTTGGCATTGGCTTTCAGGGCTGCGGGATTCATGGCAATGAGCATGTCACAGAAATCACCCGGAGTGTTCACTTCATCGCTTCCGATATGTACCTGAAATCCCGAGACACCAGAAACGGTGCCATGCGGGGCTCTGATTTCTGCAGGGTAGTCAGGGAAGGTGGAGAGTCCGTTTCCATAAATGGCCGACATATCCGCGAAGAGGGAACCTGTCAACTGCATTCCATCTCCGGAGTCCCCGGCAAACCTGATTACAACATCTTTTGCATCAATAACTTTATGTTGCATGGTATTCAAAATAAAAGGGAGGCGCTGTGCACCTCCCCGTAAATTAATATAGCTTCCTATTGCTGCTGGGCTGCCGCAGCCTGGGCCTGAAGTTCAGCCTGCAAAGATTCGAGTGTCCTGTCCTCGGCAATACCGAGAGCCTTTCTTGCTTCTTTAGTGAGGTCAACACTCTGTTTGTCGTCGATGTAAAGAGCGGAGCTGATATCGAACACATAAATATATCCGCCAGCCTTGGCAAGATCGTTCACAACATTCTGAGCCTTGTCGTAAATAGGGGTCAGAAGCTGCTGCTGCTGCTGCTGAAGTTCAGCCTGGATTGACTGCTGGAACTGCTGGATGCGCTCCTGGATCTCAGTGAGCTCTCTTTCCTTGCTCTCAAGTATAGCCGGAGTCCAGGTACTGCCTTTCTGCTGATACTGCTGGTACTTTGTCTGGTACTCCTCAATCATAGCGTTCAATGTTTCCTGAGCTTCATTGCTGGAAAGGTTCATTGCTGCGCGCGCCTGATCCGCCTCAGGTGCAAGCTGAACAAGTTCTGTGAAATTAACGTGAGCGAACTTTGGCTGAGCCATAGCTGCAGCACTGATTACTGCCATTGCTGCAATTAACAGAATTCTTTTCATATCGAATAATTTAAAATTGTTGTCCTATCACAAAATGGAACTGGCTTCCACCCTTAACAGGGTCATCGAATCCGTAACCCCAGTCGACACCGAGCAGGCCGACCATAGGAAGGAATATCCTGACTCCGACACCGGCAGACCTCTTGATCTGGAATGGATTGAACTGTCTGATATCCGACCAGCAGTTACCTCCTTCGAGGAATCCGAGAACGAAGATGGTCGAACTCGGCTGCAGGATAACAGGGTAGCGCAACTCGATGGTGAACTTGTCATACACGTTTCCGGCATAAGCGTAACCGTTCGAGTTGTAACGCGAAGGCTGGTAAGGTGTCAAGGAATAGTTCTCGTAACCGCGGAGCGCTATCACTTCCGAACCGTATGTGCTGTATCCGGACATACCGTCGCCACCGAGGAGGAATCCTTCAAATGGAGAGTAGCCCCAATTCCTGTTGTAATATCCCAGATATCCGAACTGAGCCCTGGTCATAAGCACAAGATCCCCGATCAGTTTCGAATATGTCGCTGCAGAAAGTTTCCACTTGTGGTACTCTATCCAGCGGAACCTGTCTTGTGCAGACCAGTTGCCGCTGTCATAATTGACGTCACGCCAACTTGCCACAGGGAATCTGTTTCCGTTCTCGTCAATGTCATATTTCCGGAACAGCGAGAATGGCGGAGTCAGCTGCAGGGAAACCTGGAAATCGGTACCCTGACGCGGATAAATCTGCTGGTCGGTGGAATTTCTCATAAGGGTCAGCGAATAGCTTATGTTATTCGCAGTACCGTCATCAAAGATGAAATATCCTGAATACCAGTTTGTAAGCTTGTAAGTCTGCCAGCTTAGTCCGTGATACATCACAAAATAGTTGTCAGGCCATTTCAACCTTGTACCAAGAGAGGCGGACATTCCGAACACCTCCATCTGACGGTTGTGGCTCAGGATGTTCAGGGCCAGATATGAGTCCGTCTGACGGGTATAATAAGCTGAAAGGTTGAGCGAGGTTGGTTTCTTTCCGGTCAGCCAGGGCTCCGTGAAGTTTGCGGTAAGAGCCGTATAATAGGTTCCGTTGGTCTGGAACCTGAATGCCAGGTTCTGGGCATCACCCAGAGGGACTGGACGCCACGCGCTCTTGTCAAAGAACCTGTGGGTCGAGAAGTTGTTGAAACTGACGCCGACGGTTGCCACGAAAGTGTTTCCGCCCCAACCTCCGGACAATTCGAGCTGGCTGGACGGCTTCTCGGTGACATTGTAAACCAGATCCACAGTATTGTTCAACTGGTTAGGTATCATTGACCAACCTGAATTCGGATCCATTATGGCCTCGGAATCGAACTGGCCGAGGGATGCGATCTCACGGATGGACCTTTCGAAATCAGACTGGCTGAACAGATAGCCCGGACGGGTGAAAATCTGACGGCGGACCACTTTCTCGTTCGTCAGGTCGTTGCCGTTGATGACGATATTGTTCAGTGTGGCCTGCTTCCCTTCGGAGATTCTAAGCTCCACATCCACCGAGTCATTCTGGATATTCGTCTCTACCGGTGTGACGCTGAAGAAAAGATATCCGTTGTCCCTGTAAAGCTTGGACACGTCATAGTCGCTCTGCTTTCCGCCGCCGAAAAGCCTCTTGTTCATTGAAACCACGTCATAGACGTCGCCCTTGCCGATAGCAAGGATGCTGTTCAGGTCTTCGGAACTGTACACGGAATTTCCTGTCCAGGAGATATCCCTGAAATAGTACTGATTCCCTTCCTCAAACTCGAGGTCGATAGCCATCTTCTGCACCTTTCCTTCCTTCCCCGGCTTTGGAGGAAGATAATAGATTGAATCTCTGACGATTCTGGCATCCCTGTATCCGGCCTCATTGAAAGCGCTGAGCGCGCCCTTCAGGTCGTTAGGATATTCTTTCTTATCGAACTTCTTGCTGCTGAAGAAATTGTACCATTTATTGGACTTCGTCTTCTTCATCGAACGCGCAAGCTTGAACTCCTTTACGTGCTCGTTTCCTATGAAGTTGATATCCTTGATCCTCACCCTCGGCCCTTTGTCAATGTCAAAGTTCACCCGGATCGCATTGTTGACAACGGAATCCTTCTGCACCTCCGCCTTGACATTGCAAAGCATGAATCCCTTCTCTGCGTAGTATTTTTTTATGATGTCCGAAGAGGTCTTCTCGACATACTCGGAAAATTCCCCTCCCCTTCGCAGGCTCAGCTGCTCCTGCAGGTCTTTCCTTTCCGAACTCTTGATGCCGGAGAAGGTCCATCTGGACACTCTCGGGCGCTCCGCTATGGATATTTTGAAGAAAGCCGAGTCCCCGTCAGCGCTCAGATGGTCGATGCTGAGTGCGACATCGCTGAAAAACTTCTGCATCCACAGGCGTCTCACAATGCCGGACGCCTCGTCGCTCGGCACGATAAGTTCCATTCCGGTCTGCAGGCCGGTCAGACTTATGATCTGGGAAGAGCTGAAATAGCTGTTGCCCTCGACAGTCACTCCTCCGACGATATATTTGTGCGGGTGATTGTAATCGACCTCGATACCGGCTCCTGTCTCCTGTGCAAAGGAAACTGAAGACAGCAGGGCAAAACAAATGAGCGTGATTATCTTCCCTAATTTCATCTCGAACTTACAAATGTGCAAATATACGAATTATTTGACTTTTCCGAAACGCCTGTCTCTTGATGCGTATTCTTCAAGGGCAAGGCGGAATTGTTCCTTTCTAAAATCAGGCCAAAGTGTTTTTGTGAAAACGAATTCGGTATATGCAAGCTGCCAGAGCATAAAATTGCTGATTCTCTCCTCACCGGAAGTGCGGATGAGCAGGTCCGGGTCGGGGATGCCGGAGGTGACCAGATATCTGCCGATATCGTCACCGCCTTCCGCCGCCATTCGCAAAGCCGCCTGTTGGATATCCCATTTGCCGCTGTAACTCAGGAAGATGATCATGGTCAGGACGCTGTTCGAGGACGTTTGCTCCTGCATCTCGTCGATTGTGGCGTTCAACTTGTCGGAAAGACGGGACCTGTTGCCTAGTACGAGCAGACGTATGCCATTATCCATAAAAGTCCTGAATTCTTTCTTCATCGACTTCACAAACAGCTCCATAAGAGTCAGAACCTCAGATTCCGGCCTGTTCCAGTTTTCCTCCGAAAAGGCGAAGAAGGAAGCATACCTGATGCCCCACTCCACGCTTGCCTCCATTATGGCACGCACGCTTTCGACGCCTTCAAAATGTCCGTAAACCCTTTCTTTCCCGCGCTGTTGCGCCCAACGTCCGTTTCCGTCCATTATGAATGATACGTGGACAGGTATCTTTGATGGAATCTGCATTTCAGTTTTCTGTATTTCTGACATCTTCGCCCCAGAACAGCCTGGTCCGCAGGGCGTCGAAAAAGTTGGATCTTGTAAGGCAGACCTTTTTCAGCCGGACAGGAGCCGTGCATACGGACACTTCGGCATTTGCATCAAGCCTGTACGAGTGGTTGTCCACCGAAAGCGTCGCCGAATCATCACGCGCCTTCAGGGAAATGCCGATCCTTGAATCCAGAGGCACTACCAGCGGTCTGAGATTGAGGTTGTGCGGAGACACCGGAGCAATTATCAGGACTCTTGCATCCGGAGTGCAGATAGGACCGCCTGCGCTCAGGGAATATGCTGTGGAGCCGGAACTTGTGGAGACCAGAACTCCGTCCGCCCAGAAAGTCGGCAGAGGTGAATTATTCAGACATATATCGATGCCGAGCATGGCCGGGCTCACCCTCCCGACACTCACCTCATTCAGTGCGTAAGGAAAATTTCCCGGGATTCCGCTGACCTGAAGAAGATCTCTCTCCTCAATCCGGTACTCACCGGAAAGTATTGCATCCGCGACTCCTTCAGGGCCGTTCTCCGACAGGAATCCGAGGCGTCCCATATTCACGCCCAGGATAGGAACCCGGCCTTGCGCCGCAATATGCGCGGCCGTGAGGAAGGTTCCGTCTCCACCAAAACTCAGGAACATGTCCGTACCTTCCCGAAGGTCTTCACAAGCCCTTGCCAGATACACCCCGCAGCCGGAATGCTCCAAGGAGCCGAGCAGGGCAAGCACCCTGCGGTCTTCCTTCAACTCCGACCTGCCTATGAAATACGCGATGTTCATAACAAATTTCAAATTTAGAGATTATTTCTTTCATACACTCAGAACAGGCAGTAATTTTGCATAAAAGTGTCCGATATTTTATATTTTTGCACCGATGACAAGATTATCAGTCAATATCAACAAAATCGCGACGCTGCGCAATGCGCGCGGCGGCAATATGCCGGACGTTCTCAAAGCGGCGCTGGACTGCGAGAGATTCGGCGCAGAAGGGATTACTGTCCATCCGCGACCGGATGAACGACATATCAGATATTCCGATGTCCGCAGCATCCGTCCTCTGATAAAGACAGAATTCAACATCGAAGGCAACCCTATCGGCAGTTTCATTGCACTGGTATGCGAAGTGCGTCCCGACCAGGTAACCATGGTTCCCGACGCCCGCGACGCCATCACATCCAATGCCGGATGGAACACTCTGAGCAACCGTATTTTCCTGTCTGAAATGTGCTCGGCATTCAAGGAGAAAGGTATAAGGACGTCCATTTTCGTCGATCCCGACCCGAAGATGGTGGAAGGTGCCAGGGTCTGCGGTGCGGACAGGGTGGAACTTTATACCGCAGCATACGCGGAAAAATTCAAATCCGACCCCCGGAAAGCCGTCGAACCGTATCTGAAGGCTGCCGAGACAGCCCGGGAATGCGGCCTGGGTCTCAATGCGGGGCATGATCTAAATCTGGACAATCTTTCATTCTTCGTAAAGACAATTCCCTGGACCGATGAAGTCTCCATCGGGCACGCCATCATCTGTGATGCACTTTATTCGGGTCTGGAGAAGACTATATGGTCATACCTTGAACAGATTCAGAATTTTTAGTAATTTTGTACTCTTATTCACGCGATTATTAATATCAAAAGGTTTAATACAATGAAAAAGACACCACTTATTCTCAGCATCGTCGCTCTTGCAGGCGTCGTCGTCCTTGCTGTTCTTATGATTACTTCCCGTCCTTCATCAAAGAAGGCAACGGTCAATTCGGGAATCACTCCGGAAGCGGGAGCCATCGTTTATTTCAACCTCGACAGGGTTCTTTCCGAATATGACATGGCAAACGATCTCCGTTCTGTAGTTGAGACCAAGGTTGAAAGCATCAACCAGGAAGTCACACGTCGCGGAAACAAGCTTGACTCAGACGCGAGGTCCTTCCAGGACAAGATGGACAAAGGACTCCTCACACGCAGTGTCGCAGAGGCACAGTATCAGAAACTTCAGGAGCAGCAGGCCGCTTTCCAGAACTATGCCGCCGAGAAAGAGCAGGAGATAGCGGAAGAACAGGCAGTGATGATGAACCAGCTTGCAGATGCCATCAAGACTTTCGTTGACGAGTACAACGCCGAGAAGCAGTATGCAATGATTCTCACCACTCAGGGTGACATCCTTCCCGCGCCGATAGTAACGGCTGACGAGGCCCTCGATATCACAGACGATATTCTTGAAGGTCTCAATGCCGCATATGTTGAAAGTAAAAAATAACAGGCGTTGAAACGCCATATCGTCATAACCCTGATACTGCTGGGTCTTGCATACTTCGATGCATCGGCCCAGTGGTATCTTTTTCCGAACAGGAGAAAATCCCGCAAGGACACCACTGCCGTCACCAATGTCATAGTCCCGGAAGAAACCGTTCAGGACAGTGCAGAGGTGACCGACCGGTTCGTTCTTGACATTCCGTCTCCAATCAGGGTGTGCCTGTCCATGCCGTTCAGTTCAGGCAGCGCCGCCCAGCAGTCGAACTTTATGGATTTTTACTGCGGGGCCCTGCTTGCAGTCCGCAGTCTTGGCAACGAAGGATTGAAGATCGGACTCGGCGTGTTCGACAGTTCTTCAGGTACCGGGAAAGTGCGGGAATCGGACTTGCGGGAAAGCGATGTGATCATAGGGCCTGTTGCTTCCGCCGACATTGTCAGCACGCTGAAATCCTGCCCTGAGGATAAGTTCATAGTTTCCCCTCTCGACCAGAGGGCAGCGGCTCTTGTTCAGGAGCGCAGAATCATTCAGGCAGCATCTTCAGCGGAGGATCAGATTGATGAACTTGTTGCCTGGATCGTAGAAGACAGAGACACCGGCGAGGGCTTGTTCACCGTGGTAAAGGAAAGAGGAGCCGATCCGGGGGATGGCAACAGATATCTCTTTGCGAAACTGAAAGAATCCGGAGTGGTCTGCGATACGGTCAGCTACGGCATTCTGGAGGGAAGAGATGCCCTGGACCTGTTCAGGAGTCAGCAGGACACTTCCGAATACAGACGCTTTATCATCGCTTCCGACAATGAAGCCTTTGTCGGAGACGCTGTAAGGAATATTGCAATGCTGAAATTCCTGGGCAGAAACGTGAGCGCCTACGGCCCGTCCAAGATCAAATCATACGAGTCTATCGAGCAGGAAGACCTGCACAAGATTGATATGAAGCTTACGTCTTCATACAACGTCGACTACAACAGCGCCGAAGTTAAGGACTTCATCCTCTCGTACAGGTCTCTCTTCCGGACAGAGCCGAACGCCTATGCCTTCAGCGGTTATGACGTGGTCTATTATTTCGTGAAAATCTGTTCCGTATACGGAAGGAACTGGCCCGAAAAAATCGGAGAATTCCAGTGGAAAGGTCTTCAGGAGGATTTCAGGTTCGAAGCCTTCGGTTGTGGAAGCGTCAATAAAGCGGCACGCCGCATATCTTACAACTCAGATTACTCAATATCAGTCCATTGATGGAAAACGTAAAATGTCTTATCATAGGTGGAGGCCCTGCCGGCTATACCGCTGCGATATATGCATCCAGAGCTGCTCTGTCACCGGTTCTTTACGAAGGCAATGAACCCGGAGGTCAATTGACCACCACAACCACGGTGGAAAATTTTCCCGGTTTCCCGGGAGGAGTGGATGCGAACCGGCTCATGTCCGGAATGCGGGAGCAGGCGGAGAAGCTGGGTGCCGACATACGCAGAGGAGTCGTCACCGAAGTGGATTTTTCCGGGAGCAGACACATTGTCAGGGTTGACAACGGCGCTGAAATCGACGCGGAAGCCATCATTATCGCCACCGGCGCCACTGCAAAATATCTCGGTCTGCCTTCCGAGCAGAAGTTCCGCGGCCTGGGAGTATCCGCATGCGCCACGTGCGACGGATTCTTCTACAGAAAGAAAGATGTCGCCGTAGTCGGAGGCGGAGATACCGCATGCGAAGAGGCGGCCTACCTTGCCGGGCTCTGCAACAAAGTCTATATGATTGTACGGCGTGATGTGCTGAGAGCATCAGCAGCTATGCAGGACAGGGTAAAGAACACCTCCAACATTGAGATTCTCTGGAACTGCAATACCCGGGAGATTCTCGGTGACGAAAGCGGAGTGACAGGAGCAAGGCTTGTCCGCAAGGATGGCGGGGTTTTTGATATTAACGTCGACGGCTTCTTCCTTGCGATAGGACACCATCCCGCATCCGAACTCTTCTCCGAATGGGTCAAGACTGACGAAAACGGCTACATCATCACGGAAGGCAAGGGCTCCGAAACAAACGTGCCGGGGGTTTTTGCAGCAGGAGACGTTCAGGATCCAAGATACAGACAGGCGGTCAACGCTGCAGCATCGGGATGCAGGGCCGCAATGGACGCTGAAAAATATTTGACGAAATGAAACATTCAGGAATCATATTGGCATTATTGATTGCCGTGTCCGCCGTTTCCTGCAAGACTGAATATGACATCTTGCTGGAGAGCAGTGACTTTGACACCAAATACTCCGCCGCCTTCGGCTACTACAACAAATGGAAGTTCAACAAGGCCGCACAACTGTTCGAATCGCTCTCCTTCCTGGCCAGCGGGACGGAAAGGGATGATACCGTGCAATTCTACTGGGGGCTCAGCAACTATATGGACAGGGACTACTATACCGCCCAGTCCAATCTCGAACGTTTCATAACCAATTTCCCGAGGAGTCCGTTTACCGAATATGCATCTTTCCTCCGCCTGGATTGCCTGTACAGAAGCACACTGAGATACGAGCTTGACCAGACACCGACATACACCTGCATGACTGCAATAAACCAGTTCCTCATCGACTATCCGCAGACAGAAAGACGGGGGAACTGCGAGCTTATGCTTGATGACCTCGAAGAAAGGCTGGACAAGAAAGCATTGGAAAATGCCAAGCTGTATTATAAAATGGAGGATTACAAGGCTTCAAGGGTAGCCTTCAGAAATATCCTCAAGGATGATGCCGACAACAGATACAGGGAAGACATCCTGTACTATACCGCAATGTCATCCTATCATTTTGCCGCGCTCAGCGTCCCGGACAAACAGAAAGAAAGATTCCTCATATTCGTGGACGACTATCTCAATTTCATCGAGGAATACGAAGAATCCGATTATCGCAAGGAACTTGACGCGCTATACAGGAAAGTCAGGAAAAATAATGAAACTTCTGATACGGTCACTCCCGTAATTTAAGTATGGAAAAGAAAATACCAACAAACACTATCACGAGGGACATCAAGAACCTCGCCGAGCCTACGGGCAATATTTATGAAACTGTCGTGATACTTTCCAGAAGAGCCAACCAGATTGCACTGGCAGAGAAGAAGGAGCTGGCAAAGAAGCTGGAAGACTTCCGCAACGAAAGAGACACTATGGAAGAGGTATTCGAGAACAAGGAGCAGATTGAGATCTCAAAATACTATGAGAGACAGCCTAAGCCGGACCTCGTCGCCATCAGTGAATTCGAAAACAACGAACTCTTCTACAGAAAGGCTCATACTGACGACAGCAAGGTGGGGAAGTAATTCACATTATGCTGCGAAGCCTCCATATCAGGAATTATGTATTGATAGACTCTCTGGATATTTCATTTCCGGAGGGTTTAATCATTATTACGGGGCAGACAGGCGCCGGGAAATCCATTCTTCTGGGTGCACTGTCACTCGTTACCGGAGCAAAGGCAGATGCATCCGCAATCTCTCAGGGTGCTGAGAATTGCGTGGTGGAGGCGGAGTTCGACGTCAACCCCGGAAACGGGGAGCTCAGCAGATTCCTCACGGACAATGACGTCGATTGGGACAACGGACATCTGATTGTCCGCCGCACAGTCAATGCCGGCGGACGGTCACGCTGCTTTGTCAACGATTCCCCGGTGCAGATCGGAATACTTTCCGTATTGGCATCGCATCTTATAGACATCCATTCACAACACCGGAGCCTGCTTCTGAATGACCGCAAGTTTCAGATGTCAATCCTCGACCACTATGCGGGTAACGGTGAGATTCTGGAAGAATGCAGGAGCAGTTGGAAAAGGCTTCAGGACTTAAGAACAATGCTGGATAAAGCCGGAGAAAGCCTTAAGTCACTTTCCGCAGACAGGGACTATAATGAGGCGCAGCTCAGACAGCTCGAAGGGGCAAAGCTCAGGGAAGACGAGTTGGAAGAGTTGGAAACGGAGCAGCGGCAGCTTTCCAATGCCGGGAGCATCAAGGAGGGGTTGGAGGCCGCATTCAGTGCGCTGGATACATATTCATCTCTCAAGGATGTCAAGAGGTCCCTCGAGCATATCACCAAATTCATACCTTCCCTTGAGGATATCTGCGGAAGGCTGGATTCCGCAAGGATAGAGCTGGATGACATCAAGTCCACTCTGGAGGAGATGAGTTCAAAAGTCAGTATGTCCGGCGAAAGGCTGGAACAGGTGGAAGACAGGCTTTCGCTTCTGTATTCGCTTATGAAGAAACACGGCTGCAACACTGTCTCCGAGTTGATTGCCGCCAGAGAGAAATACAGCAATGCCTTGTTCGACTCCGATTCTCTGAATGAAAGAATTTCAGAACTTCAGGAGCAGGAGAAAAAAGAATCCTCCCTTCACGAAAAACTGTGCAGGGACCTTCACGCCAGGAGATCGGAGGCCGCCCCCGGGTTTGCCGCTTCCATACTGGAGTCTCTCCGTTTCCTTGAACTGGAAAACTCCAGATTTGAAGTCTGCCTCGAGCAGTCAAGACCCGACGGGAACGGTGCGGACAGCATTACGTTCAAATTCTCCTCTACAGAAAGCGATCCCGTGGACGTTGCAAAATGTGCATCCGGAGGCGAAATTTCCAGAATCATGCTTTGCCTGAAGGCAATGATGGCCAGATTCCGGGAAATGCCTACCCTGATCTTTGACGAGATCGACACAGGAGTCAGCGGAAGCGTGGCTGACAAGATGGGTTCCATGATATGCAGCATGGGCAAGGATATGCAGGTATTTTCCATCACCCACCTGCCTCAGGTGGCCGCAAAGGGCGACGCGCACTACGTCGTGTCCAAGAGTACGGAAAACGGAAAGACAGTTTCCGGAATAAGGAGCGTAAGCGGGGAAGAACGCGTGATGGAGATTTCACGACTGCTCAGCGGGGCCGTAATCACTGCTGAAGCGATAGCAAACGCCAAATCACTATTGGGAGCCGATGCACAGTAAAAGAGCCCACGACATTGACCAGTTCATAAAAATTCTCAAGGACAAGGGAATGAAAGCGACACCGCAAAGAATTGCCGTGCATCAGGCGATGATCGAATTGGGACATGCCAGTGCGGATATGGTCTGCGAGCACCTTTCAAAGAATAATCCTACCGGCATCACCGTCTCATCCGTCTACAACATACTGACGCAATTGAATGAACTGGGCATCTATAAGCGCAGGTTCAGCTCCAACAACAAAATGTATTTTGACGCCAATCCGGGCAAGCACCTGCACCTGTATGACACCAGATACAACGAATACAGGGACTTGGAGGACGATGAGATGATCGGGTTTATTGAAAGCCACTTCAAAGGCAGGAAATTCCGCGGATACAAGATTGACGATTTCGACGTCCAGATTATCTGCCACTCGACCAGACGCTTCAAAAAAGACTGAATTTCTTTCCTTCGTCAAAACTATAGAAACTGTCATCTGCGACTATCACGTGGTCCAGTAGTTCTATTTTCATGGTTTCCAATGCTTTATGAAGCAGTTCCGTCTGCTTGACATCTCCTTTGCTGGGCTCCGGATTGCCGCTGGGATGGTTGTGCACCATTATTACCGCCGTGGCGCTTTTCTCAAGAGCCAGCCTGGCTACCTGCCGGACATCCACAACCGTCGAATCCTGTCCTCCGGTAGTCATTCTATATTTCCCGATAAGCATATTTGAATTTGACAGGCAGAGAATCCAGCACTCTTCGTGCCTGAGTGATTTCATCAGGGGAAGCATAAGGTCATTCACCATCCGGGGCGTCACAATGGGAAGGGCCGACCCGGCTGCACGTTCTGACAGAAGACGCCGTCCCAATTCAAAAGCCGCGGTTATCACAGCCGCCTTGCACTTTCCCATACCGGGTATCGTGCAGAGCCTCTCCATAGACATATCCGACAGGTTCCCCAACTTCCCCTCCGCAAGGGACATCAGCGCATGCGACAGGTCAAGCGCACTTGTTCCCTGCATACCGTTCCTGAGGAGCACCGCAAGCAGTTCGGCCGTACTCAGTTTTTCAGGTCCGCAGGCGATGAGCCTCTCCCGCGGTCTCTCCTCGATACAGATATCACACATTTTCATAGTGCGCAAGGTAAGGATAAGCTGGAAAAAGAATCTCCATCCACAAAAAACGGGATGGAGATTCTTACGGATTTTATGTCGTTTTATTTATTTTTTCTCTCTGCAGATAAGCGTTGCGGAAGTACAGTCGACAACCTCGACGGTAACGTAATCGCCCGCCTTGTGCCTGACGTCCGGCCAGACGCACATCTTGTTGTTCGAAGCACGTCCGCAGAGTTCCTTGTCCGTTTTTTTCGACGGCCCCTCAACCAGTACCTCAAAAGTCTTTCCTATGTCCCTGCGATAGCTCTTGAGACTCATTCTTCCCTGAAGTTCGATTATTTCGTTCAACCTCCTCGTCTTTGTCTCAATGTCCACGTCGTCAGGATACTTCCTGGCGGCAAGCGTACCGGGACGCTCTGAATAGTAGAACATGAAAGCAGTGTCGAACACGACCTCTTCAAAAAGGCTGAGCGTCTCCCGGTGGTCCTCCTCCGTCTCCGAACAGAATCCCGCTATGACATCCGTAGTGAGTCCGCATTCGGGCAGCACCTCTCTGATTTTGGCCACTCTCTCAAGGTACCACTCCCTGGTATAGCGACGGCGCATTTTCTCAAGTATCCTGTTGGACCCTGACTGCACCGGAAGATGAATGTGCTTGCAGATATTGCTGTATCCGGCCATAGTCTCGATGACTTCGTCCGAAATATCCTGAGGGTTGGACGTAGAGAAACGGACCCTGAGCATAGGGCTGATTTCTGCCACACGTGCGAGCAGGTTTGCGAAATTGATTCCGTTATAGTTGTAGGAATCGACATTCTGCCCAAGCAGAGTCACCTCCTTGTACCCGTTCCGGAAGCAGTCACAGGCCTCCCTGACTATGGTTGATGCATCACGGCTCCTTTCGCCTCCCCTGGTATAGGGCACCACGCAGTATGAGCAGACATTGTTGCACCCTCTCATAATCGATATGAATGCGCTTACGCCGTTCGAGTCGATTCTGACAGGTTTGATGTCACCGTAGGTCTCTTCCCGCGAGAGTTCCACATTCATCTGCGGATGTCCCGCAGACGCAGCCTCAAGCAAGGCCGGAAGGCTTCGGTAAGCATCCGGGCCGGCCACCACGTCAACCTTTCCCGATTCAAGCAGCGCCTCCCTGAGACGCTCCGCCATACAACCGAGGATGCCTATCGTGACCCGACGCTTCTTTTTCTGGATATTGAACTGCTCGATACGACCCCGGATACGCAGCTCGGCGTTGTCTCTGATAGAGCACGTGTTCGCCATTATTACGTCTGCCTCGTCGATGGACTCAGTTCTCTGATAACCGTGCTCAGATAGAATCGAGAAAACGACCTCTGTGTCATTCACGTTCATCTGGCAACCATATGTCTCTATATAAAGCTTACGCATAACCGCCGCAAAGATAGACAGTTTTTTCTTATCTTTGTCCTTGTATGAAACGTGTACTGCATATTTCCGTATTGTCAGCTCTGCTTCTTGCCCTGCTGACCTCATGCAATCCGTGGAAAAACTTCGAAATCAGTTCTGTATCCGTCCGGTCCATTTCACCGAAAGGTTTGAAAGCCGCTGACCTTACGGTTGTCGCGAAGATTGACAATCCCGGCAAGGCCGTTCAGATAGACAGCATTTCCGGCGTGATCAGGGTGGAGGACAATCCTATCCTGCTGCTTACTGCCAACGGGATCCTGATAGAATCCGGTGAACGGGACTGCATCTTCCCCGTAAAAGGAAGCCTGCAGAGCGGAATCAATCTTCCTTCCGTGCTCGGCGCGCTGACTTCAGGTGACACGGAGACCCTCGTGGTGGACATCAGGGGATATGCCAGAATGTCAGGAAGCAAGTTTGGCAAGACTATTGAATATACCGACATACCGCTGGTTTCATTAGTGAAAAGATAATATGAAGAAAGCTCTTACAGTATTTGCCGCGGCTGCGACATTATGCATCGGCGCAAAAGCTCAGGATATTACAGTTCCCGAGGGTTATGAATTGGTCGACTCCCTGGTTTACACACCCGTCTCTTCAATTGACGGCACTCTTGACGGAAAAGACATCCTCCAGGTGCTTCCGGAAGACGTAAGCGTCTCACAGTCACAGGAAATGAGCAAATCTCTGACGGACCACGTGGAGGCGAACATATCCAAACAGTATTCCGGCTACAGGATCCGCATATATTTCGACAACAAGCAGAATTCCAGATACGAGTCCGAAAGCGAAATGAACCGGTTCAAGGCCAAATATCACGGCATGCAGGCCTACAGGTCATATACCAATCCTTTCTTCAAGGTGACCGTGGGAGACTTCCGCACCAAGTTTGAAGCTCAGGAGACACTCAAAGAGATTCAGAAGGACTTCCCTGCCGCTTTTGTTGTCAGGGAGAAATTCAAGTATCCGGCAATGGACACCCACTCATATCAGGTTGATACGGTAAGATTCATCAGGCAGATAGCAGAATAGTATGAAACAGGGACTGGAGCTCAAACAGACACAGAAACTTTCCCCCCTTCAGATCCAGACCATCAAGCTCATAGAGCTTCCGGTCCAGGAGCTGGAACAGAGAGTCCGTGCGGAGCTCGAATCCAATCCGGTCCTCGATGATACCCCGGATCCTGATTCCGCCAGAGATGAAGATGACAATCGGAAGGACATATCCATTGACGAAATCAAGGAGGACGAATACATCCCTTCCTACAAGCTCAAAGTCAATAACTGGGGCAAGGATCCTCGTCCCGAATACAACACGTTTTCCATCAAGCAGAGTTTCACCCAGAGCCTTACCGACCAGCTGGGATACAGGAATCTGGATGAACGGCAGTACCAGATAGGCTCATTCATTATCGGCAGCCTCGACGACGACGGATACCTTCGCAGAGACATAGAGTCACTTGTGGATGACCTTGCGTTCAGGGCGGGAATCGAAACAGACCACGAAGAGGTGCTTTCCATTCTCCGCATCATCCAGGAGTTCGAGCCCTCAGGGGTCGGAGCACGCGACCTCAGGGAATGCCTTCTGCTTCAGTTGAAGAATTGCCGCCGGACGCCTGAGGTACAGACCGCCGAAAGAATATTAGAGGAGGAGTTCACAGAGTTCTCCAACAAGCACTTCCAAAAGATAATGTCAAGACTGGGCATATCTGAAGAGGAAATGAAGGCTGCCATTGCCCGCATAGTCAAGCTCAATCCCGCCCCCGGCGGGACTATCGATGACAGCTATAACGATCAGGCGCAGCAGATTGTTCCGGACTTCATCCTCGAGGAGAATGATGGCGAACTGTCTTTCTCGATGCCACGTTTCTCCATCCCGGAACTGAGGGTCAACAAGAAATATGCTGATTTGCTGATGGACGCAAAGGGATCCAACGAGCGGGCTCAGAAGGAAGCGGCTGCTTTCGTGAAACAGAAACTGGATTCCGCCAAATGGTTTGTTGAAGCCCTCAAGCAGCGGCACAACACCCTGCAGAAAACAATGCAGGCCATTCTTGATTACCAACACGACTATTTCCTGGACGGAGACGAATCCAATCTCAGGCCTATGGTTCTCAAGGACATCGCTGAGATCACAGGATTCGATATCTCAACAATCTCACGCGTTGTGAACAGCAAGTACATTGAGACTCATTTCGGCATTTACCAGTTGAAGTATTTCTTCTCTGAAGGGATGGAAAACAGCGAGGGGGAAGAAGTCTCTACCAGAGAGCTCAAGAAGGCACTTCAGGAGTGCATCGGCACGGAAGACAAGAAAAAGCCTCTCACCGATGAGCAGCTTGTCGTTGAAATGGAGAAGCGGGGATATAAGGTTGCCCGCCGTACCATTGCCAAGTACCGCGGGCAGCTCAACATTCCTCTGGCCAGATGGCGCAAGGAGCTATAATACCAGAGCAACTATCTCATTTTTCACAACGTCCTTGCCCTGCGCGGCCGTTACAGCCACGATGCGTCCGTCACGTGCGGATAAGACCTCTTCTATTCCATATGGAGTCTGGACATAGCCGCATACCTCTCCGGCCTTGACCTTTGTCCCCACTGAAGGAGCCATCGAATCATCCACTACATCTATCTGCCAGAGCATCTTCCCCTTTGCGGGAACCTGGAGAGGGGTCGCCCCGGGATATTGACTGCAAAGGCTCTCGATGTCGAATTCGGGCATTTCCACAACCGGACGCCTGACTACTATCGGAACACCGGCCCTGGCTCTGAAATCTTCAAGTTCCCTGTTGAATCTTTCCTTGGCTATGCCGCTGCGGTAATCTCTGTACTGGCGCTCGTGCATGGCAAGCTCGAAGAGTTCTTCGTCATCCTGGCCGCAATCCCATCCTTCATCCTCCATCATCCGGCGGAACTTAGGCAGCTCATCCGGATACTCATCCTGAGGATTGCCGGTGTAGAACTCGAATCCTTTCTCCCTGGCCAGATCCACAATCTCCGGAGCCAACTTTCCCGGAAGCGTTCCCATTCTGCCGAGAATCATTCCCCAGGTATCCTTGTCGATGGTGGAGAATCTCGGCTTGCCCTGGCTCAAGGCAAGAAGATTCATCAGTGCTGTATTCTTGACATACTGGCTGAAAGGTGTTACGAGCGGAGGATATCCGAGACGGGGCCATACATACTCGACTTCATTGAACAGCTGAACCATCAGGCTGTCTATGCTGCTTTCCGGCTTGCCGTTGACCCTCTCGGAGGCATTGATTGCCGCCTGGAAGCCCTTGAGGTCAGCCATCATCGAACCCATCATTCCTCCAGGAAGTCCGCAGCCTACGAGAAGTGAGGTCATTCTGGAGTTTGAAGGATTGATCCAGTATCCGAGGAAGTCATCGATGAATTCCTGAGTGAGCGAGCGCACCTGCATATATGCATCCATATTGATGTCCTTTACGAGGAATCCGTCAGCCTTGAGCATCTGCTGGATGGTTATAACGTCCGGATGCACCTTGCCCCAGCTGAGAGGCTCGACTGCAACGTCGATGTAATCGACGCCCGCGCGCGCGACTTCAAGCATGGAAGCCGTGGAAAATCCGGGACCGCTGTGTCCGTGATACTGTATCTTGAGATGAGGGTATTTCTTCTTGATTCCGGTGACGAGCTGTGCGAGGAAAGCCGGACGGCCGATTCCAGCCATATCCTTGAGGCAGATCTCATCAGTGCCATACTCTGCAAGACGGTCAACCACTCCCATATAATACTCTACGGTGTGTACCGGAGAATTGGTGATGGAGAGCGTAGCCTGACTGACCATACCGGCCTTTTTGGCATACTCCACCGAGAGCTTGAGGTTTCTGTGGTCATTCAATCCGCAGAAACTCCTGGCTATGTCCGTGCCCTGGGCTTTCTTGACCTTGAACATCAGTTCTCTGACGTCGGCAGGGACAGGATTCATTCTGAGAGCGTTCAAGCCTCTCTCGAGCATATGGGTCTGGATGCCGGCCTTTTGGAAAGGCGCAGTCCACACGCGGACAGACTTGTTCGGATTCTCTCCATAAAGGAGGTTGACCTGCTCGAAGGCACCGCCGTTGGTCTCGACTCTGTCGAAACAGCCCATATCGACAATTGCAGGGGCAACCCTGACCAGCTGGTCAGCTCTGGGCTGATACTTGCCGGAGGACTGCCACATATCTCTGTAAACGAGGGAGAACTTTATTTCTCTAGCCATTTTCACCGTATTTTATGTAACTAACAAAGATAATAAATTTCCATACCAATCTTGCAAGCTTAAAAAATATTCGTACCTTTGCAGCACCGAAATGGTGAGATTAGTTCAGTTGGCAGAGCACCAGATTGTGGTTCTGGGTGTCGTGGGTTCGAGCCCCACATCTCACCCCAAAGTGAAGCGGCCGGCAAGTGATTGCAGGTCGCTTCCTTTTTGTCCGGTCTTCTAAATGAAATCGAGAAGGATATTCAGTCCGATGAGTATCAGGACGCAGCCTCCGGCTATTTCCGCAGGCTTGCCAAGTTTCCTGCCGATTTTGATTCCGCCCTCTATGCCGGCAATAACTGAAAGCACCGTCACCAAGAAGACGAACCCAAGGTCCATCAGGACTGCATTAGCGGAACTGTGGTCCATTGACAGGCCGATACCAACCGCGAAGGCGTCGATGCTTGTCGCCACGCCTCCGATGAGCACATTCCTGACGCCGTTGAGATTGCGCGTTTCCGAATCTCCTTTGACCGTTTCCAGTATCATTGAGCCGCCCACGTAAAGCAGCATCAGGAACCCTATTATGTGGGCAACCTTCTCCACAACTCCCACAAAGATGTCTCCGAACAGCCAGCCCAAAAGCATCAGCAGCGTCTGGATGACACCGAAAGACAGGGCAATCGCGAGCACTTTGCGGGCATCAACACTTTTGAGAGTCACGCTTGAACACGAAGTGACCGCAAAACAGTCCGCGCACAGCGACAGGGCGAGCAGGAAGGCTGAAAGAATCTCTATCATAGTAAGTTCATCGATTGTAGGTGTGCAGGCTCTGACTTGCAGCCGGCAGGTAGTTGACTCCGTACCAGGTGACCTGCATCGCAAGAAAAGCGAGAACGGTAAAGATCAGGGTAAACTTCTTCTTCGGAAGATGCATTCCTGCGAGAGTCAGAAGCCAGGTAACTGCGGCCCAGCATTCCTTGGCATCCCAGGTCCAGTAATTCCCCCAGGCCTGATTGGCCCAGACCGCTCCGCAGACCATACCTATGAGCAGCAGCGAAGACGCCGTGCGGAGCAGTCTCCCGGACAGATCCCGGGACACTTTTGCGGAAAACAGTGAGATGATTCCGAATATCACGGAGATTGCCATTACGGCGTACGCCAGCATATATACTATCAGATGCGGTACGAACCAAAGACTGCGGAGCGCCGGCATCAGGGTGCCGAAATTGATGCGGGCGACGGATATGACGGCAAAGACCGCTGCCAACCCCAATGCCCCTACCAGGATTTTCCAACTGTTCCAGGCCTGTTTCAGGCCGATGAATGCGGCTATGACAAGCATCAGGGCGCCGACGGTCAGAAGCGGCAGCCACGGATCGCGGACGATTTTCAGGATGCTGTACCTGCCGGAGTCGGCATCGTATCCTGACTGATAGATGCGGTATCCCCTGTAGCGGCAAGGGTGATTGACGCAGGTCTGCATAGTATTCCCATCAACCGACAGGATGCTTGTATATTGCCTGGGGCTGGTTCCGTCCTCATAATAATCAATCCTGAAATCGTTCAGTGACAAGCTGAACGGGAGGGGCAGCTCTTCTTCTTCGCCATTGAACAGCACCAGCTGCATTTCC
The DNA here is from genome assembly GCA_045615565.1 of Candidatus Cryptobacteroides sp. Classification (GTDB taxonomy): domain Bacteria; phylum Bacteroidota; class Bacteroidia; order Bacteroidales; family UBA932; genus Cryptobacteroides. Next base: position 111,278 of record JAZLFC010000046.1, on the reverse strand, counting down.
ACACGGTCGGGCGCACCTGCAAGGCCTCCGAAGAGGATCAGGAAGAGTCCGAGATGGCCCGACAGTGAACCGTAAGATTTCTTTTTGAAGTCTTCAAATGCCGCGCATCCGAGGGAAAGCAGCATAAGGATGACGATGACGATGAAGGTCCAGTGGCGATGCAAAGCCGTCCCCCAGACTCCTTCAAAAGCGACAAATACGGATGCTGTCGCCAGAATCGCGGCCGCAAACGTACCTGTCGTAAAAATATTGCGGATTCCAATCACTATTTGATAACAGTCTCTCAGGATTATTACAAATTTATCCCTTTTTTCCATTATTCAAAATCATACCGCACAACACTTGCAGTTGTCAATTGGTCTTATGATAGCTGAGCACGGCCCAGGTGGTTGTAAGGCCCCCTATTCCCAGCAGGCATACCAGATCGAGCCAGGTATCGGCAAGCGTGCTGCCCTTGAGGCATATGCCGCGCATGGCATCGGCATAGTACGTAAGAGGATTGGCATAGGTTATTGCCTTTGCCCACGCCGGCATCGATTCAATTGGAGTGAAGATTCCGCTCATAAGCATGAACACCATACTGAAGAACCAGATTATGAACATGGCCTGCTGGGCATTCTCGCTATAGTTGGATACAAGAAGACCGAAGGATGACATTACCAGTATATGAGCGAAAGTGAAGATTATGATATCCAGCAGACTGCCCGCGCAGCCGTAGCCGAATACAATCCAGGAGAGCAGAAGGCAGGAGAATACCATAAAGTACGCAACTGCGATGTACGGCACCATTTTACACACGATGAAAGCCGTCTTGCTGACAGGAGTCACATTGATCTGCTCGATAGTTCCCTTCTCCTTTTCCGACACGATGTTGAGCGCGGGCAGGAAACCGCACATCATGGTTATGGCAATCACAATCAGAGCCGGGATCATAAACAGTTTGTAATCCATGAACTGGTTGTACATATAGCTCTCCCTTATCTCCACTTGAGAAGACTGTGATGAATCCATCCCCTTTTCCGACATCACGAAACTTGTAATACAGGCATTGAGATACTGGGAGCCGATATTCCCCCTAGTGCCGTTGACGGTGTTGACCTTGATTCCGACGGGCATTGCATCCTGCACCGGGCCTGTGCTCTCAATGTACTTTCCGAAGCCGGGGTCGATGGTCAGTATGGCATCTATCCTGCCGTCATCCATCATTCTGCGGGCCTCTTCGGGTGAGGCCGAGACGGATTTCACTTCAAAATATCCGGATGACTCGCACTTCTCCATAAGAAGTCCGGACCGGTCGGAACGGTCATTGTCGACCATCGCCAACTTTATGTTCCGCACCTCCATATTGGCTGCATACGGAAAAACAAGAATGATGAGGAACGGGAACATCAACACCATTCGCGGCATCCCCGGATCACGGAGGAATTGTCTGAATTCCTTTTTCAAAAGATACTTCCACATAGCCGTCAGAGTCTTGTCTTGAATTTTCTGATACTGACCCAAAGGAGCAGCACCATCATAGAGCCGAGCACACAGAATTCCTTGATTATGGCTTGGAAGCCCGCGCCCTGGATCATTATCTTCTTGACCATTATGATAAACCATTTGGCCGGGATGATATCAGAAAAAATCTGAAGGGCAACCGGCATGCTTTCACATGGGAATATGATGCCGGAGAGCATCATCGTAGGCATCGTGAGACCCATTCCGCAAAGCAGCATCGCAGTCTGCTGGGTAGAAGAAATGACGGACACAAGCAGGCCAAGTCCAAGCGACGAACCTACGAACACTATGGACACGAGGGAGAGCAGGGCGATGCTTCCCTTGACAGGCACGTCCATCACATAGACGGCCAGCAGAAGAACACTGGCGAAGTTGACTATGGACAGCGCCAGATATGGTATCAGCTTGCTGAGGATTATCCAGAATGGCTTCACCGGAGAAACCAGCACAAGCTCCATAGTGCCGAGCTCCTTTTCCTTGACAATAGATACGGAAGTCATCATCGTACAGATGAGCATAAGGACGAGGCCCATTACTCCCGGCACGAAATTGTACGAGGAATTCATCGCAGGATTGTACATCAGCTGCACGTTGGGGCGCATTGATACGCTTCCAGTGGATGCCGTCATCGAGGTGTTGATTTCCGTCTGTTCCGACTGTATGACGCCTTTCACATAATTGGTCACTATCTGGGCCGTATTCGGGTCGGCGCCGTCACTGATAATGGATATGACTCCCCTGCCGTCAGAGTGGAGCCTGTCCTCAAAGTTGTCTTCAAAGCATACTGCCGCCTTAGCCTTGCCCTTGCGCAGTCTTGTCTCCACTTCCGGCAAAGAATGAAGAAACTCTCCTGTCTCGAGGTATTCGTTGTTGTCGATGCGCTCCACGATCTTCATTACCTCGGGGTCCGACAAGTCACCCACCACGTCTATCACGGCGTTGTGAACCTCGGTACTTATGGCGAATCCGAACAGCACTATCTGTACGACCGGCATCACAAGCACGATCAGAGTCGTCCTCCTGTCCCGGAAGATATGCCTGAACTCCTTGAGTATAAACGCAAATATCTCTTTCATTGTCCTCTTTCAGCCCTACCGGCTATTTTGGTAAAGACTCCGTCCATATCCGAAGTGCCGTACTTCTCTTTAAGGCTCGCAGGAGAGCCTATGGCCTCTATCCTGCCGTCAACCATCACAGACACGCGGTCACAATATTCCGCTTCATCCATATAGTGGGTAGTCACGAATACGGTGACTCCTTCCGAAGCCGCCTTGTAAATCATCTCCCAGAAACTTCTTCGTGTCACCGGGTCCACGCCGCCTGTCGGTTCGTCGAGGAATACTATCTGCGGGTCGTGCACCATTGCGATGCTGAACGCGAGTTTCTGCTTCCATCCGAGCGGCATGTCGCGGACAAACATATCGCGTGCCTTTTCCATCGAAAGGGCCTTGAGCATTGTGTCGGTCTTTTCGGATATCCGTTTATCGGTCAGACCATAGATTCCACCGAAGAGCTCTATGTTTTCAAATACTTTCAAATCGGGATAAAGGGAGAATTTCTGGCTCATATAGCCTATGTGTCTCTTAATCTTTTCCTGCTCTTTGTTAATGCTGTATCCCGCCACCGTCCCGTCGCCTGAAGTAGGCCTGCTGAGGCCGCAGAGTATGCGCATAGCCGTCGTCTTCCCGGCTCCGTTAGCCCCGAGAAAGCCGAAAATTTCCCCCTTTGCCACCTCGAAAGAAATATTGTCAACTGCTGTAAAGTCACCGAATTTCTTGACGAGATTCCTGATTATCACTGATTTGTTGTCACTATCCATAAATTATGAAAGTCTTATGAAGCAGTCCTCGATCCCCGGCCTGATCTCCTCCACGCTGCAACCGCAAAGTCCGGCTTTTTCGAGCGCATCGAGAAGATACCTCCCTTCAGGTCCGTCAGGAGTCACGGCTATATGGCACTCGCAGCCGAAAGAACTGCAACGCAGTACACCCTCCAAAGGCCTGAGCACGTTCAATATCCTGAACATATTGTCGCCCCTGACTGAATAGAGTCTGTCCGGGTAACGTGATACAATTTCCTCAGGAGTACCCCTGTCTATTATTTTACCGTTGTGGATCAGGGCGATCCTGTCGCACAACCCGGCTTCGTCCATATACGGCGTCGATACGAATATCGTGACTCCGGAAGCCTTGATCCTGGCGAGCATAGCCCAGAACTCCTTCCGGCTGACCGCATCCACACCGGTAGTAGGTTCATCCAGAAACAGCACGTCCGGCTTGTGTACCAAAGCGCAGCAAAGAGCCAGCTTCTGTTTCATTCCTCCGGACAGGTTCTTCGCCTTTCTGTCCCTGAACATCTCTATCTGAGAATATATTTCCTTGATAGTATCGTAGTTGGCCTCCACCGTAGTGCCGAATACCGTCGCATAGAAATCCAGGTTCTCCGCCACACTGAGGTCCTGGTACAGGGCGAAATGTCCGGGCATATAACCGATGGTCCTGCGTATGGCCTCGTAGCCGCCGACCACATCGTTTCCATTGACCTCCGCATGTCCTTCATCCGGCAGGGTCAGCGTCGTCAATATCCTGAAAAGCGTGGTCTTTCCGGCGCCGTCCGGTCCTATCAGTCCGAAAATCTCGCCCTGATGGATATCGAGATTGATGTCCTGGAGCGCCTTGGTATCTTTGTATGACTTGCTGATACCCTCGACCCTGATTGCCGATCTCTCCTGCATATTCTACTTTTTGATGTAGGCGAACATTCCAAGACGAAGGCTTCCGTCATTGGGAACCATAACCTTGACGGCATATACCATATCGGCACGCTCGTCGCGCGTCTGGATATTTTTCGGAGTGAACTCCGCCTGATCCGATATCCAGCTGATACGTCCTTCGTATTTCTTGGGAGACTGGCTGCCGTCATCAGGAATCACGGTCACAGTGTCTCCGAGCTTGAGGCCGGAGAGCTGGACAGTGGTGAAATAGGCCCGCACGTAGGTTCTATCCATATCCGCTATCTTGAAGAGGGGTTTTCCCGAGGTCACGTTTTCGCCGGTCTCCGCATATTTCGCCAGCACCGTGCCCGATACGGGAGCGGAGATATGGCACTTGGAAAGCAGGTCTTCTTTCTGGGCAAGCTGAATCTCATACATCCTGATGTCGGACTGCACCGTCGAGTTATTTCTTGACCAACTCTGGTCCTGGGCGGAAATCTTCGCCTTGAGGACAGCAATCTTGTCCTTGAGGTCATCCACCTGTTTCTGCGTGGCGGCATTGCCCGCAAGCAGTTTGCTGTAACGCGCCAGATCGTTTTCCAGACTGGCAAGCTGGCTGACGTCAGGTTCCTTCTGCGTCCTGATGTCCACCAGTCTGGATCCGGACCCTTCGATACGCTGTTTCAGCTCTTTGATCTGAAGGGATATCTGCATAGTGTCGATACAGCCGACCACCTGGCCTGCGCTCAGCCTGTCCCCTTCCTCAAGTTCAAGATCAAGAATCTTCCCGTTGCTCTCCGCGGATACTGTCACCTGAGTGGCATCAATCCGGCCGCAGGCATCAAAATCAATCTCTCTACTGCAGGACAGGACAGCCATGATTCCGGAAGCGGCTGCTGCAATCAATAATATTTTTTCTTTCATATCGTAGGTCTTTTATTTGTTCTCAATTCCGAGTGTATTCTGAAGGTCCAGAACCGCCATTGTATACTGTACTCCGTGGACACTGCAGTTCAGACGAGCCTTGTACTCCTCGTCCAGCAGGCTCAGATAATCGTTCATCTTGATTATCCCTTCCTTGTACTGCTGTTCCGCCGTCTCCGTGATTTTTCTTCTCAGGCTGATTATGTCACCGTCGCGTTCCAGCACATCCGCAGCCTTTTCAACCTCGCTTCTCTTCTGCAGCGCTTCGACAGAAGTGTTCAACAGAAAACTTTTTCTGCTGAGTTCCACTTTCCTGGCATCGGCATCCGCTTTCCTGCGGTCGTTTCCAAGAGTATACAACGAGCCGAAATTCCACTGCAACTTGAGGGCGGCCATAAAATAAGGGTCAAACTCATTTGACAGCATATTCAGTCCCGGACGGCCGTATCCTGCCTGAAGGCTCAGGTTCAAACGTGGGGAAACGGCTGCCGAGAGCTGTTCCTTCTGCCTGCGGATCTGCAGAGCCTGGGCATCGTACAAAGCGATTTCAGGGCGCAGGATCTCCGTGCCCGCATCCGTTCCCATATCAACCGACGGCTCTGTCAGGATCTCCCCCTCCAAATCCTTCCCGATAAGCAGGCTGAGCATACGGACATAGGCCCGGCGGTCGGTCTCAAGCCCCACCTTCTGCTGCTCGCAGGAAAGAATACTCACCTTTATCTGGTCACGGTCCGATTCATACGCCACACCTTCCTCCAACATTGCTTCGATTTCACTGAGATTTCTCCTCAGATTTTCGCAGAGCACGTCATTCAGACCGAGCTGCTTGTCAATCAGCATTATACTCAGATAGATATTCTGGACACGCGAGCGGATCGAATACATATTCACCTCAAGCTGCCTGTTTTTGACCTCTGCGCCCGCATCCGCCAGATTGCGTTTCGCTTGACTCGCGCCGCCGTCCCATATCTGCTGGTTGACATCTGCAGTCAGGCCGTACTGGTCATGAGGAATGTCGAACTTGAAACCGGGAATATCGAAAGGCATCTCCACTACCGTGGACTGCCAGCCGGCCTTTCCAGACACCGAGAGCTGCGGCACCCATGCCAGTGCGGCATTGCCAAGGTCATATTTTCTCGACATCTCTATCAGTTCGTACTCCTCTATCTGTGGATAATTGTCATAAGCCATACGTATGCATTCATCGATGTCGATGGCAAATCCTGCCTGAGACGCAGTCAGTAACAGGACAATGATGAGCGAAAGTTTCCTGTTTATCATAATGGTTTTATTTTCCTACCGGTTGAAGTCTGCCTGAAATCATTTCCACCGCTTCCCTCTTCCGTCTTTCCATAAAAGCTTCCAGCTGGGCATCATCCATTCCTGCGAAGTATGAAATCATCGGGCTGAACACAAATGGAGCGGCGCAGACGCTGACAATGTCCACAAGCAGTTCGTGGAAGGTGATTTCCTTTATCACTCCGTCCCGTACCGCCTTCTCGATCCTTTCCCGATGGGCATTCATCGAACTGCCCAGGAAAAGGCTGATTCTGGAAATGTTATCTTCCAGTATCCGGGGTTTTTCCCCGGACATTTCCATAAGAAGCGTCAGATGCCCGCGATGACGGGAAAAAAAGTCGAAGCATATCTCAGTGACCCTGCGTATCAAGCCTATGTCATACGACTCCGGCACCATGATGGCCTTCAGATCTGCGATAATCTCGTTTACGTACAGGTCAAGCACTTTGAGGAAAATCTGCTCTTTTGTCCTGAAATAGTAGTGGAGCATCGCATGGGTGACTCCCGCCTCGGAAGCAATCAGCGTGGTCGTAGCCTCTTTGTATCCCTTTTGGGCAAAGAGTTTTTCCGCTGCCCTGAGGATGTCTGCCTCCTTGTTGTCTTTTCTGTTCATAAGGAATATTAACAGTTTTGTTTAACAGTGTTGTTAATTTCCGCGAAGGTATATGATTTTTCCGGGAAATGCAAAATTTTGACAAAGTGTGGAAAATTATGTAATCAGGTGGAATAAAGTGTAAAATTTTTCTCTATCTTTGCGCTTGCGTATAAGAAATATGGTCACATTCATCGGAAAATACAGTTCCAAGGTTGACGACAAGGGGAGACTCGTGTTCCCTGCGCCGCTCAAGGGAGCCGTTCCTCCGGGAGGCGACATGAGGTTTGTCATCAAAAAGAGTCTCTATGACGGCTGTCTTGAGATGTGGTCCTACGAAGAGTGGGAGCGCGAGGCGGAAAAGATCAGAGAGAGTCTGGATTTTTTCAATCCGAAGCATGTGCAATTCTGGAGGGAATACATGCGTGACTGTGACGTGGTGGAGCCGGACGCCAAATTGGGGCGCATCTCTATTTCCAGATATCTTCTTGACGCAATAGGTGTAACCAAAGACGTGGTTTTCTTTGGCGTCAACTTCAAGATAGAAATCTGGGCCGCAGAGAAATTCGAAAGTTCAAAAGTTTCTAAAGAAGATTATGTCGCCATTGCACAAAGCCTCTCCCGCAAATAGAAGGCAAGAACAATGAGCGAATATCACAATCCCGTTCTTCTATTTCAAAGCATTGACGCCCTGGTGCAGAATCCGGACGGCATATATGCTGACGCCACCTTCGGCGGAGGCGGGCACAGCCGTGAAATAATGCGCAGGCTCAGCGGGAGAGGCAGGCTTGTCGCATTCGACAGAGATGAAGATGCACTGGCAAACGCCATTGATGACGAGCGTTTCTCGCTGGTTCACAACAATTTCAGATTTATACACAACTACTCTCTTCTGAAAGCTGCAGAAGGGTTTGACGGCATTCTGGCTGACCTCGGAGTGTCATCACATCAGTTTGACACCGCGGACAGGGGGTTCTCTTTCCGCTATAGCGCTCCGCTCGATATGCGAATGAACGTGCAGGGCAGCACTACAGCAGCCGACATTGTCAATTCTTATACGCAAGAAGAATTGGAAAGGATTTTCAGAATCTATGGAGAAGTGGAAAATTCCAGACGTCTCGCACAGCTTATCGTTGCCGGCCGCTCCAAATCTTCCCTCACCACCACAGACGACCTCGACAATGCCATTGCTGCCGCCCTGCCGTCTTTCGCCGAGCACAAATACCTCGCCAAAGTGTACCAGGCACTCAGGATTGAGGTAAATCAGGAAATGAGGTCTCTCGAAAAGTTTCTTGAGGGGGCCGCAAAGTCCCTTAAAGCCGGCGGAAGACTTGTGGTCATAACATACCACTCTCTGGAGGATAGGATGGTCAAGAATTTCATCAAGACCGGCAATGTGGATGGTGAAGAGAAAAAAGACATTTTCGGACGAAGCGAGACTCCCCTGAAGGCGGTGAACCGCAAACCTGTTCTTCCCGGGGAGGATGAAATTGAAAACAACACGCGGGCAAGGAGCGCAAAGCTCCGGATCGCAGAAAAGAAACAGCAGGAATGAAACGGGGTTTTAAAAAATTGCTTTTGCTTCTGAGGAACAGCGCATTGGCAGTTCTTCAGGGGAAGTTCCTGCTCAAGCTGAATGTAGGGAAATATATGGTGCATATCATTTTCTGCTTTTTCGTGTTCAGCATTGCCATCTGGCTCAGTATGATGGTTGACCTCTCGCTCCATAAAGTGGAAGAGAACTATGAGACCATCGATGACCTTCAGATGATTAACGCTCAATACAGGTTCGAACTGGAAGAACTGCACCGCAGAGGTGAAATAGAGAAAAGGCTGGCCCGTATGGGATCGGAACTTCACGATGCCCGGAAGCCGGCGGCCGTAATAAAGGATTAAATGGCAAGACAAGGCAAATCTAAAACAAAACGTGATCGTATAGGCATCGCCCTGTACGCATTCTACGTGTTTCTGCTATTGGTCTCACTATGTCTGATAGGTCGCCTTGTGTACATTCAGGTAATATACAAACCCAATCCGAAGATTGAGCGTGCCCTTACTCCCCGCAGCACCAGAAAGGAAATAGAATCCGCCAGAGGGGATATCCTCGACTGCAACGGACGCACACTGGCCCTCACTGTCAGGAGATACAGAATCTGTATGGACTGCTCTGTCAGAAAAAAGGAATTTGCAAACATCAAGGACGCCCGCAAGAGGGATTCTCTTGAAAACGAGTGGATGTCAAAAGCCAGGGAGCTTTCCGTCAGCCTGTCGGAACTGTTCCCGGAGCACAAGGCGAGCTGGTACTACAATTCCATAAAGAGGAACAGGGAAAGGGGCAACGGATTCGTCGTGTTCGGACATCCTGTAGACAAACAGACCTTCGAGAAAGTGAAACAGTTCCCTCTTTTCAGAGATGGCACAAACAAAGGCGGGCTCATTCTCAGGAAAAGAGATATCAACAAGAATGTCAGGCGTTACCCTTACGGACGTCTTGGATCAAGGGCCATAGGTTTCATCAGGGATGAGGATACCGGCGTGGGCAACAGGTATGTCGGCATAGAAGGGCAGTATGACGAATATCTGTCAGGCAAGGTCGGAGAAGAGTGGCTGCGTGTCTCCGATATGGGGCGAGTGCAGGATTTCGACAGCACTTTCGTGGCAGCCGAAGACGGCAATGACGTCAGGTCCACCCTCAATATCGAATATCAGGAGATTGCCGACCGTGCCCTCAGGGAGCAGATCAGCGAAGACCATGATATCGAGGGCGGCTGCGTCATTCTGATGGATGTCAAGACAGGCGCCATCAGAGCGATGGTCAACCTTCTCAGGGACGATGAAGGAAATCTGGATGAGACCTTCAATCTTGCGATAGGCAGAATGGGAGAGCCCGGATCCGTTTTCAAGCTGAGCACCCTTATGTCTGCAATTGAGGACGGATATGTGCATTCCCTGGATGAGTGCATCCCCGGCAATCACGGCGTGATTGAAGGATACAGGTATGCAGCCGATGAGCATATCCTCGATTACGAACGGGAGCACCACACAAATCAGATTCCGCTTCTGTACTGTGTGGAGATTTCTTCAAACTATGCTTTCCGCTACCTTGCCATCACGCATTATGCAAGCCACAGGGAAGATTTCTACAATCATATCCGCAAATACCATCTCGCTGACGCCTTTGACTTCGACCTCGTGGGGCTGGCGAAACCGAACTTTACGGAGCCTGATTCCAAATACTGGAACAAGCACGACCTCGGATCGGTCGCAATGGGCTACAGTATCACGGAATCCCCCCTCCACATTGTCAATTTCTATAATGCCATAGCAGGCAAGGGGCGTATGATGAAGCCATATATAGTCGAAGACATAGAGAAGGACGGCAGGATTATCAGGAAATTCGAGCCTTGCATACTCGATTCCGCCATATGCTCCCCGGCCACGGCGGCAATACTTACGGAAGGATTGAAAGGTGTGACATCAGAAGGAACCGCCAAGGTGCTGAAAGACTACGACGTTGCCGGCAAGACCGGAACTTCAAGGGTCGTCCTTTCCAACGGGAAATATGAGATGCCTGACGGCAGAAAGAAGAATCAGGGAACTTTTGTGGGATTCTTCCCGGCGGATGATCCGAGATACACCATAATCGCGGTAGTATATTCCGAGCTCTCGAAAAGAAGCTTCTACGGCTCAGGGTATCCCGCAAAGACTGTCAAGACAATAATTGATGAATTGCAGAGAATCGATCCGTACTGGAGAGAAACGTTATAGCTGACGCAGATGAGACTAGAAGATATAATAAAGGGAACAGGAGCGGCCATTATCAACGGCAATGCCGGAAGCGATATCACATCGATATGCTGTGACTCGCGCAAGGCTTGTCCCGGATCCGCTTTCATCGCCGTGAAAGGTTGCAGCGGGGATGGCCACGACTACATTGAAGCGGCAATGGCCAACGGAGCTTCAGCCGTGATAGATGCAGACAGGAAAGGACTGGCGCTGTGCGCCGACAATTTCTACGGACACCCTTCAGGCAAGCTCAATCTTGTCGGAATCACCGGGACCAATGGAAAGACCACTACGGTGACACTGTTGTACAATATGTTCCGCAATCTGGGATATGAGTGCGGCCTGCTCTCGACGATAGCCAATTATGTCGGCCGGAAACGAAGCGAGACAGCAAACACTACGTCCGATCCCATCACCATCAATTCTCTGCTCAGCGAAATGCTTGATGCAGGTTGCGAATACTGTTTCATGGAAGTCAGTTCGATAGGCATCGAGCAGGAGAGGGTCGCAGGCCTCGAATTCAGGATAGGTATCTTCTCAAATCTCACCCACGACCACCTGGACTACCATAAGACCTTTGCGGAATACCTCAGATGCAAGAAGAAATTCTTCGATGACCTCGGAAGTGATGCAATCGCCATCACGAATGCTGATGACCGCAACGGCTCCGTTATGGTTCAGAACACGAAAGCCTCTATTGTGACATATTCCTGCAAATCATTGGCGGACCACAACTGCCGCATCATGGAGGAGAGTTTCGAGGGAATGATGCTGAAAGTGGACGGAACAGAAATATGGACCAAGCTCGTCGGAGCGCACAACGCCTGCAATGTACTTGCAATCTACAGTGCCGCAGTCGCCCTCGGCGTCCGAAAGGAAGAGGCTCTGGTCGCCATTTCCAAGTTTGAGTCGGCTCCGGGAAGGCTGGACGTGATAAGGGGGCCGCGGGAATTGAACGTCGTCATTGACTATGCCCACACTCCGGATGCGCTGGAAAACGTATTGAAGACTCTCAGGAACGTGGCTCTCGAAAAAGAACTTGTCTGTCTTTTCGGCTGCGGGGGAGACAGGGACAGGACAAAACGTCCTGAAATGGCCGCGGTGAGCGAAAAATATGCCGACCGGATATTCGTCACTTCCGACAACAGCCGCACGGAACGAACTGAAGATATCATTGAAGACATCAGGAAAGGATTCTCTCCTGAGGGACTCTCAAAAACTGTCTGCATCCCGGACCGCAGGGAAGCAATCCGCACCGCAATACTGCTCTCCCCTGCCGGTTCAACCATCCTTCTGGCCGGAAAGGGCCACGAGACATATCAGATTCTCGGAAAAGAGAAGCTTCACTTTGACGAGAAAGAAATCGTTGTTGAAGTATTTGATTCCATATCATAACAGGGCCTATGCTATACCATATCTATAATTACATCAAAGAATGCGACATCCCGGGAATGGGGCTGATGAATTTCCTTTCTTTCAGGGCTATGCTCGCAAATGTCATAAGCATGCTTATCGCATTCTTCGCAGGAAAGAGCATAATCGCAGCGCTCCAGCGTCATCAGATCGGAGAAAACATCAGGAATCTCGGTCTTGACGGAGAAGTACAGAAGAAAGGGACTCCCACAATGGGAGGAATAATCATCATCCTTTCCCTACTGGTTTCTGTCCTGCTTGTATGCGATCTGGGAAACATATATGTGCAGCTTCTGATACTGACGACGGTCTGGTGCGGAGCCCTTGGCTTTGCGGATGACTACATCAAGGTCATAAAGCACAACAAAGACGGACTCAGCCCTAAAGTCAAACTTATCGGGCAGTTCTCGCTCGGCCTTGTCATAGCGCTGGCAATGTGTTTCAGCCCATCTATCAAGATGGATGAAATCGTAACCACCATTCCATTCGTCAAAGCGCACGAATTCGATTACTCCTGGCTTTCGCCTTTCAGGGGACAGATCGGGACATACTGCAGCTGGGGTATCTATATGCTGATGATCATCATCGTCATTGCCGCCTGCTCAAACGGGGCCAACCTTACTGACGGGATGGACGGTCTGGCAGCAGGGACGTCTGCGATAGTTGGAATCGTGATCGGAGTGCTTGCCTACCTTGGAGGCAACCTTATCAATTCGGACTATCTGAACATAATGTACATTCCGGAGTCCGGCGAGGTTGCAATCTTCATGTCCGCTTTCGTCGGAGCCCTGTTGGGCTTCCTGTGGCACAACACCTATCCTGCAAAGGTTTTCATGGGCGACACCGGAAGTCTGACAATAGGAGGTGTCATCGGGGTCAGTGCTGTTCTGATAAGGAAGGAGTTGCTGCTGCCTATCCTCTGCGGAATCTTCCTGATCGAAAGCGTGTCGGTCATTCTGCAGAAATCCCATTTCAAACACACGAAGAAGAAATACGGCGAAGGAAAGAGGCTGTTCCTTATGGCCCCTATCCATCACCACTATCAGAAGAAAGGGATTCCTGAACCTATGATTGTCGTCAGATTCTGGCTGGTAGCCATACTTCTGGCAATCGGTTCACTTGCAATGTTGAAACTTAGATAAACGATAATATGTCAAGAATTGTTGTTCTGGGTGGAGCCGAAAGCGGCGTCGGAGCCGCAGTGCTCGCAAAAGTCAAAGGATTTGACGTCTTCCTTTCCGACAACGGAAAGATTAAAGAAGAGTACGTCAAGGTCCTGAAGGACTGGGGCATTCCTTTTGAGCAGGGAGGACACACTTCCGGCCTGATACTCAATGCTGATGAAATCATCAAGAGTCCGGGCATCCCTTCCACCGCACCGATGGTCAGACAGGTTGCGGCACAGGGAACGCCCGTCATATCCGAAATAGAATTCGCATCGAGGTATGACAATGCCAAGAAGATTTGCATCACCGGCTCGAACGGCAAGACTACCACTACATCCGTGATCTACTACCTTCTTCAGCAGGCGGGTCTCAACGTAGGTCTGGGAGGGAATATCGGCAAAAGTTACGCTTTGCAGGTAGCCACAGAAAAGCACGACTACTATGTCTTGGAAATCAGCAGTTTCCAGCTTGACAACTGTTACAATTTCCGTCCCGACATAGCTGTCATCACCAATATCACCCCGGACCATCTTGACAGGTACGACCATAAGATAGAGAACTATACGGCTTCGAAATTCCGCATTACACAGAACCTCCGTCCCGAGGACTGCTTCATATTCGACTCTGACGATGCCATCACCATAGAGCATCTCAGCAAGATTGTAATGAAAGCCAAGATGCTGCCTTTCACCCAGCAGGGCAAGGTCGAGCAGGGCGCATATCTTGACAATGGCAGAATCATTGTCAAGTATGAAAAGAGCGAGAGCGAGATTTTTATTGAAGACCTGGCACTCGGAGGGAAACACAACATTTACAATTCCATGGCAGCCGCACTTGCCGCGAAGGCCACAGGGATTGACGATGTCGTCATCCGCTCAAGTCTGAAGACATTCCAGCCTATCGAGCACCGTCTCGAGCCGGTACTCAGCATAAAAGACGTTCTGTACGTCAATGATTCCAAGGCAACGAACGTAGATGCAGCATGGTACGCTCTGGAGTGCCAGACAAGACCGGTTGTCTGGATAGTGGGAGGCACGGACAAGGGGAATGACTATTCTGTCCTGAACGGACTGGTGAGAAGCAAGGTTAAGGGCATTGTCTGCCTCGGCGTGGACAACACAAAGATTCATGCCGCTTTCGGGGACATAGTCGGAAAAGACAACATTGTCGACACCCGATCCGCCTCCGAGGCAGTCAAAGCGGCAAGCGGCATGGCCTGCGCAGGCGATGTGGTACTTCTCAGTCCGTGCTGCGCAAGTTTCGACCTGTTCACATGTTACGAGGACAGAGGGGACCAATTCAAAGAAGCAGTAAGAAGATTATAGATTGATGAGCGGCAAGAAAGGCACATTCTGGAACTTCATTGACAATCTTGAAGGGGACAAGGTGGTATGGATCATCACCTTGCTGCTGATTCTATTCTCCATTGTGGTGATTTTCTCCTCAACGTCCCAGCTGCTCAGACCGGGAGAGACCCGTCTTGACCTTGTAAAAGAACAGATGGCGGTGGTCGCATTAGGTCTGGGACTTATTCTTATCTGCTATAACATCAAGAATATCAATGTATTCAAGGCTCTTTCAGCCTGCGGATTCCCTCTATCCCTGATCCTTCTGCTGTGCCTTGTCTTCAAAGTGGACAATCCTCTGGTCCATGCCCAGACCATCAACTATGCAACCAGAACATTGAGCATCGCCGGGCTTCAGATACACGTTTTCGAGGTCACGAAAATCGCAATGGTCGCATATATGGCATGGGCTCTGACAGCGAGGAAAGAGCACAAACTTGATTTCGTCAGGAACATGCTGCTGCGGAATATTCTGTTCATATATCTTCCTTTCATATTGACCTGCCTCTGCGTGATATGGTGCGGAGGCACTTCCAGTGCAATCTTCATAGGAGGTATCATGTTCCTGACCGTAGCCATCGGAAGCCCGAGAAAAATTGATGCCGCGATTCTTTTGCTGACGGGTATCACGGGACTGGGGCTGGCCTTCGGGACATTCCTTATCAGTAAGGGCGAGTATTTCGACAGATTCGAGACTGTCCTCAGCAGGCTTGACGGCGAAAATGCAAGCGACGAGGAGAAGTTCCTGGCAAGCAAGGAGGGTTCCGTCGAGTACTATGAACTGCTTGATGAAATCAGGCAGATGAACAGCGCCAAAATCGCGATACATCAGGGAGGCTTGATAGGCAAGGGCCCGGGACAAAGCACACAGAGATATGTGGTTCCCATATATTCCGAGGACTACGTGTACAGTTTCATCATTGAAGAATACGGGCTGATCGGCGGCATTATGATCATCCTGTTGTATGTCAGCCTGCTGGCCAGGGGTTCCATCATAGTAAGGAACTGCGATGACTACTACGGAAAGGTTGTGGTTGCGGGGCTGTGCCTCCTGATTACAGGACAGGCGTTCATGCATATGATTATCAATTCGGACATAGGATTCCTTACCGGCCAGACCCTGCCGATGATCAGTCACGGCAATTCTGCTTTTCTGTGCTTCTCGCTCGCGTTCGGCATAATACTGTCCGTAAGCCGCATCGCCGGGAGGAAGATTGCCAGAGAACAGAAGAAAGAAGGACCGCTCATCGAGAGCAATACACCGGATAAATTTGAATCGGAGCAATAATATGGAATATAAGAAACTCAGGGTAATAATCAGCGGAGGAGGGACCGGCGGGCATATCTTTCCGGCGATATCCATTGCAGGCAAACTGAAGGAACTCAATCCGGAAACGGATATCCTGTTTGTCGGAGCTGAAGGCAAGATGGAGATGGAAAAAGTCCCGGCTGCAGGATACAGGATAGTGGGGCTGCCGATTGTAGGCATCCAGCGTCAGCTGAATCTGCACAATATCATCAATGACATCCAGGTGCCGTTCAAGATAGTCAAGAGCATCCGGATGGCAGGCAAGATCATTGATGAGTTCAAGCCGGACATCGCCATCGGAGTGGGCGGATACGCCAGTGCTCCCCTGCTTTTCGCAGCCGTAAGGAAAAAAGTACCTGCCCTGATTCAGGAGCAGAACGGCTTTGCCGGACTTACCAACAAGCTTCTGGGCAGCAGAGCAGGCAGAGTCTGCGTCGCCTATGACGGGATGGACAGATTTTTCCCGGCAGAAAAGATTGTGTTCACAGGCAACCCCATTCGCTCTGAAATGCACCCGTACACGAATGCCGACAGAGAAGAAGGCCTTGAATATTACAAACTGGACAAAGGCCGGAAGCATCTTTTGGTCGTGGGAGGCAGCCTCGGAAGCGGCACGCTGAACAAGGCTATGAGGAAATGGATCGGAGACGGCTGTCCCGGCGGAGATGACGTGGAGGTCCTCTGGCAGTGCGGACGCTATTATAAGAAGGGCGTGGATGATTTTATGGCAGGAAGGGATCTTCCTTTCATCCACCACAGCGATTTCATCGGCAGGATGGACCTGGCATATGCCGCATCGGACGTTATTATTTCGAGAAGCGGAGCGTCATCCATTTCTGAAATATGCGCAACGTCAAAAGCGGCCATATTCGTTCCTTCTCCCAATGTGGCTGAAGACCATCAGACACACAATGCAATGGCACTTGTCAACAAAGGAGCGGGTATCATAGTCAAAGACAGCGAGGCGGTCGGAAAATTACTGGAAGAAGCGATGACCCTGATCCACGACGATGGGAGAATAAAGGAAATTGAAAACAACATCAAGCCTCTGGCCCGCCTGAACGCAGCCGGAAGTATAGCAGAGGAGGTCTATAAACTGGTATGAAAAGAGAGTACGACAACATTTACCTGATCGGCATCGGTGGCATCGGGATGAGTGCCATCGCAAGGTACTACAACTTTAAGGGCAAGAATGTCAGCGGATACGACCGCACGGAATCCAGCCTTACGAAGGCCTTGGTCAGCGAAGGCATCAAGGTGCACTATGACGACAGGCCGGACCTTATCCCGCAGGACATTGAAAACACTCTTGTCATATACACTCCCGCAGTTCCGGTTTCCCTGCAGGAAAGGCAGTACGTATCTTCACACGGATACCGGATTCTCAAACGCTCCGAGATGCTCGGAGAAATAGCGGAAGGGCAGAATTGCCTTGCAGTGGCGGGAACCCACGGAAAGACGACGACTTCGACTATGATTGCGCATATCCTCACGGAAGGAGGTGACGGTTGTTCCGCTTTTCTCGGAGGCATTTCAAAGAACTACAACACGAATCTGCTTATCAGCAAGACGAAGACGATAGTGGCGGAAGCGGATGAATATGACAGGTCATTCCTGCAGCTGCACCCTTGCATCGCCGCAATCACGGCGATGGATGCCGATCATCTTGACATTTATGGAGACGTGGAAACAATGCGGGAAGCCTTCCGCGAATTCGCTTCCCGGATATCGGAGACTGTTGTGGCGAAATTGGGGCTGAATCTCGGACTTCTCAACACAAAGGTTTTCACCTATCATCTTGACAGCAAGGCGGCCGACTGTCACGCAGACAACATCAGGCTGGACGCTACCGGGCATTATACCTATGATCTGGTATATCCCGGCGGAGTCCTGCCGGGCATCAAGGTCGGGGTTCTCGGAAAAGTCAACGTCGAGAACAGCATTGCAGCTGCCGCCGTCTGTCTTTGCAACGGAATGGACGCACAGAAAGTCAAGCACGCAATAGGTACATTCTGTGGCGTGAAACGTCGTCTGGATGTCCACGTCAACACTCCGGAACTTACATACATTGACGACTACGCCCATCATCCGGCCGAGTTGGAAAGCACAATCACGTCAATCAGGGAAATCTTCCCGGAAAGAAAGATCACTGCGATTTTTCAGCCTCACCTCTACACGAGGACAAGGGACTTCGCCGACGAATTCGCCGCCGCTTTGAGCAAAGTCGACAAGCTTGTGCTTCTTGACATCTATCCGGCACGCGAGGAACCCATCCCTGGTGTCACGTCGAAGATAATCTATGACAAAGTCACCGCTCCTGAAAAAGTCATGATACGGAAAGAAGAGCTTATGGGTCTGATTCGTAAAGAAGACCTTGACGTTCTCGTGACTTTCGGAGCCGGAGACATTGACGGATTCATTGAACCTATCACCGATTTTCTCCTTAAGAAGTAATGAAAACCCCGCTCAAATGCATACTGCTTGTCTTTTTCGCCGCAGCCTTCTGCGTCGGAATGCGGTTCGTTGCATCTGAGAGCAGGAAAGCTAGAGACACCGGGTCATGCCGCAGCCTTGAGGTAAAGATGATGGACACTCTCCGCTTCTTCAAGGAAAGCGACATAAGGGAAGTCATCGATACGGAATACGGGCCTTTCATAGGACAGAAAATCAATGACGTAAACGTCAATTCCATTGAGAACGCGTTGCGTTCCAAAGCTCATATTGAAGACGTTGAAGTATGGATAACGGATGACGGTGTTCTCCATATTATGCTTTGGCAGAGGATGCCGTCCATCCGGTTAGCTCCTGCAGGCAGGAGCGGCTGCTACATAGACAGAAACGGACAGCAGTTCCCTCTCGCCGGGGATTTCACAGTCGATGTGCCGGTGATAAGCGGTGACATCCCTGACAGTCCCGGCACTATCACGGATTTGCTCGAGTTCGTCAGGATATCACAGAAAGAAGGATGGATAGACAAGTACTCCGCGATCCTGATGGACAACAACGGGGATATTTCCTTCCGTCTTGAAGGGATGGATGAACAGTTCATCGTCGGCAGCGTTTCAGACCTGGAAGGCAAACTGTCCAGGATAAGCGTTTACATCAACAGAATCAGTGAAATGAATTTGTACTCCACTGTCAGTGTAAAATACAGTAATCAAATCATATGCAGGAAGAAAGATATATTGCAACCGCAGA
The DNA here is from genome assembly GCA_045615565.1 of Candidatus Cryptobacteroides sp. Lineage (GTDB taxonomy): Bacteria > Bacteroidota > Bacteroidia > Bacteroidales > UBA932 > Cryptobacteroides. The sequence continues at coordinate 92,029 of JAZLFC010000046.1, read as the reverse complement.
CCTCGGGTCATCGAAGATAGCTCTGAGCGTCGCAAGAATAGCAGGTGACAAGATCGAAGTGCTCTACTACAAGGAGAGTGCTTCCGACGGCATCCGCTACAGTACCGTATTCAACCCCAAGAGGGCTTCCGAGCCGCTGAAAAGAGCCATCAGGGAAGCCGAAAAGGAACTGGACATCGAAATCACACAGATGGTCATCGGTCTGCCGAGATACAATGTCAGACAGGAATCCAACAGTGCAAGCATGCACAGGAGCGACCCTGCTTCTTGCGTCCTTCAGGAAGAAATTGATTCGCTGAAGAGCATGGCCCTGAACTCTTATCCTCTCAATGACGGGAGCAAGGAGGAAATCTATGGCGCCGTTGCCCAGTCTTTCTGCTCGGACGACACATTCCAGGGACGCGAGGAAGATATCGTAGGCTCGCCAAGTGACCTTCTTGAGGGCAATTTCAAAGTCTTCGTCGGCTCGAAGAAAGCCGTCAGCAATCTTGATATTCTGATGAATGACGCCAACGTAGCCATCGCCCAGAGATGTTTCCTGCCGATAGTCACAGCAAACGCGGTACTTACAAGCCAGGAGAAGGACAACGGCGTTGCCCTGATTGAAATGGGTGCCGGAGTCACTTCTGTGTCAATTTGCCAGAACGGCATCCTGCGTTATTACGGCGCCATTCCGTTCGGAGGCCGCAATATCACCAATGACATCAAATATGAATGCGGTTTTCACGAGCATCTGGCTGAAAACCTCAAGCTCGGCTTCGGCGCCTGCCTGCCTGAGAAGTTGCAGAATATGAGCGAGAAGATCATACAGATAAATGACGATGAAAGCGCCTCATATCCGGAGCTTCCGGTGAAATATCTTTCTGAAATAATAACAAGCAGGGCCCGGGAAATCATAGAAGCCATTCTTTTCATGATTCAGGAAAGCGGGTACGCCGACAGGCTCAGGAACGGAGTCGTTCTCACCGGTGGCTGCGCCAACCTTACAAACCTTTCTAATCTGATCAAGGAGATGTCAGGCTACAATGTAAGAATCGGATACCCAAAGACCAGGACCATTTCTTTCGAAGGCTGCCCCGGCATCTGCGAGACAAGCGCAACATCGACTGTGGGAATGCTTCTGGCCGCCCGTGACAATGAATTCCTCAACTGTATGGACGGGCATGAGGAGGAACCGGCACAGCCTATCGGCACAATTTTCGGGAGCAGCGAAGATGTAGAAGAAGAATATTACAGAAGGAGTGAGCCGAAGAAGAAATCCAAGAAGACGCACAAGACTTTCACCTGGGGCAAGAGCATCAATTCCAGTTTGACAAAGCTGGGAGACCTTTTTGACGGAATGGACAATAACGAATAATCACTATGATCGACGACAATATTATTGCACCGTGCAATTGGCACGAATCGGATGACATAATCAAGGTCATCGGTGTCGGAGGAGGTGGCTGCAACGCTGTCACCCATATGTTCAACCAGAAGATAACCGGATGCAGTTTCATCGTCTGCAACACAGATTCACAGGCTCTGCAGCGGAGCAGCGTGCCGCTGAAGATTCAGATGGGGGCCGGGCTTGGAGCCGGGACCAATCCGATAAAAGGACGCAATGCAGCTCTGGAAAGTCAGGACGCTATCGAGAAAGTCGTTATCGACAACAATACACAGATGCTGTTCATTACCGCAGGAATGGGAGGCGGCACCGGTACCGGAGCTGCTCCTGTCATTGCAAAAATGGCAAAAGACAAGGGCATCCTCACAGTGGCCGTCGTAACCCTTCCTTTCCTCAATGAAGGCAAGGACGCCAGGGCCCGTGCAATTGACGGCATTCATGAGTTGGAGAAAAATGTGGATTCGCTTCTTATCATCAACAACGAAAAACTTTATGAGTTCTTCGGCGACCAATTGATCCAGGATGCTTTCCCTAAGGCGGATGAAGTTCTCTCCACCGCTGTCAGGGGCATTATTGAAATCATCAAGAAGCCGGGCTACATCAACGTCGATTTCGAAGACGTCAAGACTATGATGAAAGGCAGCGGCATGGCACTCATGGGTTGCGGCACAGGAACAGGCCCCGACCGTATCGATGAGGCTGTCAAGGAAGCATTCGAGTCTCCCCTTCTGAATGATTTCGACCTGAAGACTGCGAAGAATGTCCTGATAAACATCACTGCAGGACACAATGACCAGGGTCTCAAGATGAACGACCTGAATGAGATAAACCGGAAAATCAACGAATACACCGGAGGGGCGAACAATTTCAAGAGAGGACTCATCTGGGATGAAGACCCGTCCATAGGTGACACCATCCATATCACGGCCATTGCGACAGGATTCAAGTTCAACGCTTTGATAGGCCCCGACATCAACCTCGGCAACTATATCCAGGTTGACATTGATTATTGTTATGACAGGAATGAACTGATCCGAAATGAAGGTCTGTCGCTTCCTTCCGTGACAAGCCAGATCATCGGTTTCAACAATAAGGAAAACACAAGGACTTTCCGCTTCGACCCTGACAAGAAACCTTGCCTTCTCACAGAAGACGGACAGACGCTGAGCGAACTGGAAAACACACCGGCAATAAGAAGACTGAAATAATGAGGACAAGAGTTAGATTTGCGCCGTCACCGACGGGTCCGCTCCATATGGGCGGAGTGCGCACAGCACTTTACAATTACCTTTTTGCCAAGCAGAAAGGAGGAGATTTCATCATCCGCATAGAGGACACTGATTCTCACAGGTTCGTCCCCGGAGCCGAGCAGTATATCATAGAAGCCCTGAAATGGTGCGGAATCATTCCTGACGAGGGTGTGGACGAAGAAGGAAAGGTTGTCGAAACCGTTTCCGAAAAGCATCCTCATGCTCCGTACAGGCAGAGCCAGAGGCGCGGCATTTATAAGAAATATGCCGATGAACTTGTAGAAAAGGGTTTCGCCTACTATGCGTTCGACTCTTCCGAATCGCTTGAAAAGGCGAGAGCAGAGGCAGAGGCTTCAGGACAGACTTTCATCTACAACTTTGAGACAAGAAAGAGACTCAGGAACTCTCTGACCCTGGCCGGCGATGAGGTCAAAAGGCTGTTGGAGGAGACCACAGACTGGACTGTCAGGTTCAAGATGCCGGAAGATACAGTTGTCAGTATGGATGATATGATCAGGGGGCATATCGAAGTCAACACATCGACTCTTGACGACAAGGTCCTATGGAAACGTGCTGACGAACTGCCGACATACCATCTTGCAAATATCGTGGATGATCATCTTATGGAAATCACCGAGGTCATCAGAGGAGAAGAGTGGCTGCCTTCACTGCCGCTCCACTACCTCCTGTATCAGGCATTCGGCTGGCGTCGGCCTGAATTCGCCCACCTTCCCCTGTTGCTCAAGCCTGTAGGCAACGGAAAACTCAGCAAGAGGGACGGAGACAAGATGGGATTTCCTGTATTCCCTCTCAACTGGAACAATTCTGACGGTGAGACCTACCACGGATACCGCGAAGACGGATATTTCCCTGAGGCGTTTGTCAATATGCTCTCTATGCTGGGATGGAACCCAGGTACCGAGCAGGAGATATTCTCGATGCAGGAGCTTATCGACTCCTTCTCGATTGACAAAGTCAGCAAGTCAGGAGCAAAGTTCAATCCGGAAAAGGCTAAATGGTATAACAAGGAATATCTCCGCAAGAGGGATGACTCACTGCTCGCCGACGACTTTATTCCGATACTTGAAAAGAATGGAGTGACCGCAGCGGACCGTGATTATGTCATCAGAGTGGTTAAGCTGATCAAAGAGAGAGCCACTTTCGTAAGCGATTTCTGGACCATTTCCAAATCCCTCTTCACCGCCCCCTCAGAATACGCACAGAAAGACGTGGACAAATTCTGGAAGACCGAGAATTTCACCCCGGCCTTCGAAGCATGCAAAATCTGCACGAGCGGTGCGGAGCTTGAAGAGTGGATACGCTCACGCGAGCTGCCTATGGGAAAGCTGATGAACTGCACGAGACTGGTTCTGACAGGAGCCGCCAGCGGATTGGGGATAGGCGATATCATGGCGCTGATAGGCCACGACGAAATGATCCGCCGCTGGGAAAATGCACTAAAGGCTCTGGGAGAATAATTCCATAACCTTATCCAGAGAGATGGCGTCTTCAATATCGAAGTCGCCGTTTTTCGTTCTTCTGAGTGAGCTGAGGAAGGCACCGCTGCCCATCGCTTCACCAAGGTCCCGGGCCAATGCGCGGATATAGGTCCCTTTGCTGCAACGCACTCTTATCATCGCCGTTTTCAAATTGCGGCCGGAGATGTCGGCAACCCGGATACGCCCTTTCCCGTCATCTTTCTGCGTCTGCGGGACACCATCGGACATAGAAAGCAGCTCGATATCATATATGTGTATCCGGCTGGCTGTCAATATTCCCCGGTCTTCGACAGGAAGCCCCTGCCGGAAAAGCTTTCTCGCTGTCTCGTAAGCTCTCACACCATCGACGGACTTTGCAGAAAAGAGAGGCGCGACCTGCATCTGTTCTCCGATGAACCCTTTGAGCACCTCTTCCAATGCCTCTGCGGTAACGCCGTCCACAGGATATTCCCTGTCAATATCCTTTTCCATATCGTATGACGGTGTGGTGGCTCCGAACGTGACCCCCGCGACATATTCCTTCACGTGCCGCTGAAGGTCCTCCGCCTTCTTTGTGGCCTTACCGATACAGACAAGCAGAATGCCGGTAGCCAGAGGATCCAGCGTGCCGGCGTGCCCTACCTTCAGGTTTTTCTTGCCGAAGTGCCTTACAGCGGCATACTTCACCTTGCGGATGACATCGGCGGAAGTCCATCTGTAAGGCTTGTCTACAGGAAGAATGATTCCTTCTTCAGGCAATTCCATCTATCTTACCGGTATCTTCTCAATCCTGCGCGCGTGGCGGCCGCCGGCGAACCCGGTTTCTATCCACGTACGGACAATAGCGACAGCCATAGTGTATGAGATAAAACGGGCCGGCATCACGAGCACATTGGCATCATTGTGCTCTTTCACGAGAGAACCTACCGCCTTGTTCCAGGCAAGGCCCGCACGTATGCCCTTGTGGTGATTGAGCGTCATCGCCATTCCGTTTCCCGTACCGCAGAGAGCTATGCCGCGCTCGACATCCCCCTTTTCCACAGCATCGGCAAGCGGGTGCGCCACGTCCGCATAATCCATGCTTTCTGTCGAGTCGGTACCGAAATTCACCACTTCGTGGCCTTTCTTTTTAAGATATGCGATCAGCTTGGCCTTATATTCAACCCCTGCATGATCAGAACAGATTCCAATTTTCATATTGCAAAAATAACAATTAAATCAATTTGTAGTTTCTCAATTCTTTTCCGAAGTTCCCGGCAAGTTCCGTCAGCCCGGAGGCAGCACTTCCCCGGCCTCCTGACGCAAAGTTCGGAAAATATCCATATATTTGTACAGTATCAAACCATCCAATTACGATGAAACTCAAATTTTATGCGTTGGCTGCCTTGGCCTCTGCCCTGTCAGTGCTTCCACTTTCCGCATATACCGGCGACGAGGATTTCCCCGACGTAAAAAAGACTCAAATCCCCGTGTTGAGCGTAAATATCCTGGATTTCGGAGGGATAGGAGACGGAACGTCATCCAACAACGAAGCATTCCGTGATGCAGTCAGCTTTCTCAAGCAGAGAGGAGGAGGCCACCTGACTGTTCCCGCAGGAATCTGGGTCTGTGAGTCCATCGTTCTCAGCAGCAATATCGATCTGTATCTCAAGGATGGCTCCAGCATTGTATCCGACTCTGACGCGACATCCGTATCTGCAGACAATGCAACAAACTTATCTGTCTCCGGCAACGGGATCCTGGAAGGATGCATTTCATTCTCCAATTGTTCCAGAGTATCGGTCAGCGGTATTTCCATCCGCGAATGGAAGAATTCCGACACATCTTCAGGCATCACATTCAATTGTTGCAAGGATGTCTCTGTCAGCCATGTTACCGCCGATGTCAGCGGAGACGCCTTCCGCATTGTTTCCGATGAAATCAATCCGGACAGACGCGCAAGTGCGATGAGCAGGAACATCTCCATCAACGGATGCACGGTATTCAGAAGCAATGCCGCTTTCAAGATAGGCGAAGAGACTGCAGGCGGAATCGAATACCTCAGCATCACAGGATGCCAGATATTCGATTCTTCCAACGGCATCGTACTGAGCAGTCTGAGAAACCGGGGAGGTTCAGTCAGAAACGTCTGCTTCTCTGATATCAATATGAAGGATATTGATGCTGAGGCTATACTTTTCAACCTTCAGTCGGAAGAGGAAGCGACATTCGGGCCTTCTCCTGCATTCAAGTCCGTTATGTTCAACAGAATCATCTGCAACAGAGCTGAAAATGCCGGTATGATACGCGGACTTCCCGAGATAACTATAAATGACGTGACTGTTCAGGACTGCACCTTCAGCACAAGGAGGGGCCTTGACCTTTCGTGGTGCAGGGACATCAACCTGAAATCCGTAACATGCAACGTTTCTGAAGGAGAGCCTGTCACTACCAGCTACCTGCAGAACTATCACTACACGAGATAATCAGAGTGTCACCCCTGATTTGAAGATGGCAATCTCACGCCATCTGTTTCTTTCATTGCACACTTCCCTGCCTTCAGCGACTGTTATGACGGCATCGATAAACGCCTCGGCTGTCTTTTTCATCGATGCGCCGTCCGCTATCACACCGGCATCAAAATCTATCCACGACGGCTTCTTTCTGTATAAAGATGTATTGGTAGAGACTTTCAAAGTCGGGACGAAACTGCCGAACGGAGTGCCTCTGCCCGTGGTGAACAGCACTATCTGACATCCTGAGGCTGCCAGGGCCGTTGAAGCGACAAGGTCATTCCCGGGTGCGCCAAGAAGATTCAGGCCCCTGGCGGATATACGTTCTCCGTATTCCAGCACACCGCAGACCTGACTGCTCCCGCTCTTCTGGGTACAGCCCAGGGATTTCTCTTCAAGAGTCGATATTCCTCCCGCCTTGTTGCCGGGGGAAGGATTCTCGTATATGGGTTGACCGTTGCTTATGAAATACTGTTTGAAACCATTGATCATCGAAACGGTTTTTTCGAAAGTCTCCTTATCATAGCTCCTATCCATCAGCAGAGTCTCGGCTCCGAACATCTCAGGCACTTCCGTGAGTACTGTAGTGCCACCCTTATCCGTAAGCCAGTCAGAGAAGATGCCGAGCAAAGGGTTGGCCGTGATACCGCTGAGTCCGTCAGAACCTCCGCATTTGAGCCCGATTTTCAGTTCGGAAACCGGGACCGGTTCCCTTCTGTCTTTTGAACAGACAGCGAATATTTCACGAAGAAGGCTTAAGCCATATTCTGTCTCATCCCCTTCAATCTGCTGGACAATCATAGTTCTGACGCGGCTTCCGTCATGTTCCCCCACCAGTTCCATGAACGGTCCGAGCTGGTTGTTCTCGCAGCCGAGGCTGACAATCAGCACACCTCCGGCATTCGGATGACGGACCATATCGGCAAGAATCGTCCTGGTGTTCTCATGATCTTCTCCCAATTGAGAACAGCCGAAATTGTGCGGGAATGCCACCACAGCATCCACGCTCCCCATATTTTCTCTGATTTCTTCGCAGAAACGCCCGGCAATGGTCTGTGCGATGCCATTCACACAGCCGACTGTAGGGATTATCCATATCTGATTTCGTACGCCGACCTGTCCGTCACTGCGTCTGAACCCCAGGAAACTGTCAATGCCGGAACATAGTCCGCTCCACGTTGCAGTTGTCCTGACAGGATTATACGTATACTCACTGATTCCTCCCAGATTAGTCTTGAGTATATTGTGATCTATCAGTTCCCCCTTTTTCACATCCCGGGTCAGATGACCTATGGGGAATCCGTACTTAATCACATTGTCTCCGCACCTGAGATCTTCAAGCGCATGCTTGTGGCCCGAATTGAGATCCACTTCGACATTATCAGCCGGATTGATACGTATGCGCTTCATTATCAGAAACTAAAATAATTTTTAGCGTTGTAATATGAAATATCGGACACCATTCCGTGGATTCTGTCCATCTCTGATGAAGGCAGTTTTCCGGACTCCACATCCTTTCCTATGACGTCACACAGGATACGGCGGAAATATTCGTGTCTGGTATAGCTGACAAAGCTGCGTGAATCGGTCAGCATCCCGACAAAGCGGCTGACAAGACCTATCGTGCTTACGGTCTCCAGCTGCCTGCGAATGCCGGCTTCCTGATCGAGGAACCACCATGCGGCGCCAAGCTGCACTTTTCCGGGAACAGTTCCGTCATTGAAGGTGCCCGCAAGCGCCGCCATCACTTCATAGTCCTTAGGATTCAGACAGTACAGTATGGTCTTGGCCAATTTACCGCACAGGTCCAGACGGTCAAGGAATTTATGCCCCGCAGCCGCAATCTCCAGGTCAAGGATAGCGTCAAAGCCTGTATCAGGCCCTACGGCACGGAACATTCTCGTGCTGTTGTTTCTTATAGGTCCGACGTGGAACTGCTGCACCCAGCCTGATTCGGCGTCCATAACTGCCGTATCGAAAAGGAAAGCGCTCCTGAACTTTTCTATTTCAAGGGCATCAAGAGTCTTGCCCTCCAAAGCCTTGCGGAAAATCAGGTCAATCTCCGAATGGGTGTACTCCGAGGCATAGAATCTGTCGATGCCATGGTCGGAAAGGCGGCAGCCGGCCTCGGCGAAGAAGTCATGCCGGCGTTGCAAAGCGGAGACAAGGTCATCATAGCTCTTGATCTCCACGCCGGCCGCATCTCCGAGTCTCTGCACATATTCAGCATAATCAACTGCTTCGACCGTCATAGCCTTGTCCGGGCGCCACGCCGGGAGCACCATCGTCCCGAACGGATGACAGGCTATTTCCTTATGCCATCTCAAATCATCAGCCGGATCATCCGTCGTACAGACGGCTTCGACGTTGAATTTCCTTATAAGAGCCTGACCTCTGTACTCATCGGTGGCAAGCTTGGCATTACACTCTTCAAATATCTCCCGGGCAGTCGCCGGGCTCAGCACCTTGTCTATCCCGAATGCCCTGCTCAATTCCAGATGAGTCCAATGATAAAGAGGATTTCTCATTGAATACGGCACAGTCTCCGCCCATTTCTCGAAAATCTCCCAGGAACTGTGACATCTGAGTGTAATATACTCTTCGGGGATGCCGTTCGCACGCATAGCGCGCCACTTGTAATGATCCTCATCAAGCCAGAGTTGCGTAATATCTTCAAACTTGACGTTCCGGGCTATCTGTTCCGGTGACAGATGACAATGGTAATCTATGATAGGAAGGTTCTCCGCACTCCTGTGGTAGAGTTCGAAGGCCGTATCCGTTGTCAGCATAAAGTCCTTGTTGATAAATGGCATAAGGTATATTTTTGGGATTCTCAAATTTAACAAATCTCCCTGAATTTTGCTAAATTTGCTTGTTGTCAAATATTCATTCCGAGCATATGGGGAAGTCAGATTATACTGAGAAGGTAATTCAATTCGGAGAGGGGAATTTCCTCCGGGGGTTCGTGGATTGGATAATCTGGAACACAAACAGGAAAACCGATTTCAATGCATCCGTGGTTGTCGTCCAGCCAATCGAAAAAGGAATGGTGGATGTCCTCAACGCTCAGGACGGCCTTTACCATCTCAACCTCCAGGGCATAGACAAGGGCAGGAGCGTGGATACCGTTGAGGAGATTGACGTTATCAGCAGAGGCATAAACCCTTTCAGGGACTTTGAAGATTATCTCAAACTCGCCGAACAGCCGGAGATAAGGTTTGTAATATCCAACACCACTGAAGCCGGCATCGCCTTTGACCCCGAATGCAGGTTCACCGACAGGCCGGCATCTTCCTATCCCGGAAAGCTTGTCCAGCTGCTGCATCACAGATTCGAGCATTTCAAAGCTGACACCGCAAAAGGCCTGATAATATTCCCTTGCGAACTCATCTTCGAGAACGGCAGGCACCTTGAAGAATGCATAAGGCAGTATATCGCTCACTGGAATCTCGGAAAGGAATTCTCAGACTGGTTTGAGAAAAGCTGCAACGTATATTCCACGCTTGTGGACAGAATCACTCCCGGCTACCCGCGCGACACTGTCGAACAGTTGACGGCCCGCATAGGCAGGGAGGACAAGCTGCTTGACAAGGCTGAGATTTTCCACCTATGGGTAATCGAAGCCCCGCAGGAGGTTTCCAAAGAGTTCCCGGCAGACAAGGCCGGACTGAATGTAATGTTTGTACCGTCGGAGGCCCCGTATCACGAGAGGAAAGTCACCTTGCTCAACGGTCCTCATACCGTTCTTTCCCCGGTCGGATATCTCAGCGGGCTGGACACGGTAAAGGAATGCTGTGAGGATGAGATTGTGGGCAGGTTCGTGCACAAGGTGATGTATGACGAGCTTATGGAGACGCTGAATCTTCCGAAGGATGAGACCAAGGCCTTTGCGGATGATGTCATGGACCGATTCAGGAATCCGTTCGTGAAGCATTTCGTTACAAGCATCATGCTCAATTCTTTCCCAAAATACAAGACCCGCGACCTGCCCGGTCTGAAGACATACCTGGAAAGAAAGGGAACACTTCCTCAGGGACTTGTATTCGGGCTTGCCGCCATTTGCACATATTACAAGGGAGGAAAGAGAGGACAGGACGAGATTGTTCCGAACGACGATCCGAAGATCACGGGACTTCTTTCACAACTCTGGGAGACTTCGGACATCGATAAAGTTGCAGACGGAGTCTTGGGCGCGGATTTCATCTGGGACGAGGACCTGCGTTGCGTCAAAGGACTGAAGGAACTTCTCGCCTGCGACCTTCGACTTATAGAAAAGCTGGGAATGAAGAAAGCAGTTGAAACAATATTATAATACATACTATGTCAAAAATCGTTACGTTGGGGGAAATAATGCTCAGGCTCAGTCCCGAGGGGAATGACAGATTCATACAGACTGATTCGTTCCGGATCATTCCCGGTGGAGGGGAAGCCAATGTCGCAGTCAGCCTTGCATGCTATGGCCATGACTCGTGCTATGTGACAAAACTGCCCTCACATGAAATCGGTCAGATTGCACTGAATGCCCTGAGGCGCTATGGTGTCAGGACGGATTACATTGCCCGCGGCGGAGACAGGATCGGCCTGTACTATGCCGAGACCGGAGCATCCATGCGTCCGTCAAAGGTCATCTACGACAGGGCGCACTCGGCAATAGCCGAAGCGGATCCCGAGGATTTCGACTTTGACTCCATTATGGAGGGTGCGGACTGGTTCCACTGGTCAGGCATCACTCCTGCTATATCGGACAAGGCCGCAGAGCTGACCAGGCTTGCATGCGAAGCGGCAAAAAGGCATGGAGTCACCGTTTCCGTCGACCTGAATTTCAGAAAGAAGCTTTGGACTTCCGAAAAGGCCGTTTCCATTATGCGCCCTCTTATGAAGTTCGTTGACGTATGCATCGGGAATGAGGAAGACGCCGAGCTCTGCCTCGGATTCAAGCCGGACGCAGATGTCTCGGCAGGAAAGACAGACGCTGCCGGATATGAAGGAATCTTCCGCAGGATGCGGGAAGAGTTCGGCTTCAAATATGTGATTTCCACGCTTAGAGAATCTTATTCCGCCTCATTCAATGGTTGGAAAGCGCTTATTTTCGACGGCAGGGTATTCTACCGGTCAAAACGTTACGAGATCAATCCGATTGTCGACCGTGTGGGAGGCGGAGACTCATTCTCCGCCGGTCTTATCCACGGAATGTTGAAATATAACCGGGACCAGGCGTCCGCTCTGGAGTTCGCCGTTGCCGCATCCGCGCTGAAACACACTGTAAACGGTGATTTCAATCTTGTCAGCGAAGCTGAGGTATTAAGTCTTGCAGGTGGAAACGCCAACGGAAGAGTTCAAAGATAAACACTATGGCAGCATACAGAAAAGACGTGGTGACAAGCACCATTGCCGGCACCGGGATGGTTCCCGTATTTTATGATCCTGACATTGAAACGTCCAGGAAAGTCCTCAAAGCCTGCTATGACGGGGGCGTGCGCGCCTTTGAATTCACCAACCGCGGGGACAGGGCCGCGGAAGTGTTTGCAGAGCTTGTCAGGTTTGCAGAAAAAGAGCTTCCGGGAATGATTCTGGGCATCGGTTCCATCTCCTTCCCTAAGGACGCAAGGAAATTCATTAAACTTGGGGCCAATTTTATAGTCGGGCCTCAGTTCGTACCCTATATAGTACCGGTTTGCAAGTGGCACAGGATACCGTATATACCGGGCTGCGGCTCCGTTTCCGAGGTTGGAAAAGCACAGCGTGCAGGCTGCGAGATCTGCAAGGTCTTTCCCGGCGACGTCCTGGGGCCGAAATTCATCAAAGCCCTGAGAGCGCCTATGCCCTGGAGTAAAATCATGGTGACCGGAGGGGTGAAGCCCGAGAAAGAGAATCTGGAAGAGTGGTTCAAGGCCGGAGTCACCAGCGTCGGGATGGGGTCCAACCTGTTTCCAAAAGAAATTGTCGCTGCCGGACAATGGTCAGCCATATCCGAGTTGTGCCGCAACTCCTTGAAAATAATCAAAGAATCAAGATAATGTCTACACAGAAAAAACTAATGACCAACTGGCGCTGGTGGCTGTGCTCGCTACTTTTCGTGGCCACTACCGTGAATTATCTCGACCGTCAGGTACTGTCCCTGACCTATGAGGAATTCATCAAGCCCGAATTCCACTGGACAGATGCCAACTATGGGACAATCACAAGTTTCTTCTCGATCTTTTATGCCATCACCTGCCTGTTCGCAGGAAAATTCGTTGACTGGCTGGGGACAAAGAAAGGCTATATCATAGCGATAGGCGTATGGTCGGCAGGTGCATGCATGCACGCCGCCTGCGGATGGGCCACAGCACATCTTGTCGACGGTGTGGGTTCCGTTGCCGCCTTGAAGGCAGTGGAAGTCGGAAGCAATGCGGCCCTCGCCATTTCCACCACTTCGGTATACCTGTTCCTCCTTTGCCGAGGCGTCCTTGCTCTCGGAGAATCCGGCAACTTTCCTGCAGCAATCAAAGTGACGGCTGAATATTTCCCTAAGAAAGACCGCGCATTCGCCACCTCGATATTCAATGCGGGAGCATCAGTAGGCGCCCTTGCAGCACCTTTATGCATTCCTCCGCTTGCAGTGAATCTGGGATGGGAAATGGCGTTCATCATTATCGGTGCGCTAGGCTTTATCTGGATGTTCTTCTGGGCATTCATGTATGACAAGCCCGAGCACAGCAGGCACGTGAATGAAGCAGAACTGGAATACATACGCCAGGATGACGCGGAAGCCCCTTCAGGAAAAATTGCCGGTACGGACGGAAGCATCCCTTTCATGCAGTGTTTCAAGCACAGGCAGACCTGGGCTTTCATCGCAGGCAAATTCTTCACAGACGGAGTCTGGTGGTTTTTCCTGTTCTGGGCGCCCTCTTACTTCAGCAACCAATTCAATGCTCCGGCCACCTCGGCGCTGGGCCAGTGGCTGATATTCACACTGTACGCAATCGTAACCATGATATCCATCATAGGCGGATACCTTCCTAAGATTTTCGTAGACAGGAAAGGAATGAACCCTTATTCGGGCCGTATGCTCGCGATGCTGATTTTTGCCTTCTTCCCTCTTGCTGCCCTGTTGGCACAGCCTCTCGGCATGAAGTTCGGCAATCCCTGGTGGCCTGCCATCCTCATAGGCCTGGCAGCAGCCGGTCATCAGGCCTGGTCAGCCAATCTGTTCTCGACTATAGGCGACATGTTCCCGAAAAGCACGATTGCCACCATTACAGGCATAGGCACAATGGCCGGAGGAATAGGATCAATGATAGTCCAGAAAGCAGCCGGAAACCTGTTCACTTATGCCGAAAACGCCGGCCGGGCCTTTACCTTCCTTGGATTTGAAGGCAAGCCTGCCGGGTATTTCATAGTGTTCTGCTGCTGCGGTGTAGCCTACCTCATTGCCTGGACAGTAATGAAGGTGCTTGTACCTGAATATAAGCCGATAGAATTGTAGCTACTGATTGTCCGTCTCATTGGAAGTGAAGAATTTCCAATGGAACAGAATCAGATAAAACGCGCCTACGGTGACACAGCTGTCGGCGAAATTGAATATCGGACGGAAGAACAGTGTGTTGCCGAAGGCGTCCCTGATGAGAGGGAAATAGAGCATATCCACCACTTTTCCGAACATAAACGGAGCGTAGTCCCAGATAATCCCATAGAACAGGCAGTCTATAATGTTGCCGAATGCCCCGGCTGTTATCAGCGTCAGCCCTACGAGCACACCTGTAGGTGCTTTCTGTTTTTTGTCCAGAGAATGTATCCAAAAAACCAGTGCGCCGAACAGAACGATCCTGAATATGGACAGACATAATTTCCCGGCCGCTCCGCCAAACTTCATACCGAAGGCCATACCTTCATTCTCGATGAAGCAGAGACGGAACCAGTTGCCGATGACATAAATCTGCTGCCCCGGGTCCATACCTGTCCTGACCAGAACTTTTGAAACCTGATCAATGATTACAAGAATGACACCCAGGATAACGAGTCTGGCTCCTCTTGAAAGTTTCATTGCTATTTATGTCCGTTTTTGGCCATCATTTCCTTGGCCTCTACGGTCAGGGTTGCATGTGGTACAAGACGAAGCCTTTCCTTAGGGATTAGTTTGCCAGTGACCCTGCAGATACCATAGGTTTTGTTCTCGATACGTACGAGAGCGGCCTCCAGGTTCTGAATGAACTTATACTGACGCTGGGCCAGCTGGCTGGCTTCTTCTTTGGAGAGTTGGTTTGCACCGTCGTCCTCCACTGTTCTGAATGAAGGAGACGTGTCCTCAATGTCGTTGGTGCCATTGTGCATCACGACCTCGCGAAGAGAGTTGTACTCTGACTTCGCTTTCCCGAGCATATCAAGGATAATCACCTTGAATTCCTCGAGCTCCTCATCGGAGTAACGTGTCTTGACGTCTTCTGCCATAGTAAAAAATTATCTTGTTACTTTTATCTTAACCTGTGCCTCGTCCCACTCGACAAGTACCGCTTTATCGTCGGCCACGGCGATGTCCTCAAGCTCTACGCTGAGAGCGAGGGTCTGAGAGGCAAGATATGACTCATACTCTTTCAATGCAGCAGCAATCTCCTCATATGCCGCTCCTTCCGCAAAGATTTTCACATCAACCTTGTCAGTAACTTCAAAGTCACTGTCCTTGCGGATGTTCTGTATCCTGTTGACAAGCTCACGCGCTGTACCTTCATGGCGCAGGCCTTCAGAAACCTCAATGTCCAGAGCGATGGTCAGCTGTCCTTCTGTGGCTACGAGCCAGCCCGGCATATCCTCGGAAGAGATTTCGTAATCCTCCGGCTCGAGGGTTACCGCCGCTCCTGCAATATCCAGTGAATACGTGCCGGCAGCCTCGATTGCCGCTATGGTCTTCTGGTCAAACTGTCCGAACGCAGCTGCTATTCCCTTCATCCGGGCGCCGTATTTCTTACCCAGTGTACGGAAGTTCGGCTTGATCTTCTTGGTGATGACACCGGCAGTGTCAGATATGAATTCCGCCTCTTTGACATTGACCTCCGTGAGGATAAGTTCCCCGACTTTCTCAAACTGGCCGCGCACCTTGTCGGAGATTACAGGGACAATGATTTTTGAAAGAGGCTGGCGCACTTTGATATTCACCTTCCTGCGCAGCGCCAGTACCATTGACGTAGCCTTCTGGGCAAGTTCCATCCTTTCCTCGAGGTCCTTGTCGATAAGTTCCGGACATATCTGAGGCATGCTCTCGAAATGTATGCACTCGCCCCCGGTCAAATCGTGCCACAGCTGGTCCATATAGAACGGAGCTATCGGGGCGGAGAGAAGGGCCACCTTGCTCAGAACCTCATGAAGAGTCCGGTAGGCAGAAATCTTGTCCCGTGTCAAGCCGCCGCCCCAGAAGCGTTTCCTGTTGAGTCTGACATACCAGTTGGAAACGTGGTCACACACGAAATCCTGGATAAGTCTTCCTGCCGTGGTCACGTCGTAATCCTCATATGCAGCCTCAACATCCCTCACCAGGGTATTGAGAAGGGAAATTATCCATCTGTCGATCTCCGGCCTGTCCCTGTACTCGACCTCTTCTGCAGAAGCGCCGAAGCCGTCCACGTTCGCATACAATGCAAAGAAAGAATACGTATTGTAAAGAGTCCCGAAGAACTTGCGTCTCACTTCATCGACACCCGCCTCGTCAAAGCGGAGATTGTCCCACGGCTGGGCATTTGTAAGCATATACCACCTCAGGGCATCAGCACCGTATTTGTCCAGTTGCTGGAACGGATCCACGGCATTGCCCAGTCGCTTGCTCATTTTGTTCCCGTCCTTGTCCAGGACAAGTCCGTTGGATATAACTCTCTTGAATGCGCGCGTGCCGCTTACCATTGTATGGATGGCGTGCAGCGTGTAGAACCATCCCCTGGTCTGGTCAACGCCTTCGGCGATGAAGTCCGCCGTACAGCCGAAGTCAGGCCCGTCGAGGTTGCGGAGTCCCTCCTGCGCGTACGGCATAGAACCGGAATCGAACCATACGTCAATAAGATCGGTCTCCCTGACCATCTTCCTGCCGCTGTCGCTAACCAGGAATACATTGTCCACATATGGTCTGTGCAGGTCTATCCTATCGTAATTTTCCTTCGACATGTCTGAAGGGTCAAAGCCCGCATCGCGAAGAGGGTTTGATTTCATGAATCCCGCTTCGACAGACTTGTCTATCTCAGAATAAAACTCCTTGACTGAGCCTATGCACTTTTCTTCCTTGCCGTCCTCGGTTCTCCAGATTGGAAGCGGTGTTCCCCAGAACCTGCTGCGGCTGAGATTCCAGTCCTGGATATTCTCAAGCCACTGTCCGAAACGGCCGGTCCCCGTAGATTCAGGCTTCCAGGTGATCTGCCTGTTGAGAGAGACCATCTCATCCTTGACCGCAGTGGCTCTGATGAACCAGGAGTCAAGCGGGAAATAAAGGACAGGAAGGTCCGTACGCCAGCTGTGCGGGTAACTGTGCACGTGTTTCTGAATCTTGAACGCACGCCCGTCCGCCTTGAGCATCATACAGATCTCCACATCCAGAGTAGGGTCATCCGGATTTTCGTTTTTCTCGAAATATTGCCTGTATCCCTTCTTTACGTATTTGCCCGAGAACTGTGCGTACTCCGGATTCACTGACGCTGAAGCATACTCCGCATCCATATCTTCGAGCCTGAAGAAACGTCCCTGACGGTCAACCGCCGCCTGAGGATTACCGTCACGGTCGAGCACCATCATCGGACCTATTCCCGCAGCGGAGGCCACTTTCTTGTCATCCGCACCGAAGGTTGGAGTGATATGCACAATGCCGGTACCGTCAGCGGTAGTGACATAATCTCCCGGGATTACCCTGAAGGCATCGCCCTCAAGAGGCTTGAACCAAGGAATCAGCTGCTCATAACGCATCCCCACGAGGTCTTTTCCTTTGACAGTCCCCGGAAGAACCTCATAAGGGACCTTGTCGTTGAACCAGGCACCGACGAGCGCCTGTGCAAGAATATACGTTGCAGGCTTGCCCGTATAAGGGTTCCGCGACTTGACTTTCACGTAGTCTATCTCAGGTCCTACGCAAAGCGCCGTATTGGAAGGCAGTGTCCAAGGAGTGGTTGTCCACGCGAGGAAATACAGTTCATCCCCGCCGATGACCTTGAACTGCGCCGTGACTGTAGTGTCCGTGACGTCCCTGTAACAGCCCGGCTGGTTGAGCTCATGGGTGCTCAGTCCCGTACCGTCCGTAGGAGAATACGGCTGGATGGTAAAGCCCTTGTAGAGCAGCCCTTTGTCGTAGATTTTCCTGAGAAGCCACCACAGAGTTTCAATGTACCGGTTGTCATACGTAATGTACGGATCGTTCATATCAACCCAGTAGCCTACCCTTTCTGTCATATTGACCCACTCGGACGTATATTTCATCACTTCCGAGCGGCAGGTGCGGTTATATTCTTCTATTGAAATTCTGTTGCCTATGTCAGCCTTGGTGATGCCGAGTTTCTTCTCGACTCCGAGCTCGACCGGCAGTCCGTGTGTATCCCATCCTGCACGACGGCGGACCCTATACCCCGTCATTGATTTGTAACGGCAAATCGAATCCTTGATACTGCGGGCCATCACGTGGTGGATTCCGGGCATTCCGTTGGCTGAAGGAGGACCTTCAAAGAATATGAATTCCGGAGCTCCTTCACGAAGTTCTACAGACTTCTCGAATGCCCCAAGTTTCTTCCATCGCTCTAGAACCCGGTTTCCTGTGGAAACAAGGTCCAACCCCTTATACTCTTTGAATGTCATATTTTTTAGCTAATTTTGCCCAATAAATACGTAATCTACAAATTTAACATAATTTCCCGAGTTTTTGCAATCATCATGGGCGCAATAGACATTATACTCCTGCTATGTTTCATCCCCGCTATCGTTCAGGGCATTTCAAAGGGTTTTGTCGGGCAGGTTGTAGCACTCGCATCGGTAATCCTGGGCGCATATCTGGCATTCCACTTTTCGACTGTCGTCAGCGAATGGCTGTCCGTGTATATTGATGCAGAAGGCAACGTGATCAAAATCATCAGTTTTGCAATAATAGTCATTGTGGTCATCATTGCGCTAAATCTCATAGGAGGTCTCATAAGCCGCGTGCTCAGACTGGTGATGCTGGGGTGGCTGAACAAGTTCCTGGGCATATGCTTCGCAATTCTCAAAACCGTCATCATACTCGGTCTGCTGATCAATCTTATTGACGGACTCAATGCCAACTGGCATCTGATCAAGCCGGAAGTCCTTGAAGCATCAGTATTGTATAACGGGATCCGGAACATCTGCCAGCTGATATTTCCATTCCTTCACGGTCTGATTTCAAATGTCTAGAATTATTCTTATAGAGACGTCAACGGCTCTGTGTTCCACCGCCCTCGTTGACAACGGCTGCATTGTCTGCAGCAGAGAAAGTTCCGAGCCTCGTGCCCATGCCTCCAAGACAGCGTTGTTCGTCAAGGACATGCTTGACGAACAAGGTCTGAAAGTCAGTGATTGCGACGCTGTGTGCGTCAGTATGGGCCCGGGATCATACACAGGACTGAGGGTCGGGGTCAGCACGGCGAAAGGACTATGCTTCGCCGCAAACATCCCGCTGATTGCGGTAGACACGCTCGAGACTCTTGTCTGGCAAGCTTTTGACGAAAATCTGGTTCCCGCCGGCTGCAGGCATATCATTCCTATGATTGACGCACGCAGGATGGAAGTATATACCGCTGTTTATACTCCGGAAAAAATCAGGGTAAGTGAAATCGAGCCGAAGATTATCGGCAAGGGCAGTTTTGCGGACGAGCTTTCGGCAGGCCCTGTACTATTCATAGGGGATGGAGCCGGAAAATGCGCCGAGACACTTGGATGCCCAACTGCCGCATTCTGCCAGGAATGCCCGAAAGCCGGCTCAATGCTGCGCCCGGCACTTAAAGCATTCGAAGAAAAAAGGTTCGAAAATATTGCGTACTTCGAACCTTTCTATCTTAAACAGTTTGTTGCGACTGTCTCGAAGAAATCCTTATTTTAACAACTCCGCCAATTCTCTGCGAAACTCCGCTTCGCTTGTCGCAGAAATGCCGGTCAATTCTCCGTCCGCAATCAGGAATGTCGACGGAAGGGATGCCACGTTATACAGAGAGAGAGCCTTTGAGGCCGCTCCGAGGCCGTCATTGACGTTAATCCAAGGCAACTGCTGATTCTTTACGCAAGCTACCCATTCCGCCTTGTCTATATCTACGCAGACAGAATAGATTTCAAATCCCTTGGAATGGAACTCCTTATAGAGAGGGAGCAGAGATTCGACATTGATGATTTTCTGCTCCGCATCGGCGGCAGTCCAGAAATAAAGCATAATCACCTTTGCATCGACAGAGCTCAGGGCAACTTTATTTCCGTTCACATCCGCTATGTTCAAATCAGGGAAACCCGTTTCCTCTGCCGCATTGAAGTTTGTATTCAGAGCCAGGAGCTTGGAACGTCTGACCGCCTCGTTCTCAAGTGACTTCACATATTTAGAATCCGGATACCTGGTCTTGAGAGAATCACAGACAGCTCTGAAATAGAGGGCGTCCGTAGGCTGTGCAAACACTGGAGAGTCCTCGTTGATCCGCTGGAACAGGACAGGAATCGCAGTAAGGGAATATGGGTTCGAGACCACATATTTCACGCACTCCCTGTAGTACCTGACATATTCCGCAGAGGCAGCCTTGCTGTCGGATGCGTCCACAGACTTTCTCATATTTGCCATAAAGGAGGAGAACCTGTCATTCACTTCTTTCAGCTTGGCCGAACCTTCCGACCCGCTGACCGAATAATTGCCGTTCCTGTCTGCAACGACAACGGCTTTCTCTCCCGCTTCAAGGAGAAGGGCGGCAATCTGCTTTTCACCGTCAAACAGATATATGAATTCAGGCTGATTCTTTTCTATTTCGAATGAATATCTGAAAACGCCGGAAGCGTTTGATTTTACTGTGTCAAGAACATTGTATGTATTGACATTCAACATTTTGACAATAAATTCGCTTTCCGGAGCATCGGCTACAGTGCATACCACCCCGGCCTTCCCGGAGCAGGCGGCGAGGGACAGAGCCGCAAATGCCATAAGGGCAATTCTATAACTTTTCATATTCTTTGAAGATTGAAGCAGCAGTCTCAGCCTGCTGCTCAGATGTAAATTCAGGACGTTTTTTCTTGAAATCCATATCGCCTTCCGTCTGGAGAGGAATCAGGTGGATATGCGTATGGGGCACCTCCATACCGAGCACCGCCACTCCTACGCGCTGACAAGGCACGGCGGCCTTGATGGCTTTCGCCACCTTTCGGGCAAATGCCCACAGTCCATTATAGGTCTTTTCGTCAAGGTTGAAGACATAATCGTCCTCAACGTTCTTCGGGATTACCAGTGTATGTCCCTTTGCGAGGGGGTTAATATCCAAAAAGGCGTAGAACTCGTCATTCTCCGCCACTTTGTAAGAAGGAATCTCCCCTTTGGCTATCTTGGTAAAGATTGTCATAATGAAATTTCCAGTATTTTGAATTTCAATACTCCTGAAGGAACCTTGGCTTCAACCACCTCGCCTTTTCCGTGCCCGATGAGAGCCTTCGCGATAGGTGTAGTCGCCGAAAGCTTTCCCTGAGAGAAATCAGCCTCGTTTTCACCTACAATTATAAATGACAAAACCTGCTTGTTCGCCTGATTTTCCACTTTTACCTTTGTCAGCAACTGGACCCTGTCAGCTGAAAGCTGGGAACTGTCAAGTACCTTCGCGCTGTTTATCATATTCTGGAGGTTGGAAATCTTGAGCTCCAGCAATCCCTGGGCCTCACGAGCCGACTCATACTCCGCATTTTCGGACAGGTCGCCCTTTTCCCTTGCCTCCGCGATAGCCGCTGCTATCACCGGTCTCTGAGCCAATGCTTCGGCAAGCTCCT
Organism: Candidatus Cryptobacteroides sp.; assembly: GCA_045615565.1. GTDB lineage: Bacteria > Bacteroidota > Bacteroidia > Bacteroidales > UBA932 > Cryptobacteroides. Next base: position 70,467 of record JAZLFC010000046.1, on the reverse strand, counting down.
TCTTCATATTGTCGAAGCCTTCCTGACTCATATAATGTGCATCTGCCATAAAACGTTAATTAAAATAGAGTTCCGTCAAATGACAGAACCCTGTTGTCTATATTGCAAATATAATAAAAAAATCATTCAATCCCATCATCAAACTTGGGATGTGCAAGAGCATCGTAAATAATCATCTGAGAGGCATTCGGCTTGAATGTTCTGTCAACCGGACGCTCCTTGTCCCCCACCACTTCCTTTGCCTTTTCCTTTATCGCTTTCTGGCCTTCTTCCAGGGGATCAAACATAAATCTTACTTCCATACGCCAAATATAAGATTTTTGCAACAATCCCGGTCTGTTTCAAGCTGTTTTTTTAAATCCTGAAGTGACTGGAATCTCATCTCACCGCGTATTTTGGAAAGGAAATGCAAATCAATATCCAGACCGTAGACATCTTCCGAGAAATTGAAGATATGCGTTTCAATCTTTTCCGCCACGTCTATGTTCGTCATTCCGTAATACGTACGGCCCTGCAACTCAACCTCTGTAAGATAGGCCCCGGTAAGCGGGATGAGTTTCAGAGGATCATACAGCCGGATGTTCGCCGTCGGGAAGCCGATAGTTCGCCCCAGACGGTTTCCTGACACCACCACGCCCCGCATATGATACGGATAGCCGAGCATTTCCCGAGCAGAATCCACGTCACCCGCTGAAAGGGCTTTACGGATTTTTGTTGAGGAGATGTCTCCCGCAGACTGACATCGGACAACGTCCAGTCCCATTCCGACCGCAACAGGCATTATATGACCTGGATCAAGAAGGTCGCTGCCCAGACGGTTGTCATAGCCGAGAACTATCGTCGAAGCGTCGTATCCGCCTTTTGCCACCGAGCTGAGGTATTGTCCGGCTGTCATTGCAGCAAATTCCCTTGTAAAAGGCAATGCAATCACGTCATCCACACCGAGGTCCAGAAGCATGCTTCTCTTTTCGTCCAAGGAAGTCAGAAGCCTCAATTCCCTGGCATCGTTCTGAAGTACTGTTCTGGGATGAGGCCAGAACGTGAGAACAAGGCTCTGCTCACCGCGCCTGCAGGCACAATCGAGCAGAGTCTCTATCACTTTTCTGTGCCCGAGATGGACACCGTCAAAAAATCCGGTCGCTACTACAGCCATTTGACTATAGGGAAATCCTGTCTGTGAGGCAGTCGCTCATTCTTCGGATAAACGCGGGTGCCTACCTGATACATACCTGTCTTCTCCGGGAGAACGGAGGCCTGATATCTCGCAACACCGTTTTCGTAGCTGACCATCTCGAAACTGCAAACCTCCTGGATATGGAGCTCTCCCTTCTTATCCGTCGTAGTGAAGAGCATTTCAACACCCACGTCTTCAGGCTTGATACGTCCGAGGTCAAGCACCACCTCGCTCCTCAGCATATTGTTCTGAGAAAGGACATAAGACGCATCAGGCTGAGTGTATGAAACCACATGAATGTTGTTCCACTCATTGCTGATCAGCTGCTTCCATGCTGCAATCTCCTTAGCTGCGCGTGCATCATCTTTGACAAGGACATTGAAGCGGTTGGTCTGAGGGATATAATACTGGTTGCAGTAGTCGGTAAGCATACGGTTGGTCGTAAAATTACTTGCAACCCCGGATATCGTATTCTTGATATATCCGATCCACTTGGATGAACGTCCGGTATTCTTGTCGAAATCGTAATATGCCGGAGCTATCTCATTTTCGAGGGTACTGTATATGGTAGCTGCATCAAGCTCGTTCTGGTAGTTGTTGTCGTCATATGTACTTTCCAGCGGAAGAGCCCAGCCTGCGCCTTCCTTATATCCTTCGACCCACCATCCGTCAAGCACGGAGAAATGCATCACACCGTTCATGGCGGCCTTTTCTCCGGACGTACCGGATGCCTCGAGAGGACGCGTAGGGTTGTTCAGCCATACGTCCACACCCTGGGTGAGCCTCTTTGCAAGTGTCATATCATATCCTGGCACGAACACGATCTTCCCGAGGAATCTGTCCTGCTTTGAAATTTCAATTATCTGCTTGATAAGGTCCTGCCCCATACCGTCTGCCGGATGAGCCTTCCCTGCGAAAAGGAACTGAACCGGACGTTCGGGATTGTTTACTATCGCATCGAGCCTTTCCAGGTCACTGAACAGAAGAGTTGCCCTCTTGTATGTAGCAAAACGGCGGGCGAAACCTATGGTAAGAACATCGCTGCGCAGAGTTTCCTTGATGGTGACTATCTGCCGGGGAGTATAATGGGCGCTCATCTGAGGATCGCTCAAGCGCTCGTTGACATATTTGATAAGGTCTTTCTTGACCTGACACCTGACATTCCAGATTTCCTCATCATCGACATTGTAAATGCCGTCGAAGCACCTCTTGTCATAGTGGTGAGTCTTGAACTCGTCACCGAACACTTTGCCCTGAAGGGCTTTCATACTATTCGATCCCCAGGTAGGATAATGGACGCCGTTGGTGACATAACTGATATACAACTCCTCAGAGAGGTAGCCGGGGTACATGTTTGCAAAAATGTTCTGGCTAACCTTTCCGTGCAGCATGGACACTCCGTTGACATTCTGCGACATATTTGCAGCAAGAATACTCATCGAGAATTTCTCGTCGTGATTGTCCGGATTGATCTTTCCCAGACTCATCAAAGCGCGCCAGTCTATGCCGAAACGGCTCGGATAATGTCCCAGATACCTTCCTATCATACTTTCGTCGAAAGCATCGTGACCTGCAGGGACAGGAGTGTGAGTCGTGAAAAGTCCGGAAGCCCTGACCAGTTCCATCGCCTCACTGAATGAAAGATTCCCCATCTGCATATATTCGCGCAGCCTTTCGAGTCCGGCGAAGGCTGCATGTCCTTCGTTGTAGTGGTATATGGTAGGATTGAGGCCAAGTGCGCGCAAAGCCCTAACACCGCCGATACCGAGCAGAATCTCCTGCTTGAGACGATTCTCCCAGTCTCCGCCATAGAGCTGGTGGGTAACCTGTCTGTCTTCAGGGATATTGGCCTCGAAGTCGGTGTCAAGAAGATACAGGTCGGTACGGCCCACAGCCACTTTCCATATGCGTGCGCTCATTACCCGGCCGGGCATAGCCATACTGACTGTCTTCCAGTTGCCGGCCTCGTCAAGCACTGGCTCGGCGGGAATCTTCAGGAAATCCTGAGCATCATACTGTGACACTTGATTCCCCTGAGGTGTAAGTTTCTGCGTGAAGTAGCCGTATCTGTACAGAAGACCCACAGCGACCAGATTGACATTCATGTCACTGGTTTCCTTAAGATAATCTCCGGCGAGGATGCCGAGACCGCCCGAATAGATCTTGAGCGAAGAATCGAGCCCATACTCCATACAGAAATATCCTATTGACGGCTCCGTCCTCTTTGACTTCTCAGCCATATAGGAGTTGAATTCCTCCATCACCTCATTGAGTTGTTTCAGGAATTCCTGATCCCTGGCCATCTCTTTGTATCTCTTGAGACTTACCTTGTCCAGTATTTCCATCGGGTTGTGTCCCGACTTGTGCCAAAGCTCCGAATCTACCGCCTTGAAAAGACTCTTTGCGCTGTCATTCCAGCACCACCACATATTCTTGCAAAGGGTCTCCAGACCCGAAAGCTCCTCCGGAAGATGTCGCGTCACCATGACGCTTTTCCAGGATGGAGCATCTGTTTCCACTTTAATCTGCATAAAACTTTTATTTTTCCGCTATTGCGTCGTTTACTCTTATTGAAAAGTCACTGAGGATGTTCATATAATTGATGAAGGCCTCATATGGTGTGTCGTACGGGTTGAACATCTTGTGAACCTCTCCGTCAGAAAAGAATTTTGTACACATATAGTACAAGTGATCGCTCTCCTGAAGATGTCCGAAATCAGCCCAAAGCTCGCTCTTGTCAATCAGGAGAAGTTTCTCCTCGAGTGCGTAGAGTTTGTTGAAGGCATCCTGCTGAAGCTCATTTCCAAGCCATGCACTGAGATCCCTTTCCTCATCCGCCCAGGAAATGGCTTGAGGCACGGAAATGTCATCTGCCGCAGTATGCTTTATTACGGCTTCGGAAGGAGTGACGAATTCCATACCGCCATCATTTATCACGGTGCCCGGAAGCGCCCTCATGAAATCGAATATTCCGCTCTCCGCCTTTCTATGCTCGCCGAACGTCTCGTAATCCATAAAGAGATTTATGATTTCACCGTCTGCGGCCTTGAGCCAGGCAAGATACTTTTCAGCCGTAAGAGGCCATTCCGACCACTCGCGGTTCTCGAAACGGAAAGCGATATCATCGCTGAGAGTATAGTTCCTCAGCAGGAGGTTGAGGCTCTCGCAGCTTTCGTCACGGTATATGTAGTTCGGACTCTTCCATCCCATGATATGGCGTGCGCCTTCAGTAAGCATTGTATTGAAACCGAGGCTGTTGACCATCGAGCCTATACTGTTGGAATATATCAGCTCAGTATTTCGGAATGCCGTAGGCGTCACCCCGAAATGATCGATAACGGCCTGCTTGTGCTTCTCAACCTGATGCTTGAAAGCCTCAACGGAACCTATGGATGCAAGAGAATGGTTGTAAGTTTCACACAGAAACTCGGCACAGCCCGTCTTTGCGAGTTTGCGGAAGCTCTCAGTAACCTCCGGGGCATAACGGTCAAACTGCTCAAGTGCAGATCCCGATATGGAAAAGGCGACCTTGAACTTTCCTTTCTCTTTGTTAATCTCCTTGAGAAGGAGGTCATTCATAGGAAGATAACACTTTTGGGCAACTCTTTTGAGAATCGTCCTGTTCGCGAAATCATCATAATAATGCGAATCCTTTCCGATATCGAAGAACCTGTACAAACGGAGCCTTGTCGGCTGATGCACCTGAAAATATAAACAAATTGACTTACTCATATTATATTATCGACTCATATACTTTTTTCAATTTCGCTGTTGCATTGTTCCACTTGAGGTTGTTCACCTCATCATATCCTTCCTTAGCCGCAAATTCCGACAGGGCAGGATACTTCACCAATGCATAGATGTCATCGGAGAGGGCATCAACGTCCCAAAAGTCCACCTTGAGGGCATATTTCAGCACTTCCGCGGCTCCGGACTGTTTGGAAATGATGGAAGGCACGTTGGTCCTCATAGCTTCGAGAGGTGAAATTCCGAAAGGCTCGGACACCGACGGCATAATGTAAACATCGGAAAGGGCAAACATTTTCTGCACCTCCTGGCCTCTGAGGAATCCCGTGAAATGGAATCTGTCCGAAATGCCCAGCCTTGCCACCTGACGTATCGCCCTCGTCATCATATCACCGCTTCCCGCCATGACGAAACGGACATTTCTGGTTCGTTTCAGCACTTTGGCCGCGGCATCAATAAAATACTCGGGGCCTTTCTGGAATGTAATCCTACCAAGGAAAGTCACAACCTTGTCCTTCACTCCCCTCTCGACTTGCATGTCTTCCTTTCCGCTGAAATCCACTGCATTATGAACGGTGACAACCTTCGCCGGGTCAATTCCGTATTTATTTATGACGATATTTCTGGTAAGGTCGCTGACCGTAACAACCCGGTCCGCCAGTTCCATGCCTCGCCGCTCTATGGCATACACGCGGGAATCCACCATATCATCTGTTCCCCTGTCGAAAGACGTCGCATGAACGTGGACGACGAGCGGTTTCCCGGAAATTTCCTTCGCGGCGATTCCTGCAAGATAGGTCAGCCAGTCATGAGCATGGATAACGTCAAACTGACCGGCATACTCCATAGCGATGGTCCCTCCCACCTGGGCATAGCGGGAAACTTCTTCCAGAAGATTGGCTCCGTATTTACCGGAGAACTTGAATTTCTGCCCGAATCGCAGGCGGTATTCCGTGGTCTGCCTCTTCTTTTCCTCCTCCAGTATGCTGTCGAAATCCTGAGGATCAAAATACGGCTGGAGATTTGAGTCCACCTTGATGAATTTCACCTTGTCGATGAATTCATCAACCGTATTGCAAACGTCGGCGACCGCTATGTCGCTTGCATTGATTATCCTGGTATATGTCTGGTCCTCGTCACCCGAAGCCGAAGGCATCACGAACAGTGTTTCGACTCCGTTGTTCGCCAATCCCTCGACAATGCCCTTGCAGGCAGTGCCAAGGCCTCCGGCAATATGTGGAGGGAATTCCCAGCCGAACATCAATACTCTCATTTTCCTTCCTCCTTGTATTTATCCATCAGACGTTCCACTCCAAGCAGGCCGGCAGTGCTCAATGCAGATGAGATGGCACCGTGCGGTTCGTGAGGAGGGTCACCGTCATACAGTTCGGAGAACGCCCCGACACCGTGCTTGTTTAGATCGTCGTAGAAGCCCTCCGTGAGCCATTCCGCCTTCTTCCAGAATGACAATCCCTTTATTCTGAAACATACGTCCACATACGGTTCGAGAAGGAACGGCCTTGCACATCCCTGATGATATGCCAGGTCCCTGTCAATCTGAGGGCCGTCATACACACCGCGATATTTGACGTCACGCGGAGACAGCGACCTGAGTCCTCGCGCCGTAACCAGTTCATTGGCCACAACCCTGAGGATTGACGGAGAAAGTTCTTCCTCTACGGGAGAATACTTCACCCACAAAGCGTATAGCTGGTTAGGACGGACATCCATATTCTGGCCGCTGTTATCCACATAATCGGCCAGATAGCCCAACTGCGGATTCCAGAAAGCCGGCTGATAATTCTCTTTTATCAGATCGCGGATCTTCTCCCATTTCTCTATGAAAGCATGACCGGCAGAACCGTATTTCTTCTCCATCTCCAGGGCAAAGCATACGCTGTTGTACCAAAAGGCGTTTGTTTCAACCTGATACCCTGCACGCTCAGTCACTGCACGCCCGTTGACATATGCGTTCATCCAGGTAAGAGCGACTCCGTCCATCTGGGCCCAGAGCAATCCGTTCGGATGCATTGACACTTCGTGCCTTGCTCCGGGCAGATAGCTCTCGATTATCCTGTCCACCGCAGGTCCGTATTTTTCCCAGACGTATTTCTCATCGGCGCCGTATTCAATATATGCCTGGAGCACCGATGCCATATACAGAGGCGCTTCAACCTGAGTCGTCCGGCAGAACAGTCTCTCCTGCTCATCGGCGATAAGATTGTCAAGAATCTCCTCAAACTGCTTAGGGTCATTCAGCCCGTAAAGTGCAAGGCCCGGCAACGCCTGCAGAGTCTCACGAAGCAGACCGGTATACATCCACGTAAAGCCGGCATTGATTTTTTTGCGCCCGTTGTGATCCGTTATCAACCTGTTGGCGCAACGGCGGAGCTGGTCGCGGAAATCTGATGCTGACCCCTTGGACTTGATGGTATTGCTGAACTTCGTCTTGAACTCTTTAGGGTCTTCGACCGTAAGAGAGGCGGAGAATACGGCAGAAGTTCCCGGTTTCATTTCAAATTCGAAATATCCCGGGACGAAAAGGTCCTCCCGACAATCATAGCCTCTGCGGTATTCGTTGGAATATGTTATGTTATTGTTCCAGTGAGGCTCTTCAACGAATTCTGCCCCCTGCGTATCCATCTGCATATTCAAATCAGGGAAATTCTGATACATGCAGTAAGATATTCCGTTAGGGATTTCCCTTCCGCTTGTCCGGGCATCAGAGTTCTGATGGGTAAGGCTGTGGACGTTCCTGAAGGCAAGGAAAGGTTTCAGTTTCACTGTGACGGGTGAAGGTGACTCCAGAAGATCGAAACGCAGGAGCACCTGATCCTTGTCCTGGGCAAGCATTAGACTTTTGCGAAAAAGGACGTCGCCGACCTTGTACGTCAAAGTCGGAACGGGATTCGCGTCAAAATCAACTACGTATTTGTGGCCTCTCGGCTCATAGATATCTCCATAGCAATGGATTCCCAAATTGAACTGCTTTCCGTTGACGACAAGCGATTCATCCACATCCGAAAGGAGCATATACTTATCTCCCCCGAATCTGTCGAGGGTCACAGCCAGGAGTCCGTGGTAGCGTCGGGTATTGCAGTCCACGATAGTGGTATTGCAATACGCTCCGGTCTTGTTGGATCCGAGGACTTCCCGCTTGAGCGAATATGCGAGATTTACAAGTTCTGATTTATTAAATTTTAAAAAAGCCATATCGCTATATTTTTTTCAGTACCATCGCACACCGGCACGGCAGATAGAGCGACAACCTGTGACCGACAGTACAATGTTTCTCTCCAACTTGAAGCCTGGAGAATCCGCCGTAACATTCTTCGTCAGAATTGAATGCCATAACATATTCTCCGTCAGGCGCCTGGAATGAAAAGTCTTCAAAGGACGCAGAAGGATTGAAATTGAACGCAAAGATACTACTTTTACGGCTGAAAATCAAGATTTTGGCATTATCATCAACATATAGCTGACAAGGTTCGCCATCAAGTATTTTCTCATCCCGCACATATGAAAGCATCCTGGCGTCAAAATCCTGCAGGGCTTTATAGCGGAGATCGTCCCTGTCGGCCAGAGACCACAGCCTGCGCGCATGCCGGAATGACCATCCGTTCCCTTCCCTCGGGAAATCTATCCACTCGGGATGGCCGAACTCATTACCCATGAAATTGAGATACCCTCCGCCGGAGGTTGCTATTGTCACAAGCCTAATCATCTTATGAAGAGCGACACCCCGGTCCACTGTAATATTGTTCGATCCCTTATCCATACTGAAATACATTTCTTTGTCTATCAGTCTGAAAATAAGGGTTTTGTCACCCACGAGAGCCTGGTCGTGGCACTCAGCGTAACTGATCGTGCTTTCATCGGAACGCTTGTTGGTCAGTTCATGCCACATCTCCCACATAGACCACCGGTCATCCGTTTTCTCCTTGATCCATTTGATCCAATGGTCCGCGATTCCCATCGCCATCCTGAAATCAAAGCCCAATCCCCCCGCTTCAAAAGGAGCGGCAAGGCCGGCCATCCCGCTCATATCTTCGGCTATGGTAATCGCATCCGGATTTATCTGATGAATCAGCATATTGGCCAGGGCCAGATAACTTACGGCATTCTCGTCCACCCCATCTCCGAAATAAAGGTCATAGCTGCCGAAGTCTTTCCCCAGCCCGTGATCCCAGTAAAGCATGCTGGTGACTCCGTCAAAACGGAATCCGTCCAGATGATACTCTTCCATCCAGTACTTGCAGTTGGACAGGAGGAAATATTTGACCTCATCCTTACCGTAGTCAAAGCAACGCGAGCCCCAGGCAGGATGATGTCCCTGCGGTCCGTGGTAAAAATACAGATCGTCTCTGCCGTCGAACTCGCTCAGCCCTTCATTGACATTCTCTACGGAATGAGAGTGGACAATGTCCATAATCACAGCTATCCCTCTCCCGTGTGCGTCGTCGACCAGAGCCTTGAATTCCTCCGGAGTGCCGAATCTCGAGCTCAGCGCAAAAAAATTGCTGACCTGATAGCCGAACGAGCCATAATAAGGATGCTCCTGCAAAGCCATAATCTGAAGCACGTCATATCCTAGCGCCTGCACGCGAGGAAGCACGTTCCTGCGGAATTCCACAAAATCGGACACTTTCTCCTCTTCCGAGCTCATCCCGATATGACATTCATATATAAGCGGATGACTGCGCTTCCCCGGGACAGGGTTTTTCCATTTGTACGCAGGCTTGTCCCACACCTGGGCGCAGAAGACTTTAGTCTCCTCATCCTGGACCACCCTGCGGACATAGGCAGGCAGACGTTCGCCGCCTCCTCCGGGCCATTCGACAAAAAGTTTGTAAAGGTCTTCGTCGTTGATGCAGAAATCAGGGACACGCAATTCCCAATTACCCTGTCCCACCGGCTTGAAAGAATAGGCTTCGGTCCGTTTCCAGTTGTTGAAATCCCCGATAAGGAACATTCTGGATGCACTGGGCGCCCATTCTCTTATCACCCATTCACCGTTTTCCCTGTGAAGCGGGTAGTATATGTGATTGTTGACGGACTCGGAAAGAGTCTTTTCCGAAGAGAGCTTCTTCCTGTCTTCGAGAATACGGCTATGCCTTTCCTCTATTGCCTTGCTGTACGGCTCAAGCCAAGGGTCAGTTTCGTAAATCTTTACGGTTTTCATAATTCTTCCGCCTTTTCTCTGACAGAGCGGAGATAGTTCCTGCATTTTTCAATCAGTTCATCCGACCGCCTGATATATTTCCCGATATCATCTATGCCAGTCGACGGGTCTTCAACCTTGAGAGCGATTTTCTCAAGTTCCGCCAATGCTTCCGGATAGTTGAATTCTTCCTTCATACTCATTCTACTATTGCTTCCAATTGCCCGTCTTCGAACAATATACGAATATTATCGCCTTTATGTACCGCATTCGCGGATTTCAATACCTTTCCGCCCGCATCGGTAACCAGGGCATACCCTCTGGAAAGAACGTTTCGCGGGTCAGCCCCATGAATCCTTGCAAATAAAACATCCAACTGCGAATTCAGTGCCGCAATTTTTGAATTGAATGCCAGTCGAAGCCTCATCCCGTAGCCGGAGATGCGCTCATCTTCGGCTATATAGCAGGATATGAACTCGTCGGCCAGGGCAGTCGGGGTTTTGACAAAACGGTATGACACCATATCGGCCACATGATAGTCCCGGTCGTGACCGATTGCAGTATACACAGGTATCCTGCAGTTTGCTATTGAAAAGCACATATCGTAGTCGTTGAAACAGGACAGATCAAGTGAGGATCCGCCTCCGCGCATTATCAATACTGCATCATACGCGACCTCTGCGCTCTCTATCCTTTCCAAAGCATCAATGACAGATGCCGGAGCGGCTTCGCCCTGCATCGCGGCCTCAAAGAGACATACATTGAACACGAAACCGTACTCGTTCATTGAAAGATGCCTGCAGAAATCCCCGTATCCGGCAGCGTCCGGGGCCGAAATCACCGCAAGATTATATGGAACAGCGCTGGCAGCAAGTTCTTTCTGCTTATCCATAAGTCCTTCTGATACAAGCTTTTCAATAGTTCTTTGCTTCTCTATTTCAGCCTGCCCGAGAGTAAGCCTCGGTTCGATTTCATCAATCACCAGGGAAAGTCCGTACAGTCCGCTGTAGTTGACCTGCACGCGTGCCAGCAGTTCCTGTCCCGACATTATGTCAGAACCTGTGACCTCTCTGTAATATTCGCGGATCTGAGGATAACGGTTCCGCCAGATTACGGCCTTCACTTTGGCCACGATGCCGGATCCGTCACTCTGGCAAAGGTCAAGATAACAATGCCCGTTCGATCTGGTCTGGACGGAAGCCACTTCCGCCAGCACCCAAAGCTTTTCAGGAAAAAGGTCCGAGACTCCCTCCGACAAAAGCCGCTGAAGGACTGATAATTCTATGTATTCCAAACTTGCGGAATGTTTATTTCTGTCTGATAAAAACCTGGACAGGGCAGCCTGTCAAAGTGAAATTCTTCCTCAACTGATTCTCCAGAAATCTCTTGTACGGCTCCTTGACATACTGGGGAAGGTTGCAGAAAAACGCAAAGGCCGGGAACTTTGTAGGCAGCTGCGTAACGTACTTTATCTTGACATACTTGCCCTTCCAAGCCGGAGGAGGAGTCTCCTCTATGACAGGAAGCAATGCCTCGTTCAACCGGGCGGTAGGTATCTTCTGCGAATAGTTTGCATACACTTCCGTCGCCGCATTGAGCACGTCCTGGATTCTCTGCATCTTCAACACTGAGGTGAAAATGATAGGGACGTCATCGAAAGGAGCGATCCTCGCCCTCAGTGCGTTCGTGTACTCCTTCAGAGTATTTGAATCCTTGATGAAAAGATCCCATTTGTTGACTGCGAGCACGCAGCCTTTGCGGTTTTTCTGAATCAGGTTGAAGATATTCATATCCTGCGCCTCCATTCCCCTGGTGGCATCAATCATCATAATGCACACGTCCGAGTTCTCAATGGCGCGGATCGAGCGCATCACAGAATAGAATTCCAGATCCTCATGCACTTTCCCTTTCTTGCGGATTCCCGCCGTATCGACGAGAATGAATTCGTGACCGTACTTGTTGTAATGTGTCGAAATGGAGTCCCTCGTAGTGCCGGCGACCGGGGTCACGATATTCCTTTCTTCCCCGAGAAGGGCGTTGGTGAGTGACGATTTGCCTACGTTCGGTCTTCCTACGATAGCTATTCTGGGAAGATCGGCATATGGATCCGTCTCATCAGTCTCGTCAGGCAGGACAGAGACAACTGCGTCGAGCAGATCGCCCGTTCCGCTCCCGTTCGCCGCAGAAATGCTGAACAGTTCTCCCAGCCCCATACTGTAGAACTGGTATGCATCATACATCTTTTCTCCGCTGTCCACCTTATTGACACACAGTATGACAGGCTTTCTGCAGCGCCTGAGCACATCAGCAATCGCCGAATCGTAATCAGTTATTCCTGCTGCCGCCTCAACCATGAAAAGGATGACGTCCGCTTCGTCAATGGCGATTTCGACCTGCCGGCGGATGGCAGCCTCGAAAATATCCTCGGAATTGTTTGTATATCCTCCGGTATCAACGACGGAAAACTCGCGTCCGCACCACTCGCATCTTCCGTAGTGGCGGTCACGGGTGACACCTGCGATATCATCCACTATTGCCTGTCTCATTCCTACGAGACGGTTGAAAAGGGTGGACTTGCCGACATTAGGGCGTCCTACTATTGCTACTAGACTCATCTGTTGTACAAACTGCAATCTTTACATGCTTCGGAATAGTTTCCCGGGCATTTCCTTTTATGAAGTTCAGCATCCACATCTTTGAAGCAGCGGATGCCGCGTTTTCTCATTTCCTCATTTGATCCCACGTCGTATTTGGGGAATTCTCCGTTCTTCCTGAAGATTATGTTGAAACACAATCCGAAAACGCAGACCGCAACGGCGACCACAGTGACCAGGAAAAGTTTCATTTAAAATATAAAATCAGGGCTGATGGCCTCGTAATTGTAAACCTTGTGGATAATGCTCGCAAAAACTTCTGTCATGGATACAATCCTGACTTTCGGATCATCGGCAAGCTCCGGATGAGGAACCGTATCCGTGATGTACACTTCCTTCAGGGAAGAATCGTGGATTCTCTTCACTGCTTCGCCGGAAAGCACTCCGTGGGTAGCACAGGCCCTCACGCTCTTCGCTCCATATGACATAAGCACGTCAGCAGCCTTGCAGAGTGTCCCGGCGGTATCGATCATATCATCCACTATGATGATGTTCTTGCCTTCCACTTCGCCGATAGCCTTGATGTCCGAAACCACATTCGCTCTCTCACGAGTCTTGTGACAAAGAATGACGCCGCAGTCCTCATCCCTGGTGCTCAGAGCCTTTGCATAGGCATTGGCGCGCTTGGCGCCGCCCATATCAGGAGCCGCGATTGCCAGATCCGGGAAATGCTTCGACCTGATGAACGGGATAAACACCTTGCTGGCATACACGTGGTCTACCGGGATATCGAAGAAGCCTTGAATCTGGTCTGCGTGAAGATCGCAGGTCATGACTCTGTCTGCACCGGCCGCTCTGAGAAGGTTGGCGGCCAGCTTGGCTCCGATGGCTACTCTCGGACGGTCCTTTCTGTCCTGACGCGCCCAACCGAAATATGGAATCACTGCGATGACCTTGTCGGCAGAAGCTCTTTTAGCCGCATCGATGCAGAGGAGAAGTTCCATAAGATTATCTGCCGGCGGCATGGTTGACTGGAGAAGATAAACAGTCGCTCCGCGTACGCTGTCCTTGAACATAGGCTGGAATTCACCGTCGCTGAAAGAAGTGACGTCAAGTTCGCCGAGTTTTATCTCCTGTTCATCAGCATTGCGATGCCTGTTCAGTTCGACAATGACTTTCTCCGCAAATGCCCTTGAGGCCCTGCAGGCGAAAAGTTCCATTCTGTGAGAGTGTTGCATGATATTATTTGATATTGTTGAGTATTTCCCCGATATGATCCAGTATTTCCCGTTTTCCGGCTCCCGTTTTGGACGAGCTGCAGAACATGACGGGCATCTGAGCCCAATCCCTTGACAGCAGTTCGCAGTCTCGCTCTATCTGTGCCTTGAGCACATTTGGCCCCTGCTTGTCCGTTTTGGTAAATATTATGGCGAAAGGAATATCGTTCTCTCCGAGTTCCGAAAGGAAATCCAGGTCGGCCGAGCAAATGTCATAACGGGAATCTATCAGGACGAAAAGCTGTATCAGCTCATCCGAAAAATGGATGTAGTCCCTTATGACGTTTTCTATCTCGTCTCTTCCTTTCTGCCCGAGCCTGGCGTATCCGTACCCCGGAAGATCCACGAGATACCAGCTGTTGTTTATCAGGAAATGATTGACCAGTTTTGTCTTGCCCGGGGTCGAGGAAGTCATGGCAAGTTTTCCGTTCCCGCAAAGCATATTGATCAGCGAAGACTTCCCTACATTGGAGCGGCCGATAAAGGCGAATTCGGGGAACTTGGCCGCAGGTCTTTGAGCCACTCTTGCGCTGCTCCCAGCGAATTTTGCATTGGAGATTTTCATATCTTCATTCACCTCTAACAGTTCACAAAGATACGTAAGAATTTTCTATTTCGGATATGAAATCGTGAAGCAGGCTCCGTTTAATGTAAAGGACTTTGAATATGATATTGTCGCCCCGCATCTCTCGAGAATGCTTCTTGAAATCGCAAGTCCGAGACCGGATCCCCCGTTCTTTGTCGTGAAGTTCGGAGTGAACAGTTTATTGACATTCTCCCGGGCGACTCCGGGTCCGTTATCCTCAAATACAATATCGTAGAATCCGTCCTTCACCGAATTGCGCAGAGATATCGATATCTTTCCGCGCGGAGTATCCCCCAGGGCCTGGACAGCGTTGTTTATCAAATTGACGAAAACACGGGTCAGCTGCGGTTTCGGGCCCATGACAACGGCTCCTTCCAGCCCGAAATAATCGAAATTGATATTCTCCTTGTTGTCAAACATAGCGATTTCTTCCCGAAGCACTGTATCCAGACTGATTTTCGTGTGTTCTTCAGTGTAGAGCTTCGCGAAAGTGGAGAATTCATTTGCCGTATCCGTGAGGATATCGATATGGTCCAGCAGCACTTTTGCCACCTCGTCGAACTTGTCCTGCCAACCCGGGTCATTCTTCTGCTTGAGGCGTATGATCCGCTGAAGCTGAAGTTTCATCGGGGTGAGAGGGTTCTTTATTTCGTGGGCGACCTGTCTTGCCATTCCGCTCCAGGCCTTGTCACGCTCGGCCTGCGCGAGCCGGCGGGTACTTTCCGACAGGTCATCGACCATCCTGTTATAGGATTCGACCAGAGAAAGAATCTCATCGTTATTGGTGTAACTGATATGCTCGAGCGCATCGATATTGACTGCAGACATCTTCCTTCCCATCTCGCTGAGAGGTTTGAACATCCTTTCGACGACTGCCATGGACAGGATTCTGACCACAAGCAGAAGAATCAGAAATACGGTAAGGATAGCCATCAGATGGGTCACGGCGTCTTTCCTGAAGTCATAATTCTGGGAGATATACGGACAGCATATTATAGCTATCACCTGTCCGTTGTCCGAGAAAAGAGGAGCATACATCCCGTAGAAACGCTTTCCTTCAACGACCTCCTTGTGGATGTAATACCTCTTCGACTGATAATAAATGTTCCGGAACGCCTCGTCATTGATCCTCCCGCCCATGATACGCCTCGAGAACACTTCGGGGAATGTGGACATCATCACCCTTCCGTCCGGCCTGTAAAGTGTGATATCCGAACCTGTATCCTCCCCCACTATGTCCAAAAGGCTGCGGACATCGGGAGAAATCAGGGCGTCGCTTGAATATACTCCCCTGATTCTGCTGTTCATCAGTGTCTGTATCGAATTTATCCTGTCGGACATTATGCTGCTCATATTGGCCTCGTTTCTCTTGTACACGAAGAGTACGCTGAAAGAGGAAATGACAACCATTGTAAGGATAAGTCCGGTCATCAGTGCGGCATTGATCCTCGCCTTATAGAAATGACGCTCTTCAAAATGCAGATTCTTTCTGTGGATAGTGAACACCGAAAGGAGAAGGAATATCACGAGCGCAATGAACACCAGAGCGATCAAGTAATTGTATATGGCCACTTTAGGCCTGGAAATCACTATCGTTTCATCTGCATTGACCGCCGTAATGACGTGAAGGTGCTTATCATCAGCCGATTCTCTGCCCAGCACCATAGGGTAGGCATAGTCACCTTTGAATGACTGAAGCCTGCCATCCTTGTATTTGGCGTACGAATAAGTGCTTGGAATCGATATCCTGCCAGGCTTGGTCAGGTTGAAAATGCTTGCGTAGCCCCTGTCTGTTTTGGCGGTTTTCTCCTCAACCTCCACCAGAAGGCGTGTAAGCCCGAAATCCTGCCTGTAGTATAAGAATATCCCGTCATACCTCGGCCTTCCGGCAGAATTGGCGAAAACGAACCTTGACTGGTCCGATATCTTCTCTGCACCTTCTATCCTGGCTCTGTAGAACTGCATATCGGATATTGTCCGGAGCAGGAACACGGATACGTCATAGTCCTGTGCAATCCTCGAAAAATACGTGTCGTTTATTCTGTTCTCTATCGCTGACACGGCATTGTCAAGCTGAGACAAGGTAGAGATGAAAGCATCCTCAGCCAGCTGGCCTTCAACCATACGCAACTGCACCTCCAGAGCAATGTCCCTGTCCACAGACAGCCTGTCAGCCCATACTGTCAACTTGTTGCGTTCCTTATCAAATCCGTTCACCGCAGCAGTCAGAACTATCCCAAGTGACAGCAATACGGAAAGACGCGCCCTGCTCTTCAGGGAAAAGGCATTGAAATGCCTTCCTGCAGTTCTGACTATCGCGGGCCTCAGCATCTGCAGAAGCATCGGCACACTCGTGAGCATTATTATGAACGAAGCATATACCAGGAACGAATATTCCGTCACGTCATCCAGCTTGTACAGTTCCAGACATATATTAGAATTGACTATGATGCTTCTGAATGTCAGGAACGCATATGCTATGATAGCCACTATGGCAATCACATCCAGGACAGCAAGTGCCAGCATAAGTCTCCGACGCCTTACACGACGGAAAATATTGTCCCTGTACAGATAAACGAACAAAGCCAGAATGAATATCAAGGCATTCAGCACAAAAACGGACCCCAATGACGGGAAAACGTATCCGGCAAACAGGAGAGGAGAGAAGAGTCGGAAATCACTGCTTGTGACAAGAGTCTCCCTGATCAGTTTGAACTGAGGCACGCCCCTGACTTTCACGGCGCTGCCCTCGCTGTAGGACAACGGCCTTATGTTGAATCTGTTCCCGATATGAAGATGAGGATTGGACCCGTTCAGATTCGAGGAATTGCGGGTATCCATAATTTCGAGTCCCGCAATAACCCTTACGCCGTCCACCGTCCTGGATTCCGCCAGATACCATTTCGGACCGAAATTATAGAATCCGACTTCGTCCGTGACGTTCAAAAGAGGGGATTCAAAGTTCAGCCGCGGATTGATCAGTTTCTCCACCATATACCTGCGATGGATATCATCGTTGTCCACGGTAAACTGATGGCACCAGGACTGCAGCGAATCGTTCACGTACCTGTACAGCACTATGTCTTCAGGGACCTTACCCAGATCCAGCCACTCGTCGGGATTCCCTTCCAGCGCTCTGGCGACATAGCCTTCCAGCTGCTTCATCCTGCGTCCAAGGAAGAATTCCGCTCTTTTCGCTTCGAATGACGCGTTGGTCAGACTTCTCGGCGAAATGAAGGAAAGGACAAAAAGGGCCAGTCCCAGAAGCAGGATGCCTCCGATCACAAAGGTCTTTATGGAATACTTCCGTTTCATTCGTGATGATAAGGTTCACCCCTGAGGATTGTGAACGCACGATACAACTGCTCTGCAAAAACCGTTCTCACAAGCTGATGCGAATATGTCATCTTGGAAAGAGACAGCATGGATTCGGCTCTGTCATAGACCTGAGGGCTGAAACCATATGCGCCCCCTACGACAAAACAGATGTTTCCGGACGCCCTTGACATCTTTTGTTCAAGAGCTGCGGCAAATTCCACGGAGCGGAGCTCTTTCCCCCGCTCATCCAGAAGGACCACCTCATCCGACGGCCTGACATTCTTCAGTATCAGTTCCCCTTCCTTCTGCCTGATCTGTTCTTTGCCAAGCGAGGAGACATTTTTCAATTCGGGAATCTCGACCACGGTAAAAGGCACGTAATGCTTCAGCCTGGAGACATACATTTCCAGTCCGTCCCTTACCCAGGGAATGTCTGTCTTGCCGACTGTCAGTAAAGTTATGCGCATACTTGCAAATATAACAATGTGGCTCTATATTTGCAACGAAGTACATCAGTATGCACATCATCAGAAAGTTGTCAATCCTATTGATCGCCGTCTCGGCAGGCCTTTCAGCCAAAGCTCAGGACAAGCGGTTTGACATGTTCATACCGATTGCCAAATACATTACCCAGGGAAATGCAGAAGCGCTCTCGGCGTGGTTCTCCGACAATCTGGACATTTCAGTCCTGTCACCGGAAAGCAGCTACAGCCGCAACCAGTCCGAGAAGATTCTGGAAACCTTCTTCAAGAGCAACACCCCGCGTTCATTCGAAATAACGCATACGGCGGGAAGCACCAATATGAAATACGCCCTCGGAACTCTTGACGCAGGCGGTGAGAACTATCTCGTCACCATCTTTGTCAGTCTCAAGGGCGATACCTACAGTATTCAGCAGTTAAAAATCGAACGCAGGGATTAAACCCTCTGGCCGTAAGATCTGTCTGTGGTGTTTACTGTAATCTTTTCTCCTGTTTCAATGAAGAGAGGAACCATAATCTTGGCACCGGTCTCGAGGGTCACTTCCTTAAGGGCACTTGTAGAAGCTGTGTTCCCCTTGACTGCAGGCTCGGAATATGTCACCTC
Organism: Candidatus Cryptobacteroides sp.; assembly: GCA_045615565.1. Taxonomy (GTDB): domain Bacteria; phylum Bacteroidota; class Bacteroidia; order Bacteroidales; family UBA932; genus Cryptobacteroides. The sequence goes on along the minus strand of JAZLFC010000046.1, from coordinate 51,524 downwards.
GAGCGCAACGTAAGTCGGAAGCTCACAGGTAAGGCAACGCTCCTCATCACCCGTCACGAACATCATCTCGACATGCTGGCCCTCTTTCATAAGGTCGGAATTCTCGACGACTTCCTTTGGAAGCTTAATCTGCTCATACGTCTCCTCGTGCATGAAATTGAATCCGTCATCCTCTGCATAAAGGAACTGGTAAGGACGTCTTTCAACCTCGATTGTCTCAATCTTTGCGCCGGCTGTGAAAGTATTCTCAAGAATACGGCCGTTCTCAAGGTTGCGCAATTTTGTCTTGACGAAGGCAGGGCCCTTTCCAGGTTTTACGTGCTGGAACCATACAATCATGCAAGGCTTATCATTGAACTTCAGGTAAAGTCCGTTTTTGAAATCTGCTGTTGTTGCCATAAATATTTAGTTATTAGATTTTTCTGGCGCGAATTTAGCGATTCTGCCTCACTATTGCAAATTTTCTATCGCAGCCGCCACGTTCTCAAGCAGCCACTTCGGGGTGGATGTCGCCCCGCATACCCCTACCCTGTCATTTTCACTGAACCATTCTTTCTGGATATTCTCCACAGATCCTATATGGTAGGTCCTGAGATTATATGACCTGCAAAGGTCGCAAAGTACCTTGCCGTTGGAACTGGACTTGCCCGATACAAAGATGATGATATCATGGGAGAGGGAAAATTCCATAAGGCGCTTGTGCCTGGAGGCGACCTGTGCACAAATGGTTTCATGCACAGTGGTTTCAGGTACTCTGGACCTTAGATATGTCCGGAGTTCAGCGTATGAATCAGGGTCCATGGTGGTCTGGGAAAAAAGTTCGGCAGGTCCCTGCACCTCGTTCGAGTCAAGATATGCTTTCATCTGCCCTATATTCTCCACCACGATTGCGTCACCTCCGACCTGGCCGACCAGTCCCAGCACTTCCGCATGCCCTATTTTCCCATATATGAAAATCTTTCCTCCGGCAGGATGAACCCTGGCGTAGGCCTCCTTGATATCCCGCTGAAGCTTCTGCACAACAGGACAGGTACAGTCAATTATGTCAAAACCGAGCCTTTCAGCCTTTTGGAAGAGTTCCGGAGGTTCTCCGTGCGCCCTGATCAGCAGGCTTTCCCCGTTGGCGCCGGGAGTCTGGTCTATGTCATCGTCATCAATTGTAACAAGGCCTTTCGCCTGAAGCCTTCCAAGCTCTTCTTCATTGTGTACAATGGCGCCCAGTGAATACAGATGACCGTTCCTGTCAAGATATTCCTCCGCCTTGTCCACCACCCTGATGACACCCGGGCAGAATCCTGAATTCCTGTCGATCTCTACGATTCTCATAAAATATTGAATTTTCCCTGGACGAGGCCCTTGAGCCAGGCAACCTCTTCAGAAATTGTCATATTTGAATTGTCTAGTTCAAAAGCATCGGAGGCACGCTGCAACGGGGAAGCTTCCCTGTGTGAATCGATGTAATCTCGTTCCTTTATATTTTTCACCACCTCTTCGAATACGGGGAATTCACCCTTGGCGGCCAATTCTTCATATCTCCTCCCGGCCCGCACTTCATCCGAAGCGGTCATGAATATTTTTATTTCAGCATCGGGAAATACGGTTGTCCCTATATCCCTTCCGTCCATCACGACCCTGCCATGAGAGCCGTATTCATGAAGCTTTCTGTCGACGAAATCCCTGACATAGCGGAGTGCGGAGATCGGGCTGACCTGAGAACTGACCTCCATACTCCTGATTTCCTTCTCAACGCAACGGTCACCGATAAACGTCCTGTTGTCGGAACTGAACCTCAAGGGAAGGTCCTGGATCTCCCGCTCAAGAGCAGGGTTGATTATATTCATCCGGGAAATCAGCTGCGATTCCTGCGCAAACAGAGTCACCGCCCGGTACAGGGCCCCGGAATCCAGATAGACGAAGCCGAACTCCTTCGCCACAAGCTTGGCAAAACTGCTCTTGCCGGTGGAAGAATATCCATCGACAGCAATGATAATGTCCGGTAAATTCAACATACTTTTTCGAATCGCCAGCTGCGAAGTTAAGATAAAAAATTAACTTTGCCACAGAAGATGCAAGCTTTGTAAAAATGAAGATACTTATTATCGATGATGAAAGAGCGATACGCAATTCGCTCGGTGAAATTCTCGCGGACGAGGGATTCGTGGTCGAGACGGCAGAAAACGGGGCCATGGGTCTGGATATGGCTTCAAAGGGCAATTTCGATGTGATTTTCTGCGATATCAAGATGCCCGGGATGGATGGGATTGAAGTCCTTGACAAAATTTCCGAGGAAGGGATTGACTCTTCAGTCATTATGATTTCCGGTCACGGAGATATCGACACGGCTGTCGAATGTATCAAAAAGGGAGCTTTCGACTTCATTCAGAAGCCTCTTGACCTCAACAGAATCCTGATCACTGTCAAGAATGCCACTGAAAAGACATCCCTGGCAAGTCAGAACAAAGTCCTGAAGAAGAAGGTTTTCGGTCAGGAGATGATAGGCAGGTCACCTGCAATGGAACATATCAGGGAGATCATCAGGAAGGTGGCAGGCACTGATGCAAGAGTACTTGTCACCGGCCCCAACGGTTCAGGCAAGGAACTCGTCGCGCGAAGCCTGCACCAGCAGAGCGAGCGCTCGTCCATGCCTTACATCGAGGTCAACTGCGCCGCTATACCCGGGGAGCTGATTGAAAGCGAACTCTTCGGGCACGAAAAGGGTTCATTCACATCCGCCATCAAACAGCATAAGGGCAAGTTTGAACAGGCTGACGGAGGCACACTGTTTCTCGATGAAATTGGAGACATGAGCCTCGCGGCGCAGGCGAAAGTCCTGCGCGTCCTTCAGGAAAAGAAACTGTCAAGAGTGGGCTCAGACAAAGATATCGAGGTCGACGTCCGGGTGATTGCGGCGACCAACAAAGACCTGAAAGCCGAGATTGCGAAAGGCAATTTCAGGGAGGACCTGTATCACAGACTGAGCGTTATCGTCATCCAGGTGCCTTCACTGAACGAAAGGAAAGCGGACATTCCGCTTCTCGTGGACTATTTCACAAATCAGATTTGCGCCGAAAGCGCAATGCCGCGCAAATCCTTCTCGACTGAAGCGATAAAGGCCCTGCAGGAAAAATCCTGGACCGGAAACATCCGGGAGCTGCGCAACGTGGTGGAGAGACTGCTGATTCTTGGAGATTCCACTATTTCGGAGAAGAACGTTCAGGAGTTCGTATAGCGGGCCGTTTTATCACTGCTTCTTCCTGATTATCGATATCCCGTCCCTCAGCGGAAGGACGACGACCTCCACGCCAGGGTCGTCTGCGACCATATCGTTGAACCTGAGCAGTCCTTCGGTCTGTGCATCGTGAGGAAGCGGTTCCGCGTATACTTTTCCATCCCACAACACATCATCCGCCACTATCAGTCCGCCCGGTCTGACTTTTTCCACCACAGCTGAAAAATAATCAGGATACTCCCTCTTGTTGGCATCGATGAAAACCAGATCAAAGGGGCCTTCCAGCGTGGAGAGTGTCTCTCTCGCATCACCTATGTGCAAGGTAATCCTGTCCGAGACACCCGCCTTTTCCCAGCCTTCACGCATCAGCGGCTCAAGTTCGTCGTTGATTTCCAGAGCGTCGATATGACCGTCCGATGGCATACCCAGAGCCATACATACAGCCGAATAACCGGTAAAAGAGCCTATCTCCAGTATTTTACGGGCTCCGCTTATCTCAACAAGCATTTTTAGAAATTCACCTTGCACGGACCCCGAGAGCATACGCGGATAGTTCGTATGAATGTTCGTCTGCTTCTCTATCCAGTCCAAGGCAGGTCCAGGACTGGTCGAATGCTCCCTAAGATATTTATTCAGCGGGCTTTCCATTTGTCTTTCTTTTCTGAAACATCAACAGTCTGTGACTTTTTCTGTCAATCGCCATTACATATGGCCCAACCGTAACCCTGTCATAAGTTTCCGGAAGACGTCTGCTCATTCCGGGTACATTGTAGTGCTTGAGGCCGGCGTACGCTATTTTGTCCGATGCAGCCGCATCCTCGACGAAATGCTGTATGACATCTATGTATGCGCCCATCAGATCGGTCTTTGCAGATTGCGACTCCACGGCAGGAAGCGCGACAATCTCCAGATACTCTTTTCTCGGGTCGTCATTTTTCAGGTCACCACCTTTGGAAAAGCATAGAAAGACTATCCCCTCCCTTTCGTCCGCCGTAAGGAAATACAGGTCGTTTCGGATTTTAAGCTTTTCGTATTCCGGCGGAGAACAGAACTCGTATGAAGAGATTCTCCAGCGGCTGACAACCTCCTCCCGCAGCGACGGCATCAAGGCATAGCCGGAGTCAAGGACAGCCATGGTCGTGCATACCGGATAATCCGATATCCTGACTTTACGGGTATATACTTTCCCCTGGGCGGAAGAAGACAGAGGCAGCGCCAACGCAATGGCGAGCAGCAAATATTTCTTCAATTGGCTTTTCACTACCGGCAAAGTTAAGAAATTAATATGTACATTTGCAGGTTATGTCACAATACATTGTATCTGCACGCAAATACCGTCCCGACTCTTTCGAGTCTCTCATCGGTCAGGACAACATCGCAAGGACACTGAAGAACTCCATTCTTCGCGGGCAGCTTGCACACGCATACCTTTTCTGTGGTCCGAGAGGTGTGGGAAAGACCAGTGCCGCACGTATTTTCGCCAAGACCATCAACTGTTCCGGCCCTTCACCGGAAATGGAGCCGTGCGGCGTATGCGAATCGTGCAGGTCATTCGCGGAAGGCCGGTCGTATTGTATCCACGAACTCGATGCCGCGTCAAACAACGGTGTGGATGACATCAAGACTCTGATGGATCAGGTGCAGATCCCTCCGCAGGTCGGCAAATACAGCGTATATATCATCGATGAGGTCCATATGCTCTCGCAGGCAGCATTCAATGCATTCCTGAAAACCCTGGAGGAACCGCCTGCACACGCCATCTTCATCCTCGCCACCACAGAAAAGCACAAGATCATCCCGACTATTCTCAGCCGCTGCCAGACTTACGATTTCAACCGTATCGGCATCCCGGACATAGTCAGGAACCTGCGTGACATAGCCGGCAAGGAGAATATCAGCATCGATGAAGAGAGTCTACACGTAATCGCCCAGAAAGCCGACGGGGCCATGCGCGACGCTCTCACCATTTTCGACCAGACAGTCGCATTCTGCGGAACTGACATAAAATATGAAGACGTAATCAGGAATCTTAACGTCCTGGACTACGAATACAGCTTTTCCCTCGTTGACGACTTCCTCTCCGGCGACTACGGCAAAGCCCTGCTGCGCTTTGACGAGATACTGTCCAAAGGCTTCAACTCCCTGTATTTCATTTCTTCCCTTGGCTCACATCTGAGGGACCTTCTGGTCAGCAGGACAGGCGGACTTGATTCCCTGCTTGACCTGCCTGATTCACTCAGGCAGCGTTACCGCACCCAGGCCGACAAGTGCTCGGTGAAGTTCCTGTACGATGCCCTGGGCATCACGACAGCCTGCGAGGCGGGTTATCGCGCCGCCACGAACCAGAGGCTCCATATCGAGTTCGCCCTGATGAAACTCGCATTCCTTGTCAATGCTCCGGAAGCCGAAGTGAAAGCCGCGCCGGCTCCCCCTGCAAGAAGAGTAATGACCGGAGCCTCACTTTCTCTGACAGAGCTGATAAAGGAGAAGGAGCCCCGGACGGCCAAGCCTGAAACCGTGGAGGAATCGGCGGATAGTCCGGTTCCCGATGATGAGCTGATTGTTTCAAAGTGGAAAGAAATTGCCGCAGCTACAACCCAGCCTCGCCTTGCCAATGCCCTGGGGAAGGCCAAACTGGAGATCGCGGCCGAGAAAGACCGAAAGATTATGACCTTCTACGTGACCAATGAAGCTCAGAAAAAGTGGATTGAGGATAACACCCTGCGGAATCTGGAAGCCAACATCCAGCAGTTGACCGGATCTTCCAAGATACGTCTGGAAGTCGGCGTCATCCCTGCCGGGGAGGAAGATGAAAAGATATATATGCCCGCCGATAAGGCAAAGGACCTGATGAATAAGAATGAAGAAGTCCGCGCTCTGGTGGCAGACCTCGGGCTCGACGTTAAATAATAGGAAAGCGTATGATACTTCGTTGTGAGAATCTCGTAAAGAAATATGGTGTACGCACCGTTGTAAAAGGCGTTTCAATGGAAGTGAGCCAGGGTGAGATCGTAGGATTCCTCGGTCCGAACGGAGCCGGAAAGACCACCAGCTTCTATATGATTACCGGCCAGGTATCTCCCAACGAGGGACGCATTTTCCTCGATGATACGGAAATCACCAAACTTCCTATGTACAAGCGTGCGCAGATGGGAGTCGGATACCTTCCGCAAGAGGCATCGGTCTTCCGCAAGATGTCTGTCGAGGACAATATCATGTCCGTTATGGAAATGGCCGGGATGTCCAGGCAGGACAGGGAGAAGCGGCTTGAGGACCTGATAAACGAATTCAATCTTTCCAAGGTTCGTAAAAGCCTCGGCATACAGCTGTCTGGAGGAGAAAGACGCCGCTGTGAGATAGCCAGGGCTCTTGCCATCGACCCGAAATTCATCCTTCTTGACGAGCCTTTCGCCGGAGTTGACCCGATTGCTGTCGAAGACATCCAATATATCATTGCAAAGCTCAAGTACCGCAATATCGGCGTTATCATCACGGACCACAATGTGGGTGAGACTCTCGCGATTACCGACAGGGCATACCTTCTTTATGAAGGCACCATATTGCAGCAAGGTACTCCGACGGCACTTGCTTCCGATGAAGACGTGCGTACAAAGTACCTTGGCAGCGGGTTCGTACTGAAACGTTCGGTATCAGTCGAACGCGCGGAATCCGAATATAAGGCTAGCCTATCTGAGAGCCGTCGGAAAGAGGTTCCTGCGGAGTGATGAAGCGCATATTTCCGTCACCCTGCTTTGCCATAAGGATCATTCCCTTGGACTCGATACCCTTGATTACGCGAGGTTTGAGGTTTGCGAGTATGCAAATCTGTCTGCCCACCATCTCTTCGGGGGAATAGTGCTCAGCTATTCCTGACACTATCACTCTCCTGTCTATTCCGGTATCGATTGTAAGCTTGAGAAGTTTGTCGGTTTTCGGCACTCTCTCAGCCTCAAGTACAGTCGCCGTGCGGATATCCATTTTCTCAAAATCTTCGAAACTGCATTCCTCTTTCTGAGGCGCCACCTGTTTTGCAGCCTCCGCTGCCGCTGCAGCTTCTCTCTCCGCTCTGATCTTTGCCAGCCTTTCGAGCTGCACATCAATCTCAGCATCCTCCACTTTGGCAAACAACAGTTCAGGTTCTGCAAGGACATGGCCTACAGGCAGGATTGTCGGACGACCGAGGATTTCCCAATCAAGCGGGCTGCCCAGCATCCTGCGCAGCCTTTCTGCCGCAAACGGAGTGAAAGGTTCGAATGCGATGGCCAGGTCGGCGCAAATCTGCAGAGAGACGTTCAGGATGGTCGCGCATCTGTCCATATCAGTCTTTGCTACCTTCCAGGGTTCCGTATCGGAAATGTATTTATTGCCGAGACGGGCAATCGACATGGCATCCTTCAGCGCTTCACGGAACTTGAAGGTCTCGATATTCTTCTCCATAGACTCCTTCAGGGCAGGAATCTGCCAGAGAGTCTCCTTGTCGATTTCCAGCATCTGCCCGGCTGAAGGAACCTTGCCTCCGAAATACTTGTGGGTAAGCACGACTGCCCGATTGACAAAATTGCCGAATATGGCGACAAGCTCCGAATTGTTGCGCTGCTGGAAATCTTTCCAGCTGAAATCATTGTCCTTCGTTTCCGGAGCATTCGCAGTCAGCACATAGCGCAGCACGTCCTGCTTGCCCGGGAAATCCTTGAGATACTCGTGAGCCCAGACAGCCCAGCCACGGGAAGTGGAAATCTTGTCGCCCTCAAGGTTGAGGAATTCGTTTGCAGGGACATTGTCAGGAAGAATATAGCCGTCTCCGTAGGCCTTGAGCATAGCGGGGAACACTATGCAATGGAATACAATGTTGTCCTTCCCGATGAAGTGCACGAGTCTTGTGTCTTCCGATTTCCACCATTTCTCCCAATCGTCAGGGAGCAGTTCGCGTGTGTTCGAAATATAACCGATAGGAGCATCGAACCAAACATACAGGACCTTTCCTTCCGCACCCTCAATCGGAACCGGCACGCCCCAGTCAAGGTCTCTGGTGACAGCACGCGGCTGCAATCCCCCGTCCAGCCAGCTTTTGACCTGGCCATAGACATTGGAACGCCACTCCTTGTGTCCGTCAAGAATCCATTCCCTTATCCACTGCTCATCTTTGTCGAGAGGAAGATACCAGTGCGTCGTTTTCTTCTTGACAGGTTGCGCACCGCTCAACTTGCTCTTCGGGTTGATAAGTTCCTCCGGGCTCAAGGTCGAGCCGCATTTCTCGCACTGGTCACCGTATGCACCTTCCGCACCGCATTTCGGGCAGGTACCCACTATATATCTGTCGGCAAGGAACGTTTTTGCCTCCGGGTCATAGTACTGCTCGGACTCCTTTGAGATGAATTTCCCTTCGTCGTAGAGTTTCTTGAAAAATTCGGATGCATTTTTTGCATGGATATCGGATGAAGTCCTTCCATAAATGTCGAAATTGATGCCGAAACCCTTGAAACTGTCAGCTATGATATTGTGATATTTGTCAACTATATCCTGCGGAGTGCATCCCTGCTGACGCGCCTTGATCGTGATAGGCACACCATGCTCGTCAGAACCGCATACATAAAGGACTTCGCGGCCTCTCATCCTCAGGTATCTCACATAGATATCTGCAGGCACATAGACTCCTGCCAGATGTCCGATATGGACAGGCCCGTTCGCATACGGCAATGCGCAAGTCACTAATGTTCTTTTGAATTTCTTTTCCATATTGTGCGTTTATTTCTTATCTCTTCCCAATTTGGCGTTGATTCTGCGCTGTGCCGCCTGGAGCCTGACCATCTCCTTCAATACAGCTGTCTGCTTGTTCTCATCCGTAGTACGGAGGGACAGCCTCAGGGTTTCGACACGGCTCTGCAGCCTCCTTTCGTTATAGCATAGTATCGACTTGGGGACATACGCCACCAGCCAGGATGACCTGGTCATAAGAGCTTTCTCGAAATTCCTGACTGTCAGCAGATATTTCTCTGTAGAGAGCTGGCTCACAGCCTCGGCCACAGCACGGTCGCTCTGATTGAGAAGGTATTTTATGATGTCAGGCTGGGGCATCTGATTGTCGTACAGGCGGGAATATTCTTCATAGATACGTCTGTAAACCGTATTTGCCATATGACTCCCGTCACTGTCGATGGATGCCCTGATAAAGTCCGCCACAGTCGGCTTGTCAAGTTCGGAACCCGAATAATATTCCGAATCGCTCGGAAAATCCAGCTCCTCCCTTCCGAAGTTTAGCATAAAGTACAACAGATCGCTTTCGGCTTTGGCAAGAGTCCTGTTCTCAATCGTAATCAGGGAATCTGCCGGCTGATCTCCGTATTCCGGAGAAGGCGGCACATCCGGAAGATTCTCCTGCCTGCGTCTCTGTCTCTCAAAGATTTTCTGTGCTTCTTCACGCTTTTTTGCGAGGGTAGTGTTTATCCTCTTGTATATGGCGTCGGAGTTCACGTCAAACACCGACGAGCATTTGTCAACGAATACTTCCCTCTTTACGGCGTCAGGGATATTCGCAATAGCATCCGCCACGTCATTTATCACGTTCGCGCGACGCAAAGGATCGGACTTGAAGTCCCCGGATACCGAATGCATATAGGACACGAAATCCTGCTCGTTCTTCTCAATGAAATCCTCAACTTCCTGAAGCGTATGCTTCCTGCAGAACGAATCCGGGTCATCCCCGTCAGGGAATAGAAGAACCTTCACATTCATTCCTTCGTCCAGAATCATCCCTATGGCCTTCAGGGCTGCGTGTACGCCGGCAGCATCACCGTCGTACATTATTGTCACGTTTTCAGTAAACTTCTTTATCAGACGTATCTGCTGCGGGGTCAAAGACGTACCGCAGGATGCTACGGCATTGGTCAGTCCAAGCTGATGCATCGTGACAACGTCAACATTGCCTTCCGCCAGATAGCACTTGCCCCTGCGTCCGATTTCCGCCTTGGCCAGATATATGCCGTAAAGGGATTTGCTCTTGTCATAGAGAGGCGTATCAGGCGAATTCACATATTTGGAGACGGATCCGTCCGTTTTCAGCGTCCTGCAGCTGAAAGCAATGGTTCTGCCGCTGACAGACCTGATAGGAAAGACAACCCTGTCGTGGAACCTGTCGGCGAGCCTGCCGTCATCGTATTGTACGGCGAGTCCGGCTTCGACCAGATATTCAGGCTTATACCCTGCCGCAACGGCAGCGTCAACGAAAACACTGCGTCCAGACGGTGCCCAACCAAGGCCGAAACGTTCTATGGTCCGGTCTTCCAACGCCCTGGACTTGAAATAATTGTACCCCACGGCACGGCCTTCTCCTTCAGAGAGAGCGGATACATAGAATTTCTGAGCATATTCCATCACCTGGAGCAGGCTTTCACTTCTCTGTCTCCGGGCAATCTGTTCCGCGCTTTCCTCTTCCTCCACAATTCCGATGTTGTATTTTTTAGCGAGATACCTCAGGGCTTCGGTATACGAGCAATGTTCGTGCTCCATAACAAAGCCGACTGCAGTCCCCGCCTTGCCGCAGCCGAAACATTTATAGATTCCCTTGACCGGAGAGACATAAAAAGAAGGCGTCTTCTCGTTATGGAAAGGACAGCAGGCCACAAAATTGGCTCCCCTGCGTTTCAGGGTAACGAAATCACTGACAACGTCATCGATCCTGGCGTTGTCAAGAATGAGATCAACTGTCTGCTGGGGTATCATGATGCTATCTCACAAAGGAATTTAATCCTGACCAGTCTGATTTCCATCTCGTCGTAATCCCCGCCCAATTGCGAGACTGCCTCGTCTATCGAATCGGAAACAGCGTCATTTCTGAAATAATCGTAAATCTCTCCGACTATTTCCTCGTCAAGATTCTCCTGGATATAATAGTCAAGATTCAGTTTGGTCCCGGTGGATACAATGGCTTCAATCTCACTCATAAGCTCCTCCATATCCATATTCCTGGCATCGGCAATATCCTCGAGGGACATTCTCTTGTCTATGTTCTGTATGATGAAAATCTTGTTCGCTGACTTGTTAGGTGTGGATTTTACAATGAAATCATCCGGCCTGGATATGTCATTTTCCTCAACGTATTTCTTGATAAGGGCGATGAATTCCCCTCCGAATTTTCTGGCCTTCCCCTCTCCGACGCCCTGGCAGTTCTTCAGCTCCTCGAAGGTTATCGGATACAGAATGGACATATCTTCAAGAGAAGGATCACCGAATATTATCCAAGGCTGAAGTTTCAGTCTCTTTGAAAGGTCCTTCCTCAAGTCCTTGAGCATGGACAGGAGCGCAGGATCACCGCCTCCGCCGCCCTTTGCCGCAACTGCCGCTGCAGTATCTTCATCATCATCGTCCTCCGCTGCGTTGCCATCCGAGAACTTTCTGTCCTCAACCAGCTTCAGTTCCCAGGGAGAAGCCAGGAACTCGCGTCCTTTATCGGAAACGTGGATAAGACCATATGTCTCTATCTCCTTTTCCAGGAGATGCATCGTCAGTCCCTGGTGTATTACCGTGCACCAATATTTCTCGGTATGGCCGTCACCTGCCCCGAAAAAGTCCAGCGTGTCATGCCTGTAGGACTTGATGATGGCATTCTGTTTCCCGGCCAGGATATTGGCAAGATGATCTATCTTGAAATGCTCCGGGAGAGAGCTCACCAGTTCAAGAACCAGTTCCATATCCTTCCTCCCGTCAAACATCTGTTTCGGATGCACGCAATTGTCACAGGAACAGCAGTCGGTTCCCAGATAATCCTCACCGAAATAATTCAGGAGCAGCTTTCGCCTGCACTGGCTGCTTTCGGCATAAGAAACGACCTCTGTGAGAAGCTGTCTTGAAATCTCCTGCTCTGCGATAGGTTTGCCCTGCATGAATTTTTCAAGTTTCTGTATGTCCTTATAGCTGTAATATGCTATGCAGAGGCCCTCCTGTCCGTCCCTTCCCGCACGCCCGGTCTCCTGATAATAACTCTCAATACTTTTCGGTATATCGTAGTGGATGACAAAACGCACGTCCGGTTTGTCAATACCCATTCCGAATGCAATTGTGGCAACTATCACGCTGACTTCCTCCATCAGGAATCTGTCCTGATTTTCCGCCCTGGTCCTGGCGTCAAGCCCGGCATGATACGGCAAAGCCTTTATCCCGTTGATACACAACAGCTCGGCCATCTCTTCCACCTTTTTGCGGCTGAGACAATATATTATTCCCGACTTTCCTGCATTCTGCCTGATAAACTTGATTATATCTTTCTCCGCATCCACCTTGTCCCTTATTTCATAATAAAGGTTAGGTCTGTTGAATGATGACTTGAAGACGGCCGCATCCGGAATTCCGAGGTTTTTCAGGATATCGCTCTGGACTTTCGGAGTAGCGGTTGCAGTCAGGGCGATAATCGGCGCACGGCCTATATCCTCCACCAGGCTGCGGATACGTCTGTACTCCGGTCTGAAATCATGTCCCCACTCGGATATGCAGTGTGCCTCATCCACGGCATAGAAGGATATCTTGACTTCCCTGAGAAGAGAAACGTTCTCTTCTTTGGTCAGAGACTCGGGAGCCACATACAGGATCTTGGTCTTTCCCCTGAGAATATCCATCCGGACTTCATCGATCTGCTGTCTGTTGAGTGAAGAATTGAGGAAATGCGCCACGCTTCCTCCATTTCCGTCCTCGAATCCCCTGATGAGATCCACCTGGTTCTTCATCAGCGCGATGAGCGGGGAAATGACGATTGCAGTGCCCTCCATCAGGAGTGCGGGAAGCTGATAGCATAATGATTTCCCTCCACCTGTAGGCATAAGAACAAATGCATCGCCTCCCCCGACCAGGTGAGTGATGATCCTCTCCTGGTCGCTCTTGAAGGCGTCATAGCCGAAAAACTCTTTGAGCGTCTTATGTATTTGTTCCTGCCCTATCGACATGTCAGTCCAATGTGTGAATAGCCAAACCGGAACGGAGCTTAGGCTCAAACCAGGTAGTCTTCGGCGGCATGATGTTTCCGCTGTCCGCTATGTCGGTAAGCTGTTTCATTGATACAGGATACAGCGCAAAAGCGACCTTCATTCCGGTGTCGTCAACCCTGCGCTTCAGTTCCCCAAGTCCTCTGATACCACCGACGAAATCAATCCTCTTGTCCGTACGGAGGTCCTTTATACCGAGAAGGGTGTCAAGTACCAGATCCGAAAGAATCGTAACGTCAAGCACGCCGATAGGGTCATTGTCATCATATCTCCCGGCCTTGGCGGTCAGAGAATACCACTTCCCTTCAAGATACATCGAGAAGTTATGCAGGGCTGCGGGTCTGTATATTTCCGTGCCGGCCTCACAAATGTCAAAATCCACGGAAAGCCTGTCCACGAACTCATCGGAACTGAAACCGTTAAGGTCCTTCACCACTCTGTTGTAATCGAGTATCTTCAGCTGACTCTCAGGGAAGCACACGGCCATGAAATAATTGTACTCCTCCTCGCCGGTATGCGAAGGATTGAGGGCCGCCTTTTCGGCTCCCACCCTGGCCGCTGCGGCACTGCGATGGTGCCCGTCCGCAATATAGAAAGATTCAACCGTATCGGTGAAAAGTGACGTTATCCTGCTGATAATGCTGTCATCCTCAATGGTCCAGAACTCGTGCCCGAACCCGTTTTCATCTGTGAACCTGTATTCGGAAGGCGCGGAAACGGTATCTTCGAGTATCCGTTCAAGCCCTTCGTTATGCTTGAAAGCAAAGAAAACGGGCTCGATATTGGCATTCTGGATGCGGATGTGCACCATTCTGTCATCTTCCTTGTCCTTCCTGGTGAGTTCGTGCTTCTTGATGAGGCCCCGCGCATAATCGTCGGAATGTGCGCAAAGGACAAAACCATACTGGGTGCGTTCGCCCATTGTCTGGGCATACACGTAATAGCAAGGTTTGGAATCACGCACAAGCCACCCCTTTTCCTGCCACTTTTTGAAATTCGCGACAGCCTTGTCGTACACGCGCTGATCACTGTCCGGGAGAATAGGATCGAAATCTATCTCCGGCTTGGTGATATGGAGCAGGGATTTTTCACCTGCCATATTCCCGGCTTCCTTTGAATCGAGAACGTCATAAGGAGGGGCCGCGACTTCTGTCACCAGATTTTTCGGAGGCCTGATGGCAGTGAAAGGCTTGACTCTAACCATACTATTTGTTCAATTGAAATTTTCTATTCCCCGTAGCGAAGAAATCAACCACCTGATTCGCGGCGGCAAGTCCTGCTTTCACATTGGCTTCCGCTGTCTGAGCACCCATCTTCTTAGGTGTCGCAAAGACCCTGAGCCCGAATTTCTCCTGCAGCGCCGCAAGATTGTCAGGCGCCACGTCCGTCACGTACTTGAGGTCCTGACGTTCTTCGAACGCTTTCATCAGTCCCGCTTCGTCAATGACTTCCTTTCGGGCGGTATTGACAAGCGCCGCTCCTTTAGGCATACCGCCTATAAGCTCATACCCGATGCTTCCTATCGTCTGCGGAGTTGCCGGAATATGGATTGAAACGAAATCACAGCTCCGGTACAATGACTCCAGACTGTCAGCCGGCTCCGCACCGCCTGCGCGAATAGCGTCATCCGAGAGGAAAGGATCGTAGGCTTTCACTTTCATTCCGAGCGCCGCCGCCTTGCTGCCGACAAGCCTTCCGACATTTCCGAAGGCCTGGATACCGAGGGTCTTTCCTTGTATTTCCGTGCCGGTCGATGGAGTGAACTGAGTCCTCGACATAAAAATCATCATAGCTATCGCCAGTTCGGCGACAGCATTGGAATTCTGACCCGGAGTGTTCATCGCAACCACTCCGTGCTCCGTGCAGGCGTCAAGGTCAAGATTATCATATCCAGCACCCGCTCTGACCACAATCTTGAGTTTCCCTGCAGCTTCGACCACTTCTCTCGTGACCTTGTCCGAGCGGACAATAATCGCATCAACATCAGAGACGGCTCCGACCAGGTCACCCTGAGACTCGTACTTCTCAAGCAGGAGCAGTTCGTGGCCCGCACCTTCGACAATTTTCCTGATTCCATCCACAGCAGCTGCGGCGAATGGTTTCTGCGTAGCTAATAGTATTTTCATTTGTGTAGCTTTTCAAATTCCTGCATACAAGATACGAGCGCATCCACGTCCTCCAGGGTACAAGCATTGTACAGAGAAGCCCTGAAGCCTCCCACTGACCTGTGGCCTTTGATTCCCACCATTCCGCGCTCCTTTGAGAATGACAGGAACTCATCCTGAAGTCCTTCATAACCTCCGGCCATAACGAAAGGCACATTCATGATAGAACGGTCCTCCTTCGCCGCCGTGCCGGTAAAAAGCGCATTGCGGTCAATCTCGGCATACAGCGTCTCAGCCTTCTTTACGTCCAGTTCATGTATCTTCTGAACTCCGCCTATACTCTTGATCCACTTGAGGGTCTCGTTCATTATATAGATGGAGAACACCGGAGGTGTGTTGAACATAGATTCCTTTTCGATATGAACCTTATAATCGAGCATAGTCGGAATATACCTGCTGACTTTCCCCAAAGCTGACTTCCTGATGATGGCGAAAGCCACTCCGGCACATCCGGCGTTCTTCTGGGCGCCGCCGTAAATCATTGCGTACTTGCTAACATCCACAGGGCGGCTGAGGATATCTGACGACATATCTGCGATCAACGGTACAGGACAGTCGATGTCTTCTTTAATCTCCGTACCGTATATGGTATTGTTGGTCGTGATATGGAAATAGTCCAGATCCGAAGGGATTTCATACCCTTTCGGAATATAGCTGTAGTTCTTGTCTGAAGAGCAAGCGACAGCTTCCGCATTGCCGAGGCCCTGAGCTTCCTTCAAAGCCTTGTGCGCCCATACTCCAGTATCAAGGTAACCGGCTTTCTTTTCAAGGAAATTCATCGCGACATACAGGAACTGCAGGCTTGCACCGCCGCCGAGGAATACAACTTCATAATCATCCGGGATATTGAGAAGTTCTTTCCATAAAGAACGGCACTCATTCATTACTGCCTCCCATTCTTTTGTCCTATGGGATATTGAAAGGACTGAAACTCCTGTCCCGTTGAAATCCTTCAGGGCAGAGACTGCATTGTCGATCGCCACTTGCGGAAGGACACAAGGGCCGGCGTTGAATACGTGAACTTTTGACATATTAAATGATATTTAATTTAAAGTTAATTATTTTTTTTGAGCGCTCCAAGAAATCATCGTTAAGATTTTTCCTGACTCTCACTTCCATAGAGCAAAATTCTCCGAAATCCTGTGCGCGCTGAGGCAGATCCATATCCTTAACGAGCTTCATGACATCCTGCATCTGAGCATAGCCGAACTCCAATCGATACCATCTTCCTGCGATTTTTTCCGTCACCGGAACTTTTGCCAACGCGTCGGACGCAGAAGTCCTGTACGCTCTTATCAGCCCCGGGATGCCGAGTTTGATTCCTCCGAAATATCTTACCACCACAACCAGGACATCCCGCAAGCCGGCCGAGTCGATCTGGCCCAGAATAGGCCTTCCCGCGGATCCGGCGGGCTCTCCGTCATCGCTGGCGCGCCATACGTCTCCATCCAGCCCCAGCCTGTATGCATAGCAGTGATGACGCGCGTCATGGTATTCTTTCCTTATGCCTGACACGATAGCCTTGACTTCTTCTTCCGTTTCGACGGGGAAAGCCAGGGCGATAAACCTGCTGCCGTTGTCCTTGAAAATGCCCTCGGCCCGCGCGGAAATGCTATGATAGCTGTCTGATTTCGTATCCATTTAAACCAAATTTAGTGATTATTTTTTATATTCGCGCCATGATTTACAAGTATAGGGTAACACTCGAGGGGATCAAAGGATTTTACCGCGTCTACAAGATCAACGCGGACAATTCTTTGTACACATTTCACAAGCAGCTCCGCTCCGATCTGGAGTTCGCCGTGGACCAGCCGATATTGTTCAAAGCGTTCAACGCCGAAGGTGGCGTAGTGGCTAAATATGCTCTGATAGACCTCGGCTTCGGCACTGTTGACGTCACTTCCATGGCCGCAGCAGCCAAAGCGGGCGCAGTGAAATTCGTTTATTTCTATGACGTCACCTCAAAGAAGAGCGTGACAATCACTTTCGAGGGAGAGGAGCAGGGTTTTGTCCCTTACCCTACTGTCGTAGAGACCAAGGGTCCGAACCCTATTGATTTCGAGAACGGGTACGTTGCATTCGAAGACCTTCCCGAAGAGCACAGGCATCTTCCCAAGGATGAAGAGTTTGATGAAGACGATGACGAGGACGAGGACGATGATGACGATGACGACAAAGAGGAAGAAGATATCATATATGAAGAAAATGAAGCCGACTGAAAAGCCGGCTTCATTTTTGGATATTTCTTCTGCCAATATTACTTCTCTGCAACGGCTGCCTTGGCAACCTTCTCGAGCTTGACCTCGAATACAAGCGTTGAGAAAGGCTCGATCATTCCGGCACCCTGAGCGCCGTATCCCAAATTTGAAGGAATGTAAAGTTCAATCTTTCCGCCCTCACCGACGAGTTGCATTCCCTCTGACCATCCTCTGATGACCCTGTTGAGAGGGAAGCTGATCGGATCCTGGTCTGCAGGGCACTCATCGAATACGGTTCCGTCAATAAGGGATCCTTTGTAATGTACCCAAACCGTATCAGTGAGAGCAGGCTTCTTGTCATTGCCCGGATCTGCGATTCTGTACTGGAGTCCGGTTGCAGTTTGAAGCATTCCTTCCTTCTTGATATTTTCCTTGAAGAAAGCTTCTTCCTTTTCCGTATTGACCAGTTCCTTGTACTTTGCCCTGTTCCCGAGGTAGTCGTTGAATATTTGGTTCATAAGATCAGGATTGATCTTGAACTGCTCGACAAATGCAGGATCGTTCTGATTCCCTTCTGCCTTGAGGAAATCTTCCATTCCCTTCACGAGCTGAGTGAAATTGATCTTGCCGAAATCATACTGCTTTACAAAACTGCCGAAGTTGATACCCAAAAGATAACTTACGGTATCTGTAAGCGCCTTGGAAGGAAGAAGGTCCTTGGCTTCAACTTTCTTTGCGACATCCGCATCGGCCGCAGACTGGGCCTCTGCCGTCTGCGCATTGGATGAGCAGGCTACTGCTGCAAATCCCAATGCAATGATTACCAATAATCTGTTTGTTTTCATACTATTTTTGTTTTTTAAGATTTCTACAAAGATTCAAGATTCTTATCGTTGTAAAGGTCTTTACCCTGTGCCGTCATCGCAAAGGCGATTCTGTCGGCATACCTGGCCTCAACCTTGCGGCGCACCATCTTCGCCGTGGTATTCAGCATCCCGTTCTGCTCAGTAAAAGGTTCCTCTCCCACAATTATCGCTGCAGGGAGCCATTTCTCCGGGAACATCCCCCCGTGGACACCGCCCCTTCTGTAAGCGTCGCATTCCGCCTGGATGATATCCAGCATTGCCTTCTTCCCTTCTTCAGTTTCGGGATCCCTGCCGTTACGCTTCACGGCCTCTGCCAACGCGGTTTTGTTAGGGGTGACCAGCACTACGGTATAAGGGCTCTGATTGTTATAAAGGACTGCGTTGTCAATATACTTTGAATTGTCCGTAAGGCTGTCTTCATAGCCTTCCGGGCTGTATTTTTCACCGTCGGAAGAAATGAGCAGGCTTTTGAAACGCCCGGTGACATACAGAAAATCAGGATCGTCCGGACAGATATATCCCCTGTCTCCCGTGTGAAGCCATCCGTTGACAATAGCGCTTGCAGTCGCTTCGGGGTTCTTCCAATATCCCGCCATCACATTCTCACCGCGTATTACTATCTCGCCGGTCTCGCCGTGAGGAAGTTCTTCTCCGCTTTCGTCGCAAATCTTTATTTCCAATGGGGACACTATCCTTCCAGAGGAACCGAACCTGGCGTGCCCGCCCGCATTGGAACAGATTACAGGCGTCGCCTCAGACAATCCGTATCCCTGGAATACAGGCATACCTACGGCATAGAAATATTTCTGCAACGCAATGTCGAGCAATGCTCCTCCTCCGACAAAAAATTCGAACCTTCCTCCGAAATTCTCGCGGACCGGCTTGAATACCAGCTTGTCGAATATCAGTTTCAGCGGGGCTCTCCACCATTGTTTCCAGCAAGGTGTCCCCTCATTCCAATACTCGCGGTTGTATTTTATCGCATTGTCAAGCGCGAAATTATACAGTTTCTCAACTTTCGGCCCTTTCTTTCTGATTCCCGATTCGATGTTTTTCCTGAAATTTCTGGATATGGCAGGCACCGACAGCATGACGTGAGGGCGAACCTCCCTGATTGCCACAGGGATATTCTTCAGCATAGTGACAGCGCTCTTTCCGCCGGGCACCGTTGCTATACTGCCGCCCGAAGACATCATAAAGTAGAATCCCGCCACATGCGCGAAACAATGGTCAAGAGGGAGAATGATAAGCATCACCGCATTGTCATGCACGTTGATGACAGAATGGCACTGCTCCACATTCGCAGTATAATTCCTATGGGTAAGGAGAATGCCTTTCGGATCCGCCGTCGTTCCGGAAGTGTAGCTGATATTCGCATAGTCGTCAGGGCCTACAGACCTGATTCTCCTTTCCAGCTCGTCTCCGTGCTCCTTTTTGAAAGCCAGTCCCATTTCCCTGAGCTGCGAGATGCCTATCTCGCCTTCCCTGAGATCAATATCATCAAGGACTATAATCTTCTCCACTGCAGGGCACGAAGAAATGACCTTGCGCACCTTGTCGATTTGACTTTCCGAGGCGATGATGAACCTTGAATCCGAGTGGTTGAGGCGGAAAAGAAGGTCGCCTTCCGACTCAAGCTTGAAAGAGAGAGGGACATTGACTCCCCCCGCATACAGGATACCCAGCTCCGCAAAAATCCAAAGGTTACGGCCCTCGGAAATCAGGGCCACCTTTTCTCCTTTGTTCAACCCTAGCGCCATGAAACCCGCTGCAAGTGTCCGCCCTTCCTCCCTGGTATTGCTATAGGAAGTCTCCTTCCATTCTCCATTGACCTTTTCTCTCAGGAAAGTACGGTCAGCGTACAGTTTCGTGTACTTATCGACAAAGTCGATTATTGTCGGTCTGTTATCCTCCATATTCTGTATAGTCTTTGTTACGGTGCAGGGAACAGCCCGAACATCTGGGCATCGATCATATTCGTGATCTTCTCGAAATCCTCCGGGTTGTCACCGAACTTTATATGATCAGCATCAATAACCAGAAGGTTCCCCTCGTAAGTGCTGATCCACTTGTCATACTTTTCGTTCAGGCCCGCAAGGTAGTCTATGCGTATGCTGCGTTCATATTCGCGACCTCTTTTCTGAATCTGCGAAATAAGGTTCGGTATGCTGGACTTGAGATAAATCATAAGGTCAGGAGCCTTGACAAGAGACATCATCAGGTCAAACAGTTCCGAATAATTCTCGAAATCCCTTGATGACATAAGCCCCATATCGTGAAGGTTGGGAGCAAAGATCCGCGCATCCTCATAAATGGTCCTGTCCTGTACAACTACCTGGCCGGATTTTGATATTTCCACCACGTCTTTGAAGCGCTTGTTCAGGAAATATACCTGAAGGTTGAATGACCATCTGGACATATCTTCATAGAAATCAGAAAGATAAGGGTTGAAATCCACCGGCTCGAACTTCGGGGTCCAGCCGTAGTGTGCAGCCAGCATCTTTGTGAGTGTCGTCTTTCCGCTACCGATATTTCCAGCAATTGCGATATGCATAACCTTATAACTAATTTAATCTTACAAAATTACTCTTTTTATTCGAATAGTCCGAACAACTCGGCATCAATCTTATCCGTCACGGATGCAAAATCCTCCGGCCTGTTCTCAAAGTCCAGATTGTCGGCATCGATAACCAAAAGACGGCCCTTATATCCGGAAATCCACTCCTCATAACGTTCATTGAGCCCGGCGAGGTAATCAAGGCTCATACTCTGTTCATAATCCCTGCCGCGTTTCTGAATCTGGAACACCAGGTGCTCGATCGATGATTTCAGATAAATCAGCAGGTCAGGCTCCCCGGCCATGGATGCCATCACTTCGAACAGCTGCATATAAGTATCAAAATCACGCTTTGAAAGGTTTCCGAGATCATAATTGTTCCTTACAAAAATATGAACTCCCTCGAAAAGCGTCCTGTCCTGGATTATCACTCCTTCCGACCTGGATATATCCAGAAGGTCCTTGAACCTCCGGGCGAGAAAATAAGTCTCAAGATTGTAAGACCAGCGTGGAATATCCTTATAATAATCCTCCAGATATGGATTATACGTCACGGATTCATACTTGGGTGTCCACCCGTAATGTTCCGCCAGCATCCTTGTCAGCGTAGTCTTCCCGCTGCCGATATTTCCTGCAACCCCTATGTGCATTGAAGCCTTTTATCCAATCATACAAATTTAATAATAATGTTTGTATTTTTGTGCCATAAACAGTAACTGGAATGTTTGAAATCAAGCAGTTTTCTTTCAATATTTTCGGTGAGAACACCTTCATAGCGTGGAAAGACCGGTCGGAAGCCGTTATCGTCGATCCCGGTTGCTATGATGAAAGCGAACGGGCGGCGCTCACGGACTTTCTGTCATCTGAAGGAATCACCCCTGCAGCCATCATTCTCACTCACGCTCATCCGGATCACATTTTCGGAGTCGCATTTCTTCAGAAGAAATACAATATCCCTGTCTATATGCACCCCGACGATGTTCCCGTCCTGGATTACAGCGAAAGAATGTCATCAAAACTCGGCCTGACACCGCCTGACATTTCTTTCCCATTCAAGCCGGTGAAAGGAGGCGGGACGATCGGGATATGCGGTTTCAACTTTGAAGTCATCCACACACCCGGCCATACTCCCGGCGGTGTATGCTATTTCGACCGTGCAGAAAGCATAATCTTCACGGGAGACACCCTGTTCGCCGGCGCCATAGGAAGGAGCGACCTGATGCTGGGAGACTATGACAAGCTGATTGTCTCAGTGATGGACAGGCTTATGCTTCTGGACGCCGCGGTAGAGGTCTACCCGGGTCACGGCGGAAGAACCACTATCGGTTACGAAAGGATGAACAATCCTTTCCTCGAACCTTTCAACGAGCCGGAGACTACAGAGTCTGACCTCCGATGAATTCCCTCATTATCGAAGTAGGAGGAATGGCGGCTATCTCCTGAGGGGTGAGGGCTTTGACTTTTTCCAGGAACGACAGCAGATACTGAGACTTTCCGTACGCCGGAGACGACTCAAGGATACCGCAAAGGAGCGGCTCTGCATAATATTTCAGCAGAGGCAAGTCATAAAGTGTCGAAGAGTTGAACACCACTTCGGCATTTTCCTCATACGGAAAAATATTCCTGACTTCACCGTTTCTCACGCTCGGCCACCTCAAGATATTGTCCTCAGGAAGGATTCCCCGTGTCCTGTTATCCCTGACAATGCGTCTGAGCAGTCTCTTGTCAGTGGTGGAATTGTGGAACTTTTCGCCTCCCGGCAGAGCTGTGAGTGCAGAAATATAGATGCGGAATATCTTGCTCCGGTCAACGGATGGGGTAAGGGCGGGATTGAGTGCGTGAATGCCTTCCATAAAAAGCATATCCCCCGGATCGAGTCGCATTGTAACGCCGGAGCTGACCCTGCAGCCTGCCACAAAATCGAATTTCGGCAATTCAACCTCCTCTCCGTCAAGAAGCCGGTTGAGCTGTATGCCGAGATACTCGATATCCATCGCACCGAGAGCCTCGAAATCATACTCGCCGTTTTCATCCTTCGGAGTTCTGTCCCTGTCCACGAAATAATTGTCAAGTTCTATGACTTTGGGGTTCAGTCCGAGAACCCGGCACTGCTGTGCAATGCGCAGAGAGGAAGACGTTTTACCGCTGGAAGAGGGCCCGGACATCATCACAATCCTAGTTTCATGCCTCCTCCAATATATCTGGTTGGCTATTTCAGCGTACTTCCTTTCCTGCCTGGCTTCGCAAAGGTTGATCAGTTCGATTCCCTTGCCTGCCACCATAGCCTCATTGAGCTTGTCAATGCTGTCGATTCCTATTGCCGAACACCAGTCTGCATATTCCTGGCGGGCTGCTTCTATCTTTGTCATATTCTATAAAACTTCTGCCAGATAAGGTCCCGTGACCGATGACCTGTCGGATGCTATCTGCTCCGGAGTCCCTTCAGCAATAATCATTCCTCCCCTGCGGCCTCCTTCCGGCCCCATATCAATAAGCCAGTCGACACTCTTGAGCACATCGAGGTTATGCTCGATGACAATTACAGTATTTCCCGCATCCACAAGTCTCTGAAGCACCCCGAGAAGGACCTTGATATCCTCGTAGTGCAGTCCTGTCGTAGGCTCGTCAAGCATATACAGCGTATTG
This sequence comes from Candidatus Cryptobacteroides sp., assembly GCA_045615565.1. GTDB lineage: Bacteria > Bacteroidota > Bacteroidia > Bacteroidales > UBA932 > Cryptobacteroides. The sequence continues at coordinate 27,892 of JAZLFC010000046.1, read as the reverse complement.
CCCGTCGCCTTCTTTGACAGCTCGGCCGCCAGCTTCATCCTCTGGCTCTCACCGCCCGACAAAGTCACGGCAGACTGCCCGAGATGGATATATCCCAAGCCTACGTCCACCAGAGCTTTCAGTTTCGGCGCAATCTTGGGATGGTTCCTGAAAAACGTATAAGCCTCCGAAACTGACATCTCAAGGACATCATTGATATTCTTCCCCTTATACTTGACTGCCAGGGTATCTTCCTTGTACCTCCTCCCGCCGCACTGGTCGCAGATGACGTGGACTGAAGGCAGGAAATTCATTTCGATAACCTTTATTCCGGCACCCTTGCATTCAGGACAGCGGCCACCCTCTACGTTGAAAGAGAAACGCCCGGCCTTGAATCCCCTTACCTTGGCATCCGGAGTGTCTTCGAAAAGGGCGCGGATATCCGAAAGGACGCCCGTGAACGTAGCCGGATTGCTGCGCGGGGACTTCCCTATCGGACTCTGGTCTATCTCAATCACCTTGTCGATATTCCCAATGCCTTCAACCCTTACGAAAGGCAACGGCTTCTCCTTGAAATTGAACAGCCTGCCTTTAAGGACAGGCATAAGAGTCTCGTTGATGAGGCTGCTCTTGCCGCTGCCGCTGACTCCTGCGATTCCTATCAGCATTCCGAGAGGGAAAGAGACACTGACATTCTTCAGGTTGTTGCCTGAAGCGCCGACAAGTTTGAGTGTTGTCCCGTTGCCGGAACGTCTGACGGACGGGACCGGTATCGAGTCCCTGGTTTCCAGACAAGGAGCGCTGGAAGACGGTCCGTTGTAACATATCTGTCCGCCCGCAGCCCCCGCTCCGGGTCCGACGTCTACAATCCAGTCGGCAGCGTACATAGTCTCCCGGTCGTGCTCCACCACGATGACGGTATTGCCTTCGTCCCTGAGTTTCGCCAGAGATTCCAGAAGCCTCCTGTTATCCCTCTGGTGCAGCCCGATACTCGGCTCGTCCAGAATATATATGACATTGACCAGTTTCGAACCTATCTGGGTCGCCAATCTTATACGCTGGCTCTCTCCTCCCGACAGACTGGACGTGGCCCTGTCCAGGGTAAGATACTCGAGTCCGACACCCATCAGGAAATCCACGCGGTCCCTCAACTCCTTGAGAATGTCGTGCGCTACCGCGGCCGCACGGCCGCTCAGTTTGTCTGAAAGGCCGGCTATCCATTTCTGGAGCTGGGATATTTCCATAGCGCACACCTCGGATATGGTTTTACCGTCAATCCTGAAATATGCGGTCTCCTCCTTGAGCCTGGTACCGTGGCATACAGGGCAAGTCACCTTATCCTCAACATCATCCACGACACCCGGCCAGCACACCATTTCCGACATATTGCCCTCGCCTACGCGGAACAGTTCATCCGAGCCGAAGACCAGAAGCGTAAGGGCTTCTTCAGGCACGGCTGCAACCGGATCATACAGAGAGAAATGATATTTGCGCGCGATAGCTCTGACAATCTCGAATTTCCGGCTTTCCCGCACTTTTCCAAGAGGTTTTATGCCGCCGTCGGCGATTGATATCGAACGGTCGGGTATGATGTGATCTATATCTATGTCAACTATCGTCCCCAAGCCCTTGCAATGCGGGCAGTATCCCTCGGGAGAGTTGAAGGAGAAGCTGTGCGGAGCCGGTTCCTGAAGTGAAATGCCGGACTCGGGGTCTACCAGATGCTTCGAAAAATGTCTTATCTCTCCGCTCTCGTGGTCAAGAACGGCGACGGATCCCTTTCCCATATTCAATGCCACCAGTACAGAATCCCTGATGCGTTTCTGGTCACCCTCCTCCGGCTTGAGCTTGTCAACCACGAGTTCGACAAAATGCGCCTTGTACCTGTCCAGGGCATCCACTTCATTCAGATCCACAATCTCGGAATCTATCCTGACCTGCGTGAATCCCCGTCTTCGCATCTGGTCGAAAAGCTCTCTGTAGTGACCTTTCCTTCCTCTCACAAGCGGAGCGAGCAGAAAACATTTCTTCCCGGCATACCCGGACATAATCAGATCAAGAATCTGCTCGTCGGTATATCTGACCATTTCCTTGCCTGTCACCGGAGAATATGCCACGGAAGCCTTCGCAAACAGGAGCCTCAGGAAATCCGAGATTTCCGTGATTGTCCCTACCGTGGATCTCGGATTTGTCCCGGTGGTCTTCTGTTCGATGGCTATTATCGGGCTCAATCCCGTGATGCTCTCGATGGACGGTTTCTCAAGAATGCCCATAAAATGCTTGGCATACGGAGACAGCGTGTTCATATAGCGCCTCTGCCCTTCCGCATAAATGGTGTCGAACGCCAGGGAAGACTTTCCGCTGCCGCTGATGCCGGTTATGACGACGAACTTATGGCGCGGAATATCGATATCCACACGCTTGAGGTTATTCGCCCCAGCGCCCTTGATACGTATGAATTCATCCTGACTCATCGGGAGTACAAATTTACTAAATGATTTCGTAAATTTGCATCGCTATGTGGGTTTGGTTGACTATCGGTTCAGCAATGCTGCTCGGCTTCTATGATGTGGCGAAGAAGCAGTCCCTCAAGAAGAACGGTGTCCTGTATGTACTGTTCTTCGCAACAGCGCTCTCTACGCTGCTTCTGTTGCCGTTCCTGCACCCCGGACCGGCAAAGGATCACCTTCTTCTGGCCGTCAAGGGGATTCTTGTTACCTCGTCCTGGATCAGCGGGCTTGCTGCCATGAGAACGGTTCCGTTGTCAACCCTCAGCACAATCAAGGCGTCACGACCTGTCTTCGTGCTGGTCTTCTCTCTCGCTCTTTTCGGTGAAAGGCTCAACGCCTGGCAATGGGCGGGAAGCTTGATTGCCATCGCCGCCCTGCTCCTGCTGAGCAGGACTTCTTCCCTTGAAGGCATCAGCTTCACCCGCGACAAGGGTATCTGGATGGCCGCCGTCTCCGTGCTGACCGGAGTGGCAAGCGCGCTTTATGACAAATTCATATTGGGATTCATGGAGCCGCTTTTTGTCCAGAGCTGGGCTAACCTGTATATCACTGTCCTTCTCGGAATCTGCATTCTCGCAAAAGCTGGATTCAAAAAATCCTCCCTGCCGCATTTTCATCCCGACTGGATGATCATCCTGATTGCGCTGTTCATCACCGCCGCCGACTTCCTGTATTTTTCCGCTCTTGACCAGGAAGACGCCCTGCTGTCAATAATATCGATGATACGCAGAAGTTCGGTGATAGTCCCGTTTGTTTTCGGAGCGCTTGTCTTCAAGGAGAAAAACGTACGTCTCAAGGCAATCGATATGGCAGTGATGCTGCTCGGCATCTGTCTGATTACCGCCGGCTCTATCTGAAAAGTTCACTCAACACTTTCAGAGACTGCACGTTAAGTTGTGCTTCAAGATGTCCGGACAGGTAGTCCAGCAGAGACTGTGCAATCTCGCTGCGGGCGGCTCCGTTAAGAGGGACCATCATTGCCCGGGCTAAAGGCAGTTCCATCAGCCTGCTGATTTCCGAGAGACGACTGCCGGCGAACGGAGCAAGGTCTTCGACGGAAGGCCGGAAGCCCAGGGCGGCGGACAACTCAAGCAGAAAGCGCAAGTGATAGTTGCTGAAATCGGAAGCGACGGCATCGAGTGTCAGGATGTTTCTTTCGCACCACTCGAAGAGGCCGTCCCCGTTGACTCCGTCACGAAGGGCACGATACAGCACTTCACTCATGAAGAGTGTCATCGTATTCTTGTAGATGTCCGTCCTGATACCGTTGAGAGGATATTTCGCAGAGATATTCCTGATGCGCCAAAGATCCGACCGGGGATTCTCCACAACCTCCGCCTCCAGAATATTGAGTGGCAGGAACATTGCCATAGCGGTACCCTTTGAAACGCCGGCGATGAAACTCCTGCGCCCGTATTCCGCACTGAGAGTGTGCAGGACGACGGAATTTTCCCTGACTTTCGTGAGGCTGAGGACTATGATTTCAGCGCTTCCCACAACTGATCGTCATATCTTATCCTTATCTCGATTCCTGCCTCCTGGAAATAATACCTTACCGCTATTTCCTCTTCGATGAACGGAATGATTTCATCCTTCTTGAGGATAAGGAACTCTTCCTTCTCCATCTCAAGGGCATCCTTCATCGCCTCGATCTGAGCCGACATGCTCTCTTCGAGTCCGTCACGCTTTATTTCCTTGACCATCTGGTCGAAATAGGTCCTGGCGCTTGACCTGTAGTCAAATTCCTTCGTCTTGGCAAAGGCGATGAAATCTTCGTATTCATCAAAGCGGAACTCCTTGACCGGAGGGATGGCCGCGTGTTTGCGGACATAATCAAGGGCGTACTGTTCGAACACTCCATTCACAAAAAGCGAATATGTAAGACGGCTGTAGGTCTTTGAATCTATCTCCACGTCAGGAGTGATGCCGCCGCCATCCTTTACGACGCGTCCTCCAGCCGTTCGGAATTCATGGGTAAGGGAGTCAGGAATATAGCCCACGCTCCCATCCTCGTTACGGTGAGAATAGTCGATTGCCTGCACACAACGTCCGCTAGGCGTATAATATTTGGCGGTCGTGACCTTGATCTGTCCGTTGTAAGGGAGAGGCCTTATGCTCTGAACAAGGCCCTTGCCGAAAGTCCTCTTGCCGATAATCTTCGCGCGGTCCATATCCTGAAGCGCGCCGGCGACTATTTCAGATGCGGAGGCGGATCCGGAATCCACCAGGACGATAAGCGGGATCTCACTGTCAAGAGGCTCCGACTTTGTCCTGTATTCGACGGTTTCCCCGTTCTTGTCCCTTGCGCTGACTACCAGAGAACCTTTTGGGACAAAAATCGAGACTATCTCCACCGCTTCGTCCAATATTCCTCCGCCATTGCCCCTGAGATCAAGCACTATCTGTTTCAGATTCCTTTCCTGCTTGAGCTTCAGTACTGCCCTCTTCACCTCCTGGGATACCCTCTCGGTAAACTGGGACTGCAGGATATACCCGGTTGTATCGTTGATCATACCGGCATACTCCACTACGGGAAGATGTATCCTTTCCCTGATTATCTTTATGTCCCTGACCTCGGAAGTGCGCAGTTTCCTGACTTTCAGGACTACCTTTGAACCCGGGAGGCCTTTCATCCTGTCACTGCATTCCTGAGTGGTAAGTCCTATGACTGAAGTGCCGTCTATTTCGAGCACCTCGTCACCGCACACTATCCCGGCCTTCTGCGCAGGGGAATTGTAATACGGTTCGGTGATAAACACATTTCCGTTAACGTCAGGCTTGAAAATGACTGCACCCAGGCCGCCGTAGCTTGCGCTGATCATCATTTCAAGGTCTTCAATCTCCTCTTCCGGGATATAAACGGTATACGGGTCGAGCCTTTCGAGCATGGCGTCTATGCCGGCCCTTTCCATATTATCGAGGGGGAGAGTATCCACATAAGAGTAATTCAATTCTTTCAGAATGGCACTCTGTATTTCAGTCCACTTGCCTAAAGAAAAGCTCCTGCTCTGGGCGTCTGCAGTAATATGCGGAAGTCCGAGCGACAGAACCAGAACCGCACAGAAAATTTTCTTCATCCTATGATAATTTTACAATTCTTCCCAAATATATACCTTGTCTCCGCGACGCAGCCTTTCAGGTACGGCGACGGAGCATCTGACTCCTTTCTCAGCGGCTTCAGCCGGCTCGAGGTTCACTCTCATATCTTCAACTTTGAACTCCGTCACTCCGGTAGTCGCACCTATGGCCATAACATCGGCGCCTTTCCTGAGAACGGCGCTCTCGACTGCGATTTCCGCTACGCCTATCTTGTCGAACCAGTTCGTAACCTTTCCGCAATACACCTTTCTGCGCGTGGCCTGGCTGCCGTATACGTCGCTCCACTGTCCGAGATATGCGCCCTGGTAGTACCCGTCCCAGAATCCGCGGTTGAAGACTTCCGCCAGCTCTTCCTTCAATTCTCCTGCCAGCTTTTCATCATATCTGCCGTCAATCACCGCATCTGCAGCCCTGCGGTAGCAGGAAGCGCATCTCTTTACATACTCGGCCGAACGGGCACGGCCTTCTATCTTGAAGACCTTTACCCCGGCATCTATGATCCTGTCCATAAATTCTATGGTGCAGAGGTCCTTCGGAGACATTATGTACTTATTGTCGATATTGAGCTTGTTGCCGGTCTCAAGGTCCGTGACCTCATAGCCGCGCCGGCAGATCTGATAACACTCCCCTCTGTTGGCGGAAGCCCCGTATGAGTGCAGGCTCAGGTAACACTTGCCGCTAACAGCCATACACAGGGCACCGTGAGCGAACATTTCTATACGGACGAGCTGTCCCGACGGCCCGGTGATATTCTCCCTGACGATAGTTTCGTGGATATCCTTTACCTGTTCGAGGGTCAGTTCCCTGGCCAGGACCACCACATCGGCAAACCGGGCATAGAACTTCAGCGCCTCGACGTTCGAAATGCTGAGCTGTGTGGAAATATGCACCTCCAGACCAATCTGACGGCAATAATTGATAGCTGCCATATCGGAAGCGATAATCGCGCTGACGCCTGCAGCCTTTGCGGCATCAAGCGCCTCCCGCATAGGTTCGAGATCCTCCTGATAAAGCACGATATTGAGTGTAAGATAGCTCTTGACACCGGCCTCACGGCATATCCTCACCACTTCCTGCAAATCTTCAGGCGCAAAATTGTTTGCCGAATGGCTTCTCATATTCAGCTTGCCCACTCCGAAATATACAGAATCGGCTCCGCCCTGAATGGCAGCATGGAGACACTCGAAATTGCCCGCAGGGGCCATTATTTCCAATTCGTTCATTTGATGTTTTCCTTTTTAAGCCATTCGGCCATCGCTCTCAGGGACTGTCCTCTGTGCGAAACACTGTTCTTGCACTCGACAGGCATTTGTGCAAGCGTATGCTCCGGATATTTGTCGGAAATGAATACCGGATCGTATCCGAATCCTCCGCAACCGGCTTTTTCCTTTGCAATCTTTCCGGGCATGTCTCCAACGAAGAAGTGCTCTTCCCCGTTCCAGATAAGGGTTACCACGCAGCGGAACCGGGCGGTGCGCCTGTCATCCGGACAATCTTTCATCTCCGCCAGCAATTTTCTCACATTGGCGTCGAAATCGTGCCCGTCGGAAGCATATCTGGCACTGTGTACGCCTGGTGCTCCCCCGAGATAATCCACTTCCAGTCCGGTATCGTCAGCGAAACAGTTGAGTCCCGTGCGCTCGTAGAAGAATCTGGCCTTCAGGACAGAGTTCTCCTTCAACGTGCTTCCCGTCTCCTCGACATCTTCGGTTATCCCGATATCAGCAGGCGACACCAGTTCGAAATCGGGGCCCAGAATCTCTGCGGCCTCGCACAGTTTCCCTTTATTGCCGGTAGCGAATACTAGTTTCATTTTACTCTTCCTACAAGTTTGTCCGCGAACCTGCGAAGCATCTCCAACCGTACCTTCGGCAGTCCGATATCTTCAACGGAGTTCATGGCCTTCCTGCTGTATTTCAGGATTTCGGCCTTGGCGTCAACATCGACGGCAGCATCCACATACAGCCCTTTTACCCTTGCTATCTTTGCTTCCCTCTGTTCCGGGGTGTCCACCGGCATCTCCATTGCCCGGGCGACAGTTCCGCTGTCATGAGCCATGTCCTGAAGATGGGTGAGAAGCCAGCTCTTTTTGTTATTGACGATATCTCCGCCGATAGGCTTGCCGAACACTTTTTCGTCGCCGAAGGCGTCCAGATAGTCGTCAGCCACTTGAAAAGCCATACCCAGTTCATATCCGTAATTGTATAGTGCCCTGCATTCAGCGTCCGGAGCCCCGCCTATGATGGCGCCCATCTCTGCAGAGCAGGCCAGAAGGATTGCAGTTTTCAGCCCAATCATTTCCTTGTACTGCGACATGGAGACCTTCGGCACGGACTCGAAATCCATATCGAGCTGCTGGCCCTCGCATACTCCCGCGGCCGTCGATGAAAACAGGGTCATCGCACGGCCGATAACGTTGCGCGGAGCTTTCGCGATACGTTCGTAACTGTCTATCAGCATAACGTCTCCGGAAAGGATGGCAGTATCCTCATTCCACTTTTTCCATACTGTCGGCATACCTCTTCTCAGGGGGGACCTGTCCATAATGTCATCGTGGATAAGGGTAAAGGTATGGAAGACTTCAAGCGCTGCCGCAGGCTCAAGTATGCCTTCGTCAAAGCTGTCCTTGAAAAGCGAATATGCCGTGAGACAAAGCTTCGGGCGGATTCTCTTTCCTCCTATGCCTATCATATACTCCAACGGGCTGTACAAGCCCTGCGGCTCCCGCTTGAACCTGATATTGTCAAACAGAGAGGCGATTGTCTCTTCTATGTAAGCTTCACTGATCATAACTTACAAATATAACGATTTCATTTGTATCTTTGCATAGATGAAAGGCCAAGCAACAGTAGTCAAGAACGCCGGCAGCCACTACCTGCTCAGTGAACTTCCCCGATGGGAGCTGTTTCCCGCGGTGCTGAGAGGCCGCGTCAGGCTTAGCCGCAGTACGGCGACCAACCCAGTCGCCGTGGGAGATACGGTATTGTATGAAACAGAAGGGGAACCGGACGAGAAGAATCCCGCCGTCATCACTGAAATACTCGAGCGCAGGAACTATGTCATAAGACGCTCGACCAATCTTTCCAGACAGTCACACATCATAGCCGCCAATGTGGACAGAGCCTTTTTGGTGGTGACCCTGTACTTCCCTGAAATAAAGCTGCAGTTCCTCGACAGGCTTCTTGTAACTTGCGGAGTGTACGGTATTCCCGCCACTATCGTACTCAACAAAGTCGACATGTACAGGGACGCGGATCCGGAGGGCATTGACATCTTCAGGCATATCTACGAAAGTGCAGGTTATGAGATCATCGAGACCTCAGCCCGCACAGGGGAGGGTGTGGACAGGCTCAGGGAACTGTGCAAAGGAAAACTCTGCCTGTTCTCAGGAGAGTCGGGAGTAGGGAAATCCTCCCTGATCCGCGCGGTGGACCCGTCCCTCAACCCAAAGATCGGCCGTATTTCAGAGGCTCATCTCCAGGGCAGGCACACCACCTCTCTATATGAAATGTACCCTGTCAGGGGAGGCGGATACGTCATTGATTCCCCGGGACTCAGGGGCTTCGGCCTGGTGAATCTCGAGAGGGAAGAGATATACAAATATTTCCCTGAAATGCTCAGAGAAAGCGCAGGCTGCAGGTTCACTCCGTGTTCACATACCCACGAACCCGGTTGCGCCGTCAAAGCTGCCGTGGACAGCGGAATCATCACTGCAGAAAGATACAATTCATACCTGGGCATGCTGGAGGAGGATAAGAAATTCCGATGAAAGGCATAAACCGCGAAATACTAAAGCTGGCTCTTCCCAGCATTCTTGCCAACATCACAGTCCCGCTTGTAGGCATTGTCGACACTGCCGTTTCAGGCCATATTCCGGCGGGTTCCGGATATCAGGCCGCGACTTTTATCGGCGCCATCTCCGTCGGGGCGCTGCTGTTCAACCTTATCTACTGGAATTTCGGATTCCTGCGTTCCGGCACGGGAGGGCTGACGGCTCAGGCTTACGGTGCCGGCAACTTCAAGGAATGCGCAAGAATATTCTACCGGGGAATTGACCTGTCGCTGGCGCTTGCATTCCTGACTATCGCCCTGCAATGGCCTTTCGTAAAGCTGGCCCTGCTGATCGTAGACGCATCCCCCGAGGTCGAGCTGCTTGCGGAGAAGTATTTCTTCGCCAGGATCTGGGCGGCTCCGGCCACCGTCTCTCTAATGACCTTCAGCGGATGGTTCGTCGGCATGCAGGACTCTGTCAGTTCTATGTGGAAAGACCTGATAGTCAATCTCATGAATGTTGTGGCAAGTTTGGTGCTCGCTCTCGGCATCGGGCCTTGGAAGGGGCTTGGGTTCATCGGTGTGGCCTGGGGAACCGTAGTGGCGCAGTATTCCGGTCTTCTGTTCTGCATTATTGTCTGCAGGACCAGGTATTCGCATGTTCTGAAACATTTCAGAATATCGAAGATAACCGAGATATTCGGCAGGGGCAGTGACATAAAGGCATTCTTCAGGATGAACGTCAACCTTACGCTGCGCTCCGCCAGTTTCATTGCCATATACATAGGTTACACAATAATAGCCGCAAAATACGGAGATCTAATGCTTGCGTGCAGTTCCATAATGATGCAGCTTCTGATGATTTTCTCATACTTCACTGACGGCTTCGCCTATGCCGGTGAAGCGATGACGGGCAAATACATCGGGGCCGGCGATCTTTCCATGACAAGAAAGACCGTGAGGTACATATTTTGCTGGAGTATGAGCATTGCCGTAGCATTCATCGGGATATATTATCTGAGCGGGGTGCCCCTGCTCCATATAATGACTTCTGACGGATCCGTTGTGGAAGCCTGCAAGGTCTTCCTTCCCTGGCTGATATTTATGCCGCCCCTCGGATGTGCGGCCTTTACCTGGGACGGAATCTATCTCGGCGCAACGGACTCCGAATCGATGAGGGACTCAATGATGGGTTCGGCACTGCTGTTCATTCTGTCATGGTTCATTTTCAAATGGATATGGCAACCGTCCGGAGAGCTTGCCATCCATCTGCTGCTGGCAGCGTATTTCGTTCATTTGATTTTCCGTACCGTATTCCTATCTTTGAGATATAGGCGGAATATCCTTGAAAAACCATTTTTGAAAGACATATTATGAGAAAGACACATAACAGAAACAGAAACAGAAACAAGAAAACCAAAGCCGTTCCGGAATTTACCGGACGCGTGCAGATGACGCGCGAAGGCTTCGTTTTCGTAATGATTGAGGGTCAGAGCGATGACGTTTTCGTCAAAGCCGCAAAGACGCGGAACGCCCTGGACGGAGACCTGGTCCGGGTAGCTGTCACCAGGGAAGGAACTGAGGGGAAACGCCGCGAGGGACAGATTGTTGAGATTATCGAGAGATCAGGCCGAAGTTTTGTCGGCATTTTCCATACCGTCGGTGCCCGGGCCTGGGTGCTGATGCAGAGCAAGTCAATGCCCTATGACATCGAGGTAAATCTGGAAGAAGCGGCAGGGATGGGAGCTAAAGCCGGAATGAAAGTCGCAGCAACGGTTGATCGCTGGGGCAGGCACGACAGCTGTCCTGTTGGGCACTTGGTGGATGTACTGGGAATGCCGGGGGACAACGATACGGAAATGCATGCGATACTGGCCGAATTCAACCTCCCGTATAAATTCGAGAAGGACATTGAGAATGCCGCCGACTCCATATCCGAGCAGATCACGGCAGAGGACCTGAAAGGCAGAAAAGACTACCGTGATGTCCTCACGTTCACGATTGACCCCGCAGACGCGAAGGATTTCGATGACGCACTTTCTTTCAGGGCTTTGGGCAACGGCAATTTTGAAGTCGGAGTGCATATCGCTGATGTATCCTATTATGTGAAGCCCGGCGGCCCCGTGGACAAAGAGGCCCGGGAAAGAGGAACTTCAGTCTATCTTGTGGACAGGACTGTGCCTATGCTGCCTGAGAAGCTCTGCAACAAGCTCTGCTCACTCCGTCCGCAAGAGGATAAGCTGACCTTCTCCGCTGTGTTTGAAATCAGTCCGAAGGCTGAGATCAAGCAGAGATGGATAGGACGCACCGTCATCCGCTCCGACTACCGCTTCGACTATGACCAGGCCCAGAATATCATTGAATCCGCCGCCGATGAAACACCTGAAAGACCGGAGATTGAGAAAGCCATAATAACTCTGAACTCTCTCGCAGGACTGCTGAAGAAAAAAAGGCAGAAGGCCGGAGCCGTTGATTTCGACCGCCCGGAGATGAAGGTGGAGGTCGACTCGAAAGGAAAGCCGGTAAATGTCTATCAAAAGGTTTCCAAGGAAGCGAACTGGCTGATTGAAGAGTTTATGCTGCTCGCCAACAGGACAGTTGCGGAGTTCATCGCCACGGACGGCAAGATGAACGGCTCGGCTTCCAAAAAGGCCAGGACTTTTGTTTACCGTATCCACGATGTCCCGAGTCCGGACAAGCTCATAGGGCTGAAAGACTTCGCAAAGGGATTCGGATACAAGATGAAGGACAGCTTGGAAGGCCGCGGAGCCGCGAAATCCATCAACGACCTTCTGGAGCAGGCCAAGGGCCGTCCGGAATTCTCCGCCTTCGAGGACATAGCCCTGAGGTCTATGGCAAAAGCCAAATACAGCACTGAGAATATCGGGCACTACGGACTTGCCTTCCCGTTCTACACCCATTTCACATCTCCTATCAGAAGGTATCCGGATACAATGGTACACAGGCTGCTCACCATTTATCTTGCAGGAGGTGAAAATCAGGACAGAGGATATTACGAGTCCGAATGCATTCACGCTTCCGAACGGGAACTGGTAGCCGCAGACGCAGAGAGGACAAGCGTCAAATACAAGCTTGTGGAGTATATGCAGGACAAGCTGGGGCAGGAATTCACCGGACACATTTCCGGCGTGACCGAATGGGGCATGTATGTCGAAATCGAACCGACTAAGATTGAAGGAATGGTGCCTCTGCGCGAGATAAAATCAGATTTCTTCGAGTTTGACGAAGCACGCTACAGGCTTGTCGGCCGCCGCACTCACAAGATTTTCAGACTCGGTGACCAGGTGCGCATCCGTGTCAAGAACGCGAACCTGGAGCAGAGACTGCTCGATTACGAGCTTGTAGAACAGTAACGACCGATATATTGATATGACCGCAAATTCGACCGCACGCTTTCGGACATAAAGAGAAACGTGACGAGTTCGTCGATATGCAGCAACTGGCTCTGGATAAGTGGAAGAAAATCCACAAATCCAGATAACAGTTATTGTCCTCAGGCTTCTTAAATCAGAGGCTCCGCGGTCATCAGTTCAGGCTGCGGGATTCCCATCAGTTTGAGGATGGTCGGTGCTACGTTGCAGAGAGCCCCGTCCTTGACTGTCTTTACTGAGCTCTCGCCTATCACGATGAACTGAACCTGGTTCAGAGAGTGAGCCGTGTTAGGAGTGCCGTCCTCGTTCACTGCATAATCGGCGTTTCCATGATCAGCCGTGAGAAGTACTACGTATCCATGCTCGAGAGCAGCGGTGACCACCTTCTCGACACAGTTGTCAACGCACTTTACAGCCTTGCAGATGGCTTCATAGACTCCCGTGTGACCTACCATGTCCCCGTTGGCGAAATTAAGGATAATCATATCCTCTTTTTCGGTCTTGATGGCCTCCACAAGCTTGTCTGCAACCTCAGGAGCGCTCATCTCCGGCTGAAGGTCATAAGTCGCAACCTTGGGTGAGTTCACCAGAATCCTGTCCTCGTTCCCGAACGGAGTCTCGCGGCCTCCGTTGAAGAAGAAGGTCACGTGGGCGTATTTCTCGGTTTCCGCAATGCGGAGCTGGTTCTTTCCTGCCTTTGCTATGGTCTCGCCGAGAGTATCCTTGACTATCTCCTTGTCGAACAGGATGTGCAATCCGGTGAAGGATGCGTCATATGGAGTAAGGCAGCAATAGTAAAGAGGAAGAGTATGCATTCCCTCCACCGGCATATCGTTCTGAGTCAGGACATTGGTAAGCTCACGCGCGCGGTCGTTGCGGAAATTGAAGAAAATGACTGCATCTCCCTCCTCAACCTTCGCAAGAGGTTTTCCGTCCTTAGTGATCACGATAGGCTTGATGAATTCGTCGGTGACATCGGCGTCATAAGATGCCTGAATGCCTTCAAGAGCACTTCCGAACGCTGCACCCTTGCCGTCCACAAGCATATCGTATGCTTCCTTGATACGGTTCCATCTCTTGTCGCGGTCCATCGCATAGAAGCGTCCGCATACCGTAGCGACCTTTCCTGCAGTGTCTGCCATCTTCTCCTCAAGCTCCTTTACGAAACCGTAACCGCTTCTCGGGTCAGTGTCACGTCCATCCATAAAGCAATGTACATACACGTCCTCAAGACCGTTATTCTTAGCCTCGGCAAGGAATTCATAAAGATGATTCAATGAAGAATGGACGCCGCCGTGAGAACACAGGCCGAAGAAATGAAGTTTCTTGCCGCTCTGCTTGACATAGTCATAGGCATCCTTGATTTCTGCATTCTGCATAAGGGAATGGTCGCGGCAGGCCATATTTATTTTTACCAGATCCTGATAAACCACACGTCCGGCACCGAGATTCATATGCCCGACCTCTGAATTTCCCATCTGTCCGTCAGGAAGGCCTACATATTCACCGCAGGCATTGAGATGCGACATCGGATACTTCGCCCTGAGGGAATCAATGAAAGGAGCACCCTGGGTATAGATTGCATTGGAATGATCGTGACGTCCTTCTCCCCAACCGTCAAGGATCATCAAAAGTACTTTTCTGTTCATTTATTTACGCTATTTGAGCCCGCGTGCGCGAAGAAGTGCAGATGCATCCGGATCCGCTCCGCGGAAATTCTTGTAAAGTGTCATCGGTTCGTCGCTGCCGCCTTTTTCAAGGACATTGCGGCGGAAGCTCATTGCGGTCTGTTTGTCGAAGATGCCGTTCTGCTTGAAGAGCTCGAATGCATCCTTGTCAAGCACCTCAGCCCAGAGATAACTGTAGTAGCCTGCGCTGTATCCGCTGCTTCCGAAAATATGGTTGAAATATGTGCTGCGATAGCGCGGGATGATCTCTGAAACAAGTCCCATTTCTTCGCAGACCTTCTTCTCGAATGAATCCACGTCAATGCCATCGATGCTGCAGAGCTCGTGCCATTTCATATCGAGGATACTTGCAGCGCAGAGTTCTCCTGTGGTGAAACCCTGGTTGAAATTGGCTGCGGCCTGAACCTTTGCCACAAGTTCCTCAGGAATAACCTCGCCTGTCTGGTAATGGAATGCATACGTGGCGAGGACCTCAGGCTCGAACGCCCAGTTCTCATTGATCTGGGACGGGAGCTCGACAAAGTCACGCTTTACTGAAGTTCCGCTTGTGGAACGGTATGTACACTGGCTGAGAAGCCCGTGGAGAGCGTGTCCGAACTCGTGGAACATAGTCTCCACCTGATCGATATTGAGAAGCGACGGACTGTCCTCGGTAGGTTTGTTGAAATTACCGACGTTAACGATTACCGGACGCACGTTCTGTCCGTCTGCGGTCTTGCACTGGTTTACGAAATTCGTCATCCAGGCGCCTGCCCTCTTGGTGTCGCGAGGATAATAGTCTGTGATGATAACTCCTATGAGGGAGCCGTCGGCATCAGTAACTTTGAATGCCTCGCACTCAGGGTTGTAAAGAGGAACGTTCTCAATCTTCTCGAAATTGACGCCGTACAGACGTGAAGCGTTGTTGAATACGCCAGCGCGCACATTCTCCATCTTGAAGTACTGCATCACCTCGCTTTCGTCCAGATCATAGCGGGCCTTGCGCACCTTCTCGGCATAATACATATAGTCCCAAGGCTCGATCTTGTGACCGGCCATCTTTTCCATATCCGCGATTTCCTCCTTTGCGCGGGCCATTGCCGCACCCATTATTCCCGCAAGGAACTCGTCAACAGTCTTCGAATCCCCTGCCATCTTGTCGTAGAGAATCATAGCTGCCGGAGTATCATATCCGAGGATGTGGGCCTTCTCGATACGAAGTTCCATAGTACGGAGCACATTTGCCTTGTTGTCTTTCTCATCTCCGTTGTTCCCCCTGAGCGAGTATGCCTTGAAAATCTTCTCGCGAAGGTCACGGTCCCCGATAGAAGCCATCTTGTCATAGTAGTTCGCTACGGAGAATCCGAACTCCGCCTTGAAAGCGTTGCTCTGGTCAAGCAGGTTGTTGCCGAATACCAGCGCAAGGGATGAAAGCTCCGTGTTTATCTCCTTCAAACGAGCCTGCTGCTCTGCAGGAAGGGAGATTCCGTTGTCCACGAAACTGTTGTAACAGTCCTTGAGAAGCATCTGCTGCTCCCTGGTAAGGGCGCTCTGGTCCGCATTGTAAACCTTCTCCACGCGGGCGAAAAGCTCAGGGTTCATAAAGATATTGTCACTGTGGGCTGATACGAGAGGCATTGCCTCCTCAACGATTGCATTGAGAGACTCGGTAGCGTCACTTTCACTGATGTTGAAAAGGACGTTGGATACCTTCTCGAGGGTCATGCCGGTAGCGTCGAAAGCGGCGATTGTGTTTTCGAAAGTAGGCTCCTCAGGGTTGTCGATGATGGCCTGGATTTCAGCGTTCTGCTGAGCGATGCCCGCCCTGATGGCCGGGAGATAGTCTGATTCGGTAATCTTGTCGAACGGAGGGATCCCGAAAGGTGTGTCCCACTCCTGAAGGAATGGATTCCGGTTTGAACATGCTGTAAGTGCGATTGCCATAGCAGCGATTGTTAATACTCTTTTCATTATGCTTATTATTTACTGATTACGATATATGTAGGATAATGGTCACTGTATCCGTTGATAAATTTTCCTCCCGAGAATGTCCTGAACGGTGTTCCCTTGTATTTCCCCGTCTGCTGGGTCAGAAAATCCCGCTTGAAGATGTTTCCGTAATATCCCTCGGCGTTCGACCGTATTCTGAGCCCGCCCTCAGGGGCGAGAGCCAGATTCCTGTTCACGAGAATGATGTCGAAGATGTTCCATTCCCCTTTGTATTCAAGAGTGCCGAAGCCGTCCTTGAGCATCACGTAGAAAGGAGAGAAGAAATCCTTGTCCGTCACGTCCTTTATTTTTTCCTTGCCGTGAAGCCACACTTTCTGGCTGTCGTTTACAGGGTCATCGTTCATATCTCCCATAACAACTATCTTGATGCCGGGATACTGCAGTTGCATCTTCTGTGAATGCCTGTAGATTATGTCCGCCCCGACACAGCGGGTATCGGTGCCCTTTCCTCCGATTCGGGACGGGAGGTGCGCCACATAGAAGGCAAACTCCTCTCCCCCGATCTTTCCGTGTACCATAAGGATATCCCTTGTGCGGAACGAACGCTTGTCCGCCTCGCTGATATCCATCTTGACGTTTGCGTCGTTATCGAAGGAGAAAGGAATACTTTCGCTGTCCAGATAAGTGAACTCTTTCGGATTGTACAGCAGGGCCACGTCAATGCCGCGCGGGTCGGGACCTTCCCTGTGAATAAATCTGAAACCCGCCTTCGATATCTCAGGCTGCGCGACCAGATCCTTAAGGACCCGCGCATTTTCCACTTCTGCGAGGCCGAGGACACTGTGGAACCTGCCGTTTTCGTCCGCCATTGCTTTGATGACCGACGCAATATTGTGAAGTTTGCTGCGGTATTTGTCCTCAGTCCACTGGTTCTTTCCCTCCGGAAGGAACTCCTCGTCATTGGCGTGAGGATTGTCAACGGTGTCGAAGAGATTCTCCACGTTGTAGAATCCTATGACATACTCCTTCCCGACCTTCTTCGATGCAGACGCAGGCATGCACAGAAAAAGTGCGGCAGCTATTGCAAACAGTATTTTTTTCATATACGGAATCCTTGTACAATAATCCTGTAAAGGTAATTATTTTTGGCGATTGAAGCAATTGATGTAAATTTGTATAAATTGTTATATGTTTATGAAAATTCGGAAATTCAACATCAACAAAAATCTTGACGGACTAACCGAAACTGTCTCAAGCATAGAATCAATCCTCGATGCGAACAAGACAACCAGCAAGAAAAAGGGTATGGCTACTCTTCTGACGGAAGAGAGTATTGTCAAACTTGCTGAGGCGGCGGATGAAGGTTCGATTATTACAGTTTGTGTAAGGAGCAATTACAGAAAGACCTATATCTCGATTGCGAGCAAAGGGAAAGAGGTGGATTTTACGAATCTGCTTTCAGGCGCTGATCCGACTATTGATGAGAATGTGGATTTTGAAACGGCCGAAGCTATCAGCAACATTATCCTTAAGGCAAATTCAAAAGACATTTCCTACTCCTACACGAAAGGAATAAGCCACCTCAATATTTTAGTATATAAAAATGACAACCTTCCTGTAATAGACGTCCTTACAAGTATCGTCCTGGCGCTGGTCTTGGGTTTTGTCATCCGCTTCGCCTGTCCTGAAGCAGTCAAGACTTTCCTTTCGACGGACATTTTGTCTCCGATGTATAAAATCTTCCTTAACCTGATGAAGATGGTTATGGCACCGCTTGTCTTTTTCTCTCTGGCAAACAGCATCGGAGGTTTCAACAACATCAAGGCGCTCGGACGCTCCGGGGCCAAAGTGTTCTCAATGTATCTCTTGACGACGGCTTTCGCCATCTCCATATCATTCGGTGTTTTCTCCTGGCTTCATACTGAGATACAGGTACCGATGGTTTTTGACGGCGGTGGCAATTCTGTTGCAGAGATTGCGGACGTGTCACTGCTGGACACTGTAATGAATCTGATACCGGCAACTATCGTGTCACCGTTCCTTTATTCCGATATGCTGCAGATAATAGTGCTGGCCTTAATTATCGGTTTGTCGATAGCCGCTCTCGGCGAACACGCTTCTATGCTGAAAAAGGCCTTTGAAGCTCTGGATGCATTATTCTCAAAAATAACTCAGTTCATTGTCAAGCTGCTTCCTCTTGCCGTATTCGGTTCTATTGCCAATATGGTTGTGACCACTGATATCTCCGGACTGTCCGCCCTGTCATCCTGGATATTGATGATAATACTGAGCTTCATAGGTATATTATTAACCTACATGCTTCTTCTTCTGACACTTGCCAGAGTCAATCCTCTCCGTTTCCTCAGGAATTACTCCAAAGCGATTCTGACATCAATGACAACCTGTTCCAGCGCGGCAACAATGCCGAATTCAATGATGTGCTGCGAAAAAATGGGAGTTTCGCCATTCATATACAAATTCTCAATCCCTCTCGGCGCAACAGTCAATATGGATGGGACAAGCATCTTTCTTGTAATTTCGACATTCTTTCTCGCAAATGTTTGTGGCATTACCATTCCGGCATCGATGATGGCAACGCTGATTGTCACGGTATTGCTCCTGTCCGTTGCCGCACCGGGAGTTCCCGGAGCCGCACTTGCCTGCCTTTCTATGCTGCTGTCGATTGCCAACATTCCGCTTGAGAGCGTTTCCCTGATTATCGGAGCCTACACAATCCTGGACGGGTGTCTCACCACATCCAACATACTGGGCGACGGAGTGGTAACGACAATCGTAGCCAATAGCGAGAATCTGCTGGATAGAGAACGATTCAATTCTTCTGTGGTCCCTGTAGGGCATGATCCTACGACTCCCTGATTATGAGTCAGGTGCTCTAACCAACTGAGCTAAGGGACCGGTCTTTCAACAGTGCCGGCGACTATTCTGCCATCGGCACTGCAAATATAGGAAATTCCTATCAGACTTTAATCTCTACTTCAACACCTGAAGGCAACTCAAGTTTCATCAATGCGTCAACTGTCTTTGCATTTGAATCATCGATGTCGAGAAGCCTGCGGTATGAATCGAGCTCGAACTGCTCACGAGCCTTCTTGTTTACGAAGGTTGAGCGGTTTACTGTAAAGATCTTGGTGTTGGTAGGAAGCGGAATAGGTCCGTTAACCTTCGCACCGGTAGCCTTCACAGTATCCACGATCTTTGCTGCTGACTTGTCAACAAGCATATGATCGAAAGATTTGAGTTTAATTCTAATTTTTTGACTCATATCAAATAATAGTTAATAATCTTTTATTCGTCGTCAGGCCTGAAACTGTAACCACTCTTCTCGATGATATCCCTGGCCATAACGGCAGGAACTTCTGAATAATGGTCGAAGGTCATTGTGCTTGTGGCACGGCCTGATGACAAAGTTCTGAGTACTGTAACGTATCCGAACTGCTCTGAGAGCGGAACGAACGCCTTGATTATGCGGGCACCGTTGGCTGTCGAATCCATAGCCATGATCTGACCGCGGCGACGGTTCAAGTCACCGACAATGTCTCCCATATAATCCTCCGGAGTGACAACCTCGAGACTCATGATAGGCTCGAGAAGTACCGGTTTGCACTTAGGGCAGGCGTGACGGAACGCCATACGCGCAGCAATCTCAAACGATAGCTGGTCAGAGTCCACCGGATGGTATGAACCATCAAGGAGAGTAACTTTAAGGGACTGGACTTCGTACCCTGCGAGTACGCCGTTTGACATTGCGGACTCGAATCCCTTCTGAACGCAAGGAATATATTCCTTAGGTACGTTACCGCCTTTGACCTGATTGTCGAACTGGAGACCAACAACTCCTTCGTCGGCAGGTCCGATACGGACGATGATATCAGCAAATTTACCACGACCGCCGGTCTGTTTCTTGAAGACTTCGCGATGCTCGAAGGTACCTGTGATTGCTTCCTTGTAATTAACCTGTGGCGCGCCCTGATTGATCTCGACACCGAACTCGCGGCGAAGACGGTCAACGATTATGTCAAGGTGAAGTTCACCCATACCGCTGATGACTGTCTGTCCTGTCTCTGAGTCAGACTTGACTGTGAAGGTCGGATCCTCCTCGGACAATTTTGCAAGAGCAAGTCCGAGCTTGTCAAGATCGGCCTGAGTCTTAGGCTCGACGGCAATCCCGATAACCGGATCAGGGAATTCCATAGATTCGAGAGAGAACTTGCGGTCCTCTGAACAGATAGTGTCACCTGTACGGAGATCCTTGAAACCGACTGCCGCACAGATATCACCTGCCTCGACAAAATCTATTGGATTCTGATGGTTCGAGTGCATCTGATACAGACGGGCGACCCTCTCTTTCTTGCCTGAACGGGTATTCATCACATACGAACCGGCGTCAAGATGTCCGGAGTATGCTCTGATGTATGCAAGTCTGCCGACGAAAGGATCCGTGGCAATCTTGAATACAAGTCCGCAGAACGGAGCCGATTCTGAAGGCTCAAGCTCAATGTCCTGATTGTTGGCAAGGTTTGTTGCCCTGGTCTTGCCGATGTCAATTGGTGAAGGGAGATAACGCATTACGGCGTCAAGGAGGAACTGGACACCCTTGTTCTTGAATGAAGAGCCGCAGCAGGCAGGAACTATCTGCATTGAGACAGTACCCTTGCGTATTGCAGTGACAATCTCTTCTTCAGTAAGAGAAGTAGGGTCCTCGAAATATTTCTCCATCAGCGTCTCGTCGCACTCGGCGGCAACTTCAACGAGTTTGTCTCTCCAAAGAGCGACTGCATCCTGCATATCAGCAGGAATCGCACCATATTCGAAGTTGATCAGTTCATCACTGTTGTTATAGTATATAGCCTTGCGTGATATCAGATCAACTATTCCCTCGAACTTTTCCTCTGAGCCTATAGGCAGGCAGACAGGAACAGCCGTGGCACCGAGCTTTGTCTTGATTTCCTCAACGCAAGCGAGGAAATCCGCGCCGACACGGTCCATCTTGTTGACGTAGGCAATCTTAGGAACTCTATACTTATCCGCCTGTCTCCATACGGTCTCAGACTGAGGCTGTACCCTTCCGACAGCGCAGAAAGTTGCAATAGTACCATCCAGCACGCGGAGAGATCTTTCCACCTCAACAGTAAAGTCCACGTGACCCGGAGTGTCTATCAGGTTTATCTGATATGTCTCCCCGGCATAGTGCCAGAATGCTGTGGTTGCGGCAGAAGTAATGGTGATACCTCTCTCCTGTTCCTGAACCATCCAGTCCATCGTGGCAGCCCCTTCGTGAACCTCACCGATCTTGTGGGTCTTCCCGGTGTAGTAAAGAATACGCTCAGACGTTGTAGTCTTACCGGCATCGATGTGAGCCATGATGCCGATGTTCCTTGTATATCTGAGATCTCTTTTAGCCATCTAACTAACCGAATTTTGACTAAAAGCGGAAATGTGCAAATGCCTTGTTGGCCTCTGCCATTCTGTGCATATCCTCCTTACGCTTGAAGGCACCACCTTCATTGTTGTAAGCGGCGATGATCTCAGCACAAAGTTTCTCTGCCATTGAGCGGCCGGAGCGCTTGCGGGCGAAGTTTATCATATTCTTCATAGAAAGCGAAACTTTCCTCTCCGGACGCAACTCAGTAGGCACCTGGAAGTTAGCTCCACCGATACGACGTGACTTGACCTCAATCTGAGGAGTTACGTTCTCGAGAGCCTTCCTCCAAATATCTAGAGGAGCCTGATCAGAATCTTTCATCTTCTCGCCTACCAAATCAATGGCATCGTAAAAAATAGAATACGCGATACTCTTCTTCCCCTGCAACATAAGATTGTTCACGAACTGTGTTACGCTTGTGTCGTGAAACTTAGGATCAGGAAGTAGAATCCTTTTTCTAGGCTTAGCTTTTCTCATTGTTTGAAAAAATTAAAGTTAATAACCCTTCAGACTTACTTTGGCCTCTTGGCACCATAGAGAGAACGAGACTGTGTCCTACCCTCTACGCCAGCGGTATCCAAAGCTCCTCTAAGGATGTGGTAACGTACACCAGGAAGGTCCTTTACACGACCGCCGCGAACGAGCACGATTGAGTGCTCCTGGAGATTGTGACCCTCACCTGGGATGTAGGCATTGACCTCTTTAGTGTTTGTAAGACGTACGCGGGCAACCTTACGCATAGCTGAGTTAGGTTTCTTAGGTGTGGTTGTGTACACACGCAAGCATACGCCACGCTTCTGAGGACAAGCATCCAACGCGCGAGATTTTGACTTGATTTCAATAACCTCGCGTCCTTTGCGAACCAATTGTTGAATTGTTGGCATAAGTGTTTGTAAATCTGTTGTTTAAAAAAGCCCCAAAAAATTGGGGCTGCAAATATAGTGAAAATTTAGTTATTAACAAAGTTATTAACAAGCTTTTAGCGGAAGTCTGCAAACTCGATATCCTTGTCTGCGCGTGCCTTGAGGGCAGGGTTCTTCTTGAAAGCGGCGTCAAGATTGGCCTTGACTCCTTCGGAATCTCCCCTGCGTGCGGCGATGATTGCCCTCACATAGTCACCTTTTGCACACTTGCATCCCTCAACTGCGGCAGCGGCTGCATTCACGTCTCCGACAAGAAGGTTGGCAACGGCGGCATTCACACCGTGAGCGCCGTTGAGAGCTTCCCTGTAATTGCCCTGAAGTATATTGATAGCTGCTATATTCGCCTTTGCATCCTCGGTGCCCGACTTCTTGAACAAACCGAGGGCCTCGTCATAGTTTCCTGCTCTCATCGCAATAACACCCTTGAGGTTGACTGCATCGGGATCAGCAGCGTCCACTCTGTTGAGATATGACTTTGCCATATCTGTCTTGCCGTTGTCGAGAGCGAGCGCTGCAAGGTCATAAAGCGCTGTCTGTGAATTGAAGCGGTCTGCGACGTAGCGGTAGAGCACATCCTTGCGTACGGCGTCATCCGTGATGGCAGCAACGTGCAGGATGCTCACCTCGTCAAGGCTGTTGAGACGCTCTTCCGCGAGTTTGTACAGTTCCTCGTCAGAATAGTTCTGGAACTCTCCCGTAGTGATGAAACGGGCTCTGCGGAGCTCAGGGAACACTTTTGCCTTGAGCTCAGTGAAAATCTGAGACATGTTGCGGATTTCGCTCTCGCGGACAGCAGGATCGCTGTACATTGAAAGGACGCGGAGAATCAGGTCTTTGTCCTCGATGTCCGATGCGGCCACTGCTTCGCGGAATCCTTCCCAGTCCTGTCCGATACTCTTGATCTCCGTCTCGGTGATATCCATTCCCTTGGCTATCTTCTCCCAGGCAGCTTCAGCAGAGCCGGCACGCTTGTCGGAAAGTTTTGAGTTATAGCTCACTCCTCCCTCCGGAGATGCGTATGCAACGATCTGGGTGCCCTTGATTGTGACTCTATCGTTTGTCTTCATTTCATCGAGAGCGGCCTGGAGATCCTTGATTGACTTTGATTTGAGTTCCTGATTTTTCACGTTTGCAGAATTGACATCGTAAAGGATCTGGCCCTCTGTCGTCATATTTATCACATCTTCATATTCGTCGGCCTTGTAATCAAAATGCCCGTCTGTTTCTGCAAGCTGGCAAGTTACGTTCACGCCGTCTGCAACCTTGATGGCAGGAATTTCGATTCTCTTGTCTTTGTAGTATGCAATACTGTGAAGTTCAAAGACAGACTGCTCCATGCCGTCAACGTAATCGAAGGAGATCTTCTCTATCATGCTGCCTCCTTCCTTTGAAACGACTTTGTTGTTGTCCTTAACCTTTGATCCCTGATAAATGAATGGAGATGCCGACTTCTGGCCGCCTTCATATACCAGCACAGGCGTTACGACGAGAATGGCTTTAGGGTTGAAATAGTTTTCCGGATAGGTGACGGTAACTGTCGCAGGCACCTTGCCTCCAATCTCGGACAAAACCTCAGGATTGCACTGTACGGTGATGCCGTCAACAATCTTCATCTTTTCAAAGCTGGAGCAAGCTGTCAGAGCAGCTGCAATCGCAGCGATACACAAATAACTGAAATACTTTTTCATATAGTAAAAATTGAATAATCCACTTTCGGCCATCCAAAATCCGGGCCGGCAAACAAAGATAAAGAAATTTCGTTAACTTTGTGCGATTATGGATATTCAGGAGCTTCAAAGGTTAAAAAACAGATACGACATCATAGGAAACGATGCCGCGTTGAATCGTGCTCTTGAGATAGCTCTGGCTATCGCTCCGAGAGATCTTACGGTGTTGATTTCCGGTGAAAGCGGCGTCGGCAAGGAGGTCATTCCCCGCATTATTCATCAGAACAGTCCGCGCAAGACAGGGAAATATCTGGCTATCAACTGCGGAGGTCTTCCTGAAGGCACTATCAATTCTGAACTTTTCGGGCATGAGAAAGGCTCTTTTACAGGTGCGACAGAAAACCGCAAAGGCTATTTTGAAGAAGCCGACGGAGGCACTCTGTTCCTGGATGAGGTAGGTGAACTGCCGGCCTCCACTCAGGCTATGCTTCTCCGTGTCCTCGAAACGGGTGAATATATGAAAGTGGGTTCTTCGAAGGTGGAGAAGACTGATGTCAGAGTTGTGGCCGCCACAAATGTGAACCTGCCGTACGCCGTAGCCCAGGGCAAGTTCAGAGAGGATCTGTTCTACAGGCTGAACACCATTCAGATCAAGATGCCGCCTCTGCGTGAACGCAAGGAAGACATCTATCTGCTGTGGAGAAAGTTTACTTCCGATTTTTCCGAAAGATACAATCTCTGCAAGATATCCTTGAGTCTGGATGCCATTTCGATGCTGACGTCTTACAGATGGCCGGGAAATATCCGCCAGCTTAAGAATATCGCCGAGACCGTGACTTCTCTCGAATCGTATCCTGTGTCCGCTTCCGCCGAAAGGATCGAGCTGAGCGCAGGCGCCCTGGCAAAATATATCCCTGACGAGAAGGACAGTATGATTCCTGCTACCTCTTCTTTCTCCGGCCCGGGGATGAGCGACTCCGACAAACAGATGATTATCAAGGCTTTGCTTGACTTGAAACAAGAAGTGGATGAGCTGCGGAGCAAGGTGGAGGGCGGCCCGTCCCAGCCTGCTGCAGCCCCGCGTATCGTCGAGACAACAAAGGCGGAACCGGATGATTTTTCAATCAGGAAGGCCAGCGACGACCTCATTGAAAAGGCACTGGCAAAGCACGGAGGCAAAGTCAAGCTGGCTGCCGAAGAACTCGGCATCTCAGAAAGGACCATATACAGAAAACTCGCGGAACGAAAGTCAAAATGAAACGGCTTCTGATAATATCGGCCGCTGCGCTCTGCATCACCTCCTGCGGCATTTATTCTTTCTCCGGCACTTCAATCCAGCCGGACGTTGAGACCATCACCATCAATTTCATTGAATACAAGGCCCCAAGGGTGAATCCGACCTTGAGCAACGATCTCACGGAGGCGCTCAGGGAACAGTTCAGGAAAATGACCAGGCTTGAGCAGGTGGAAATGGACGGTGATATGGAAATCTCCGGTGAGATTGTAGGATATGACGTTGCAGCCACAGCCATCACCGCCAATGAAATCGCCGCGACAAACAGACTCACAGTATCAGTCAAGATATCGTTCCAAGACAGGAAGTACCCGGAGGAGGACTTTGACGACAAGTCATTCTCCGCATACGCCGACTACGGTTCGGAAAACAGTCTTGATGCCGTGGAATCGGCTCTCAGCCAGGAAATCATCGAAAAACTCGTGGAAGACATTTTCAATGCTTGCGTAGCTCAATGGTAAACTGTATCAAAATTAAGAAATTGAATATTGATGAACTTATGGGAGTCGTCAATATCTACCCGTGGTATTCCTGCGCCCGCAAGGAATTGTGTTCAAGGATGACCTCTATGGGAGCCTGCAGCGACTCCCAGTATTCCGAGACAGCACTTTATATGGGATCGCGCGAGATTCTTTCCGATATGATGAAGAATGGTGCGGAAGAAGACTATTCCGACACGTCTATCGGTGAACTTGTTCAAGTTGGCAGGGAGCAGAAGATTGTCGTTGTAGGCGGAGATTATTTCTCTCAGAATCAATACAATGAGGTGCGCAGAAAAGAGGACGGTTTTTTTGCGAATTTCAAAGCCAAGGGCGACCGCGATGATGTCAAAGCCATAGAGATTGAGGATGGGGATCTGGGTGATTTCTGCACAGAAACGCTGGCTCAGATTTATGTCGAGCAGGAGTATTATGACAAGGCAAAGGAGATTTATTCCAAACTAAGTTTGCGATATCCGGAAAAAAGTGTTTACTTTGCAGCCCTTATAGAAAATTTGAATAATAATAAATAAAAGAATATGAACGCAGTATTTACCATTTTGACCGTTCTGGTTATTATCGCAGCCATCCTGCTCGTTGTAGTCGTGCTGCTTCAGAATGGCAAGGGAGAGGGTATGGCCAGTAATTTCGTTGCAGGAAACCAGACTTTCGGTGTACGCCAGACAGCTGATATCCTCGAGAAGATTACCTGGGGACTTGTTGCCTTCATCCTCGTAATTTCTATCATTTCGTCTTTCACAACCGGGACAAACGGTGCGAATATCGATGTGACCAACAAGATTGAGAATGCGGCATCCGCAGATCAGCCTGCATTCCCTACTGCTCCTATCCAGCAGGAGGTCCCTTCAGCAGAAGCTACTGATATCGCCGAGTAATCGTCAGTCAGAATACAGTCAAAAAGAGACGCGGAATGTCCGCGCCTCTTTTTTGTTCTTCTTCTTGGGATTTGACGGGAATCAGCCTTTGGTTGTCCCTTTCACTTTGAGCGGAAAACGGGGCTCGGACCCGCGACCTCAACCTTGGCAAGGTTGCGCTCTACCAACTGAGCTATTTCCGCATCGGGACTGCAAATATAGAGAGAAATTTCGTATCTCCAAAATTTTGTGAGCCGAATTCACTGGTAAACGCAATTTTTGAGAAAGTATCTGTTAGATAACATTGCCGCTCAGGCGATGGACTTGTTCCGTCAAAGGAAATTCGTAAATGTCACAGCCTTCGTTTATTCCCCCGGGACTGAACCGAATACCTTCTCTCCTTCGAAGAAGGTCGCGGCAGTCTTGGCCGTATGAATCTGCATCACAGGGCAGGAGAGCACGTCCTTGTCCACAAGGATGAAGTCGGCATATTTGCCCGTGGTTATGCTGCCTCTTTCATTTTCGATGAACAGCTGCTTTGCCACATTGATGGTGAGGGCGGTAAGCGCCTGCTCACGGCTTAAGAGTTCTTCCGGCCACCAGTAGTATTCCTGAGTGTGGTCCAGCATACCTGTGACGGCAATTTCCATAATGCCGAACGGATCTGCCGGACTGCCGGACAAGGCGGGATAATCGGTATGGGAGGACACATTGATGCCGAAATTGAAGAATGACTGCAAAGGATAGGACTCTAATTCCATTCCCTCAGGGACCATTCCTTCCAACCACATATAAATAGGAGCCAAATAATGGAGATGATGCCAGTGCATACCGCCTACCGCA
>JAZLFC010000045.1:0-21779 GCA_045615565.1 Candidatus Cryptobacteroides sp. | reverse complement strand
GACCATAACTGTACCGATATGATTCTCGAAGAAGAGGATGGAACCAAGTACATCGAACTGAACATCAAGGAGGATGGAAACCTCTACGACCTCATCGATGAACAGCACCTGCTCTTTACAGGTGATGCATACACCCTCCTCTACATCTATACGGTTGAGCAGGTGTGGGTACCTGGCGAAGCCGGTCACTGGGAGCGCAAGAGCCTCTGGAAGAATGAAACCGGTGAAACTATCCCTGGTTGGGGCGGCACATTCCGCTTCTCCAATGTCGAGCATATTACCGGAGAGCAGATCTATGCATTCCCAATGGAAGACTGGGCTCTCATCAAGGACGGTACCGTACGCGTTGCCGTGGAAGTCAACGATGCATCCAACATCCGTATCACCACAGGCTGGTGGAGCGGTGCATACGGCGGAACTGACCATAACTGTACCGATATGATTCTCGAAGAAGAGGATGGAACCAAGTACATCGAACTGAACATCAAGGAGGATGGAAACCTCTACGACCTCATCGATGAACAGCACCTGCTCTTTACCGGTGATGCGTACACCTTGCTGAAGATTTACTATTATCAGTAATAATCTTTATATACGAAGCGGGGGCGGCGTAAATGCTGCCCCTCGCTTTTTTTCAATTGTTTCTGTATCTTTGCTTTATGCTGAAGAAAGTAACCACATTGCTGTCCGTCTGCGCACTGCTTGCATTTGCTGCCGCGTGCGGAAAGCCCACACCATATGCGGAGCGCAAGACTCCGGAGCCGGAACCTGAATCTGTCATCGAGGAATTGTCCAAAGAGTTCCTGAGCGCGGAGAAAACAGCTTCTGCAATGGGGGCCGGATGGAATCTCGGCAATACTCTTGATGCACATTCGGGTGACACGACAAATATGTGGATTGAGGGCTGGGGACCTGACGGCATAGCAGACTATGAAAAAGCCTGGGGACAGGTCCCTCCTACGGCGGAACTGTTCCGGATGCTGCGCAAGGCCGGATTCCGTTCAGTCCGCATACCTGTGACCTGGTATCCCCATATGGGCACGGACTTCAATATTGAAGTAATCGACGGACAACCGGTATGGAGACCTTCGTTGAATCCTTTGGGATATACCGTGGACCAGGCTTGGATGGCAGAAGTCAAACGCGTGGTGGACTGTGTTCTTGAAGCGGATATGTACTGCATACTCAACATTCATCACGATACAGGTACTGCCAACACCCATTGGCTCGTCGCCAGTATGGACAGCTATGCGCAGAACTGCGAAAGATACCGTGGCCTTTGGAAGCAGATTGCAGAAACCTTCAAGGACTATGACGGGCGTCTGCTCTTCGAATCCTTCAATGAGATGACCGATTCCGCTGATTCCTGGTGCTTTGCATCATACAATACTCCTCTGCATTATGATGCGGCCATCGCCGCTTCCGCGTACGCTGCGATCAATGCATATGCACAGGATTTCGTCGATGTGGTCAGGGCGACCGGAGGCAACAATGCCAACAGAAACCTGATAGTCAACACCTACGCTGCTGCCAGCGGTGACGGCACCTGGAACGTCCACCTGAGCGAACCCCTTACCGAGATGGCTCTTCCAAAGGATAATGTCAAGGGCCATATTTTCTTCCAGGTACATTATTATCCTGAATTCGCCTCACTTGCCGAAGGAGAGAAAAGCGTGGATCATTTCCTTTCGAACCTTCAGAAATGCCTCGCCGTCAAGGGTGCTCCTGTCATCATCGGAGAATGGGGCGTCGGCGGCAATTCAAAGGTTAACTACGATTCGAATCGGACGAGTTTTCTCAAATTCGCCGAGTATTTCGTGCAACAGGCGAAGTCTTACGGTATGGCTACGTTTTTCTGGATGGGAATATCAGACGGGGTGGACAGGGCAGTGCCGAAATTCACACAGGAAGATCTCAAGGACGCAATTATGAAAGGGATTGAATGAAAAAAGAAAGAACGGTAGGTTAATCCTGCCGTTCTTTCTGTGTCGGGGTACTGTGACTCGAACACAGGACCCTCTGGTCCCAAACCAGATGCGCTAGCCAACTGCGCCACACCCCGATTGTTTTGGGACTGCAAATATACTGCTAAATTTTAATTTTGCAAATATTTGCTAGTCCAATTTAAGCACTGCCATAAAAGCGGACTGAGGTACCTGCACCTTGCCGATCTGGCGCATTCTCTTCTTTCCTTCTTTCTGCTTTTCAAGAAGTTTGCGCTTTCTGGTAACGTCTCCTCCGTAGCACTTGGCCGTAACGTCCTTGCGCACCTGCTTGACGGTCTCTCTGGCGATGATCTTGGCTCCCACTGCGGCCTGCACCGGGATATCGAACTGATGTCTTGGAATCAGTTCTTTCAGTTTCACGCACATCTTGCGTCCGAAATCCGCGGCATTGTCCGCGTGAATAAGGGTGGAAAGTGCATCCGCCGGCTCTCCGTTGAGGAGGATGTCCAGTTTGACGAGCTTTGCAGGACGATATCCGGTCTGGTGATAGTCGAACGAAGCATAACCCTTGGAAATTGACTTGAGCTTGTCATAAAAATCGAACACAATCTCGGAGAGAGGCATATCAAAGTTGAGCTCGACCCTGTCGGCGGTGATATAGTGCTGGCTGACGAGCGTGCCTCTTTTGTCGAGACAGAGCTTCATTATGGATCCGAAAAATTCGGACTTGGAGATGATCTGGGCGCGTATGAAAGGCTCCTCGATATGGTCTATGAGGGTTTGCGCGGGAAGTCCCGAGGGATTGTGCACGTCCGTCACCTCATTCTGCGTGGTATAGACCTTATAGCACACGTTAGGTACTGTCGTGATGACGTCCATATCGAACTCTCTGAAAAGACGCTCCTGAACAATCTCAAGATGGAGCAGACCCAGGAATCCGCAGCGGAAACCCGACCCCAGAGCCAGAGAGGACTCGGGCTCATACACAAAAGAGGCATCGTTGAGCTGGAACTTTTCCAGTACCGCCCGCAGTTCCTCGAACTTGTCGGCCTGCCCCGGGTACATTCCGGCGAAGACCATAGGCTTCACCTCCTCGAATCCGGCAATGGCATCGGTGCAGGGGTTGCCTGCGAGGGTGATGGTGTCTCCCACCTTGACCTCGCGGGCATTCTTGATGCCGGTGATGATGTATCCCACATCTCCGCATTCTATATCGGAGGACGGGATGAGCTTCATTTTCAGTACGCCGACTTCTTCGACGTCATAGGACATCCCGGTTGCAAGGAACTTTATCTTGTCACCCTTGCGGATGCTTCCGTTGTTGACTTTGAAATATGCGATCACTCCTCTGAAGGAATT
Source organism: Candidatus Cryptobacteroides sp. (assembly GCA_045615565.1). Lineage (GTDB taxonomy): Bacteria > Bacteroidota > Bacteroidia > Bacteroidales > UBA932 > Cryptobacteroides. The sequence goes on along the minus strand of JAZLFC010000045.1, from coordinate 18,474 downwards.
GAACACGGAGTCGAATATCAGGGCCTGGAGAGGGGCGTCCGGGTCCCCTTCAGGAGCGGGAATGCGTTCAACGATTGCATCCAGAATAGGCGCCACCCCTTCTCCGGTACGGGCGGAAACCTTGAACACGTCTTCGGGCGAGCAGCCGAGCAGGTCGCAGATCTCGTCCGTGACAACCTCAATCTGGGCTGACTCCATATCTATCTTGTTGAGGACGGGAATGATTTCCAGACCATGGTCTATGGCCATATACAGATTGGAAATCGTCTGGGCCTGGATGCCCTGTGAGGCATCAACCACCAGAAGCGCGCCTTCGCAGGACGCGATTGACCTGGAAACCTCGTATGAGAAGTCCACGTGGCCCGGAGTGTCGATAAGGTTGAGCTTGTATTCTTCGCCCTTGTACTTATGTGTCATCTGAATGGCGTGGCTCTTGATGGTGATTCCCTTTTCACGCTCGAGATCCATATCATCCAGCACCTGCGCTTCCATATCACGCTGTGACAGTGTCTGTGTCAGCTCAAGAAGACGGTCGGCGAGGGTGCTTTTGCCGTGATCGATGTGCGCGATAATGCAGAAGTTTCGAATATTCTTCATAACGTGCAAATATAACTCAATTTTTGGTTACCTTTGTGATTGCGACAATAATAACATATTACAATATGGCAACAGCAGAAGAACTCAAAAAAATCTCCTCACAGGTGCGTCGTGACATCGTCAGGATGGTCACTTCCGCCAAATCAGGACATCCGGGCGGATCTCTCGGAATCGCCGATGTGATGACAGCCCTGTATTTCAGTGAGATGAAGCACGATCCGAAGACCTGGACACGTGAAGCAAAGGGCCAGGATGCATTCTTCATTTCAGCGGGACATCTTGCACCTGTTTACTATTCAGTATTGGCACGCAGCGGTTATTTCCCGGCAAGTGAGCTCGGGACTCTCCGCAAGTTCGGTTCCCGCCTTCAGGGACATCCTTGTGTCTCTGACAAGCTTCCGGGAGTATTCAAACCTTCAGGATCCCTCGGGCAGGGTCTTTCGGTAGCTGCCGGAATGGCCTTGGGAAAGAAACTTGACGGGGATAAGACACGCGTATTCGTCCTCTGCGGAGACGGAGAAAGCGAGGAAGGCCAGATCTGGGAAGCCGGAATGTGGGCCCAGCATCACAAGGTTGACAACCTTGTTGCTTTCACGGACTGGAACGGCCAGCAGATAGACGGCCCTACCAGCACCATTACAGGAATCGAGGCCCTTGACGAGAAGTGGGGCGCATTCGGATGGGATGTCATCATCGCGGACGGACACGACTACGAGTCCATTCTCGATGCATTCAAGCTCGCGCGCAATGAAAACGGCAAGCCGAAGATGATTCTTTTCAAGACCGAAATGGGCCATGGCGTTGACTTTATGGCCGGTACACACGAGTGGCACGGAAAAGCTCCTTCGGCAGAACAGTGCGAAGCCGCTCTCAATCAGTTGGAAGAAACTTTAGGAGATTATTAGTATGAAGAAATATATTGACGCAGGTAAAGTCGATACCCGTAGCGGTTTCGGTGAAGGTCTTCTCCTCGCTGGACGTGAGGACAAGAACGTGTTGGCTCTCACAGCCGACCTCAAGGGCTCCCTCAAGATGGGTGCTTTCGCCAAGGAATTTCCTGAAAGATTCGTTCAGTGCGGTATAGCCGAGGCAAACATGGTAGGTGTTGCAGCAGGTCTTGCCATCACAGGGAAGGTGCCTTTCATCGGCTCTTTCGCAGAGTTTGTGACAGGACGTGTCTATGACCAGCTCCGTCAGGAGGTGGCGTACAGCCATACAAATGTAAAGATAGCTTCTTCACACGCCGGCATCACCCTCGGTGAAGACGGCGCCACCCACCAGACTATGGAGGATATCGCTCTTATGAGAGCCCTCCCGGGTATGACTGTCATCGTCCCTTGTGACTATAACCAGACAAAGAACGCAACCATCGCTGCAGCCAGGATGAACGGTCCTGTATATCTTCGTTTCGGCCGCCCTTCAGTCCCTAACTTCACAGGCGCTGACGAGCCTTTCGAGATTGGAAAGATTTATAACCTCAACGAGGGAACAGATGTCACCATCGTGGCTTGCGGACACCTCGTATGGGAAGCTCTCCAGGCTGCCGAGGCTCTCGAAGCGGAAGGAATCAGCGCAGAGGTTCTCAACGTTGCTACCATCAAGCCTCTTGACGAAGATACTCTTGTCGCTTCCATAAAGAAGACCGGTGCAGTGGTCATCGCAGAGGAGCACAACATGGCAGGAGGTCTCGGTGAGGCTGTTTCCGCTGTGCTCGCGGCAAAGTGCCCGACCCACGTCGAGTTCATCAACGGCGGAGACCGTTTCGGTCAGTCAGGTACTCCTGCAGAGCTCCTCAAGGCCTACGGTATGGATGCGGCGCATCTAGCAGAGGCTGCAAAGAGGGCCATCGCAGCTAAGAAATAATGACTTCGCGATATATTTGAAGGCGTCCGCATTTTGCGGGCGCTTTTTTTGCTATATTTGGGTGTTATGATAATCGAAGCTCACGATATACATAAATCCTTCGGGGAATTGGAAGTGCTGAAAGGCGTCGATTTCAGTGCAGATGCCGGTGAAGTAGTGTCCATTATGGGCGCTTCCGGAGCTGGGAAAACGACATTGCTTGAGATTCTCGGCACGCTTTCAACCCCTGACTCGGGGAGCCTGACGATTGACGGTACTGATGTACTGCAGCTTAAAAGCAGAGAACTCTCTTCGTTCAGAGGCAGGCGCATAGGCTTTGTGTTCCAGTTCCATCACCTGCTTCCCGAGTTCTCGTCCATTGAAAACGTCATGATACCGGCCTTGATAGCGGGACGGAAGACCCCGGAAGCGAAAGACCGGGCAACAGAACTTCTTGCAAAGGTGGGTTTGTCTGACAGATTGTCCCACAAGCCGTCCGAACTCTCCGGAGGCGAGCAGCAGAGGGTAGCCATAGCAAGGGCCCTTGTCAACGCTCCGGCAGTGCTTCTTGCGGACGAACCTACCGGCAATCTCGATTCCAGGACCAAGGAAGAGATACATAGACTGTTCTTCGACCTCAGGGACAGCCTTGGCCAGACAATAATCATCGTCACACACGACTCGCAGCTGGCGTCAATGTGTGACCGCAGTCTTTTAATGCGTGACGGGACATTCGTCAAATAGCGTTTTCCGTTTCAAACGCTTTTCAGTCAAAAATGAAAAGTCGGCCCTGAAGGTTGGCACTGATGCCGTCCTTCTCGGCGCTGCAGTGACTGTCAGGGATTCTGACAGATATCTGCTTGACATAGGGACGGGTACGGGTGTCATTGCCCTGATGGTCGCCCAGAGAATGTCAGCCTTTGGAAACGGATACCGGATAGAGGCCATAGACATCGATCTCCTGTCATCGGAGGAGGCTGGAGAAAACTTTTCCTCATCACCCTGGAGTGCGAACCTGACATCCACGAACGTATCTCTTCAGCAGTACAGGCCGGCGGAAAAGTTTGACCTCATTTTTTCCAATCCGCCTTACTACGATGAATCCCTCAGGAATCCGGATGCCAGAGAAAGCATAGCCCGCCACACTGAATCGCTGTCATACAGACAGATTTGTGCTTTTGCTTCGGATTATCTGGTGGAAAATGGAAGGCTTTCCCTGATACTGCCTTCTGGAGCGGAGACTTCCTTGAGGAGGACAGCGGCGTCATTCGGCCTGTATCCGTTCAGAGTGCTGAGGGTTCGTACCACGGCATCGAAGATGGCCGGACGCATAGTGGTGGAATTTTCACGGAGGAAGGCAGACGTGTCGGACGAAGAGATTATCCTTCAGGACAGTCAGGGCAGAACGCCTGAATATTCAGCCATTACAGCTGATTTCTACCTTTAGGGAACAGGGTCGTATCCGCTTCCGCCCCAGGGATGGCATCTGAGTATTCTCTTGAGAGAAAGCAGGAATCCTTTGACCGGGCCGTATTTTCTGAATGCTTCCAGCGCATATTGCGAACAGGTGGGAGTGAATCTGCAACTCGGTGGGGTAAAGGGAGAGATGCAGAGCTGATAGAATTTGATCAGCAGAATGAACGGGGCTGCAAGTATTTTTCTGATCGGAATCATCGCGCCATACTTCTGAGCAAGTCCCCGATTTCAGAGAAGGCGGTTTTGAAACCGATGACTTCCGTACTGTTGTAAACAAAGAGAATGTCCGTCCCGGTGCCTGTCAGGATGTCTTTCTGGAGACGGTAGCTTTCCCTGATCCTCCTTTTAAGCAGATTGCGTTTGACGGCCCTCTTGAAGTTCTTTTTTGGAATGGAAACTATGATTCTGTTGAGCCCTGAACCGGTCCCTGTCAGGACGCAGGCTTTGATGTGCCCGGTCCCTTTCCATTTCCCGCCCCTGACAAGGGCATCGACGGATACCTTGCCGGACAGCCTTTCTTGCTTTGAAAGGGTATGGCGTCCAACGGTATCCATACACTGTCAGTTGTTCTGTTGAAGATAAAGTTCGATGGCTCTCGCTGCGGACGGGGCTTCCGGGGTAGGAGCCTGGACTTCGATTGACAGTCCGGCCTCATTCATGGCCTTTACTATGCTCTTCCCGAAAGAAACAAACCTGATGCCCCCCTGCCGGAAATCAGGGAAATTCTCGTACAGGGACTTGACGTCGTTCGGATTGTAGAGAACGATAAGGTCGTACGAAGGCAGATCGATGCCTTTGAGGTCCTGAGATACGGATTTGACCAGTACGGCTTTTGCGTATTCCAGTCCGGCGGCTTCAAACATATTGCCTACGGTATCCGCATTGGCTGTGTCGGAAGCGGTGATAAGGAATTTCTCTCCCTGATGCTTTGTCCCTATGAGGCTTAAGATCGACTCCACAGTCCCGTCTCCGGAAAAGATCTTGCGCTTACGGAAAACGATATGCTTCTGGAGGTAATTGGCTACCAGTTCGGTCGTGCAGAAGTACTTCATAGTCTCGGGAACCTTTATTCTCAGCTCTTCGCACAACTTGAAATATGCGTCTATGGTGTGTCTCGAAGAAAAAACCACGGCGGAATAATCCGGGAGATTGATCCTCTGTGTCCTGAATTCCCTTGAGGAAAGGGGCTCGATCAGGAAGAAAGGTTTGAAATCAAGAGATGCGCCGTATTTCTCCTGAAGGGTGGAATATTGGGCCATGTTGGATGGCTGACGTTGTGAAAACAGGATCTTCATCTTCAGCTTTTGATTTAAAATAGCATCTCACTCGCTACGATAATGGCGGATGGCATAATTTCAAGGGCGCAAAGGTACAAAATAGTTGTAAATAAATCACAACGGGAGTGCAAAATCTGAAAAGAGCGCAGCAGGGCGAAAGCCCATAGAAATATGATTGCTGCTGAGATAGCCTTACGGGCAATTGTGTCTGAAATGCCAAAAAGCATAAAAACGGCAATGAATGCCGCCAGCAGGGAAAATGCGATGATGAAGTAATTCAACGTTGTGTGGCAGGCTGCGTAGAACAGGTCATCGCTCAGGCCGCGGTGATTGACCGCATGGGAGGACAGGAAGACCAGCAGGAAGAACAGGGCCACGACTCCTATCGTGATGACAGTCCTGAATTCCGGGGCGACATTGTCGAAGTATGCGGGGTGATAGACGTCATATCTGCTGATGATCAGGCTGAACGGCAGAATAAGGCAGGCAACGGAGAAGTTCCTGGATCTGGCGATCCCTAAGTTGTGCTCGACCCTTTCAGCTGCCTTGAATCTTAAGAGGCATTCTATCATAAGTGTCATCAATGACAGGAAATTGGCGAGGTTGGCCAGCAGTATTGCGACAGCCGCTCCCGTCAGAATCTTGTTCGCAGCTACGTCCCACCAGGCAGGACTCTGAGCGAGCCCGGACAGAAGAGCATCCGGGCTGAGTTCAAGCTGTCCGCGGGAGAAAAGGTCTTCGAACATCAGTTGCCTCTTTTAGCGTTGTATCCCATACCTGTCAGCAGGGCGGTCACTTTATCCCGGAGGTCTCCCTGAATGGTTATCTCTCCATCTTTGGCCGTGCCTCCGACACCACACTTTACCTTCAGAGTTTTTGCCAGCGCGGAAAGGTCATCGTCAGTCCCGACGAATCCTTCTATCAGGGTAACCTGCTTCCCGGCTCTTTGTCTGCGGTCTATCCTGACGATGAGACGCTGCTTCCCCGGCTCAGGGGTTTTCTGCTCCCGGGTCTCAACCGCCTGTTTCATGAAATCAGGATTTGTAGAATAAACGAGCATGGTGTGGCTGATTTTTTGCAAAGATAACGATTTTCATTTGTATCTTTGTAAACTATGGACCGGAAGAAATTCAAATTATGGGAACGCATCGGCGCCGCATTGGCACTCCTGGTTTCCGCTGTAACCTATCTCCTGACCATTGAGCCGTCGGCTTCATTCTGGGATTGCGGAGAGTTCATCGCTTCGTCATACAAACTTGAGGTCGGGCATCCTCCGGGAAACCCGGTGTTCCAGCTCTTCGCCAGGATCTTCACCATCTTCGGCGACAATATGCACGCGGCGGTCCTGGTGAATTCCCTGAGCGCCCTGTGCTCGGCTTTCACTATCTTCTTCCTGTATCTGACGATAGTCTGGCTGGTGAAAAGGCTGGTCAAGGGCTCCGAGGGCGGGTACAGTGCCGCGGATACAGTGGCGATTGTCGGGTCCGGCCTTGTAGGTTCCCTGGCATATTGCTTCTCCGATACATTCTGGTTCTCTGCAGTGGAAGGTGAGGTTTACGCGATGTCTTCACTGTTCACGGCAGCCGTGTTCTGGGCCATGACAATGTGGTATGACCGGGCGGACCAGCCGCATTCAAGCCGCTGGATCGTGCTGATTGCCTTTCTGATGGGCCTCAGCATCGGCGTGCACCTGCTCAACCTGCTTGCTGTCCCTGCAATCGTCTTCATGTTCTACTTCAGGCGCAACGAAGACAAGGATTTCACTTTCCGGCAGTATGTGAAGATTTTCATTGTCGGAGTGATCATTCTCGCACTCATCCTGTTCATCATAATCCCGTGGCTTCCGAAGATTGCGGCATATTTCGACCTGTTCTTCGTGAACGTGCTCGGACTGCCGTACAACACCGGAGCGACGTTCTTTATCATAGCTGTCCTCGCAGCCTGCTTCTTCGGAATATTCCGCACGCTCAAGTCGGGCAAGGCATTCTGGAACACGGCTCTACTCTGTCTGACGATGATTATCATCGGATTCTCGCTGTTCAGCATAGATATCATAAGGTCCTGTGCCAAGACACCTACCAATGAATACCAGCCTGACAACGCGTTCACTCTCGTAAGATATCTCTCCCGCGAGCAGTACGGAAGCACTCCGCTGGTTTACGGGCAGTATTATGATGCCCCGTACGAACTCAAGACCACCAGCTACTGGGCTCCGATAGACGGAAAATACAAAAAATGCGTCGGCCCGGTAGATGCACAGTACAAGCCTGCGGGGAAGATGCTTTTCCCCAGGATGTGGAGCAGCAGCCCGGACGGAAGGTATGAAGCGTTCTACGAGTACTATACCAAGGGCAAGGGACATCCTGTCCCGGAGGCGTCCTCAAAACGTCCGACTATGGGCGCGAATCTCAAATATTTCTTTGACTTCCAGCTCAACTGGATGTATTGGAGATACTTTATGTGGAATTTTGTCGGGCGCCAGAATGATATCCACAGCCCTGAGCCGGGGGAGCTGTTCTACGGTAACTGGGAAAGCGGCATAAAGTTTATCGACAATGCTCGTCTCGGAGACCAGAGCGATGCTCCGGAGGTTCTCAAGTCCAACAAGGGAAAGAACCATTATTTCTTCCTGCCTCTGCTCCTCGGTCTGATAGGAATTTTCTTCCAGTTCGGAAAGGACAGGAGAGGATGCTGGCTGACTTTCCTGATGTTCTTTATGACGGGAATAGCCATTGTATTGTATCTCAACCAGCCGCCGTATCAGGTCAGGGAAAGGGATTACGCCTATGCGGGATCATTCTATTTCTTCAGTGCCTGGATCGGAATAGCCGTGGCGGCTGTCTATACCTGGATCAATTCGGCCCTCAAGGGCAGGCACAGCGCCGTCGTCTCATCGCTTGTGACGGCAGCCTGTCTTTTCGTTCCTGCACTTATGGCGGCACAGAACTGGGACGACCATGACAGAAGCAACAGAAAGACTGCTGTCGAACTGGCCCGGAACTATCTCAATTCCGTAGGCCCCGGCGGTATCCTCATAACTCACGGAGATAACGATACCTTCCCTCTCTGGTATGCTCAGGAAGTCGAGAATGTCAGGACGGATGTGCGTGTAGCGAACACTTCGCTCCTGGGGACCGACTGGCATATCGACCAGATGAAATGGGCGGTGAACGAATCTTCTCCGCTTCCTTTGACCATTTCCCACGAGCAGTACCTGTACGGAACCAACGAGTATATCCCGGTATATGATACGAGAAATCAGGTGATGGACATAAGCGACGTGATCAAGCTTTTCCGCCATCCGGAAATCAAGTTGCCGATGACAAGCGGCAGAAAGGTCGACTACATTGCATCCCGCAGGATTTCCGTGCCTGTCAACCGTGAGAACGTCATCAAATCCGGTATCCTGGATGCAAAATATTATGACAGGATTCCTGACCATATCGTCCTCACCATCCCTGAAGGGAAGGATCATATCACCAAGCCCGAGCTGTTCATCCTTGACCTTCTGGCAGGATATCAGTGGGACAGACCGATCAATCTTTTGAACTTCGGAGGTGACCTCCAGATAGGAATCAAGGATTATCTTGAATATCAGGGGTATTCCTACAAACTTATCCCTATCGCCAACCATCCTTCTTCGACCGAAATCGGTTTCGTGGACAGCGAAGAGCTCTATCGGCTTATGACTCAGTCATTCAGTTGGGATGCCCTTTCTCGCGAGGATTATTTCGTCGATTATCAGAACCTTTACACCCATCTTGGAGTGATGCCTGTCAGAAATCTTTTCCTGACCTGCGCGGAAAAGTTCATCGAGGAAGGCTGGATTTCACGTGCGCGTGAGATGCTTGACAAGTGTATGGAAGTGATGAAGCCATATCCGGTTGAGTCCATTCCGCTGGGCTTCATCTCAAACGACTATGTGGTGGTACAGATTATCAGGTGCTATTATGCGTTGGGCGACAACGACAAGGCCCGCGAACTTGCAGTGGAGCTTGGAAACGGCCTTCTCAGTGCGGCGTCTTTCTACATCGATTTCTATGATGTGTCAAAGGACGACTTTGACAACGTCGTAAGCTATCTGTACTATCTGAACGAGTTGCTCAAGGATGCCGGTGACACGGAACTCGCTACCCAGCTTGACGGAATGCTGGACAAGCTCGTCTCCGTCCGGGGCTAGAGGGACATTCTGACATATATGCTGAGCGGGAGGGCTTTGCCGAATTTATCATTCAGCGCAAGCTCTCCGCTTTGTATTTCGACGGGGCGGCCGAACGCCTCCCTGACTATCGTTTCGCCCAGGGCAGCGGAATATCCGTTGGAATAGAGGTTCAGCACCAGGAAACTGTTTTCCTTCTCCAGTATCTCGGATACGCTGCGCAGCATGTCGAAAAGGCATTCGTCCAGTTTCCACTTCTCTCCGTCGGGACCGTGGCCGTATGCCGGCGGATCCAGGATTATCCCCTGGTATCTGTTGCCGCGCCGGGCCTCTCTCCTGGCAAATTTCATAGCGTCCTCAACAATCCAATGAATGCCGTCCAAGCCGCTGCGTTCCATATTCCCTCTGGCCCAGGTGACGACCTGCCGGACAGAATCCAGATGCGTGACTTCCGCTCCTGCCGCCTTTGCGGCAAGCGATGCGGCTCCGGTGTAGGCGAAGAGATTGAGGACTCTTGCGGCTTTCTTTTCTTTGGTCTGCCTGAAAATGTATTCCCAGTTCGGAGCCTGCTCCGGGAACACACCGACGTGCTTGAAGGAAGTCAGGCCGAGCCTCAGGTCAAAATCGAGCCCTTTCTGATTGCCGGGATAATGGATATACCACCGGTCATCCATTTTCTTCATCCTGTTCCATGTGCCGCTGTCCTCCTTTCCGGCCTTGCCGAATCCGGCTCCGGGAGAGAACCGGGTGTGGCACATCCTGTTCCACTCGGCATCAGTCATAGACTTGTCCCAAAGGGCTTTGGGTTCGGGCCTTGCAAGCACATAGGACCCGAATCTTTCGAGTTTCTCACCGCGACCGCTGTCGAGCAGTTCGTAATCTTTCCAGTTTGAAGAAGGATATTCAATCATAACGGGGCAAAGATAGGGATAATAGAGAGAAAATTACTAAATTTGCAAGATTGAAAACACAACAAACAATTATACCATGCAACAGCACATTGACTCTTATGATTTTCGCGGCAAGAAAGCCATTGTCAGAGTGGATTTCAACGTCCCTCTTGATGAGAATTTCGTAATTACAGATGACACACGTATCCGTGCGGCTATCCCTACACTCAAAAAGGTCCTCGCCGGAGGCGGCTCACTTATCATCATGTCCCACCTCGGACGTCCGAAGGGAGTCGATGCGAAGTTCTCTCTGAAGCACATTGTCGACCACGTTTCCGAGAAGCTCGGCGCACCTGTACAGTTCGCTGACGACTGTCAGAAAGCTGACGCTCAGGCTGCGGCGCTCAAGCCGGGCGAAGTCCTTATGCTTGAGAATCTCCGCTTCTACGCTGAGGAGGAAGGAAAGCCGCGCGGACTTGCAGAAGATGCGACGGATGACGAAAAGAAGGCTGCAAAGGCTGCAGTGAAGGAAAGCCAGAAGGAATTCGTGAAGCATCTCGCTTCATATGCTGACTGCTATATCAATGATGCTTTCGGCACAGCGCACAGGGCACACGCTTCAACAGCCCTTATCGCGAAATATTTCCCTGATGACAAGATGTTCGGCTATCTGATGGAAGGTGAGATCAAGGCTATCGACAATGTCCTGAAGAATGCCCAGCATCCTTTCACGGCCATCATCGGCGGTTCCAAGGTATCTTCAAAGCTTGCAGTGCTTGAGAATATGCTCGAGAAGGTCGACAACCTCATTATCGGAGGCGGTATGGGTTATACCTTCATCAAGGCCCAGGGAGGAAAGATAGGCAATTCCCTTCACGAGGACGATCTTATCCCACAGGCAAATGAAATCCTTGAGAAGGCTGCGCAGAAGGGAGTCAAGATATGGCTCTCGACCCAGACACTCGTTTCAGACGATTTTTCAAATGAGGCCAACACAAAACTCGTCCCTACAAACGATATCCCTGACGGTTGGGAAGGAATGGACGCCGGTCCCGATTCCATCGAAATCTGGAAAAAGGTTATCCTTGATTCAAAGACCGTCCTCTGGAACGGTCCTGTAGGAGTGTTCGAACTCTCAACCTTCGAAAAAGGCACACTTCAGATAGCGGAAGCTCTTGCGGAAGCTACAAAGAAGGGCGCTTACACGCTCGTCGGAGGCGGCGACAGCGTTGCGGCAGTTACTCGTATGGGTTATTCTGATAAGGTTAGTTATGTTTCAACAGGTGGCGGTGCAATGCTCGAGGCTCTTGAAGGAAAGGACCTTCCAGGTATCGCCGCTGTCCGTGAATAATGACCGGGGACTTAAGGAAAAGGCTTTTACAGATTAAGCATGTCGCTCTGGATATGGACGGAACCATATACTTGAGCGACACGCTTTTCCCTTATACGGTGCCGTTCCTGCGCAGTCTGGAAAGAATGGGGATAGGCTATTCCTATCTGACCAACAATCCTTCCAGAAGCAGGGCGGACTACATTGGAAAACTTCAACGAATGGGAATTCCCGCGGAGGAAAACCGGATGTACACCACCATCGAGGCAACAATCTCGTATATCAGGAGGCAGTATCCTTCAGTGAGGAGGCTCTGCATCCTCGGTACGCCGGGTATGGTCTCGGACTTTGAGTCCGCAGGGTTCATCCGGGATTTCGAGACGCCTGAGGCAGTAGTCGTGGCATTCGATATGACCTTGCAGTACGACAGACTTTGCAAGACGGCCTGGTGGATATCCAAAGGATTGCCGTACATAGCGACCAACCCTGACAGGGTATGTCCTACCGACAAGCCTACCGTGCTTGTGGACTGCGGCTCGATCTGTGCTTGCCTGGAGTCCGCCACCGGCAGGAAACCGGACATAACCTTGGGAAAACCTGATCCGCAGATACTGTATTCCATTGCCTCGGACAACGGATTGGATGCCTCTCAGATGGCTTTGGTCGGAGACAGGATGTACACCGATATCGCGACCGGGCTGAATGCGGGAGCCCTCAGCGTGCTCGTGCTGAGCGGCGAGACCACAGCGGATGCGGCCTTGGAATCCGCAATCAAGCCGGACCTTATATGCAGGGACCTGGCGGAATTCGGAGAATTACTGGAAAGTGTCAGATAAACTTAAGATACAATGTTTGATTTGCTGTTTGTTCATTGGAATGTGAATCCGGTACTCTTTCACATCGGAAGCCTCGGAATCAGGTGGTATTCGCTGCTGTTCGTCAGCGGATTCATACTTGGATGGTACATCTTCCGCTGGTTCTTCCGCCGTGAAGGAATACCCGAAAGACTTCTGGATCCTCTCCTGTATACTCTTCTGATTGCTACAATCGTGGGAGCGCGTCTGGGACATTGCCTTTTCTATGAGCCTGACTATTTTCTCGGTTCATGGAAGGGATTCCTGGACATATTCCAGCCTTGGAAAGGCGGTCTTGCAAGTCACGGAGGGGCGATAGCTCTGGTTCTCGGAATGATATGGTTCTCACGTCATTACGGAAAGAAGAACGGTTTCGATTTCCTATGGATTATGGACCATCTGTGCATCGCAGTGGCATTTGCAGCTTGTTTAATCAGGCTTGGGAATCTTTTCAATTCAGAGATCTACGGGGATGTCACGACTCTCCCGTGGGGCTTCATATTCGATCTCAGGGGTGAGACGGAGCCGAAGCACCCGACCCAGTTGTATGAAGCGTTTTCATACCTTGTCCTGGGTCTGATTATGGTGGGAATTTACAAAAACAGACTGCAGAATACGTACAGAGGCTTTTTCTTCGGACTGTTCCTTATCGGATGTTTCGGAATGAGATTCCTGATAGAGTTTATCAAGGAGCCTCAGGTTGGTTTCGAAGAGGGAATGGTGCTTAATATGGGCCAGCTGCTTTCTCTTCCTTTCATAGCCGCCGGTATTGGAATTCTCATATTCAGCTATTTTAAGAAAGAAAAGGCATCGGCAGTATAAGGAATGGATTTTGCAGGTTAGCGTAGTGTTATGATAGAGATTTTGACAATGGCGGCCGTTGCGGTCGCGCCTCAGGCAGTTGACAGCGTGGAAGCGCCTACGGTTATTACACTGGAGGATGCGTTGCGCATTGCCTTGAGCGAAAACGTGTCTGTCAAAGTGGCAGACAAGGAGATTGAAAGGGCAGGGTATGCAAGGAAAGGAGCGTATGCTTCCCTGTTCCCTCAGATTGATGGTTCGGCTTCTTATCAGAGGACCATCAAGAAGCAGGTGATGTATATGGATTTCGAAATGCCCGGGATGGGAGGCGGCGGATCCGGTAGCGGAGCATCCGGCGGCACGACATCGGGAGGCGGTATCGAAGTGGGACGCTGGAACACCTGGTCAGCAGGATTGACGGCTGCTATGCCGCTGGTCAATGCACAGTTGTGGAGGAGCCTCAAGATTTCCTCTCAGGATGTCGAACTGGCAGTGGAGAAGGCTCGCGGATCACGTCTTGAGATGGTCACACAGGTCAAGAACGCATATTATGCCGTCCTCCTTGCGAAAGAGTCGTTCAACGTATTCAAGGAGGTGTACGAAAGCGCACTGGCAAACTACAACAGGACAGAGTTGAAATTCAACGCCAAGAAAGCTTCCGAACTCGATTTGACGAGAGCGAAATCGACGCTCCAGAACACAATTCCCAATGTGTTTGACGCTGAGAGTTCAATCATCCTCGCGATGTGGCAGCTCAAGGCCGTGATGGGTGTCGACCTGGACTTGAACATCGATGTCACAGGTTCCCTCAAGGATTATTCGGAGACAATGTTCTATGATATCCACAGCAACGACAACCCTTCTCTCGACGGCAATTCTTCGCTCCGTCAGCTTGCCATCCAGGCAGAGGAACTGGCGAACACGATAAAGCTGCAGCAGGAGGCATATCTTCCAAGTCTGGCAGTAAGTTTCTCATACTCTCTGAACGCCATGACGAATGATTTCAAGTTCAGCGAATACAAATGGTCCCCGTATTCAGCCGTCGGCCTGAGCCTGTCCATTCCTATCTTCTCGGGAGGCAAGAGACTCAATCAGGTCAAACAGGCCAAAGTGCAGTACGGCGAGCTGGAAATGCAGAGGAGTGAGGCGGAACGTCAGTTGAAGATAGCCATACGCCAGTATCTGAACGTAATGGAGACGTCAATGCAGAATTACAACGCCGCGCAGACCGCGGAGGAGACTGCCCGTAAGGCTTACGAAATCGCAAAGAGTTCCTATGAGGTCGGAAAGAGCACGCTTACGGATTTGAATGACGCGTTGCTGGCGCTTGAGCAGGCCCAGCTGTCCGTATCTCAGGCCATATATTCTTTCATAGTTGCGAAAGCAGGATTGGAACAGACATTGGGTAATGATTTTAATCAAGAGACAAATGAATAGAAAAGTTGTGTATTTGCTTGCAGCGGCAGTAGTGATGACGGGCTGCGGCAACAATAGTGTAAAGAAGACAAAGACATCTTCAGAGACGGCAATGGTCAAGGCCGACCCGATTGTCGAGGTGATGCCGGCTCCGGTGCAGACCGTGGAGCAGTATGAGATATATTCCACCACTGTCCAGGCTTATGCCACCAACAATATAGTGCCGCAGAGCGGAAACCGTATCCAGAAGATATACGTTGAGGTCGGAGATTTCGTATCCGCCGGTCAGATACTTGCAGAAATGGACAGGGTCCAGCTGGACCAGGCCCGTCTGAAGTATGTCAACGACTCTTCCGAGTTTGACAGGATAAAGAGCCTGTTCGAGCGGGGAGGCGTGTCACAGTCGGATTTCGAGGCTATGGAACTTGCGTGCAAAGTCAGCCGCAGCACATATCTCAATCTGGAAGAGAACACTATTCTCCGTTCTCCTATCAGCGGTGTGGTTACTGCACGCAACTACGACCGCGGGGATATGTATGCGATGGCTCAGCCTATTTTCACAGTCCAGCAGATCACTCCGGTGAAACTTTACGTGGCCATTTCAGAAAGCGATTACACCAAAGTCAAGAGAGGCGACCCTGTGACGATTTCAACGGACGCTATCCCGGGCATCACGTTTTCCGGAAAGGTAGAGAGAATCTATCCTACGATAGATGCGGCTTCCCATACCGTAAACGTGGAGATTCACGTACAGAATACCTACAGGACACTCCGTCCGGGAATGTACGCGAAGGCCAGGCTTTCGTTCGGTAAGAACAACAGCATCGTCATTCCTGATTCGGCGGTACAGAAACAGCAGGGTTCCGGCCAGCGTATCGTATTCGTTCTTGGGGAAGGTGACACTGCAGTCCAGAGATTTGTCAAGCTCGGACGTCACTTTGATTCCAAATATGAAGTGCTGGAAGGTCTTTCCGAGGGAGAAAAGGTGATAGTGAAGGGGCAGAGCACTCTTCGTGACGGTCAAAAAGTGGAGGTAAAATAAGATGAGCATATATCGTAAAGCGGTCAACAATCCCGTCACCACCGCGCTTGTATTCATAGCGTTCATGGTGTTCGGTATCTTTTCCCTGATCAATACCAGTATTGCCCAGCTGCCGGAAATCGATGCCAATACCGTGATGGTGATGTCCTCATACCAGGGGGCCAATGCTGCGGATATTGAGACCAACCTCACAAAAGTGCTGGAAAACACCCTCAACGGTGTTGAGAACCTGAAGGAACTTACCTCCAGATCAAAGGAGAACGTCAGTATCATTACACTCCAGTTTGAATACGGAACGGATATCGACGAGGCGACCAACAATATCAGGGACAAGCTGGATATGGTCAACTCCGTTCTCCCGGACGGAGTGTCGACTCCCGTGATTTTCAAGTTCAGCGCCGACGATATGCCTATCATGATGCTGTCGGCCACTGCCGAGGAGAGTGCTCCCGGACTTGACAAAATACTTGACGACAAGCTTGCGACACCGCTCGCCAGAGTGTCCGGTGTCGGCACCGTTTCAATCAGCGGCGCCCCTACGCGTGAAATTAAAGTGTATTGCGATCCTACAAGGCTCCAGGCCTACGGACTTACTGTCAGCGGCATTGCATCGATCATTTCTTCGGAGAACAGGAATATCCCTTCGGGAAACATCGACATAGGTTCCGAGACCTACACCCTCAGGGTGCAGAAAGAATTCAAGGATCCTACGGAACTTCTTGACATCGTGCTTGGCTCTGCAGGCGGGAAAGCCATTTACCTGCGCGACGTAGCAAGCATAGAAGATGGCAGCCAGGAGAGGGAGCAGGAGTCTTATACAGACGGAGAACGTTCTGCTCGAATCATCATCCAGAAGCAGACCGGTTCCAATACTGTGAATGTAATCAAAGGTGTAAAGAAGAAACTCGCGGAGATCCAGGACGAACTGCCTTCCGATGTCAGGATAACCGTAATCAGGGATGGCTCAGTCGAGATTCTGAATACCATCAGGACCCTTTTTGAGACCATTCTCATCACCTTCCTGGTAGTGATGCTTGTGGTGTTCGTGTTCCTCGGCAACTGGAAATCCACATTCATCATTGTGCTCAGTATCCCTATTGCGCTCCTTGCATCGCTGGTATATCTGTTCGCCACAGGCAATACGCTGAACATCATTTCGATGTCAGCGCTGTCCATCGCAATCGGAATGGTTGTGGATGACGCCATAGTCGTGCTTGAAAACGTTTCGACACATCTGTCAAGAGGAGAGAAGCCGAAAGAGGCCGCTGTGCTTGCCACATCCGAGGTGGGTATTTCCGTCATTGCGTCGACTCTTACGATGCTCTGCGTGTTCCTCCCTCTTACGATGCTCAACGGAATGGCAGGCATCATGTTCCGCCAGCTCGGTTGGATAGTCAGCATCATTATGATAGTATCCACCACGGCTGCGTTGACGCTCGTGCCTATGCTCTGCTCAAGGTGGCTTGATCCGAACGAGAAACACGGAAAGATTTACAAGACCTTCTTCACACCGATAAACAATGCTCTCGAAGCTGTCTCAAACGGCTACGGTCATCTTATCCGTTGGGCGACCACACATCGCAAGACCGTGGTGTTCGGAGGATTGGCGATATTCATCGCCGTTGTCGGGCTGATCGGGCCGAGGCTCAAGACCGAGTTCTTCCCTAAGTCGGATTCGGACCAGATTTCCGCCAGTGTCGAACTGCCTATGGGTACTGCCCAGTCGGTTACAAGTGAAGTGGCGGGAAGGATTTATGCCGACCTTGTGGATGGTATCCCGGAAATAAAGATTCTCAACTATACTTTCGGACAGGCTGACAGTGACAATACTTTCGCAAGTATGCAGAACAACGGTACGCACGTCCTTTCCATTACCATCAATATCGGTACGTCATCTACGCGCAAGCGTTCTTCCGCTGATATTGCCGATCAGGTCCGCGAGATTCTGCGCCAGTATCCTGAAATCAGGAAAGCGAATGTGACGGAAGGTGGCGGAATGTCGATGGGAGGTGCCTCCAGGGTTGACGTGGAGGTTTACGGATACAGTTTCGAAGAGACTGATGCAGTCGCCCATACACTTCAGGAACAGATGGCACAGAATCCTTCATTCACGCAGGTTCTTCTCAGCCGCGACCAATATACTCCTGAATATCAGCTGGATTTCGATCGTACGAAGCTCGCTTACAACGGATTGAATTCTTCAACCGCGGGTGCGGCGTTCAGCGCGGCGATGAGCGGAGTGGTTTCTTCTTTCTTCCGCGAAGACGGAGATGAGTACAACATCAGAGTACGCTATGCTCCTGAATACAGAACCAGTATCGAGGACATCGAGAATATCGTCATCTATAACGCTATGGGACAGCCGATCAAGATGAAGGAACTCGGCAAGGTAATCGAAACGCAGGTGCCGCCTACTATCGAGAGAAAGGACCGAGACAGACTTATCACCATACACGGCATAGTATCGAAAGGTGTCGCCTTGAGTGAGGCGGTCGAGCATACGCAGACCATTCTGGACCGGACGGACATTCCTAACAACATCGATACCGTGATAGCCGGAGATTACGAAGACCAGCAGGAAATGTTCGGCGATCTCATCACCCTCATCCTGTTGATAATCATACTTGTCTATATGGTCATGGCTTCACAGTTCGAGTCCTTCATGGCTCCGTTCGTGATTATGTTCTCAGTGCCGTTCGCATTTGTCGGAGTGTTCCTCGGATTGTGGACTTCCGGCACGGCTCTCGGTGTGATGGGTATGATCGGTATCATTATCCTTCTGGGTATTGT
>JAZLFC010000044.1:0-2536 GCA_045615565.1 Candidatus Cryptobacteroides sp. | reverse complement strand
ACGCGAGTCACTCGCGTATTGCGCAAATGTTGAACTTGAAGGCTGGATAGACGCAGAAACCGCTTCTCGCGATTTTCCCGGAGGGCTCCGCAATGGAGTTTTCAATCAGCCATTCATCTACCCACGGATAATTGTTGATATCTACAAATTGTGTCCCGAAGGGCAGATCCGCCGATTCCGGAAGATTGACTGTTATTACCGCAAAAAGTTCAAGGTCCGAATCCTCTGTCCCGGGAGCCGGCTCATAATACAGTGATACAGCCAGCGAGTTGAAAACATCATACACATCGTACTTGAGACAGACTTTTGTTTTTCGCCCGGAACCGGGCACCTCATAGTTGTTAGTTAACTTGTCCATATAACTTTGCGCCACATTTCCACATCCACTTCCCTCGTCACACGACAAGTATCTATGGCTTCGACAAATATAGTTAAAGTATTTTAAATATTCTTCAGATTTTTCCTGAAGTGTGCTTCTACCTCTTTATCGCAAAAATAGACGTAACATCCTTTCATTCCCCTGGACATCAGGACCCTGTAAATATTTCTGATATATGAATCAGCATCTCCCCTGTTGAGAGTGGAATCTTTGGTTGCAGATTTGTCGGCAACCAATTTTTCCTTTGAATCATCCATTTTCAGGTCCGGTCCCACGATGACACCCACATAGTCGAATTCAAATCCCTGCGCTGTGTAAATGCAACCGCACTGCTTGACACCCTCAGGCTTGAAGGCCCATTGGAACCATTGACAATAACCCTTTGGAATCTGTCTGGCTGAAAAATTGCGATGAGTTTCCCACGGAATCGCAAAGTCACCTATGCGCACATCCTTCACAAGATCACCGTCAGGGCCCAGCTTATCTGACCAAGGCCAGCAGAAACCAGCCGTAAGGCGTGCGGACGTAAGGGAATTACCGTTCGGCTTTGAATCTTTCGAGACTATCGTATCGTACAAAGACTGAGGGTCGTCGAATATCCGGAAATCAAATTCTTCCTTGCTGAAAGAGTGCGTAACAGGTTTGTTATAGAGAATATCCTCCAGCCAGTCCAAATAATTGTCAGAGCCGTTGCAACGGAATTGCGATTTAAGCACCACGGAGTCACAGCCGACATTCAAGCGTGCCGCAGCCTCCCGAATCATTTTCGAAGAACCGATTTCCGCGCTTCTGATACCCTGGAGGTCATCTATGAAGAAAACAGATACTTTTGCCGCCCTTATCAGGCAGTCAATCATCGGCAGATTCGTTCGTTTCGATGCAGGAGTGTACTGATTGTTCGTGCTCTTTTCTATCCTATGCGCCTCATCCACCAGCAGCATATCGAGCTCATCCTCTCCGAAATCGAACGGGTTGAATGAAGTGATGTTGGAAAACAGGAGCTTGGCATTGCTGCCGCGCGGAAGCTGATCCTTGATACCGGCCAGCAGAGATGCTGATTTGGTGGCATAATGGACATTATACTGATGCCCGCTTTTCGCCATTTCGGCAAGAATCCTCAAAGCTATGACAGTCTTGCCGGTTCCGGGGCCGCCCTCCACCAGAATAACCGATTTCTGGGATTTACGAATTTTATCAAGAATGACGTTCCTTGCAACTATCTGATCTTCAAGGAGCGAGAATGCCTCGGTCTTCCCTTT
Source organism: Candidatus Cryptobacteroides sp. (assembly GCA_045615565.1). GTDB lineage: Bacteria > Bacteroidota > Bacteroidia > Bacteroidales > UBA932 > Cryptobacteroides. Next base: position 898 of record JAZLFC010000044.1, on the reverse strand, counting down.
GGCAACCATATCGCCAACTTCGTCAAGCAGCTTTGTCGATGGGTGGATTGCACTCTGCATCATCTTGTTGAAGATGGAGAAGCCGTCCCCGTTTGACAATGCATCGTGGAGAACTTTTGCCAACTCTGCGGTTTCATTGCCCGAGAAGGTCCGGTGCTCCTTCAAGATGGTATCGTAGATAGGATCATAGAGTGCTGCTCCCGGCTCCCTGTTGTAGTTATAGCAGTAGGCATACCCAAGGAGTTCAAGCTGATGCGTGCTAATGGATTCCACGAAGTTGACGAGATAGTCGTGATATCCCCTCACCTGCTGCGAAGGATGCGCCACCGTCCTCACCGCACCTCCGGTATAAGCCTCGACCGTATAGTCATCCTCTCCATTGACATTGAAGTTGCCGCCACAGGAAGTAGCGGATACCGAACTGTTGCTCCACTGCTTCAGCTCGATATGAACAGCATAATCCTTATTGTCCGAACCCTTGCCATAAAGCATACAGTCAATGCGCTTCTTGTAATAAGGTACGCGGTACTCGAAAGTAACATAACAATCTGATATTCCACTGTCTATCAGGAGCAGTTTGATGTTTTTCGCGTTGTTTTCCCAGGAACTGACCTCAGACGGTTGCGGATGGAGACCAACGTTTGAAGACTCCGCCATCATTTTGCTGACGACAGAATGCGAGGAGACATCCCGGAAAAAGTTTTCCTGCGTTTCTTTATAAATGACCTTGCTCATTGCTCTGTTTTGAATTCGGTATATTTCTTTGCTGTCCCCTTTGCTTTACTGACGGGATACTTTATGGCGTTGCGTTCGATTTTTTCCATCATTATATCCTTGATATTCAAATCGTACTTGTCCGCAATCTGGAAAGCATAATTGAGGACATCCGCCAACTCTT
>JAZLFC010000043.1:0-11518 GCA_045615565.1 Candidatus Cryptobacteroides sp. | reverse complement strand
TTGATTTCTTCTCTTTGTTCTATTTGAGATTCATAAACGGCAAGCATGTCCAGCACGGAATGTGGCACTCGATAAACAGGACGGGAGAGTTCAATACCTGGATAGGTAACACATTTGAACTTGTATGCATCCTGCATCTTGAGAATATTTTGAAAGCTGCAAACATAGCATCTGCAGACCGCAACTACTGTTGGAACGGAAAAGGACCAGACAAAAGAGGAGCCCAAATAGATCTGGTAGTGGAATCCAATGCTGGTCGTACCGATTATATTTTCGAAATGAAATACTATTCAGGATTGTATCCTATATCGGCAGAAGATGCTGACAGTATTGAAAATAAGGTCAATGCATTCTCGGCAAGTCCAATGCACAAAACTACACATTCAATTCAGGTTGTCATTGTAACCACGAAAGGCGTGGCAAATGGGATACATAGAGATGCTGTCAATCAAGTAATTACGCTTGAAGATTTGTTCAAGTAACTAATTCTTTGGTTACTCATACACAAGAGATGGTGCCTGTAATGGTGCCAGCTCTTTTAAAAACTACCCGCACCATCACTTGGCTGATAATCTCCTACAATTCAATGCTTTACATTTAGTAGCGCGTCTGACTTAATTGTACAGGCGGAAGAATTAAAAAAGAGGCCGGCATAGTGACTCAGCCGACCTCTGCACAAAATATCGTGTATGCTTTATCAGATCAGGAAATTAGCCTGAATGAAGGAGTTGATGCCGACTGCTGCGAACATGACGCAGATGAGTGTTGCGACAATTACACCGATGACCTTGACTCTGTTGAACCAGGTCTTTCCGTCCCAGCCTACAGTCTGGAACATGCTCCAGAATCCGTGGACGAGGTGGAACCATATTGCGAGGAACCATACAAGATAGAGAGCGAGCCTCCACCAGGCACCGAATGTAAGCACAAGCAAATCATAAGGGTTGCTCTCTGCGCCTCCGATGAACATCTGAAGCTGCATCTTTGCCCAGAAATGGAAAAGATGGAAGCAGATGAAACCGATGATGATGATTCCCAGAACGCACATATTCTTCGCGGACCAGGAATCCACTGCAGCCTTGCTTGACACCTCATAGCGCCTTACTCCGCCGCGTGCGATGATGTTTCTGACAGTAAGCCAGATTCCGTAAAGGATATGCACTACAAATCCGAGGGCGAGCACGGGAACCATAATGGTAACGACCGGTAAGGCCATGAAGTCACATCCAGCCTGGAAAAGGCCGTCCGCAGCACCGAACTTGCCGGTAAAGCTGTCGATGATGGAGAAGGAATTGATTGTAACGTGAAGGCCCAGGAATAGGATGAGGAAAGCTCCGCTGACCGCCTGGATGAATTTCTTTCCGATAGAAGAATTGAAAATAAACATCTCTCAATAGGTTTTTGTGAGTGCAAATATAGGCCGAATCTTGCAACAATCATAATTTTTCTTCTTACTTTTGCCAGTTGAGAAAATTACAGACAATGTATAAACGTGTACTTTTGAAACTTAGCGGTGAAAGTCTGGGCGGTGTTACTGGAAAGGGACTGGATGAAGAATGTCTTGTCAGATTCGCCGGGCAGATAGCTCAGGCCGTGAAAGCCGGGTATCAGATTGCAGTGGTAAATGGCGGAGGGAACATTTTCCGTGGCCTTCAGGGAGTCGGTAAGGGATATGACAGGGTGACCGGAGACAGAATGGGGATGCTGGCTACCGTTATCAACTCTCTTGCGATATCATCGGCTCTCAAGGGGCAGGGGATACGTGCGGAAGTGTTCACTGCGACACCTATGGAGCCTATTGCAAAAAGCTATTCACGCGAAGCTGCGGTGAAGGTGCTGGATGAAGGCGGTGTCGCATTCATTGCGGGAGGCACGGGAAACCCGTTTTTTACAACTGATTCCGGAGCCGCTCTCAGAGCTCTTGAAATAGGTGCCGATGCATTGCTGAAAGGAACACGCGTAGACGGGGTCTATTCTGCAGATCCGGAAAAGGACCCTTCTGCCGTAAAATATGACGAGATTTCATTCGGAGAATGTTTGGCCAGGCATCTCAAAGTTATGGACCAGACCGCCTTCGCTCTCTGCGAGCAGGGCCCTGTCCCTATCGTGGTGTTTGACATCAGCGCTCCGGGCTCCCTGCTGAAAATACTCGGGGGCGAGAAACTCGGCACAATTGTTCACGCATAATCAAATTGACAGAATATGTTATCAGACAGAGCAAAAGAAATCGTCAACGGAGCTGATTCCAAAATGAAGGCTGCCGTTTCTTTTCTGGAGGAAGACCTCAAGACATACCGTGTCGGCAAAGCTAATCCTTCCATTTTCAACAACGTACTGGTGAACTATTACGGTTCTCCTACTCCGCTTGCACAGGTTGCTTCCGTTTCCACTCCGGATGCCAAGACCCTTGCCATCCAACCTTGGGAGAAAAGCCTCATCCCTGCTATTGAGAAGGCAATTCTTGATGCAAATGTAGGTCTTACGCCACAGAACAACGGAGAAATCATCCGCTGCACTGTGCCGGCTCTCACGGAGGAGCGACGCCGCGAACTCATCAAAAAGGCGAAAGAGGCGGGGGAAAACAGTAAAATCGTGGTCAGGAACTCACGCCGCGATGCGATAGACACACTGAAGAAAGCTCAAAAGAACGAAGGCCTTTCTGAAGATACCGAGAAGGAAGCCGAGAATGAGGTTCAGAAAGTCACGGACAAAAACATCAAATTGATAGATAACATAGTTGCGGCCAAGGAAAATGAGATTATGACCGTATAGCCGATTCTTTTTGATTTTACGAAATAAATTTTTACCTTTGCGACCCCTATTTTGTGTAGGGATCGCAATTTTTATTAACTATTTAACAATCAAGACAGTGGACACACAAAGCTACAAAACGGTATCGCTTAACAAAGCAACCGTAGACAAGAAGTGGGTTCTTATCGATGCGACAGACCTCGCACTCGGACGTCTTGCATCCCGCGTTGCTCTTGTCCTCCGTGGAAAGAACAAGCCAGGATTCACCCCGAACGTTGACTGCGGTGACAACGTCATCATCATCAACGCAGAGAAGGTGGAGCTTAAGGGTAACAAGATGACCGACCGCGTGTACACTCGCTACACTGGATATCCGGGCGGGCAGAGATTCACAACCCCACGCGAGATTCTTGAAAAGAAACCTACCGAACTGATTAGGATGGCAGTAAAGGGTATGCTTCCTAAGACACGTCTTGGTGACAAGCTTATCGGCAACCTGTTCATTTACGCAGGCCCTGAGCATCCTCATCAGGCACAGAACCCTAAAACAATTAAGTTGGACGAAATTTAAACAGAGCAAATGGAACAGACAAACGCCCTTGGAAGACGTAAAGCAGCTGTAGCTCGCGTTTATCTCTCAGCCGGCAAAGGCAACATTACAATCAACGACAGACCTCTCGAGAACTACTTCGCCGAGGATACACTCTGCTACGTTGTAAAGCAGCCTTTCGAGGTTACCAACACTGAAGGCCAGTTTGACGTGAAGGTCACCGTTGACGGTGGCGGCACAAAAGGTCAGGCTGAGGCTATCAGACTTGGTATCGCACGCGCTATGAGTGAACTCAACAGGGAAGAGTACCGTTCAGCACTTAAGGCAGCAGGTTTCCTCACACGTGACGCCCGTGAGGTAGAGCGCAAGAAGCCGGGCCAGCCAGGTGCACGCAGACGCTTCCAGTTCAGTAAACGTTAGTTATTTTACTGTTTTATTAGCACAGATGTGGTTCTTAAACCATTCCGCGAATGGCTGCCACACTGCGGAAAAGGTCAGAGACTGACAGGGTCATTACTCGGACCTTGAAGAAAAGAGAAACAATTAGAAATCAAAAAACAATGTCAAGAACAAATTTCCAAGAATTGCTTGATGCAGGTGTACACTTCGGACACTTGTCACGTAAGTGGAATCCTAAGATGGCTCCATACATCTTCGATCAGAAGAACGGAATCCACATCATCGACCTGCACAAGACAGCAATAAAGCTCGATGAAGCTGCAGAGGAGATGAAAATGCTGGCAAAGTCAGGCCGCAAGATACTCTTCGTAGCTACAAAGAAGCAGGCTAAGGATATTGTCTCAGAGAAAGCCACTGCAGTCAATATGCCTTCAGTTACCGAGCGTTGGGCAGGTGGTATGCTTACCAACTTCCCTACAGTACGCAAGGCCATCAAGAAGATGGGCACAATAGACAAGATGAAAGAGGACGGAACTTTTGACAAACTTGCAAAGCGCGAGCGCCTTCAGGTTAACCGTCAGAGAGAGAAACTCGAGAAGAACCTCGGTTCTATCCGTGACATGAGCCGCCTCCCATCAGCACTTTTCATCGTTGACATCCAGAAAGAGGCCAACGCTGTAAAGGAAGCAAACCGTCTCAATATTCCGGTATTCGCAATGGTTGATACATGTTGCGATCCTACCCCTATTGATTATGTGATTCCGGCAAATGACGACGCAACAAAGTCTATTGAGTATGTGATGAACGTACTTTGCAAGGCTATCCAGGAAGGCCTCGACGAGCGCAAGCTCGAGAAGGACAAGGAGGCACCTGAGGAGACTGAGACCGAGGCGGCAGCCCGCACAACAGGCAAGAAGCTCCGCGCACGCAAAGGAGCTCAGCAGGTTGACGTAGAAGCTGAATAATTCATTTGTTTAACGTTTAAAAGAGATAAAAGCTATGGCAATTACCGCAGCAGACGTAATGAAGTTGCGTAAAATGACTTCAGCAGGTATGATGGATTGCAAGAAGGCTCTTGAGGAAGCTGAAGGCGACTTCAACAAAGCTATGGACATCATCCGTGAGAAAGGCAAGATGGTTGCAGCAAAGAGAGCCGACCGCGAGACAACAGAGGGTGCCGTCAAGGCCAGGATCAATGGCAACAAGGCCATCCTTGTATGCCTTGGTTGCGAAACCGATTTCGTATCACGCAATGAGGCTTTCCAGACACTTGCAGAGGCTATCGCTGACGTTGCAATCGCTGCTTGTCCTGCAGACCTTGACGCTCTCAAGGCTTGCAGGATGGCTGACGGCTACACGGTTGAAGAGGCTGTCGAGGCCCAGACAGGAAAGACAGGAGAGAAGCACGTGCTCGCATACTATGCCTGCGTTGAGGCTCCTTTCGTATACCAGTACGTACACAAGCTTAACGGCAAACTCGGTGCTCTCGTAGGTTTCAACAAGCCTGTATCGGAGGAGCTCGCAAAAGGTGTCGTAATGCAGATCGCTTCAATGAACCCTGTCGCCATCTCAGCTGAGAGCTGTCCTAAGGAAGTCCTTGACGGCGAGTACAAAGTGGCTGTTGAGAAGACAAAGGAAGAGCAGGTTCTCAAGGCTGTCGAGTCTGCACTCAAGAAGGCCGGTATCAACCCTGCACACGTTGATTCGGAGGACCACATCGAGTCCAATACCTCCAAGGGTTGGATTACCCCTGAGCAGGCTGCACAGGCTCGCGGAATTATCAAGACCGTTGGAGAGGAGAAGGCCGCAAACCTCAATCCTGCAATGATTGAGAACATCGCAAAGGGTCGTGTTCAGAAGTTCCTCAAGGAAAACACCCTCGAGGAGCAGGAGTACCAGATGTGCGACGACAAGAAGAGCGTCAAGGAGGCCATCCTTGCAGAAGATAAGGAAGCTAAGGTTATCAGCATGAGGAGATTCTCTCTTACTGACTAATCTGAATTCCAAATACAGAAAATGGCTGCGATATTCGCGGCCATTTTTGTTATATTTGCAGGTATGAACCTAAAGTCGCTGGCAAAGGATACTGCCATATACGGATTAAGCAGCATCGTGGGCAGATTTCTGAATTATCTGCTGGTGATTCTCCATACCCGTGTGATTCCCATGGAAAGCGGGGGTTATGGCATAGTGTCTAATCTATATGCCTGGACTGCACTATTGCTCGCTTTTCTCACGTTCGGAATGGAGACCACATTTTTCCGTTTTTCAAATAAGGAAGAAGAAAATCCGGACAAGGTCTTTTCGACTGCGCTCAAGATGGTTTGCGCAGTGGGTCTGGTGTTTCTGCTGGTGGTGTTCTGTTTCCTCAGGCCGATTTCGTCGTTCCTTGGTTATGAACTGCATCCGGAGTATATAGGATGCTTTGCCATAATAACCGCTCTGGATGCATTTCAGGCCATTCTTTACACCCGTCTGCGTCAGCAGAGACGTCCCCTCAAGTTCTTGAGCCTGAAGATGACATTCATCTTCGCAAGCATCATATTGAATCTGTTTGTATTTCTTGTGCTTCCGAAATTCTTCGGAAGATATCCGGGGCTCGAGGAGACGTTTGTCAGATACGACTATGGCGTGGGCTTCATATTCCTGATAAATTTAATCTGCACCACATTGGTTACGTTCGCCTTCATACCTGAGATGAAAGGCCTTGGAGTCAGGTTTGACGGGGCATTGTGCCGGAGAATGCTGAAATATACCTGGCCGTTGCTTCTTATGTCAGTGGTAGGAATAATGAATCAGGTTGCCGATAAGATTCTGCTGCCCAAGCTTATGCCCGGCAAGGATGGAATGATTCAGCTCGGCGTATATGGGGCCTGTGTGAAGATTGCGATGATAATGAGTATGCTTGTCCAGGCATTCCGATATGCATATGAACCGATAGTTTTCGGAGAGGCGAAGAGAAAGGCGAATGACAGGACCCTTGCGGACGGGATGAAATGGTTTATTATCTTCTCTCTCCTGGCGTTTCTTGCTGTCATTTTCTATCTGCCCCTGCTGAAATACATTATTGGCAGAGAATATTGGGAAGGCCTTGGTGTGGTGCCTGTCGTTATGATGGCGGAACTGTTCATGGGCATTTATTTCAACCTTTCGTTCTGGTACAAGCTTACCGACCAGACCTGGTGGGGCGCGATTATGAATGCTGTCGCAGTTGCCGTAATGATAGCCGTCAATGTGATATTCGTCCCGAAGATAGGCTACTGGGCGTGTGCGTGGGGCGGATTCGCAGGCTATGGCGTGGCGATGCTGATGAGTGCGCTGATTGGCAGAAAGAAATACCCTGTCAATTATGACTGGCGTTCAATCATCTCTTTTGCCGTTATCGCCGCATTTTACCTGTTCCTTTATGACAACGTCGGAAGGGTGTTTGATAACGTTTGGGTTATGATGGTGCTTGGCACGCTTCTTATAGTCAGTTACCTGTATCTTGTATGGAAAAACATTAAAACAGATAGAAAATGAGAAAATTATTACCGGCTATCGCAGCCATTCTCGCAGTAGTATCCTGCGGTAGAAACAAGAACCAGAACAATAACGAGGCGGCCCCCGAGGCTCCTGCTGCAGATGAATCAATAATTATGGAACAGGTATCACAGTTACCGGCAGAACCGGTTTTTGACATTGTAACCAATTTCGGTACAATCAGGGTTAAACTTTACGAAAACACCCCGAAGCACAGGGACAATTTCTGCAAATTGGCGCTGTCCGGCTTTTACGACGGGGTTCTTTTCCATAGGGTGATAAACGGCTTTATGATCCAGACCGGTGACCCTCTGACAAAGGACGCTTCACTTTCTGACAGATATGGCACCGGCGGCCCGGGATACACCATCCCTGCAGAGTTCGTCGGGGAGTACCGCCATATCAAGGGTGCTCTTGCGGCTGCCCGCAGAGGGGATGCTGCGAATCCTATGAAGGAGTCTTCCGGCTCTCAGTTCTATATCGTCCAGGATGCTGATGCCTGCGCTCAGCTTGACGGTGAATACACCGTATTCGGAGAGACCATAGACGGTATCAAAACAGTTGACAAAATAGCTTCAGTCAAGACTGATATGCGCGACAGACCGATTGAGAACGTGCAGATCGTCAGTGTCAGGCTGGTGACCGAATAATATATGGAAAGAGTAACATTATTCCCTTCAGAGATACTGATCAACGGATGGATTGACCCCAGGTATCTTCCGGAAGGAAAGGACAAATATTACATAAGGAACCGGCAGGTGCAGGCTCCGGAAGGGGGTTGGAGGCATCTGACGAGTGACGAGATCGAAAGGCTTGTCAAGAACAGCAATACCGCGTCCAGCTGGGATACGGTATGGGTCACAGACCACTTTAATCCCGATATGCTCCTTAACAACAGGTTCTTTGGCACGGTCCGGATAGGCAGAGTGATTGATGCGGGACTTCAGTACCATGACCTGAGGCTCTCCGTGGGTATCACGAATTCTTCCATCCATTCCTGCGACATCGGTGATGACTGCGCGATTCACGATGTCCATTATCTTTCTCACTACATTATTGGCAACAAATGTATGTTGTTTAATATCAATGAGATGTCTTGTACGGACCACGCCAAGTTCGGAAATGGAATAATCAAGGAAGGTGAGGATGAGAAAGTCAGGGTCGTCCTTGACATAATGAATGAGGCCGGTTGCCGCGGAGTATATCCGTTCAACGGTATGATTGCAGCCGATGCCTATATGTGGGGCAAGTATATTGATGACGTGGACTTACAGAAGAGGCTTCGTGATATCACACAGAGGCATATTGACGATCACCGCGGGTATTATGGGGAAGTCGGGGAAGGTTGTGTGATAAAGAATTCATCCATTATCAAGGATGCAAACATAGGAAGTTGCTGTTATATAAAAGGGGCCAGCAAGCTTAAGAACATTACCATCAACTCATCCGACAAAGAACCGTCCCAGATAGGGGAAGGAGTGATACTCGTCAACGGTATTGTCGGCTATGGCTGCCGCATATTCTATAACTGCACCGCAGTCAAGTTTGTCATCGGAAACAACTCCAACCTCAAGTACGGAGCCCGTATGCTCAATTCGGTACTTGGAGACAACAGCACCATATCCTGCTGCGAGGTTCTGAACAACCTTATTTTCGCGGCGCACGAGCAGCACCACAACAACTCTTTCCTCATCGCTTCTACGGTGATGGGCCAGAGCAATATGGCTGCCGGCGCCACTGTGGGTTCAAACCACAATTCGAGGTCAAACGACAATGAAATCGTCGCCGGCCGAGGGTTCTGGCCGGGATTGTGCGCTTCTGTGAAGCATTCCAGCAGGTTTGCAAGTTTCACCCTTCTCGCAAAGGGCTCATATGCGTTTGAAATGGACATAAAGCTGCCGTTCAGTCTCGTTTACGACGATGTCAAGGAAGGCAGACTGATGGTCAAGCCGGCTTTCTGGTGGACGGACAATATGTATGCTCTCTGCAGAAACAACTGGAAATACCAGCGCAGGGATGTCCGCACGACCAAAGTGCAGAACATCGAGTTCGATACCTTTGCTCCGGACAGTATGGAAGAGGTGATTGAGGCAAGAAAGCTCCTTGAGACCTGGTCTGCAGGGAATTGGGACTCGGAGGTGCTCGGAGAGGGTATGGAGAAGAGCCGCAGAAAAGTTTGCATAGTCAATGCGCGCAAGGCATATGAGGCATACGGCGATATGCTGGTCCATTATGCGGTGAGCAATGTGCTGAATTATCTTGAATCCCATCCGAACGAGACAATCGGGAATCTCATCTCAACGTTGGCGCCGGGGCCTGAAGAAGAATGGATCAACCTCGGTGGGCAGTTGATGAGATCCTCGGACTTTGACAGCCTCCGCGCCGATATCCGTTCCGGCAGGCTGGACAGCTGGGAAAGCATACACAGGCGTTACAACGAGATTTGGTCCCGTTATCCGATGGACAAGCTCCGTCACGGATACAGGGCTCTATGTGGTTTGTACAATACCGGGAAACTTTCCGTTTCGGATTGGGCGGACGTGCTTGAGCGGGAGATAAGGATTCAGGAATTTATCTGCGAGCAGGTCGCAGCCACCCGCAGAAAAGATTACGAAAATCCGTTCAGAAGGACTACGTATCGTTCCGAGGCTGAAATGAAGGCTGCACTCGGCACTCTGGAGGAAAACAGTTTCGTAAAACAGAATGGTGCGGAAACAGAGAAAAACATCCAGAAGCTTCAGAGTTTGGCACGCATCTTGAAATAGAGTTTAACCGAATAGTTTTTTCATAGGTTAAATTTTAGGTTAGAATTCATTGTTCCCCTGTCGTGAGGCAGGGGAATTTTGATTCAGTATATCACCAGCCCTATAATCCCGGCGGCCACTATCATCAGTATCGGGTTTACTTTCTTCCACAGCGAAAGCACGATGGCGGCCAGAAACAGCGCCCAGCTCGTCCAGTCGGGGAAGTTCTCTTTGATGATGCCGAAATCAGGAAGCAGACCGTTCCAGTTGAAATGGAAGATGAGTATAAGGGCTGCCGCCCCGATAAGCCCTATGACTACAGGCTTTATGGCCCTCAGCGTACCTTTGAAGACGGGATTCTCGTGAAACTTGGAGTACATTCTCACAAGCCCCAGGAATATTATGAAAGATGGCAGCACGATGGCAATCGTGGCTGCTGCCGATCCCGCCACTCCCCCGACCTCATAGCCCACATAGGTGGCGCAGTTGATGCCTATTGGTCCCGGAGTGGTCTGGGATACTGCGACTATGTTGGTGAAAGCCTCGTCGCTTACCCAGTGATGCACGCCCACCACCTGAGTCTGTATGAGCGAAAGCATTGCTCCACCGCCTCCGAAGTTGAACAATCCTATCAGAAAGAAAGTGCAGAACAGGCTCCAGATTATTGAAATCATCTTTTCCGTCCCTCCCTGACCAGGCCAATGCAACTTGCTGCGACGAGCACGGATGCAATGATGACTATCGGTGATACGGACAGGACGGATACCCCCAGGGCGGTGCCGACGGTCAAGGTCCACTCCCACCAGCTGCTGTTCTTTCCGGCCATCCTGAACAGAGGGACCAGAATCAGCGCGATGGCGACCGGACGAACTGCCTTGAAAATCTTGATGTAATAGGGGTTGTCCCGGATGGTGGTGAAGACTGCCGCTATGAGAAGGATGATGACAAAAGAAGGCATAATAGCTCCCAGGGTGGCGGCAATGCTGCCTTTCACTCCGCGTATCCTGTATCCTGCATATATGGACATATTCACGGCCAGCAGACCGGGGGCGCTCTGCGCCAGCACGATAATCTCGGGAATCTCTTCCTCCGGAATCCACCCGCGCTTCGCCATCTCCTGCTCGATAATCGGAATCATGGCATACCCTCCGCCAATGGTGAACGCCCCGATTTTCGAGAACACAAGGAAAAGATTCGGAAGAGACACTTTTTTCATATATGCAAATTTCGGAAATAACGCAGTAAATCAAAAATTATTCAAAAAAAGTTTGGTGGGAAACAAAAAGTAGTTATCTTTGCAGCCCGTTTCCAAGGGAGCGGAAAGATCTTTGATAATATTGAGAGGAAAGTACAAGCAAGTACCGAATAATTTAATTAATCGAGAACGTTAATTCTGAACGAATTAATAATTGTCAGGAATCAAGCTTAGAGATAAAGAATATACAAAGAAGAGTTTGATCCTGGCTCAGGATGAACGCTAGCGGCAGGCTTAACACATGCAAGTCGAGGGGCAGCGGGGATAGCAATATCCGCCGGCGACCGGCGAAAGGGT
>JAZLFC010000042.1:0-40103 GCA_045615565.1 Candidatus Cryptobacteroides sp. | reverse complement strand
TTGATGTCCGGGAGATGAAGACAGGCATAAGGAAGATTGAATATACGGAGGATGGATTCAAGCTCAACGGGAAGCGTCGCAAATTCAAGGGCGTATGCCTGCACCACGACCTGGGACCTCTCGGCGTAGCATTCAACAAAGCGGCATTCCGCAGGCAGGTGACGCTGCTCAAGGAAATCGGTTGCGATGCCATACGCACCTCTCACAATGCTCCGGCACCGTGGCAGATGGACATTTGCGACCAGATGGGTATGCTGGTGATGGCAGAGTCAATGGATATGTGGATTTCACCGAAATGCAAGAACGGATATTCACGGTTCTTCGAGGAGTGGTGGGAAAGGGATTTCACAAATCTGGTACTCGTACACAGGAACCATCCGAGCATCGTTATGTGGTCCATAGGAAATGAAATCACTGAGCAGGGGAACGAAGTCGGACTGGAATACACGAGAAAAATACAGGACCTTGTACACAGACTCGATCCCACACGCCCTTGCACACAAGGGTTCGATCAAGGGGAGGCTCCGATATTCAGCGGAGTGTTCCAGACATCTGACATACCCGGCTTCAACTATCGCCTGCACAAATATGACATCGGGCACGAAAACTCGCCAAAGGGCATAATTCTGGGCAGCGAAACTGCGTCAACCATTTCAAGCAGAGGGGTTTACAAGTTTCCTGTCACGGAGCTGCACGGAGACGCCTTCGATGACGGCCAGATTTCCAGTTATGACATGGAGTCAGCATCATGGAGCAACTTGCCTGACGATGATTGGATGTGGCAGGACAAATGTCCGTGGGTCATCGGTGAATTCGTGTGGACAGGTTTCGACTACCTCGGCGAGCCGACACCTTACGACGAATACTGGCCTTCACGTTCAAGCTATTTCGGCATCTACGACCTTGCCGGCTTGCCGAAGGACAGAGCCTATCTGTATCGTGTACATTGGGCACCGGAGAAAGAAACTCTGCACATACTCCCCCACTGGACCTGGAAAGGCCGTGAAGGAGAGAAAACTCCTGTATTCGTATACACGAACTATCCGGAGGCCGAACTGTTCATCAACGGCAAAAGCCAGGGCAGACGCAGGCACATCGATCTCAGTATGGATGACTACAGGGCGAACAGAGTGGAATTGACAATGCCGTGGGGAGACGTTTATCAAATCGCCGACCCTGACGTACCCGATGAAATCAACAGGCTGAGCCGCTATCGCCTGCGCTGGATGAATACAGAATACGAAAAAGGAGAGGTGAAAGTCGTGGCATATGATGCCGACGGCCGCAAAGCAGCCGAGAAGACTCTCAATACGGCAGGAAAACCGCACCATATAGAACTGGAAGCAGACAGGACATCACTGGCCTCCACGCCAGAGTATGAAGACGGAAAAGGTACTTGTGACACTCCGGACCTTTCTTTCGTAACAGTCAGAATCGTTGACAAGGACGGCAACCTTTGTCCGGATGCGGAAAACCGCCTTTCTTTCACGGTCTCCGGGAGCAGCTGCCGTTTCAACTCATGCTGCAACGGTGACGCCACCTCCACCGAGAGCTTCACCTCACCGGCTATGAAGGCTTTCCACGGTGAAGCCGTGGTTATCGTGGAAGCGACAGCCATAAAAGGTATTTCGACGCTTTCTGTCTCCGGCAGGGGGCTTAAAGGCTCAAGCGTCGAAATAAAGGTCGATTGATCCAAAAAAGAGCCAGCTATTGAAAACCAATAAGCCGGCTCTTGATTCCGTGCCTCGGAACAGACTCGAACTGTCACGGACATTACTGCCCAAGGGATTTTAAGTCCCTCGTGTCTACCATTCCACCACCAAGGCAGAAGACGCCGGAATGCAATCCGGACATCACGCAAAGATACTAAAAATATTTCTTCTCCTGCCGCAGGAGGGCAAGGAATATGAACAGCATAATCGAGAATGTCCACATTGATGAGCCTCCATAACTTATAAACGGAAGCGGGATGCCGATCACCGGCATAAGCCCTATGGTCATTCCGATATTGATAAAAAGGTGCATTGAGATGCAACTGGCCACGCAATACCCGTATATCCTGGTAAACGGCTCCCTGCACTGCTCGGCATCATAAATCAGCTTGAAAATCAGCAGCAGGTATATGGCGATTACAAGGAAGCAGCCGAAGAAGCCCCACTCTTCCCCGACAGTGCAGAATATGAAGTCCGTACTTTGTTCAGGGACAAAGCCATAGGTCGTCTGAGTGCCGTTAAGATAACCCTTGCCGAAGAAGCCTCCGGAGCCGATTGCAATCATCGATTGGTGTACGTTGTACCCTACGCCGGTGGGGTCTTCCTTCATTCCCAGAAGAACCTCGATACGCTTTCTCTGATGATCCTGAAGCACGTTGTTGAAAACGAAATCCGTGGAAAAAATCAGAACGATTCCCGCAATGGTGCCGATCAGCGCCGCGAACTGCAAGGAGCGTCTTTCGGGAGTCTTTTTGCGTGTTATATTTATGCTGTACGCCCAGAACAAGGCAGCCACTGCCAGCAGAATCCCGGTCGACAGCCACGGCGATACCGTCAATGCCAGTATGAAAAGGATGATGATCAGCCCGAAAAAGGCCAGAATCCAACCCGACATCCCTTCCCTGTAAAGAACCAGCAGAAATCCGGCGTAAACAAGCATGGACCCGGTCTCACTTTCCGCGAGGATGATCAGCATAGGTATTCCCAATGCAAATCCGACCTTGAGGACACTTGACAAGTTGTCCATCTTGAATCCGGACTTGCTCATTATCATCGCCAGAAAAAGGGAAGTGGTGATTTTCGAAATCTCTGCCGGCTGGAAACTCACAGGACCGAAGGCGAACCATGACCTGGACCCCTTCACTTCGACGCCGAACAATATCACGGCAATCAGCAGCCCCAGCACCACGGCATAGGACGGTGCGGAAATCACTTCCCATAGTCGCGGACTGATCACGAACAATATCACGGCGCCCAGTCCGAGGGAAGAAATGATCCAAATCAATTGTTTCCCGCTTCTGCCGGCAAGATTCAGTATGCCACCTCCTTCAGTGGAATGAATTGAGGCATAAATATTCAACCAGCCGATCAAGACGAGCAGAACATAGCAGAAGACCAGCGTCCAGTCGATGGTCTGCACAAATTTTCTGTTGTGGGTGCCCTGTCTGTATTCTGCCATCAGTATAGTCTGGTATTCATTATTCTTTCTTCAAGTTCCGCTCTGTTCGTCCCTCCGGTAAGATATTGTTCAACCATAAGGGAAGCGATAGGGCAGGACCATGTCGCCCCGAAGCCGGCATTTTCCACATATGCCGCAATGGCAATCTTCGGGTCGTCCTGAGGGGCGAAGCAGATGAAGACCGAATTGTCTTTTCCGTGGGGATTCTGAGCAGTCCCTGTCTTCCCGCAGATGTCAAGTCCCGGTACGGCGCCGATGTGGGCGGTGCCACCCTCTCCCGCAGGGGCGTTTACAGCCTTCCACATACCGTGGATGACCTTCTTGAACTGCAGTGTATCGACAAGCGTATATTGTCTTTCCTTAAATACGGGGTCTGTTTCTATCCCTTCACTCTCCTTGATGATATGCGGAATATAGTAATAGCCCCTGTTGGCAACGGTTGCCGCAAGATTTGCAATCTGCAACGGTGTGGCACCGATTTCTCCCTGCCCGATGGAAAGCGATACGATTGTAGGGAAACTCCAGGAACCTTTGCCGTATATCTTGTCATAGTAGGCGGAAGAAGGGATGTTGCCACCCAGTTCTGAAGGGAAATCGCTGCCGAGTTTGCGTCCGAAACCGAAACTCAGGACATATTCTCTCCATTTGTCGAACGCCTCGGACATGGATTTGTATTTCCGGTTCTCGAGGACGTTGCGCAGAACATAGCAGAAATATCCATTGCAGGACATCATAATGGCATCCTGAAGATTCAGCGGAGAACGGTGGGCGTGACAACCGAGCTTTCTGGTCTTGCTGTATGCATATCCTCCGTTGCACGGATACGTGTATTCAGGTTGAAGTACGCCTTCCTCCAGCCCGATAAGGCCGTTGATGAGTTTGAAAACGGATCCTGGAGGGTATGAAGCCTGGACGGTTCGGTTGAACATAGGCTTCTTCGGGTCCCTGGCAATCTCATTGTAATGCCTGCCTATATCAGAAAGCTGATTGACACTGATACCTGGGCTTGACACCATCGCCAGAATCTCTCCGGTTGAAGGTTCTATGGCAACGACACTCCCGGTCTTACCCTGCATCAATTTCTGCCCGTATCTCTGGAGCTCGGCGTCAATTGTAGTGATTACATTTTTCCCGGGAACGGCATTCTTGTCAAATTCTCCGTCTTTATAGGCTGTTTGCAATCTGTTCCTGGAATCTCTAAGAAAAATGTGGTATCCCTTCTCTCCCTTCAGGTCCTGCTCGCGAACCGCTTCCAGGCCTGTTCTTCCGAAATAGTCACCGCTCTTGTACTCAGGATGTTCCTTGAGATAGTCGGCATCCACTTCGGAAACGTAGCCCAAAAGATTGCCGCCCGCGTCTATCGGGTAGTGTCTTTCGTACCTGACCTGACCCTGGAATCCGGGGAACTGGTATTCAAACTCGGCAAATTTGAGATAAGTCTCACTCGACACCTGCTTGAGGAAAGTTACTGTCTGGTATCCGATGCGGCTGCGATATGTCCTGTAGTAGTCCATCCTTTCCCGGACGAAATCAATCGTGGTGTCCAGCAGTTCGGCAAGCCTTAAAGTGTCGAAAGGCGTGACGTCGCGTGGTGTCACCATAACGTCATATCTCACTTTGTTCCCCACCAGAACAGTCCCGTTTCTGTCATAGATTACACCGCGCAGGGGATAGATGGTCTTATAAACCATAGAGTTGTTGGTGGCGTCCCTCTTATATCCGTCATTGACAATCTGGATGTAGAACAGTTTTCCCAGTAGAATGGCGGCACCGACTCCTATCCCGATAAGTATCCTATGGCTTCGTGACAATTTCATCGGCTCCTGCTGTTTTTCGGAGGTAAAATATTGAGAACGAAGAATGAAGCTCCCGAACAGATCAAGAATGAAATCAGGAATCTGAGAAGGTTGAAGCCGAATGGCCTTGTCCCCGCACTGTCAATGATAATGTAAATGAGCAGATAAAGAAGTATTGACAGCTCAACGCAGATTATGGTTCTTCTGACTCCCTGTACGTCAGACGTGATATCATCTCTTCTGGAGAAATATTCTTCTCCGAAGATGAAAGTCAGCAAAAAGTTTCTTATTAATGCAACAGGCAGAAGCGCTGCCACTGTCATCCCTACCATCCCGGTTGAGAAGAAATCCACTGCGAAGCCTATGGCAAACGCCACAAGAAGATTGATTGCAGTGTTGCTCTGTGACGGCAAGCATACAATCATTGCCGGAAGCAATGAGATGATGATATACTGGGACAGATAGAATACGTTGTTCAGAATAATCTGGGCAACGATGAAAATCAGATAGATTATTATCAGTCCGCTGTTTTTCATATACTTTCTTCTGATTCTGAAACAAGGGCTTCAATTTCCTCTTTCTCAGGGTTGATTACAGCGGTTACTGACCTGATTGAAGAGAAATCCTGGAACAGGAATACCTCTACCGTATTGGAAGATCCGTCGACTATGTTGGATTTACCGGTAATGCCCAGAGGAATGTCAGGAGGGAAAACTGAAGAAAAGCCGCTGGTATAAACAGTGTCTCCGGGGGTCACGTCCACGTGCGCCGGAAGATTGATCATGCTGCCCTTGTTGGAATGTCTGCCGTCCCAGACAAGGGGAGAAATGGACCCGTTCCGCCCGATTCTGGCGCTGACGCTGACTTTGGAGTTCATGAAGGTCAGCCCGTACGAGTGCCGTTTGTCCACGGCGCTTATGATGCCTACGACTCCAAGGCTTGTGATTATTCCCGAGTTGGGGACAATTCCGTCGTCGGAGCCTTTGTCGATGATGATATAGTTGTGCTGGGAGTTCCTGCTCATCTTCGAAATGCGGGCGGGGATATAAATGAAACTGTCATCAAAAGTCAGGGAATCCCTATGCTCTCTGAGCATCTTGATTTCTTTCATAAGTTCGAGGTTCTGCCTGGCGAGCATTTCGTTTTCATCTCTCAGGGTGAAGAAACCTCTCACCTTCTCGGCCCCTCCCCAGATGAATGACAGAGTCCTGTGATTAAAGCGTGTGAACCATACATCCTGAAGTGAAGAACTGCTCCTCAGCATAGCGACTGCAGCAACCTCCAATAGAATGAAGATTGCTGCATAAACTATGATAGGCAGGATATTTTTGTTCCACTTGGACATTATCTCATAAGAAATGGGTAGCGTTCAGTATTCTTTATTGCCTCGCAGGTTCCCCTTGCAACTGCGTGAAGAGGGTCCTCTGCAACGTGGAAATCAATAGTGGTCTTGTCGGTAAGCCTCTTGGCCAATCCCCTGAGGAGTGCGCCGCCGCCTGACAGGTAGATGCCTGTTTCAACGATGTCCGCATAGAGTTCAGGAGGTGTCATCTCAAGAACGTGGAGAATCGATGTCTCGATTTTTGCAATTGACTTGTCAAGGCAGTGAGCAATCTCCTGATGTGTTACGACGGCTTCAACCGGATGCGCCGTCATAAGATTCGGACCTCTTACTATCATCGGTTCCGGCTCTTCGTCAAGATCGGGCAGGACTGCGCCGACCTGAATCTTTATCCTCTCGGCAGTTACTTCTCCGATCTTGATGTTATGCTGCTGTCGCATATAGTACTGAATGTCGCTGGTGAAGACGTCGCCTGCAGTACGGATACTGTCCTGTACGACAAGACCTCCCAAAGAGATGACAGCGATTTCAGTTGTGCCGCCGCCTATGTCCACTACCATATTTCCCTTGGGAGCTTCAATATCAAGTCCGATGCCCAATGCTGATGCCATAGGCTCAAAAATCAGGAAGACGTCGCGTCCTCCGGCATGTTCGGAGGAGTCGCGTACGGCCCTTATCTCGACTTCGGTGCTTCCTGATGGAATGCCGATGACTACTTTGAGGTTCGGTGTAAACAGGCTGTGATGCTTGCTGTTGACTTTTTTGATGAATCCACGAATCATCATTTCGGCGGCATTGAAATCGGCAATGACACCGTCCTTCAGAGGGCGGATAGTCTTGATGCCAGGATTTACTTTCTCATGCATCAGTTTGGCCTGCTGGCCGAGAGCGATGCATTTTCCGGTATTGTTATCAATAGCCACTATACTGGGTTCGTCGAGGACAATCTGACCATTCTGGTAGATGACGGTATTTGCCGTCCCGAGGTCGATAGCGAGCTCTTGACTCAAAAATGAAAATGCCATATCTGTTTTAAGTTTTAGTTACTATTGGTGCTAATCACGCAAATTTAACCAAAAAACTTTATTTTTGCGATAGAATAACGGTTATGGAACGAAAAATTTACATAATTGTGGTGGCTGGAGGCAACGGGTCCAGAATGGGTGCTGACGTTCCCAAGCAATTCCTTGAACTGGAAGGAGTTCCGATTCTGCAACGCACTATCGTGAAATTTACGAAAGCCTTGCCGGAAGCCAGAATCATTACTGTTCTGCCTCAGAGCAGTATCAGTTTGTGGAAGGAACTGTGCGTGTCCCATGCTCTGGACTGTCCGCAGATTATCGTCCCGGGAGGAGTGACGAGATTCCACTCCGTGCAGAATGCGTTGAAAAAGGTACCTGACGGGGCGATTGTATTTATTCACGACGGAGTCAGACCGCTTGTCAGCGAAGGGCTGATTGTCAGAATGCTTGAAATGATGCGGACCGAGCGTGCGCTTGTGCCGGTCGTTCCCGTTGTAGACACTCTTACCTATGAGGACGGGACTCTGGCGGACCGCCGGAAAATCAAAGCGGTGCAGACACCGCAGGTGTTCCTTTCGGAAGACGTGAAGGATGCTTACAGCCAGGCATATGACACGTCGTTCACCGATGACGCTTCCGTGGTGAGAAAGAAAGCCGTGCCTGTAACCTTTGTACCGGGAGAAAGGTTGAATATCAAGATTACCACGCCGGAAGATATGGTCCTGGCTCGTGCCATTCTCTCTGCTGCTTAGTTTCTATTTTGACTTTTTGAAGTCATTTACCCAGACCTGACGGTCCAGAGGTTCGTCAAGCGAGATCATCGTGTCCGTGCCCAGGACATAAGGAATCCTGGTGATGGTGTTCAGAACGACCTCCATAAGGTGCTCATTGTTCTTGCAGTACACTTTGACGAGAATACCGGCCTTTCCCGTGACGAAATGGCATTCTACCACTTCAGGGATATGCTTGAGGGCGGTGATGACCTCAAAGTACTTGTTGTTCTCAGCGAGAAAGACACTGACGAAGGCGCAAACGTTAAGTCCGAGAGCGGAAGGCTTGACGATAAGTCTGGAACCGGAGATAACCCCGTTGTCCTCAAGTTTCTTCACTCTCTGGTGTACGGCGGCGCCGGAGATTCCGCAGTCTCTGGCTATCTCAAGAAACGGAATGCGGGCGTTGTTGACCATCATTGACAGAATCTTGCGGTCTACGTCGTCGATGTGAAATGATGACATAACTATTTCCTTTTGGTGATTTTTCTGTGTTTGTTTGCAACGGAACCTTGAGCGATTATTTCATTGCATTCAGCCTCAGTGAGTTCTGTGGCGCTCTTCCTTGCCGGTATTTTGTAATTCGCCCCGGCATGCTTGATGTAAGGGCCGTATCTGCCGTTGATTATCGAGATGCCGGATGCCTGGAATTCCCTGATGACTTCATTGCCGGCCGGTTTCCCGGCATTTTTGACAATGAGTTCGATGCATTCTTCCAATGTAACAATGACAGGGTCGATGCCTTTCGGCAGTGAGATGTTCCTGTCGCCATATTTGAGGTATGGCCCGAATTTTCCCTTCGTGGCGGTCACGCTGACTCCCTCGTATTGACCGACAATGCGCGGAAGTTTGAAAAGGCTCAAAGCCTCTTCAAGAGTTATGCTTTCGATAAGCTGTCCTCTTTCGAGGCTGGCGCAGATCTTCGAATCACCTTCTCCTTTCTGGACAAAAGGTCCGTATTGGCCGAACTTGGCGATAATGACCTGCCCGTCCGAAGGGTCACGGCCAAGATTCCTCTCAACGTGGCTGAACTGTCTGTCCGACGTGGATATGTCCACCTTCCTGTGGAACGGATCGTAGAACTTCCCGATGACTTCGGTCCACTGGGCGTCACCTTCAGCGATGCGGTCGAATTCTTTCTCGACGTTCGCCGTAAAGTCATAGTCCATTATGCGCGGGAAATTGGCGGTCAGGTAATCGGAAACGATTACTCCGATATCCCGGGGCAGAAGCCTGCCCTTTTCTGCCCCGAGAGTTTCGCTCCTGATACTTTCTGTAATATTGCCGCCCTTGAGGGTGAGATTCGTTACCTGGACCTTGCGCCCTTCCTTGTCTCCTTTGATCACATATCCTCTTCCGGTAGTGAGAGTGCTTATTGTCGGGGCGTATGTAGAAGGTCTTCCTATGCCGAGCTCCTCCAACTTCCTGACAAGTGTGGCTTCGGAATACCTGAAAGGAGCCTGGGTGTATTTGCAGGAAGCCTCAATGTTTTTTGCCCTGATTTCTGTCCCGCAAATGATTTCAGGCAGAATAATGTTTTCATCTTCACTGTCCCGGTCGTCAACGCCCTCTATGTATAGCTTCAGGAACCCGTCGAACAGCATCTGAGACGCCTGTATGGTGTAATATTCCGGTCTGCGGTCAGAATCGACCCTGATGGAGGTATTCATCACCCGTGCCTCCTCCATCTGGGATGCGACCGTTCTTTTCCAGATAAGGGAATACAATTTTTTCTCCTGTTCGCTTCCTTCTATCTCAGAGTTAGCGATATAGGTGGGCCTGATGGCCTCGTGCGCTTCTTGCGCTCCCTTTGAATTGGTCTTGAACTGGCGCGGGTGGGAGTATTCGGCTCCGAAATTCCCGATGATGAATTGCTTGGCGGTGCCCAATGCCAGAGAAGAAAGATTTACGGAATCTGTACGCATATAGGTTATGAGACCTCTTTCGTACAGGCTCTGGGCAATACGCATAGTGACACTGACGGGGAAATGAAGTTTTCTGGCCGCTTCCTGCTGCAGGGTCGAGGTGGTGAAAGGAGGGGCGGGGAATCTTGTCCCTTCCTTTTTCTCCACTGAATTCACCGAATAAACGGCTCCTATGCTGTCTTCCAGAAATTTACGCGCTTCATCGACACCTGTAAACCTTGTATTCAGGGTGCCTTTCGCTTTTGTGCCCGCGATATCGAAAACCCCGTCTGTTCTGTAATACGCTTCAGAATTGAAGGCGAGGATCTCGCGCTCTTTGTCAACAATCAGGCGGAGAGCGACGGATTGTACCCTGCCGGCGGAAAGTCCGCGCTGGATTTTCTTCCATAGCACCGGAGACAGTTCGAAGCCCACCAGCCTGTCCAGGACCCTTCTCGCCTGCTGGGCATTGACCAGATTCATATCCAGGCTGCGGGGATTTTTCAACGCATTGAGAATGGCGTCTTTGGTTATTTCGTGAAACACAATTCTCCTGGCCTTGGAAGGATCCAGACCCAGCGTTTCCTGAAGATGCCAGGAAATGGCTTCTCCCTCACGGTCTTCATCGGAAGCCAGCCATACGGTCTGAGCTTTTGACGAGGCTTTCTTGAGGTCTTCAACGACCTTTTTCTTTTCAGCAGGTATTACATATTCAGGTATGAATCCACCGTCGACATCTACACTTAATTTCTTTTCCTGAAGGTCGCGGATGTGTCCGAAACTGGGCTTGACCACATATCCTTCGCCTAAAAATTTCTGGATAGTCTTTGCCTTTGCAGGAGACTCAACTATGACAAGGTTACCCTCCATTTCTTCATCAGTCTTTTACAAACATTCTGCAAAGAAACATACAAACTCCGCATTTTTCCAAATATAATCGCTAATTTTGCAGTTCATTTATACCTTTCTTATTATGAATAAGAAAAAAATCATCAAGTGGTTCTGGATAATTGTGCTTGCTCCTTTCGTGATTATAGGAGTGATGCTTGCGCTTGTCGCGGCCTTTGCAAGGATTCCGTCTTTTGAGGAGCTCGAGAACCCTGACAACAAACTCGCCACGCAGGTAATAGCGGAAGGGGGAGAAGTTCTCGCCACTTTCCATATAGAGAACCGCACATACGTCAGTTATGAAGAGCTTTCGCCATATCTTGTGCACGCTGCGGTTGCAACGGAGGATGCGAGATTCTACAAGCATTCGGGAATAGATATCATAGGATTGGCGAGAGTCGCCTTCAAGACCATTCTTATGAATGATTCCAGCCAGGGAGGCGGAAGCACCATCACCCAGCAGCTTGCAAAGACCCTTTATCCAAGGGTGGATGTGAACAGTAAGATTCCGCTCTGGCCCAAAGTGGTGATGGTATGGACAAAGCTCAAGGAATGGATAACGGCCGTCAAGCTTGAAAGGAACTATACCAAAGAGGAGATAATCGATATGTATCTCAATTCTGTGTTCTTCGGCAGCGGTGCGTACGGAGTCAAGTCGGCGTCCGAAACTTTCTTCTCCAAGGAGCCGAAGGATCTTTCCATAGAAGAGGCGGCTACTCTGATAGGAATGGTGAACAAGCCTACCAGATACAATCCTGCCATCAATCCCGACCAGTCCATAGTCAGGAGGAATTTCGTGCTGGGCAGGATGACCCAGACAGACCTTCCGAAATCAACCGGTATCAATGCGGAATACAGGCATCTGAGCAAGCGTGACTGCGATTCGATAAAACTTCTTCCTATTGAACTGACGTATCACCTCCAGGACCACAATGCCGGTCTGGCACCTTATTTCAGGGATATGATAAGAAGGGAGATGAATGCCCGGAAGCCGGAAAAGAAGAATTACCAATATCCTGAAGAATACACGGTGGACTCCCTCAGGTGGGTCAACGATGATTTGTACGGATGGCTTAACAAGAATAAGAAGGCGGATGGCAGTGACTACAATCTCGATATGGACGGATTGAGGATATATACCACTATCGACTACAAGATGCAGAAGTATGCTGAAGAGGCTGTGGCTGAGCATCTTGGCGGAGAGTTGCAGAAACAGCTTTCTTCGGAGCTCAAATGGAAGCGCAACAGACCGTTCTCCAACGATGTGGATCCTGAGATTGTCAAGACTCTGATGAATCAGGCGAGAAGGTGGAGCGACCGGTACAGAGCGGGAAAGGCTGCGGGATTGAGCGATTCGGAGATTCTAGCCCAGTTCGATGAGCCTCAGCAGATGAGAGTTTTCGCATGGAATCAGAAGGGCTATGTCGACACTACGATGACTCCTGACGATTCAATCAAATATTACAAGTCATTCCTCAGAGCCAGCTTTGTGGCAATGGAGCCGTCCACAGGCCACGTCAAGGCATATATCGGCGGGCCGAACTACAGGTATTTCAAGTATGACAACGCCCGTCAGGGAAGGCGTCAGGTGGGTTCTACCATCAAGCCGTTCCTGTACACCCTTGCCATGCAGGAGGGAATGTCCCCTTGTGATAAGGTGGTCAATATGCCTCAGACTTTCATCACGGGCAATGCGGACGAAACCTGGACGCCGAGGAGTACGGACAGGGACGAATGGATAGGCAGGACAGTCACCCTCAAATGGGGTCTTACGCATAGTTCGAACAACATTTCCGCATACCTGATGAAGCAGTTCGGACCTCAGGCAATGGCTCAAATGATGCATAAGATGGGAATCAGCAACCATATCGATGAAGTCTATTCGCTTTGCGTGGGGCCTGTGGACCTGAATCCTTTCGAGATGGTCGCTGCATACAACACATTCCCGTCAAGGGGTGTGTACGTAGCTCCGCTGTTCGTCACGCGGATAGAAGACAGCCAGGGGAATGTCCTCTCCGAATTCACAAACCAGAAGACGGAGGCGATAGGCGAGAACACGGCATATCTGATGGTCAACCTTATGGAGGGAGTTGTCCGTCAGGGTACCGGTTCAAGACTCCGTTCAAGATACGGATTGTTGGGTGAGATAGCAGGAAAGACGGGTACGACCAATGACAATTCAGACGGATGGTTCGTAGGGTACACCCCTTGCATCACCGCAGGCATCTGGGTCGGTTGCGAGGACAGGCAGGTCCATTTCGAATCCCTCGCTCTCGGAGGAGGTTCCAATATGGCGCTTCCGATATGGGGCATCTGGATGAAGAAATGCCTTGCCGACGGTACGCTCGGGCTTAGCGAGAATGATCGTTTCCTGGTTCCTGCAGGCGCATCATTCAACCTCTCCTGTACGGGTGGCGACATTGAGACTCAGGATGTTGCAACCGATGAAACACAAGCCGGCGAAGAAGAGGAAATCGATTATTTCAACTGATGTTTTTCGAATATCAAGATAGGAAAGTCTTTTACGAAGACCGCGGGCAGGGAGATGTGGCGATCTTTCTCCATGGCTGGGGCTGTGACCATAAGATATTCGATTCCATCACTGCCCCGCTCAGTCTGACACACAGGGTCATAGCCATTGACTTCCCCGGTTTCGGAGAGTCCGAAGAACCTGATTCCGTATGGGGCGTTGAGGAGTATACCCGTTGTTTCGAATCTTTCTGCCGGGAGTTGGGTATTGTCAGACCGAATCTTGTAGGCCATTCCTTCGGCGGCAGGGTGTCTATCCTTTTTGCTTCCCGCAACGAAACAGGCCGCATCGTTCTGGCGGATGCAGCAGGTGTAAAGCCGCGCCGCTCCCCGGGATATTATTTCAAGGTTTATTTCTATAAACTTGCCAAGTGGTTTATCCTCAACGTCCTTCATGATGAGAAAAAGATGGATGCCTACCGTGCAAGGTCGGGGTCTTCGGATTACAGGAATGCTTCCCCTCGTATGAAGGCTATTCTGTCAAAGGTCGTAAATGAAGACCTGAAGCCGGAGATGCCGAAGATAAAAGCCCCTACAGTTCTTTTCTGGGGTACGGAGGATAAGGCTACTCCTATGCGGGATGCAAGGATAATGGACAGTCTGATACCTGACACGGGACTGATTGCCGTACCTGGAGCGGGCCATTTCGCCTTCCTGGAGAACAGAGGAATGTTCCTTTCGGTTTTGCAGAATTTCTTCAAGTGATCGTTATGTCTGACGGATTGTACATAATCATTGTAGTATGCCTTCTGGCGATATGGGTGCCCGCACTGCTGTTTTCAATGCAGATGTTCCAGCAGAACTCATACAAGGTCGACAGGTTCCTGAGATGGTCACACGGGAAGGTTTTCCGCAATATCTGGAAGCGGGGGACAAAAGTCAAATTTGTGATGACCCCGAGAATGTGGCGTCTGTTTTTCACGGCAACCCTGATTTTTGCAGTTTTATGCATATTCAGACTTTATGTCCCGGCCGCCCTGGCCCTGATATTTACGGACTACACTATGCTTCTGGCGAATGTTCTGAACGTCCCTGTCAACAAGGCGGTCAGCAACTGGTACGTCAAGGATGCAAAGAGGATACTCGCTGCCCATAAGGGCCTGGTGATTATAGGCGTCACCGGCAGCTACGGAAAGACCAGCACGAAAAACTACCTTTACAGGATGCTCTCGGAGAAGTATAACACGCTGATCACTCCGGGCAACTTCAACACGACAATGGGGGTTGTGCGTACAATAAGGGAATATCTCAAGCCTTATCATCAGGTGTTCATAGTCGAGATGGGGGCCAAGCAGATTGGGGACATAAAAGAAATATGCGACCTTGTCCATCCTGTAATCGGTATCGTGACATCAGTGGGCCAGATGCATCTCGAGACCTTCAAGACGGTGGAGAACATCCGGAAAACCAAGTTCGAACTCATCCGTTCGCTGCCTTCCGACGGCCTCGGTGTCATAAATATGGACTCAGAAGGAATCGCGTCATACCGGGATATCCCCGACAACTGCAGGGTGGTCAGATACGGAATCAAATCGGAAGATGTGCAGTATAAGGCGGAAAATATAAGCTGCAGTGCATCAGGCACGGATTTTGACGTCAACGGAAACCACATCCATACTTCTCTGGTGGGGGACTGCAACATATTGAACATCCTTGCCGCCGTTGCGGTTGCAGACAGGCTTGACATAAGTGCGGACAAGCAGAGAATCGCCGCCTCAAAACTGCAGCAGGTCGAGCATAGGCTGTCCGTTTCCCTCAAGGGAGGGATGACAATACTCGATGATGCTTACAATTCCAATCCTGAAGGAGCAAGAATGGCTCTGGATGTTCTCAGGAGGCTCTCCCTTCCCGACGGGGCCAGAAGGATAGTGGTCACTCCGGGCTTTGTGGAGCTGGGGACCCGTCAGGAGCCGGAAGACAGGCTCCTCGGTGAAGAAATTGCCGGGGTTGCGGACATTCTGATAATAGTGAACAGATATAACAGGGATGCATTGCTCTCCGGTGCCCGCAGTGCGGGAATGCCTGAAGACAGGATAATCTGCGCGGACACTCTTGCTGTAGCTGTACAGCACCTGTCCGGTCTCGCGAAGCCCGGCGATGCCATCCTTTACGAAAACGATTTACCGGATACATTCAAATAACAGATATGAAAATTACAGTCGGAGTTCTTTTTGGCGGACGTTCCGTTGAAAACGAGATTTCAGTCGTGACAGCCATCCAGACAATGGAGGCGATGGACAGGGAAAAGTACAATGTGGTCCCGGTATATATTGCCAAGACCGGCAAATGGTATACGGGAGATGCCCTTCTTGACTTGAACAATTACAAGGATATGAATGTCCTTTTCAGTAAGGCGAAGGAAGTATTCATGAAACCTGTCTACGGTGATTTCAACCTGTATCTCAACAAAGGCGGCCTTTTCGGATGCGGGAAAGCGGCGAAGCTTGACGTAATGCTCCCGACGCTCCACGGGACGAACTGCGAGGACGGAACCATTCAGGGTGTTCTCGCATCAATCGGCATCCCGTTTGTCGGATGTGACGTTCTCGCCTCCGCGAACGGAATGGACAAGATCACTATGAAGATGATTCTCCAGAGCAGCGGAGTGCCGGTAATCGATTATTATTGGTTCAATGACAAGAGCTGGTATCAGGGAAGGGATTCTGTCATAGATGCTATGGAAAAGAGTCTTTCCTATCCGGTCATTGTCAAGCCTGCCAATTCCGGTTCAAGCGTAGGAATCCGTCCTGCGCACAACAGGGAAGAGTTCATCGAGGCCGTGGACAACGCCTGCTCGTTTACGACCAGAGTAATCGTAGAGAAGCTTGTGGAAAAGCTGAAGGAGGTAAACTGTTCCGTCCTCGGCAACTACGAAGAGTGCGAGGCATCAGTCTGCGAGGTGCCGCAGAGAAGCGGGGAGATTCTCACGTATTCGGACAAGTATATGAATTCCGGCTCCAAGTCAAAGGGAATGCAATCCACAAAACGCGAACTCCCTGCAAGGATTTCCGAAGATGAGACTATGCTTATCAAGGACCTTGCAAGGAAAACCTTCCGTGTCCTTGCCTGCGAAGGTGTCGCCAGGATAGACTTTATGAAGGACGAAGAGGACAACAGGATTTACGTCAACGAAATCAATACCATCCCGGGTTCTCTTTCAAACTACCTTTGGGACTATGACGGGCTTCCTTTCCCGGCTATGATAGACAAATTGATCGATCTGGCGTTCGCTCGAAGCAGGGAGTCTTCATTCAAGGTAACAGACTTCGGGGGCAATATTTTCAAGTCTATGAAAACCGGAGGGA
Organism: Candidatus Cryptobacteroides sp.; assembly: GCA_045615565.1. GTDB lineage: Bacteria > Bacteroidota > Bacteroidia > Bacteroidales > UBA932 > Cryptobacteroides. The sequence goes on along the minus strand of JAZLFC010000042.1, from coordinate 23,376 downwards.
AACTTTCCGGCGGTAAATTCAACAAATAGTTGCAGCTTGGTGATTTCATACGCGGGAGCTCTAAGGCTCTCGCTTCTGTTTATCCGGAGACTGAGGCCCGGAGAATGGTACAGATTCTCTGCGAGGAAAGGCTCGGAGTAAAAAGCTACACCCACATAGTGGAACCCGGGAAAGAGGTGCCGGAAGAAATGGTTCCCGTGCTGCATTCCGATTTGCAGAGGCTTCTAGTGGAAGAACCCCTGCAGTATGTTCTCGGACGGACTGATTTCTGCGGAAGAAAGTTCAAGGTCGACAGGAACGTGCTTATCCCGAGACCGGAGACCGAGCAGCTGGTGGCGGAAGTTGAAAAAACTTCACAGTCGAAGCGCAGCGGTGTGCGGATTCTGGACCTCTGTACGGGTTCCGGCTGCATTGCGTGGACTTTATTCAAGGATCTTCCGTCGGCCGAAGTGGTTGCCGTGGATATCAGCGGGCAGGCTTTGGACGTTGCCAGAAGCCAGTTTGACGGACCTTCGCCAGTGTTCATCAAGTCAGACGTACTTGACGGGAACTATGATTACGCCGGAGACGGGTTCGACATAATAGTCTCCAATCCTCCGTACATAATGGAAAAAGAGAAATTATCGATGAGAAGGAATGTACTGGACTATGAACCCGGGCTGGCACTTTTTGTCTCCGATTCAGACCCTCTTCTTTTTTACCGTGCTATAGCTTCCGCCGCAAAGGATATCCTGCGTCCGGATGGAATCTGCATAGTTGAAATCAACGAACTTCTCGGGAACGAGACACAGTCATTGTTCGAGCTGAACGGCTTCCGCTCCGTAAAGCAGATACCGGACATTTTCAACAGAATCCGGTTTGTTTCCTTTTCCAGATAGGCCTTGCGCGACCGTGAGAGGCCGTTTCAGTCACATAAGGGATTACATTTGTTGACAAACCCTTTTTTATGGTTCACTTTGCAGAAAAGAATGAACCATGAAAAAGAACTGTGTTTTATTACTGGCCACTGCACTTCTGGCCGTATCCTGCGGAGAATATGATATTCCAGGCAAAGAAGGGAAAGAGGAAAGCAAGGTAAGTTTCACCAAGATGGAGGTGGCGAAGATACTTTCGGAACTGCCGTTGCAGAAAGAGCAGCTGAAAGAAGTGTACGATGCTGTCAATTCCTCGACGGGAAACGGCTACGATGAAGAATATACCTTGACCAACCTGTTCCTTTCGCCGGGCTGCGGAGTCGGGGACGGAACCACGAAGTCCTTTTCTTATGAAACCCCGATACGGATGCTTTTTGAGGATTATTTTTCGCAGAAATACGCGACAAGATCAGGCTCTGCAAGCATTCAGGCATATATCGATGCCCTGACTGCATCAGGGATGCAGATATATGCCCCGTATAGCGAGGACTGGGACGGAAGCACATTCCCTATCATCACCTATGACCCCGGTTACGGAGCCGAGACGAATTATGGATATGAGCTCAGCATGGAGAACGGGGAACTGAAAGTGGTGGATTCCGTTTTTGTAGATGAAGCCGTGGCGGCAAGGAGACCGGTATGGGTGATAAACGACAACACGGATTCTGCCTTTACACCGGCGGAACTTTTCCTGGGCGGCACGAAGGCTGGATCAAGGAGCGGAGAGAAGACCGGCCACCAGCTCATACTGAAGAATTTCAAGATGCTCCGCAATTACGATACCTGGTTCGCGGGAGGATCGGAGTTCAAGATTCAGATGGGTGCAGTCGACGGTTTCACGGCCAGTACCGAAGCTGAACTCAGGCTATATAATCCATCGATAACGGAATTCATAATCGTGATAAAGAGAAAACAGCTGAATATGCTGCTTCCGTACAATGCGGTAATCCTGACGGATTTGACGGACCAGATGGAAAAACTGGCATTCCTGATTACCGAAGAGGACGGAGGGACCAGGACCAATTGGAAATGCTCCGCTACGGTGAAAGTCCAGTCAAAGTCATACGGCTTCGACATAGACCTGCCGTACAATGACAGAGATGACATCGTGTGGAGAGGACAGCTTGCCACAAGCTATTTCACGGGGAAAGATACGGTCAAGGGGCGTTTCGGTGACGTGGAGATCACTTTTGGTCTGGAGTAACGGTCATCTCACAGTTGGCGCAGTCAAATCCCAGGGAGAAGCGGCGTCCGTTGTTGACAAGGAAAAGATGTCCGCCGGGGACAGCTCCCTGCAGTTTGGGGCACAGGCCGAGTTCAAATCTGATGCAGTATCTGCTGCGCATCAACTCCTGCATGCTGCGGCTTTCGGGGACAAGCGGTGCGACTCCGCTCCTGTTTCCTTTGGAAAGGCTGACAGTTTTGCACGGCTCACTGTCCAGCGCCTCGGACAGTTCCCTGCGTATGCCGTTCAGAAAGGACGCCGGCAGAAGCGGCAGAGTGTACTTTCCGGTGAGGACATCAGTGCGTACAACCTCAAAAGAATAGTGACCGCTTCTCTTTGAAAGCTGACTTACAATCATCTGCAGGGATCTTTCCCTATTCAGAGCGGTATCTGCTTCAACTGTATGGGAAACAGACACCTTTCTCCCGTCCTGACTGGATGCCTCCGCTTCAATGGTGAAGCAATCCCTGACTGATACTTTTACGGCAACGGGAATCTCCCTGACCGGCCTGTCGGTTTCGAGTTCTTTCTCGAATGCGGAGTTTATATTTCTGAACAGGGTGGTTCCGGGACGTATGTCGTGTATGTTTTTACAGATAATTCTTGTCCCGGAGCATATGTCCCCTCGGAAGCCTGTGATCCCGTCTTCTGTGGCGAAAGAGAAACCGTCTCCATTCTTAAGGACAATCTTTTTGTTCAGGGGGCTGACGCATATCTCGATGGAATACCTGTCCACGGGGCGGACGGAAACGATTTTCCCGATAGCCTCACCCATGGACTTGGGAGTATCCATAGAAGACCATTTTCCCCTTTTCCCGTCGAGGAACAGCTCTGTATATCCCCTGTTGAAGGTTTTGTTCGTGTCGGGTGTAAAGCCTCCGCTGATACGGCCGAACGAGGCTCTGCAATATTTGTCAGGATAAGTGTCTATCAGTCTGTTCAGGGCGAGGTCATAGTCTCTGACAACGTTCATTACGTATGAAGCGTTTTTGAGCCTTCCTTCAATCTTGAATGAACATACGCCGGCTTCAGCGAGTTCCCCTATCCTGTTTTTGAGATTGTAATCCTTGAGCGAGAGCAGAGCTTTGCTGCGGACAAGCGTCTTGCCCCGTTCATCCGTCAAGTCATACAATGACCTGCAGGCCTGCATACAGTCTCCTTTGTCAGCGCTGCGTCCTCCGATGTATTCGGACAGCCTGCATTCGCCGCTATAGCATACGCAAAGCGCCCCGTGGATGAAAAACTCCACTTCACAGCGCACAGCAGCGCATATCTCACGAATTCTTTCGAGAGAAAGCTCACGCTCGAGGATGATTCTTGCGCATCCGAGGGATTCATAATATACCGCTTTCTCCACATCCCTGATGGCGCATTGTGTAGATGCATGCAGGGGCACTTTTATGTCATCCCATCCGCAGATTCTCGAATCTCTTATGATGAAGGCATCCACTCCTGCATCCTGTGCTTCCAACATACTGCTGTGAGCCCTGTCGAGTTCATCATCTTCCAGGATGGTATTGACCGTCATAAAGACTCCGGCTCCGAATTTATGGGCATACCGGCAAAGCCTCCCGACTTCCTCTATCGGGTTGCCCGCCGCTTTTCTTGCTCCGAACTCCCGGGCTGCGATATATACGGCATCGGCACCGCAGTCAATAGCTGCGATGCCGATATCAGCATTTCTCGCAGGTGCGAGAAGTTCAAGCGCTTTCATTTACTTCTTAAGTGCCTCGATGACCTCCTTCATCTGAGCGACGTCCTTTGCTGTCGGGGACAACTCGATGTATTTCTGAAGGTTGTTGATGGCATCTTCTTTTTTGTCAAGCTTCATTGCAGCAGTGCCGGCAATCTTGAAAGCCGTTGCGTTCTCGTTGAGGGAAAGAGCCCTCTGGGCTGCATCGAAAGCTGCCTGATATTCCTTTCCGCTGAGGGCGGTAGCTGCTTTCTTAAGATAAATCTGGGCAATCTGCTTGTTGGCGGAAGCCTCCTGACCGTTTGCGGCAGCCTGCAGATATGCTTCCTCAGCTGCGTCAAGGTCACCTTTTGCAATGAGGGCTTTTCCTTTGAGAAGGTATGCCTGAGGAATAAGAGCCTTGGCCTTTGCGACAACGTCCGAGTTGCCGAATTCTTCAGCTTTCTTCACTGCTTCTCCGATAGTGGCTACAGCCTCGTCGAACTTTGATCCCTGCAGTTGCTCCTTGGCGATTGAAACCAGAAGGTTTGGAATGGTATTCTTGCATCTGCTTGCAATCTCAGCTCCGTCTTCCCCCAAGGCCTCAGCCATTTCCAATGCCTTGCTGAAAGCATCGAATGCTCCGGCTTTATCTCCTGCAGAAAGGGTTGTGGCGGCATTGTTGTATGCTTCGGTAGCCTCTGCCAGATCCTGAGCAAACAATGAGCCTGCAGAAAGAATAACAGCAATCAGTGAAATAATAATCCGTTTCATAATAAGATGGTTTTTCTTTTGTATGTTCACAAAAGTACTAAAATTTTATCTTACTTTGCAACCAAATGGAGATACTTATGCGATATATTACAAAATTATCAGCCTTTTTTTCTTTTCTTATCCTGACTTCCAATGTTTTGGCACAGGAAATTCCGGCGTTGCCGGACGATCCTTCATTGGTCAGGGGAACATTGCCGAGCGGAATAGAATATTATCTCCTTAAAGACGCGGAATCCAAAGGCTTTGCAGATATAGTCCTGATCCAGAAAGGGAGATCGGACATCCGCTCCGCCAGATCGGATATGAAGGAAATTTCGTATTTCATGTCCAGGAAGGGCGTAGGGTACGGGGACAATGGTTTCTTGTCTGAAAAAGGAAATGCCGCGGTCTTCAGTTTCGATGCCGTTCCTGTATTTGACAAAGTCACCGCGGATTCCACATTCGTGCTTCTGACGGCGATAATGCGCTCCTATGCCGGTCCGCAGGCATTGATGGTCAGCGGTGACATCGATACGAAAGGACTTTCAGAGCAGCTTTATATGTATTCCCTGATGGTGCCGAGAGTAGGGGACGGAATACAGGCGCCGGAGGAGTATCTGTGGAAAGGAAGCGACAAAGCGGTTGTAAGGGTTTTGCCCGGTTGCCCGGAAAAGGTCTCTGTCAGTTTGAGCTACAGGTCTCCGAGGCCGCAGGCGGAACTGATGAATACCGTTCAGCCTCTGGTGTCTTTCAAATATGCCCGGAAAACCGGGATTATCATTTCGAATCGCCTGAGGTATGCCTTCAGCGCAGGACATGTTGCATTTGACGGATTGCAGACCGGATACCGTGACGCTTCGTCAACGGATGGGGACGAAATGTTCACGATAAGCTTCAGCACTGCGGCGGAGGATTTTGACCGTGCCTTCGATATTTTTGCAACAACGATAGCGGGTCTGGATATCCAGGGTGCGACAATTCCTGAATTTGAATCTGCAGCAGTCACCAGGATGCCGCACAAACGGAAAATAGATAGGCTGGTCTCAGCCTGTCTCTATGGGTCGAGTCTGGCATCGGAAGATGAAGCAAACGGTTTTCTGGACAGGAAGACCATATCTGCTTTCGAAGAGCTTCCCCTGTTCAATGAATATCTGTCGGCGATCCTTGATCCGTGCAGTAATATGGAACTGGAAGTGAGATCTGCCCGGGAACAGGACGCCTCCGTGCTGGCGGCCCGTTTCAGCAGGGCGTGGGATAATCCTGATTTCTCGTCGGCAAAAAGCCGTTCGTACGATGTTTCTGCCCTCAAACCGGTCAAGGAACCGTGGAAGGTTAAAAGGAAGAGCACTCTGAAAGACCCTGTGACATCAGGCGAGATATGGACGTTTTCAAACGGAATGAAGGTAATCTACAAACGGATTCCCGGAGACGGGAGATTTGATTATACCCTGTTGCTGCGCGGAGGTTTCAATGACCCGGAGGCAAGTGAGGCGGCAAGTCTTTTCAATGTGGCGGGACTGGACCCTTATTCCCTGAAAGACATTCTGCTGTATGAGGACATAACGTCAGAAATAAGCATCGGAACCTCTGATATGAGAATCTATGGAGACGCCCCGTCAGGGAGTCTCGGGGTCGTGCTTGACTTTCTGTCGGCCTATTGCTACAGACGGAGCATAAGTCCCCGGGCCCGGGAAAAGTCCGGCAGATGTGAAGAAATCGACAGGTATATCGATTCGCAGTTCGCAAAAATAGGTGACGGGGCGCTGATTCTGATCGGTGATCTGGACCCGGTGACGGCAGAAGGATTGCTTATCAGAAAGCTTGGTGCATTCTCTTCCAACAAGCAGATTTCAAACAGACCGGTCAACAACCGGAGACCGTCTCCGAGGTGGCTTACCCGTACGGAAGACCATCACGGCAGAGACTGTGGCGTCAGAATGACCATCGATGCGGACTGCCCTTTCAGTCTGGACAACTATATCGCATTCCAGCTTGCGGGCATCGCGCTTCACAGGCACTTTGCTTCTTCCCTTGTGGAATATGGCCTCACGAGCACCGTCTCGGCGGACTTCGGGATAACGCCGTCCGAAATAATCAGCGTCAGGATCAATATGGCGCCTTGTGACCCTGACGGACTTCCTGAAGGCGTTCAGCCTCTTGCTCCGGAGAAAATGCTCTCTTTGTTGAGGCGGATTGTGTTCGGCCTGGGAGATGTGAGGATAACGCCGGAAATGCTTGACTGGTGCAAAACTTTCCTTGCCGAAAGGAGGAAAGGGTATCTTTCAACCCCGGAAGGCCTTATGCGATATGCTGTTTTCAGGAATTCTGCAGGGAAAGACCTTGTGTCCGGATATGACGAAGTTCTCAGGGCCATCACTGCAGATGACGTCGAAAGAATGTTCGGGATGTTCTCGGACGGAGACAAGGAAGAGGTAATAATAAAGTAATGTCGGCTTCTGATTTCGGAACAATAATACAGATCGGGGATGTCCTTGTCTCCGAAGATGTGATAATGGAGCATTTCTGTTGCGATTACGGGGTCTGCAAGGGAATATGCTGTGTCGAAGGGGACAGCGGAGCGCCTCTTGAAGAGGAAGAACTCGACGCACTGGAAAGGGATTATCCTGTCTTCTGCGGCGAAATGCACGATCCCGGCCGCAGACGTGTGGATGAGGTGGGATTCTTTGAAGTCGACCGGGAAGGGGACCTCGTCACCCCCGTTGTCTGCGGGACGAAGGAGTGCGCCTTCACTCATTTTCTCCCTGACGGAAGCGCGCTCTGTTCAATCGAGAAATGCGGACTGGTCAAACCGGTATCCTGCCGGCTGTATCCTGTCAGAGTGACCAGACTGACAGGGGGCGGGATTGCTCTTAATGTCCACCGTTGGGAGATATGCCGTCCGGCCTTCGAAAAAGGGAAAAAGGAAGGGGTGAGAGTGTATCAGTTCCTGAAAGAGCCCCTTGTCTCTAGATTCGGTCGGGAATTCTTTCAAGCGCTTGAATCAGCCGCACAACATCTTTTGTCAGGCCCTCAACCTCAAAACCGCTGACATCCCTTGTGAGCGTGATTCTGTCCTCGCCCACTCTGGTGATTCTGTACAGCGGAGACCTGAGACGGAAGGTCATATTCTCTCCTTCCTCTTTTTCGAGTTTGTAGCCGCGGCTTTCCATAACGGACAACGTGGCTTCCCTTATCTCGGAATAGGCTCCGGGGACAATCGCTTTTCTGGTACTGTAACCGAATTTGGGATAAACGGCTGCGAAAATCGCCAGGATCCCGGCAATCTGCCACAGGGAATCATATCCGTTGCGGAACATGGTCCGTATGTCCCCGTCTGCCAGTTTCAGAGCAACGAGTGCATACAGGACGACAATCAGGATGACAGCCAGATATAGAAAATACTTTAGGGATCTGATGAAATATTTCATATCACAAAATTAAGCACAAATTTTGCTATTTTTGTAAATCATCACTTAAAATCTTTTTTTATGGAAAGAGAAGATCCTCTTGAGAGAATAGAGAGGCAGGAAAGGGAACGCAGAGAGAACGGCGGCCTCAAACGCACAATGTATATTCTTGCCGCAGTAGCTGCAGTACTGCTCATTGCCCTGATTGCAGTCTGGCTCAGGGAGCATTCGCTCGTAAACGAGCTCAAGATCGAGAAGCAGGACCTGACGGAGCAGATAGAAGCGCTTCAGACCGATTATGAGAGTCTGTCCTCAGACTATGACGCAATAAACCTGCAGCTGGATTCGTCCAGGGAGGAAGTCGCACAGCTCGTCGAGCGCATCAAGCAGACCGATGCCACCAACAGGGCCAAGATGCGTCAGTACGAAAAGGAGCTCGGTACTTTGAGAAGCATTATGCGCAATTACATTGTGCAGATAGATTCGCTCAACAACCTCAATGAAAGGTTGACCCGTGAGGCTGCAACCGCCAGAAAGGAAGCCGCCGCCAGCAAGGCCCTCAACAGGGAACTTACGGCTCAGGTGAAGGATCTGTCCGGACAGGTGGCAGCAGGTTCAGTAGTGAAGGCGAGAGGGATAACCCTTACTGCATATACCAGTGCGGACAAGGTCACGGACAGAAGCAGCAAAGTTGCAAGAATGTTGGTGAATCTCAGTCTCATCGAAAACGATCTTGCCGAGAAAGGACCGCTCAGGGTTTATGTCCGGGTTGTCGATCCTGACGGACAGCTGCTGCTGGACGGTACCGGCGCTTCATTCTCCCTCGGAGAAGAGACACTGGAAGCCACGGCATCCCGTGAAGTTGACTACGAAGGAGCGGAAGTTGATATGAGCATTTATGTCAACAATATTCCTGCTTATGCCAAAGGAATATATACTGTGACCGTTTACACGGCTCAGTCGCAGCTGGGCAGCGCCGAAGTCTTCCTCAGATAATGATTTACGTTCACGTACCTTTCTGCAAGAGCTTCTGCACGTACTGTGACTTTTATTCGGAACTGTCCTGTCCCCGCAAGTACGAAGCTTACACGGATGAGCTTTGTGCCGAGATAGGCAGAAGACGCGGGGAGATCGAATCCTCATCCGACCCGGATACGCTCTATATAGGAGGCGGCACCCCATCGGTGCTGCCTTTCAGTTTTCTGGAGAAGATTGTAAGGTGCATAGGCAGGAAGGAGTATGAGGAATTCACGATAGAGGTAAATCCTGAAGATATCACTGCAGGCGGATCCGGGTATCCCGCCCGGTTGAAATCCTTGGGAGTAAACAGGATAAGTATGGGCGTGCAGTCTCTTGACGACGGCATTCTCAAGTGGATGAACCGCAGGCACGATGCCGCTGGAGCTGAAAGCGCTTTCAGAATGCTTCGTGAGGCAGGATTTGACAATATCAGCGTGGACCTTATTTTCGGGCTGTCCCAGATGAGTGACGGAATCCTTGAAGATACGGTCCTCCGTCTGCTCGGATGGCATCCGGAGCATATTTCTGCCTATCAGCTGACTGTGGAGGAGGGAAGCACTCTGGCCGGGATGATAGAGGACGGAAGGTATGAGGAAGCATCCGACGAGCAGTGCAGGAGGCAGTATGATACGATATGCGGGCTTCTTCGTCAGGCCGGATACCATCATTATGAAATATCAAACTGGGCGCTTCCGGGGCGTGAAGCGGTGCACAATTCGGCATATTGGACAAGAACGCCTTATGTCGGCCTCGGCCCCGGGGCGCACTCACTGAAAGGAGAGAATGTCAGGTCCTGGAATTCTGAATCCTTGACGGGATGGACGTCGGAGGAGGAACGTTTGAGCCCGGAAGAGATACGGGAAGAGCGGCTTATGCTGGGTCTCAGGACGGACAAGGGGGTTGACGGAAGGTTCATTCCGGAATCGGACTGGTTTATTTCCGATTCGATAATAGCGTCTTTCCTTTGAGCCACTCGGCCACCTCCGGAGGAAGCATTGGGGCCAGGGTGTTGTAAACGTGCCTGTTGTAGTCATTCAGCCAGTCGATTTCATCCTGGTCAAGCAGTTCCCAAAGGATGGCGGAAGTGTCAAAATGACAGAGGGTAAGGTTTTCGAACCCGTACCAGTGGCCGAATTCGCTCTGCCCCTTGTCGACACACAGAAGCAGGTTTTCGTGTCTCACTCCGTGCAGTCCTTCACGGTAGATGCCGGGTTCGTCAGAAGTGATCATCCCGGGCACCAGCGGCTGGCGATTGAAATTCTGCCGTATGTCCTGAGGGCCCTCGTGAACGCCCAGAAAGTATCCTACGCCATGTCCTGTGCCGTGCCCGAAATTTCTTTTGGCCTTCCACAGGGGATTTCGCGCCAGAGCGTCAATCTGGCATCCGGCGGTCCCTTCAGGAAAAACAGCCATTGCAAGGTCGATATGGCCTTTCAGTACAAGGGTATAATCTTCCTTTTCAAGTTCGGAGCATTCGCCGAGAGGGACGGTGCGTGTGATATCGGTGGTGCCGAAAGTGAACTGTCCGCCGGAATCGCACAGGTATAGCCCTTCCTGTCTGAGAACCGGAGCATTTTCGCGGGGAGTAATGTAGTGGGGCAGTGCGGCTCCTTTGCCGTAGGCTGAAATTGTCTCGAAACTGTCACCCTGATATCCGCTGAGCTCGGATCTGAGTTGCCCGAGTTTGACTGCGGCGTCCCATTCTGAAATGACCTTGTCTGCATCCAGTGATTTTTCCAGCCAGAAAAGGAACTTCTCCATTGCCGTTCCGTCAAGAACGTGCGCTTCTTTCATGCCCTTGATCTCTGTCGGATTCTTGATGGCTTTCCTGATTGCAACAGGACTTGCCCCCGCAAGGGTATCACATCCCAGAAGGCTGTACAGATGATAGTTCAATGTGCTTTCATCAATATAGAGCCTTCCTTCAATATCATTGAAATGCAAGCTGATATCATCGTACGGCAGGATTTCGACGCCGTCAGCGCGAAGTTCGGCGAAAGCAGCCTCCGTACCGGGGTCCTCTATCTGTCCTTTCTGGACAAACCACTTCACGTTTTCCTTGCTGACAAGCAGATACGAAATGACAAGGGGGTTGTACTCGATATCCGAGGCGCGCACGTTCAGCACCCACGCTATTTCATCCAGGGAGGTGAGCAGGATGCAGTCACAGGATTTTTCCTCAAGGAAAGACTGTATCCATTCGATTTTCTGCAGTCTGCTCTCGCCGGGGTCAACTGTAAAAACAGGTGTCTGCGGTATTTCAGGCCTCTCTGTCCACAGGCTGGACAGCAGGTCCGGTACTTCCACTACAACGAAGCTTTTCTCGAGCTCGACTACCGCCGAGACGTTCTGGCAGAGTCCGTCCACGGCAATGCGCACGTCACTCTTCCCTTTGAAATGAATGTCAAGCCATTCCGGAATGAGTACCTGTCCGTTCACCCGTGTCTTGTGAAGAACCGCTCCGCTCCCTTCGAGTTGCCGGACGGCCTGAATGAAATATCTCGTGTCCGTCCAGAGCCCGGCGTGGTCCTGCGTGACCACAACGTCTCCGGCCTCACCGGTAAAGCCGGTCAGCCATTTGACCTGCTGCCATCTTTCAGCAGGGTATTCACTGTTGTGAGGATCTGAACCTGTCAATATGACGGCATCCCAGCCGTTGTCGCGCATGAGTTGTCTGAGAGACTCAATTCTTGCAGAATGCTTGTTGCTGTACATATCGCAAATTTAGTAAAAGTTGTAAATTTGTAATGTGAAAATCGGAAACATCGATCTTGGGGAGCGCCCGTTGTTCCTGGCACCTATGGAGGACGTTACAGACGCCTCTTTCAGGGTGTTGTGCAGGGAGTACGGTGCAGATATGGTTTATACGGAATTCATCCCTTCCGACGGGCTTATAAGGGATGCGGTGAAGGCTGTTGCCAAGATGAGGACGCTGGAGGAGGAAGCTCCCATAGGAATACAGATATACGGACATATCCCGGAATCCATGGTGGATGCCGCAAGGATGGCGGACAGGGCCGCCGAGATTGCAGGAGGACACGGTGCGGACATTATAGATATCAATTTCGGCTGTCCCGTGACGAAGATTGCAGGACGGGGTGCGGGTTCCGGTATGATGAGGTATCCCGATAAGATGGTCGAAATCACGAAAGCAGTCGTTGAGGCTGTCGGAAAACCTGTGACGGTGAAGACAAGACTCGGCTGGGATGACAATTCCAAGATAATAGTGGAACTTGCAGAGCGTCTCCAGGACGTCGGCATCCGGGCTCTGACGATACATGGCAGAACGCGCTGCCAACTTTATAAGGGGGAGGCGGACTGGACTTTGATAGGTGAAGTGAAGAATAATCCCCGGATGCATATCCCGATCATCGGAAACGGAGACATTACCACCCCGCAGAAGGCAAAGGATGCGTTTGAACGCTATGGAGTGGACGGGATAATGATAGGCCGGGCAACGTACGGTCATCCCTGGATTTTCAATGAAATCAAGCACTATCTGCAGACCGGTGAAGAGTTGCCTCCGATGGCCGTCAGGCAGAGGGTGGCACTTGCCAGGAGGCATCTTGCCCTTTCTCTGGAACTGAAAGGCGAGCCAAGGGGCATTTTTGAGATGCGCAGGCATCTGAGCTGCTATTTCAAGGGACTGCCGGATTTCAGGGATACCAGAATGAAGATGGTAACCACTCTTGACAAGGATGAATTGAACGGGATTCTTGATTATATTTGTGAACGCTATGGTTGACAGAATCGTACTCCTTCCATATTATTGTGCGCTTTGTCTTAGGAACGCATATTACCGTAACCGCGGACAAAAATCCGAAGTGCCGACCATATGCCTTGGAAACATCACGGTAGGCGGAACGGGAAAAACTCCGCATACCGAAATGATTCTCGACATCCTCCAGCAAAGCGATGAGTGGGGAGGACGGAACATCGCCGTACTGTCCCGCGGATACAAACGCAGGAGCAAAGGATTCCAGCAGGTGGTCAGTAGCGGTCCGGCTTCAGAATACGGAGACGAGCCCTTGCAGATAAAAAGGAACTTTCCGGCCGTGGCGGTAGCTGTGGACAAGAACAGGGTTGAGGGCTGTGATCTTCTCTCTCATCCCGAAAAGGTCCGGAGCGGAAAATTCAAGGATAAAGTACATTTCCCTGATTTTCCTGCTGCGGATATTATTGTACTTGACGACGCTTTCCAATATCGCAGGCTCAAACCGGACGTAAACATTGTCCTGGTAGACTATTCGAGACCGATAGATGAAGACCGGCTTATTCCTTTGGGCAATCTGCGTGACCTCAGTGAAAGGATAAGGGAAGCCGATATCGTCATTGTGACCAAGTGCCCGCAGGTTATGGACCCTGAAGAAAAAAAGTCATGGTCGGACAGGTTGGGCATCGCCGCAGAAAAGATGTTCTTCACTTACATCAGGTATTCTGACATTGTACCGATGTATGACGGTACTGACAGGCGCTATGTCTATTCGAAAAAAGCAATAATGTTTTCAGGCATAGCCCGTGACGCGGCCATGCAGCATTACCTGTGCAACAAATACGGGATTATCCGCAAATTCACGTTCGGGGACCATCACAAGTATACCGGAGGCGACCTCCGGTCGATGCTTGCGGTTGTGAAGAAACATCCTTCAGCCGCCCTCGTCACAACCGAGAAGGATGCCATGAGGGTCTATGATTTTCAGGGAGTTCCCGAAATGTTGAAGGAAAGGATGTTCTACCTGCCTATCCGGGTTGATTTCCTTGAATACGGAGACAGAGAACGATTCACGTCGATGCTCCTGAAGTCTATATCCGGGAGATAAGCCGGTCCACGGCCTCATCGGAAGTAGCCCAGCTTGTGCAGAAGCGGACGGCATTGTGGCTTCCGTCGATTTTCTGCCATAATTCAAAACCGAAATCCCTGCCGAGATCCTCCTCCACTTCTTTCGGAAGGATAGGGAACACCTGGTTCGTATGGTTCTCCACCAGGAAGCCGTAGCCCTTTGCCCTGAAAGCCTCTGTGATTCTTTCTGCCTGTCTGTCGGCCTTCCTCGACAGCCTGAAGTACAGGTCGTCTTCAAACAACGCTTTGAACTGGATGCCCAGAAGCCGGCCTTTTGCCAGCATCCCGCCGTTCTGCTTGATGTTATACCTGAAGTCTTTTTTCAAGCTGTCATTGCATATCACTACAGCCTCTCCGAAAAGGGCGCCCTGTTTGGTGCCGCCGATGTAAAAGACATCGGCAATTGCCGCGATGTCCTTCAACAGCAGGTTGCAGTCCGATGCTTCAAGTCCGTAGCCGAGCCTTGCCCCGTCTATGAACAGGGGAATCTCCCAATCGGAACACACTTTCTTTATTTCTGTCAGTTCCTCTTTCGAATAGATGGTCCCGAGTTCCGTCGGGAAAGAAATATAGACCATACCCGGTTGGACAATGTGTTCCGCACTCGGATCCCGGAAGTGCTGTTCCATAGCTTCGCGTATCTGACAGGCCTTGATCTTTCCGTTTTCGGCGGGCAGGGGCAGGACTTTGTGCCCGCTGTGCTCTATTGCCCCGGTTTCGTGCACGTTGATATGACCGCTTGATGCGCAGAGCACGCCCTGATAAGGCCTGAGGACAGATGAGATTACGGTCGAGTTTGCCTGAGTCCCTCCGACAAGGAAATGCACGTCGGCGTTCCCGGCCCTGCAGACACTTCTGACAATATTTTTCGCCTCCTCGCAGACAGGGTCTTCACCGTAGCCCGGTGTCTGCATCATATTGGTTTGCACAAGTCTTTCGAGAATGCGCGGATGCGCGCCTTCAAGATAATCACTATAGAACAGAATCATACTTGGATAATAAAATATTTGCGTGCAAGTTACATTTTTATTATTTTTCGACAATAAAACACATAATAAAAATGAAAACCAATATCCGAAATCTTGCACTGGTTATGTTGTGCCTCGTCAGCGTGGGCGCAAAGGCCCAGCCGCTCCGTCTTAACGACAAAGACTATCTTGAGACGCGTGGTGTCAATGTCATGGTATACAGCAATCCTTTCTCGGCCGCTTTCTATGATGAAAAGCGCTCAGGAATAGATATTGTCCATCACGGCGTACTCACCGTGACCAACGGCGGCGTACGTTTCAACCCTACACCGGAGCAGTGGGACCTTGTCCCGGAGATGCGCAGCAGGGAAGTCAACAAGGAGACAGGTGAAATCACTGTAAAACTCTATTACAAGGAGTATGCTTTCGAGCCGGAGCTCAGAGTCCGTCCGCAGGACAAGGGCTTTGTTATTAACGTTTATCTTGACGAGGAGGTTCCTGCAGAACTGGTTGGAAAAGCCTGCTTCAACCTTGAATTCCTGCCTTCCGCATATTGGAAGCATTCATATATCGTGGACGGGCAGCCGCACTATTTCCCTCGTTATGCCGGGTATGACACTGAGGCCAAGCCACTTTCCGAGAAGGCGAAGCAGATCAACGACCTTATCACCATGGATACCAGGGGACGCAACGAATTCACCTCTCCGAAACCTCTTTCCTCCGGTCACAAGTTCGTGATGGCCCCCGATGATCCTATTCACCTCATTACAGTCATCAGCGAGACTGAGATGCAGCTTTACGACGGCCGCATCCTGGCTCAGAACGGATGGTTCGTAGTCCATTCATTCCTTCCTGAGGGCAAGACCGGAAAGGTTCTGGAATGGTATGTCGAACCTAATTCAGTCGAGGATTGGGTCAGAGAGCCGGTAATCGGCTTCTCTCAGGTCGGATATACCCCGTCACAGAAGAAAGAAACCATAATAGAGGTTGATCCCAACGACACTGTCCTTCCGGAAGTCAAGGTGTTCCGCGTCCGTGAAGACGGGACTGACGAGCTGGTCGAGACCGCGCAGACGAAGCTCTGGGGCTATTATCTGAGATACAATTATGTAAAGGCGGATTTTTCTTCAGTTACCGAGCCGGGCATCTATTATCTTGTCTACGGTGACCAGAAGACCAACTGCTTCCCTATTGCGAAGGATGTTTATTCGAAGGTCTGGTATCCGACACTTGATGTATGGTTCCCTGTCCAGATGGACCATATGGCAGTGAAGGAAGGATACAGGGTATGGCACAGCGTTCCTCATCTCGATGACGCAGTCCAGGCACCTCCGGTACCGCATTTCGATATGTTCGAGCAGATGGAGAATCCTGTGACGCCGTTCGAGCCGTTCACTCACGTTGACGGATTCGACCACGGCGGATGGTTCGATGCAGGCGACTGGGACATTGAAGCGGGTTCACACGCAGGCGTTGTGACGAATATGGTACAGACCTGGGAGCAGTTCCGTCCTGAGCGGGACGAGACTATGGTCGATCAGCAGAACAGATATGTCAACATACATTTCGCTGACGGAAAACCCGACCTCCTCCAGCAGATCGAACACGGCGTGATGCCTCTTGTCAACATCGTCGAGAAGACAGGAAAGGCTTGCCGCGGAGTCAGCCACGCCGCTCTTTATCAGTACAACAGACTTGACGAGCCTAGCACGATAACAGACAACGTCATCGGTACCGGTGACGAGCGCTGGTTCTTCACCTATGTCCGCCCTAACGATATCTCCAGCTATGTCAGCGCTCTGTCTTCCGCTTCGCGCGCTCTCAAGGATTTCAATCCTGAGCTGTCAGCGCGCTGCCTTGCTGCGGCAAAGGTTATCTGGGATGACAACGTCAATGCCGAGAGACCGGTTCTCAACAACCAGGCCGCTTTCCAGATGTACCTCACCACTTCTGACAAGAACTATATCAAGGATATGGAGAAGAATCTTGTCGAGAGTCTGGGAACCAGATGGGGAATGATGAACCTGTCGGTCGCTCTGCAGGCAGTACCTTATATGAGCAAGAACTACCTGAAGAAACTGCGCCCGGCAGTCGAGGCATACAAACAGCAGCTCGACGACCTTGCAAAAGACAATCCTTACGGCGTATCGGCATATGGCGGCGGATGGGGAAGTACCGGCTCTGTTGTCAGCCAGGGTACGACCTGCTACTATGCGAATAAATATTTCCCTGACATTATCGGTGAGGAGGAGATATACAAGTGCGCCGACTTCATTTTCGGATGCCATCCTTATTCAAACGTTTCTTTTGTAACGGGTGTGGGTGTCGTTCCGAAGAATGTAAACTACGGAAACAACCGTGCCGATTTCTCATTCATCCCCGGTGCGCTCGTTCCGGGACTCCTCCTGCTCCAGCCGGACTTTATGGAGAACAAGGATGACTGGCCGTTCTTCTGGGGGCAGAACGAGGCTACAATCAGCGGAAACGCAGGCTATCTTCTTTTCGGAAACATACTTGACAGTATGAACAAGTAGTAACTATAACCAATTGATTATGAACAAAAAAATTATTTTCGCGATGTGCGGCTTACTTGCGTTTGCCGTTACAGCGTCAGCACAGTTCGGCCCTAGGCCTGAACCGGAGCCGACAGACGGTCTCAAGGACCATTATGAGGATTACTTTATGATCGGTGTCGCAGTCAATCAGAGGAATATCGCTGACCCTGCAACCATAGCTCTCATCAAGAGAGAATTCAACAGTATCACAGCCGAGAATGATATGAAGCCTCAGCCGACAGAGCCGAAGAAGGGCGAGTTCAACTGGGAGAATGCGGACAAGATTGCAAATTTCTGCCGGGAGAACGGTATCAAGCTTCGCGGGCACTGCCTTATGTGGCACAGCCAGATCGGAACCTGGATGTATCAGGACGAGAAGGGCAACCTTCTTTCAAAGGATGAGCTTTATGCAAATATGAAGCACCATATCCAGGCTGTCGTAAACCGTTACAAGGATGTCGTTTACTGCTGGGATGTCGTAAATGAGGCAGTTGCAGACAGCCCTGTTTATCCGGGACAGCCGGCTCTCCGTCAGTCTCCTATGTACAAGATTGCAGGTGAGGAGTTTATCTACAAGGCATTCGAGTATGCTCACGAGGCAGACCCTGATGCTCTTCTTTTCTACAATGACTACAATGATGCAGAGCCTGCAAAGAGCCAGCGCATCTTCGATCTCGTCAAGAGAATGAAGGATGCGGGAGTGCCTGTTGACGGTATCGGAATGCAGGGACACTACAATGTTTACGGTCCTACAATGGAAGAGGTTGACGCAGCCCTCACAAAGTATAAGCAGATTGTCGATCACGTTCATATCACAGAACTCGATGTCCGCATCAACGAGGATATGGGCGGCGGCCTCAGATTCCGTCAGGGACAGGCCAATGTCTCTTCCTGGGAGCAGACTCTCCAGCAGGATCAGTACACCAATCTCTTCAAGGTGCTCCGCAAACACAAGGATGTTATCGATTGTGTGACGTTCTGGAATGTATCCGACGCCGATTCCTGGCTCGGAACCAACAACTATCCGCTTCTTTTCGACGCGCAGCTCAAGCCAAAGAGGGCATACAGCACAGTCAAGAACTTCGACCCTGCAGCAGACAACGCTGAAATCAAGGAGGATTTTGTTCCTTCTTCAAAGAACCAGCCGGGCCAGCAGTATCCTATGGTCAATTCACAGGGCTACGCACGCTTCCGTGTCGAGGCGCCTAAGGCTTCTTCAGTTATCGTGACCCTCGGACTCGGCGGAACAGGCGGAACAGTCCTTCACAAGGATGCGGACGGATTCTGGACAGGAACCACAGCCGGTCCTATGGACGAGGGATTCCACTACTATCATCTCATCATCGACGGCGGTGTAGTCAATGACCCCGGAACAAACAACTATTACGGATCGACACGCTGGGAGAGCGGTATCGAGATTCCTGCACACGATCAGGATTTCTATGCAGAGCGAAACATTCCTCACGGAAAGGTTGAGCAGGTTCTCTTCTGGTCAGAAAGCACAAAGCAGCTCCGCCGCGCATTCGTTTACACTCCTCCTACCTATGATGCAACGAAGAAGACGAAATATCCTGTCCTCTATCTCCAGCACGGTTGGGGAGAGAATGAGTACGCCTGGTCTGTTCAGGGCCACGCAAACCTCATTATGGATAACCTTATCGCTGACGGAAAGATTGAACCGTTCATCATCGTAATGACCTACGGAATGACCAATGAAGGTTTCCGTCCGGGTGCAATGCCTGCACGTCCGGCCCGCCCGGCACGTCCTGAGGGCGCTCCTGCAGCACGCCCTGCACGTCCGGCCAATCCGATGGCAGGAATGATGAACAACGGCTTCGAGACTGTCCTTGTTGACGAACTCATTCCGTACATCGATTCACACTTCAGGACAAAGGCTGACAAGGCTCACCGTGCAATGGCGGGTCTTTCAATGGGTGGAATGGAGACTCACACCATCACACTCGCCCGTCCGGAAGTATTCGGCTGGTACGGACTCCTCAGCGGCGGTGTTTACAATCCGGAAGAACTCAAGGACGTCAAGGATGTGAAGGGTATCTTCCTTGGATGCGGAAGCAAGGAAAGCCCTGACCAGATTATGAAGTCAGCAGAGGCTCTCAAGGCTGCAGGATACAATGCTATGGGTTATGTATCAGAAGGTACGGCTCACGAGTTCCTGACCTGGAGGCGTTGCCTCTATCAGATGGCACCGATGCTTTTCAAATAGCAGGGAAGCCTGACAGTTAACATTTGGAGAACTTCCTCGTCTTGATAGAGTTAATTCTTGAAAGATGAGGAAGTTTTTTATTGTTGTATGTTGTCTGCTTTTTGCAGGAATGACATTTTCCGCAGCACAGGAGCCTGCGGTACTGAGAGGGAAAGTAATGGAAAGGTCCAGCGGTGAACCGGCAGGTTTCGCCACGGTTGCGGTTGTCAGGAACGACAGCATTGTCGTGACGGGATCGATGGCAGATGCGGATGGGCAGTTCAGTTTGAAGGCGGCTCCCGGAAGGTATATGCTTGTGATATCGCTTATGGGCTTCAAAGATTTCAGGACTGAATTTGAGCTCACCGCACCGGGGAAGGATGCGGGCACGATATACCTGGAGGAGGATGCGCTGGCAATAGAAGAGGCGGTGGTCAAGGCTTCCCTGCCGAGGACTGAACTGAAAGGGGATGCTCTTGTCACTAACGTGGCGGGTTCTGTCCTGGAGCATATGGGGAATGCGCAGGACCTGCTTGCAAAGATTCCCGGAATGATTTCCAAGAACGGCAAACTTGAAGTGGTGGGACGCGGTGAGCCTCAGTACTACATCAACGGAAGGAAGGTGACGGATACGGATGAACTGCGCAGCCTGATGTCGGAGGATGTCCGTTCGATAGAGGTGGTCAGCACCCCCGGGGCGATGTACAGCGCCGATGTCAAGGCTGTTGTCAGGATAAGGACGGTGAAGCGTCAGGGAGACGGTTTCAGCTTTGCGCTGACGAGCCAGGGGCAGAAATACTTGCAGACAAAGGATTTCGACCCTTCCTGGACAGTGCTTGACCTGAATTAT
Organism: Candidatus Cryptobacteroides sp.; assembly: GCA_045615565.1. Taxonomy (GTDB): domain Bacteria; phylum Bacteroidota; class Bacteroidia; order Bacteroidales; family UBA932; genus Cryptobacteroides. The sequence goes on along the minus strand of JAZLFC010000042.1, from coordinate 2,969 downwards.
CGCAAAGGTGGATTGGATCTGATAGGGAAGGTGACATACTTCAACAACCGTAATTATCAAATCGCCGATGCCATAGGCGAGTCCTACCTGCCGGGAAGAGCATTCAAGCAATTGATGGATATGTCCTATGTGACTCATACAAGCGGGCTCAACGGCCGTTTCGGTCTGAACTGGCAGATTTGTCCGGACCATTCCGTCGGATTCCAGGTTGAAAAACATAGCGTATTGAAAGGCTATCAGGACGGTTTGGTGGACGAGCTGGTTTTTGAAAACGACAGACAGGTCGATCATCTTGTTTCCAGGAACGAATACCTGAAGGATAATTCCGGGCAATGGGAAGGCAACATATATTACAACGGAAAGGTCAATGGCCTTGAAATCGATTTCAACACGGACTTCAGCGTTTCATCGGAAATTGACTTGAACCGGGTTGAGGAAAAAAGCGAAATCGAGCCAAGGGACTTCAGAACGACTCTTGACAAGGGGAGCGGTCTGATAGCTTCGAAACTGGTGCTGTCGCAACCCATAGGGAAAGGGAAAATCAGCGGCGGCGCCGAGGAGATATATACCAGTCTGCGTCAGGCTCAGCTGGTATCCACCGATATCCTGCCTTCTTCAAGCAGCAGTCAGAGGGAGAATACGATTGCCGGATTTGCGGAATACTCAATTGCCTGGAAATCCAGCCAGCTTGTGGCAGGATTGAGATTCGAGCACGTGGATTTCGCATACGACGATCTGATAGGGTCAGATGACCTTCAGAGACACGAGAACTATCTGTTCCCTTCGCTTTCATTCTCAACCAAGGCCGGTCCTGTGGACTTTTCCGTCAACTTTTCGGGAAAGACAAAAAGGCCGAACTACTGGAGGCTGTCTAACGAATTGACTTATATCAGCCGCTTCGCCTACCAGACGGGAAATCCTAAGCTTAAAAGTGAGAAATTTCTGGACCTTACTCTGAATGCCAGATGGAAATGGCTTTCTTTCAGCGCAATATATGAAAAGGTGACTGATGGCATCGAAACCTGGGCCTCTCCATACGATGACAAAGGGGTTGTGCTGTTGAAATATGAGAATATCGATAATCCCATAAGAGAATTCAATGCATTTCTTTCGGCGGCACCTTCCGTAGGGTGCTGGAGTCCTCAATACATGGTCGGTTTCCGCAGACAGTTCCTTAAACTTGAACTTATGGATCCCAGGGAGGCTTCCGGATTCAGGCAGGTTGCGTTCGAAATGCCGGAGTTTTACTTCCAGTTAAACAATTCCTTCCGCTTCGGGAAAGGTTGGCAGTTATCGCTGGACTATCAGTATCGCAGCCCGATGTTCTATGGCACGGCCAAGATCATTGAGGGTATGAACCTGCTGGAGGCGGCCGTCCAGAAGTCGTTCCTCAAGGACGATGCGCTGACATTCAGGCTTTCAGTCAAGGACATGCTGAATGACAGCAACGAATATGTCTACGTTGACAGGGGGAGTGTCATTGACAAGCAGAACAACTATTATAAGACGCAGGCTGTGGTTCTCAGAGTCTCATACCGTTTCAACAGCGCCGCCAGCAAGTACAAAGGAACAGGTGCCGGTCAGTCTGCCAAAGCAAGGCTATAGGGTAAGCTTGGTTCTGCGGAACAGAAACCCATTCAAAGCCAAAGTCTCTTTTGTACAGACGATTAATTCTGACGCGCTACTAACTGTTTTGAGTAATACTATGCCTTATTAGTATCTTAGAAAGGTCACGCACGTTCGCTTTCCCTCTCCATTGGCGCAAATTCAAATGATGTTTGAACGAACTGAATTCTATGACTCATATGGCAACCTTAAGGGATGATATACAGTAATCTCCACGCCTACATAATGGCGCTGGCAACCTAATCGTCATCACCAGTGGAAGACCCTGTTGCGCTATCTTCTCCAAGAGCAAATTGTGAAGTTTGAGTCAAGAAGATAATAACCGAAATCCTAATTGTGTTTCACAAACCCATCCGGTCTTAATATTCAAGGTTCACTGAAATATCTGTCAATATGTCTTCGTAGATGATACGTCATTCGTATTATCTATGGAAGTCAGTTTTAAACGCACCCTTTTTTTGGCTCGGCAGATTGCAAGAGTAACGTCCTCATATTTCCGACCTGTAATCCTTGCAATTTCTTTATTGTCGTATCCGATAATAGACAACAACAATGATGTTCTCTGCAACTCGTTGGTGAGACCATATATAGTTTCCATTATTTGCTCGCATCCTTCGGAGCTTTCAATCATGAGTTTCAAACCAATTTGTACAAATAATTGTCATTTTGCCTGCAAATAATTGAAATTTAATCGGTTTGCCTATTGTTTCTTTCAAATTTAATTTGTACATTTGTACAACTTAAGAAACGATACGACAATGTCCAGACCGACCAAACAAGAGAGCATCTACCAGGTGTCCATCCACCGCAACGGAGGTTATATGTACGCATCTACCCATCCATATACGACTGACGAGAAGACCGGCAAACGCAAGTATGTCAACCTTCACTGGGGTACCGTTGACGAGGGCAACAGGTTCATCCCCGGCAAGCGTTACATCTTCGCCAGTCCGGAGGAGCGTGCGAAGCTCATGTTCCCCAAGGAATGGGACCTCAGCGAGGCGAACAAGCTCTCCGGAGCCAAGACCGCAGGCAGACCCGCATATACCGACACGGACAGGAATCGGTTCTACGGTGACATCTGGCTGCTCGAGCAGGTTGCCGCAAAGACCGGCCTGAGAGATGACCTGAACAAGGTCTTCGAGGGCAATGCCGAGTATGTGGACAGCGTGCTCACGCTTGCGTACTTCTCCGTCCTCACCGGATACTCCTACAACCGCGTTGCCCGCTGGCAGCGGATAGAGAAGACCCCGTATGGCAAGGAGCTGTCTCCTGCGGCAATCACATATCTGACCCAGAACATCACTGAATCGGAGAGGATGAAGCTGTTCAGCCTGCGGGCT
>JAZLFC010000041.1:0-22290 GCA_045615565.1 Candidatus Cryptobacteroides sp. | reverse complement strand
ATGGATACCGTATTCTGATCCGTGGCCTTGTACTCACGCACACTCACGCGATCACCGTCCTGCAGCTTGAAGGAAGCGAACTCGGCTTCGGCCACATCAATGCTGGTGTTGCCGGTGGTTCCGAGACGATACACATTAACCGAATTTCTCTGGGCATTCTGAGCGAAGCCGGCGGCGTAGTCGATTATGTCACTGACTGTCTCGCCTTTCACTATTTCGTAACGCATCGGGCGCATGGCGGCTCCCTCTACGCTTACGACATTGCTGTAGGCGGCTACCGTTATGACATCGCCGTCCTGAAGACGGAGATTCTCGTTGAACCTGCCGTTGAAGAAGAAATCGTACATGTCAAAATCGGCCACCCGGCGTCCGTGACGGAACAGTGTGATGTTACGCACTGAACCTTTCTCTGTGACACCGCCTGCCATATAGATGACTGACGGAATGGTGGCTAGCGATGGTACCGAGTAGAGTCCCGGAGTGACAACCTCGCCGGACACATTGATGGAGACGCCCTTGATTTTGGCTATGGACAGCCTCATGAATGTATCGGGATTGCTGTCTGATAGTCCGGAGTAGATGCGTCCGAGCTGTTCCTGAAGATATTCCTCCGCTTTGCCGAGCGTCATACCTGACAGATAGACAGGACCCAAATCAGGCACGGAGATGCTTCCGTCATTGCTCATGGTGGCTGTCATGTGCGATACGGTGGCACCCCAGATGTCTATCGTAAGTTCATCGCCGGGTCCCAGGACATATGCCGCCGGAACAGGAGCATTGTAGCTGGGAATGATGCTCAGACCGATTGATGTCAGATACGAATGGCCGTAGATGTCATTCTGCTTGTCTCGTTCCGGCTGTTTGGCCGGCTGTTTGACCGGCTCAAGTACTGTCACTTCCGGCTGCGGAGTTGCAACGGCTGTTGAGGGAACGGCTGCGGCTGCAGGCCCCCTGTCCTGACTGTTACGATTGATCACATCGTTGATTTCACTGTCGGAATAGCCGTAGGCACGTGCCATTGACTTTGCTGCAGCGATTTCCGATGCGCTCTGTGCCGATGCCGATATGGCAATGAAAGCCGTGAGTACAACGGAAATCAAGCGGAATAAGTTCTTCTTGTCCATTTTTATTGTTTTTTATTTTTCATCCTAAAAGGTTCACAATATAGCTGTATTCCCGGACTTTTGCAATATGTACACGGCCCTGCAAGGCCGGCGTTCAGGATAATTTGATATCCCGGGCCTGATTGACGACGCTTTCCGGAATGAGGTCGGGCCTGCCCTTGATTATCGGAGCAGAAATCAGGAAAGCGACCACTGCTCCTATAAGCACGCCTGCAAGTCCGACAAGCGGGCCGCCGGACTGGGGATTGGACATAAGCATAATCGATATGACACTCCCCGGAGCCGCCGGAGCCACCAGACCGAACTGCATCAATGAATAGAAAATCAGTGCCGAGATGTTTCCTGCCATCAACGGAAGAAGAAGTATCGGACGGGAGAGGACATACGGGAAATAAATCTCGTGGATGCCTCCGATGAACTCTACCACCATAGCGCCCGGCGCGGTGCTCTTGAGTGCCCCTCTTCCGAAAAAGAAGCAGGCAAGGAGCAAACCCAGGCCGGGACCCGGATTGGGATCGACAAGAAAAATCAATGACTGTCCCGTCAACGCGGTATCTGCAAGTCCGGCAGGGGCGAGTGCGCCCCAGTTGACGACATTGTTGAGGAAAAGCACTTTCAGCGGATCGACGATGAAAGAGAGCAGAGGAGCCAGATTCCTGGAGATAAGGTAATCAAAACAGCCCTTGAGCGCCATTGTAAACCCTCTGATGACAACTCCGACGAAAAGATAGCCGCAGAGCGTGATAATCATCGTGATTATGCCCAGAGAGAAAAAATCTACGAGAAGACTGACGTTTGCATTGATCTTTCCCTCCACGGCCCGGTCAAACTTCTTGATGCACCACGCGCCGAACGGGCCGAAAATCATCGCACCGAGGAACATCGGCGTATCAGGGGAACCGATAATCAGACCGATTGCCGATACTGCACCGGCCACTCCTCCTCTGGTTCCCCAGACATTCTTTCCTCCAGTATATGCAATCAGAAGAGGGATAAGGAAATTGATCATCGGGCTGACCATAGCGGTGAGGCTCTTGCCGGCAACGGTCAGATCCGGAAACCATCCGTGCTCGCCGAACAAAGCGGCGATGAGCCCCCACGCAACAAGTGCACCGATATTCGGCAGAATCATAGCGCTCAGCACATTGCCGAGTTTCAACATTTTTCCCTTTAACATATCGAGGCTTATTGAGGTCTGAAAAGAGCTTTTACAAGAGCCGGCACATCCGCCACCTTGACAACCCGTATCCCCGGCACCACGGTATCGGCCGCAGTGAAAGAAGAAACGAAAATCTTCTTGAAACCGAGCCTGCCGGCTTCAAGGATGCGTCTGTCCGTCTGGGCAACCGGGCGGATTTCTCCGCTGAGCCCCACTTCCCCGGCAAAGCACAGGTCAGACGGGATGGCGAAATCGAAATTCGATGAGAGGACAGCCACGACTACGGCAAGGTCCGCAGCGGGATCATTGACCTTGAGGCCTCCCGCCATATTCAGAAAGACGTCCTTTGCCGCAAGATGGAAACCCGCCCTCTTCTCCAGTACTGCCAGCAGCATATTAAGACGGCGGACATCGAAACCTGTTGCAGACCTCTGTGCGGTACCGTACACTGCAGAACTCACAAGAGCCTGCACCTCGAAGAGAAACGGTCTGGTCCCGTCGAGCATGGCGCAGACGGCAGCGCCGCTGAGCCCCTGCCCGTGCATCGGGATCAGCAGCTCCGAAGGGTTGCTGACCTCTCTGAGACCTGTGCCCGTCATCTCGAACACGGCAAGCTCCGACGTGGATCCGAAGCGGTTCTTCATACTTCTGAGTATTCTGTATGAGCCTCTGTTCTCCCCTTCAAACTGAAGGACCACGTCAACGATATGCTCAAGAATCTTAGGTCCGGCAATGAAGCCGTCCTTGGTGATATGGCCGATGAGAATCACCGGCACTCCGGACTCCTTTGCGAATCTGAGCAGCGCGGCAGCCACCTCCTTGATCTGGGAAACGGATCCCGGAGCCGAATCGAGCGTGGAAGTATACATTGTCTGCACCGAATCCACAATCATCAGTTCGGGTTTCAGTTCCGCGGCCTCGGCAATGATGTTTTCAACGAGAGTCTCGGGATAGATATAGCAATTGTCGATATCTCCACCCAACCTGATGGCGCGCATCCTCACCTGTTTGGCACTCTCCTCTCCGGTCACATAGAGCGTGTTCAGAGACGGGCAGCGGAGCGGAATCTGCAGCGACAGCGTGGATTTGCCTATTCCGGGCTCTCCCGCTATCAGGACAAGTGAGCCCGGAACCATCCCGCCTCCGAGGATCCTGTCAACCTCTTCCAATCCGAGAGATATCCTCTCCTCGGCGGAATAATCTATATCTTTCAGATGAACCGGTTTGCGGTCCGCCGTGCCGGAAAACCCGACCTGCCGTGAGGATGACTTTGCTTTCGACTCTGAAGGGGCCTCAACCATAGTGTTCCACTCTCCGCAAGCGGGGCAGCGCCCCATCCACTTCGGACTTTCATTTCCGCAGGATGAGCAATACCAGACCGTTTTTGTCTTTGTCGCCATATCACGGCAAAGATAACAATTTTCGTTATTAGAATTCTATATCCAGCCCCTGATAGAAGTCAAGAAGTTTTGTCTGATACAGACATTCGAACAAAGCCTGAATGTAGTTTGATGCCGCTTCGAGGTCACGGTACTTGGATTCGTTGTATTCCGTGATGCTTGCCTTGCCGTTTTCGTATTTCTCTCTTGTGAGCTCGAACGACATCCCGGCGCTTTTGGCTGCCTGCTCGCTGCTGGCAAGTTTGGCCTGTGAAGCGACGGCATTGTAATACGCCTGCTGTATCTCCTTGTAGAGAGATTTCTTTACATTCTCCAGCTGAAGCTGCTGGTTGGAATAATTAAGCCGGGCTGTTTTGAGATTGTTTCTGTTTGACATACGGGAAAATACCGGCACGTTGAGAGACAGCCCGATATACTGGCTGAAATTGTTGCTCAACTGGTTGGCAAAGGATGCCGCCTGGCGGTCGGAAGTCGTGTAGTAATTCGTCCCGAGTCCCCCGCTCAGGGAAAGGGTGGGAGAAAAAGCTCCCTTGGCAATATCGATGTTCTTCTGCGCATAGTCAAGCCTTATCCTTTCCGCGTTCACCACAGGTTTCACTTCGATAGCCTTCCTGTATATCTCTTCCGGATTCATCAGCAGTTCGTGCCCGACGCCGTCAGTGACCGGAATCACGATGCTGAAACCTTCCGGGGAAGGAATCTCCAGAAGCTGGGTAAGGTCAAGAATGGATATCCGGAGATTGTTGTCAGCCTGCGTCGCAGTAAGCCGGCTCCGGGCGAGCGTAGCCACCTGCGCCACGACATCCGATTCACTCGCCTTGCCGTTCCTGTACATATTCTCCAACCTTTCCACCTGCAGGGAATCCACAGCCACCTGACTCAGGGCCACCCGCAGTATTTCCCGGTTGTAGAGAATCTGGACATACCCCTGAGCCACCGCCACACGGATATCGTCCTTGGCTTTCTCCAGATCGACTGTGGCGGCCGCCAGGTCAAGTTTTGAAAGCTTGACGTTATTTATGAGCTGAAGTCCCTGGAAAAGAGGCATATCCGCACCGAGGCTCAACGAAGTGTTGGTTGTGTTCGTGTTGGCATAGGTGTTGTCCGCAGTAAGACCGCGGCCGAAAGAGAAATTCTGTGAAACGCCGCCGGACACTCCGGGAAGGAATCTGTTCTGCGCAGTATTGAGGGCTATCTCTTTCTGTTGGACGCCGAGGGCGCTCTGCTTGATGGAAATATTATGGTCCAGGGCATACTGGATGCAGTCCGTCAGACTCCAGGGTGTGCCTGCCGCAAGCAAAATGGACAGCAATAAACCTTTCATAAGCTATTCTTCGATTTTCTTTGTTCCACGTACGACGTCACCTTCCTTGAGCCCGCTGAGTATCTCGATGTTGATACCGTCGCTCAGGCCGGTGGCGACTGACTTCCTTTCATAAGTATTCGGGGCACTCTTCACATAAACGAAGGAACTGTCCGCATCGAATTCAAGAGCGCTCTCCTGAATGAAAATGACATTTTCGGCCTTTTGAAGCACCACTTCGGCGTTTGCGCTGTAACCTGAACGTATCATCTTGTCGTTCGGCACGCTGACGGCAGCCTTTATCTCAAACTGATTGGCTCCGTTGTTTTCCACCGCCTTCGGCGAAATATATTCCAGGACGGCATCGAGGGAATAGCCTTCGATGGCTCCGATCGTGATCTTCATACCGTTGCCCTCGACAAGGGAACCGACCTCGGTCTCATCGATGTTGCCGTCAAAAATAAGGTCGTTCATATTGGCCACGGTAGCCACCGTGGTACCGTCGTTCATCGTATTCGCCTGGATGACCGAGTTGCCGACCTTTACCGGGATATCAAGAATCAACCCTGTCACAGTCGAACGGACCAGGGTGGAACTTCCTGTCGCATTGGATGAGGAGACACCGTCCCTGATTACTTCCAGAGCATCCTGTGCGGCAGCTTTTTCCTCTTTTGCCTGATTGAGAGTCTGGAGTACCTGATCATATTCCTCGGAACTTACGAGATTCTTGTCATACAACGCCTTTTCCCTTTCATAATTGGTCTGAGCCTGCTTGAGATTGATATCAGCCAATCTGACGCGGCTCTGCGCGGAGCTCAGCGAATTCATATCCGGAATGACTTTCAACTTGGCGATAATCTCATTCTGCTGCACCGGCTGTCCCGCTTCCTTGTAAAGTTCGGCTATGATTCCGTTTATCTGCGGCTTGATGTTCACTTCGTCACGCGGAACGATTTTCCCGGTGATCACCGTGCTTTTCACCACGTCACCCCTCCGGGCTGTCAGCTCATTGTACTCGACCTTTTCCGGTTGCGAATCAATAAAAAGAAATACAAATGTCCCGACAACGATAATCGCTATTAAAGCGAAAATGATATACTTGAATATCCTTTTCATATATTGTTTGTTTTATTATTATTCGTCTCTCATTGCGTCTACCGGCCTGATGCGCATTGCCCTGAGGGCCGGTGCAAGACCGGCAACGGCTCCGAGAAGGGCAAGCAGCAATGCCGCCGTTACAGCTATCCAGAACGTTATCTGGAAGGAAGCCTGACCGCCTGTCAGCTTTTCCGTCAGGTTGAGCATAAGTACGGAAAACACTATCCCGAACGAGCCCGCGACAAGTGTCAGCGCGATGCTTTCTTCTATTATCTGTGCCAGAATATCCTTGGGCATCGCCCCTATGGCCCGCCTGATGCCTATCTCGACCGTTCGTTCCTTGACTGTGACCATCATAATGTTGCTGACCCCGATCGCCCCGGCGAGGAGTGTTCCGAGACCCACCAGAAGTATCAGGAAGTCCACGCCCTTGAACAGGGAATCAATCATCGAGAATATCTGTTCCAGATTGACAGCCAACAAAGCAGATTCATCGTCAGGATTGAACCTGTGCTGTCTGGCCACTATCCGGCGGACTTTTTTCTCAAGATTGACCGTACTGACTCCGGACCTGGCCACAAGACAAACGATATCCAGATTGTCACCGCGCCGCAGGAGCTTCTGAGCCACTGTGATAGGTATCCTGACGGATGAAGTGGTGTTGCCGTTGATGTTTATGGTTCCAGAAGAGAAATCCACGCCCACGACAGTGAAATAAGTGGAACCGACCAGTATATTCTGCCCGCAGGGATCGCCTCCCTCGGGGAAAAGTTCATTATAGACCCTCTTGCCTATTACGCAAACCTTTCTCCCGTTGAGTACGTCTATTTCATTTATGTATCGGCCGTATTTCATACGGGGAGCCTCAATCTTCGCATAATCCTGGGTGACCCCCTGGAGATTGCAGGAATAGGAATGCGCTTCCCTGACTGCAGACCTGCCCCATCCGCAGACCTGTCCGGTAACGGTCTCCGCCTCCGGGAGCATCATCTTCAGCCTCTCGATATCCGTATTCTCCAATTCCCACCAGCGTCCTTCCTGAAGTCCTTTGTAAGGCATTGACGTATTCTGTGATGCTATCACGAGCGCGTTTGTCGCGGAACCTTCAAAGTTCTGATAAATCATCTCCTTGAGGCCCTTCCCTCCTCCGACAAGGAAAAGCAGCATGAACAGGCCCCAGAATATTCCGAATCCTGTCAGAAGGCTTCTCTTCTTGTTGCGGACAATGGAATCCGCAATCTCACGGTATGTATCTATGTCAAACCTCATTCTATTGCGTTCAATGCCTCAATAGGCCTTACCTTGGCCGCTCTTCTCGCCGGTGACAGCCCCGCAACGGTACCGGCAACAATCAACACTATCGTGACCCCTACAGCTGTCCCCAGACCTACTGAAGGGTTGACCATTATCTGTATTTTCTCCCCGAAAAGGTCAAGGGATGAAGAGCCCACGGTGGACTCCAGCAACTTGCACGCGAACATCCCCAGGACCATTCCGACATAGCCGAAGATAGCGGTTATCGTGACGCTCTCCGCAATTATGAGCTTGGTGATTGCCCACGGACCGGCTCCGATGGCCTTTCGTACGCCGAACTCGTGGGTGCGCTCCTTGACTGCGATGAGCATAATGTTGCTGACTCCCACTATTCCTCCGAGAAGAGTGAAAAGACCGAGTATCCAAAGTGCGGTGCTCAGGATATTGCGGGCCCTGTTCATCTGCATGTTCATAGTGAACTGGTTCCATATCCAGAAGCTGCTTTCGTCATCGGGAGCCGCCCCATGGGCCTGATTGAGCATCGCCTTGTACTGCTTCTCAAAGACTTCGTTTTCCTCTTCGGTTTCCAGCCCGCTGAACGTGAACATCACCTCGTCTATCTCCCCGGTTTTTGAAAATATGTCCCTGATGGTGCTGTACGGCATATATATTGTGTCGTCCCCCTGATTTTCAAGGCCGTTCCTGACTCCGACTATCTTATACTGCAGATTGCCTATCCTGACCGGCTTGCCTATCAGGGATTCGTAGTTTTTTCCGCCCATAAGGAAATTGCGGGCCTGGCCATCCGTGATTACGACTACCTTCCTGCGGGAATCATCGTCATTCTTGTTTATAAAGCGTCCTGCGTTGATGACCATCCTGGAGAGTTCCGCGAATTTCGGACTGGTACCGACAGCGCTTACCTTGAAATGCTTCTTCCCGTATGTCATTGTCAGTCCGTACTGGCTCAGATACGGGATAACCTCATCGATGTAATCGGAAAAGGTTTCTCCTGCCGTAAGCTGCACGTCCCTGTCGGTAAGCTTCATCCTGCGCCCCTCCTGCAGCCCGTTGTAAGGCTTGCCGGTATAACCGGCCCCGACTTCCATTATATTGCTGGACACCTCTCCCAGACTGCCCATAAAGGCATTCATCACGCCGTTGCCGGCACCAAGGAGAACTATCAGCATGAATATTCCCCAGGATACCGCGAGTCCGGTGAGGCAGGTGCGCATCTTATTGCGCCTGATGGACTCCCATATTTCTACGAATGTCTCCCTCATCAGTCAAAAACAACTTCTCCGTCTCTGATATGAATTGTCCTGTCTGTCTCCGCGGCCACCTTGAGGTCATGCGTTACAACAATCATAGTCACGCGATCCGAACGGTTTATATCCCTCAGCAGATTCATCACCTCCCTGGCAGTTACAGTGTCAAGCGCTCCGGTAGGCTCATCGGCAAGAATAAGCTGCGGGTGCGTGATAAGGGCTCTTGCAATCGCCACCCTCTGTTTCTGGCCTCCGGAAAGCTGGTTCGGGTAATGCTGCGCCCTGTCCCTGAGTCCGAGCCTGTCAAGGTATTCCATCGCAATTTCATGTCGCTGCCTGCGAGGCACTCCCTGATAGAAGAGAGGAAGTTCGACATTTTCTACCGCGGTCTTGAAATTGATCAGATTGAATGACTGGAATATGAAGCCGATAGTACGGTTTCTGTACTGCGCCGCCTCCCTTTCACTCAGATCCTTTATCAGGCGGCCGTCCAGCCGATATTCCCCGCTGTCGTAGTTGTCAAGAATGCCTATCACATTGAGAAGCGTGGACTTTCCCGAACCGGAAGCTCCCCTGATCGCTATGAATTCACCCTTCTCAACTTCCAGACTGAGATCCTTCAGCACATGAAGCGGCTGAGCCCCCTGATATGTCTTGTTGAGTTTTTTAAGTTCTACCAACATAATAAAAAAACCTTTCCTCCGTGTGTATTACTGAACTAATACACTACAAAGGTAGCTACTTTTTTTATTTATGCAAGATTTATTCCTCTTTTTTGCGGGAAATATTCTTCTCCCACATCCAGGCTGCCTTGAGAGTATCTTCGAGCTTCCGCTCAGCCTTCCAGCCCAGCTCCCTGTTGGCAAGGGCCGGGTCCGCCCATATGGCTGTTATGTCTCCCGCCCGCCGTGGAGCTATGCGGTAATTGAGAGTCAGACCGTTGACCCGCTCGAATGTCTTTACGAGTTCCATCACCGATACCGGCCGCCCAGTCCCTATGTTGAATATTTCGTAATCCGCCTTCATCCTGCCGCCGAGCATTCTGTCCACCGCGCAGACATGAGCTCTGGCAAGATCAACTATATCTATATAGTCCCGGAGGCAGGTCCCGTCCTGCGTAGGATAGTCGTCTCCGAACACCGAGAGGCATTCGCGCCTGCCCGCAGCGGTCTGGGTTATGAAAGGGACAAGGTTGTTGGGCACCCCGCGGGGAAGTTCCCCGATAAGAGCGGAAGGATGGGCTCCGATAGGGTTGAAATATCTCAGGGCTATGCCCTTTATCTGCGGATAAGCCTTGACCGCGTCGCGCAGGAAGTCCTCGCACATCTGTTTGGTGTTGCCATAAGGCGAAGCGGCGGGCTTTCTTTCCGACTTTTCCGTCACCGGAAGCTTGTCCGTCTCTCCGTATACAGTGGCGGATGATGAAAAAAGCACGTTGCACCCGTGTTCTCTGGCGGATTCAAGCACATTCAGGAAAGAGCAAAGGTTGTTCCTGTAATATTTCACAGGTTCGTCCACCGATTCCCCCACGGCCTTAAAAGCGGCAAAATGGATGACGGCGTCGAATCCGTATTCTACAAAAAGCCTCTCCACGGCATCGGAATCGCAGAAATCCATCCTGACGAACGGAAGGGCCCTGCCCGTTATCTCACAGACACCCTTATAGTTCGTTTCATCACAATTGGACATATTGTCCGCTATGACAACATCATAGCCTGCCTGCACCAGTTCCACTGTCACGTGGCTGCCTATATATCCGGCACCTCCGGATACGAGTACGGTTCTTTTCATTTTCTCCAATTTTTATACGGATTCTCCTTCAGAGAGGAATTGTAATATCTTCTGTCGCCTGTGACTTCCTCCCCGAGCCAGGACGGGCGTTCGAATTCTTCATTTTCCGCCTTCAGCTCAAGTTCCGCCATCACCAGGCCCTCGTTTTCTCCACGGAATTCGTCCACTTCCCAGATATGGCCGTCAGGCCCTTCCACCAGATTCCGCACCTTGTCGATAATGCCGGGCTCACACACCGTGAACAATTCTTTCGCATCATCGGCGCTGATTTCTTTTTCCCATTCGAAACGACAGAGGCCGCCGTCAGCGGACGGGCCCTTTATGGTCAGGAAAGCCTTGTCTCCATACAAGCGGACACGTACTGTCCGGCCCGTATGGCTGCTGACATACCCCTGTACAATCTGCTCCGAGCGGATTATCCATTGATCGAAGGGGCCGTTCACGAGAAATTTGCGCTCGATCTCCGTATTGTGCGGTTTTCCGACCGAGTATTCACATCCGCAATACTCCTGGTTGTAGAATTTCTGCTCTCTGATAATTTCGGAGCGTCTTGGCTGCAGTCCCCCTTTGCGCCAGTTCATGCCCCACCACTCCACCTTGATTCCGGTTTCCTCGAAAACCCTGGTGCACGCTTCCTCCCCCGCCCTGTTCACCTGATCGAGATCTTTCCACCTCGACGAAGCAAGGCTCGTCGCCAATGTATCATATCCGTGTCCGGCAGCATAGCGGGCAGCCCTGAGAAGCCGGAACCTGAAACATTCCGTACATCTGGCGCCTCGCTCCGGCTCACTCTCCAGACCCCTTACCGCACACCGCCAGTCATTATGGGAGTAGTCGTCATCCACGACATCCAGGCCGAAGGATTCCGCATACCTCAAGACTTCTGCACAGCGCTTTTCATACTCCGCCCGGGGAGTGATGTTGGAATTGCTGAAGAATACCAGCGGCCGCATACCGTTGTTCACCATATATTCGATAATTGCACCGCTGCAAGGGGCGCAGCAGGTATGAAGGACAATCTTCTCCATTATTCTATCGAATTGATATCCACAAGATTGTTAAGGATTGCATAGACTGTCAGACCGGGCACGGTCTTGATGCCTATCTTTCTCGAAATATTCTTGCGGTGGGTAATGACAGTATTTATCGAGATATTGAGCTTGTCTGCGATTTCCTTGTTCATCAGGCCTTTCGCCACGCATACGAGGATCTCCTTCTCCCTGTCTGACAATTTTTCCTCTCCTTCCCCGCCTTTGGAAGGCCTTTCCTTCCTGATGGTGATGTCCGACTCTTCTATCAGGCGGACCAGAGGCACCAGGATATTGTCCTCTATGCTGGTGTGTCTCTCGATATCCCTGTGAAGATTGTCGATATAATGAAGGAGATTGGATTTCTGTGCCGCATCGCACTCTTCAGGAAGAGATGAGGAGATGATGTTTTTCAGGTCCGACAGTTTTTCCTCGACATTGGAATGGTTGTCCTCAAAGTCATTGATACTGAAGTTTTCCCTTCTGGTTCCAATCACCAGCTCCTTCACGTAAGGAATGACTTCTCCCTCTTCGAAGGCGAAATGACGGTCCAGCTCCGACTTGTAGTTTTCAAAGAACCGCCAGATAACCTCCTTCTGCCTTTCAGGACAAGGCATTATCAACTTGTCCATAGCGGAAGCAAGTCCGACCAGAGCCACGTTAATATAATAATCGTGCGACTGATGAAGATAGGTCAGAACACCTTCTATCAGGTCAGACACCTGTATATTTTCTCCGAATCTGTTCATCCGTTGCAAATTTATAAAACTTATCGTTCCTGCAGTCCAAGCCGGCAAAGTTCTTTTCTGCCCGAAAAGACCGGTATGGTGCAAATATACCAAAAAGAGCCGGGAATCAACTGATTCCGGCTCCTTGTGCGGACGGTGAGACTCGAACTCACACAGGCCAACGCCCACTACCCCCTCAAAGTAGCGTGTCTACCATTTCACCACGTCCGCGTTCCTACTTTGGGACTGCAAAATTACAGATATTTCTGATAAACGCAAAAATTATTCTAAAAAGTTGAGATATTTTTCTATCTTTGCAGTCCTTCTCGTGTAGAAGGAATTAAGGTTTAACTATTTAAAAACAGATTCACAATGGCTGTTAAAATCAGATTACAGCGCCACGGAAAGAAGAATTTCGCATTCTTCCACATTGTTGTGGCAGACTCACGTTCACCACGTGACGGTCGTTTCATCGAGCAGATCGGCTCCTACAACCCTAACACAAACCCTGCAACCATCGTTCTCAATTCAGAGCGCGCTCTTGCCTGGGTGAAAGTCGGAGCAGTGCCGTCTCTCGTTTGCCGTCGTATCCTTTCTTACGAAGGCGTACTTCTCCGCAACCATCTTGACGGTGGTGTAGCGAAAGGAGCCCTCACACAGGAGCAGGCAGACGCAAAATGGAACGCATGGAAAGCCGAGAGAGATGCCAGGATCGAAGCCAAGAAGACCGGCCTTAAGAACGATGCCATCGCCAAGGCAAAGGCTGCAAAGGCTGAAGAGGCAAAGGTAAACGAAGCAAGGGCTGAAGCCATCGCAAAGAAGGCCGCAGAGCTCGCAGCTCAGCAGGCTGCAGAAGAGACTCCTGCAGAGGAGCCGGCAGTTGAAGAGACACCTGCTGAAGCATAATGCTCCAGATTGCCAAGGTACTTAAATCCAACGGCATCGATGGCGATATCCTCATCGGGATACGCAACATCGAAATCCAGGACATCGACCGGAAGGAACCGCTATTCATCTTTTTTGATGGACTTCCGGTTCCTTTCTTCATTGAATCCCTGACGCCGAAGGGCACCGGCAAGGCCATAGTGCACCTTACTGACATAAGTTCGCTCAAGGATGCCGAGGAAGTTGTAGGGCAGGCCATATTTCTCGACGCGGAGGACGAGGAGCAGCAGGAAGATGATTTCACAGGCTGGACCATTTTCGACAAGGACATCGAAATAGGCAAAGTCACAGGAATGGAGCCCATACCGGGGAACCTGTGCCTGTACGTCGGAGACAAGCTCATCCCTCTGCACGAAGATTTCATACTGGACGCGGACCCGCAAAAAAAGGAGCTCCGTCTGGAACTCCCTGAAGGTATTCTCAATATTTAGTATCAGTCCTTTTTCTTGAAAAGTCCGAAAATGGCGGAGCCGCTTCCGGTCATTGAAGCATACACTGCCCCCTTGTCATAGAAATCCTGCTTTATCTTGGCGAGGCGCGGGTATTTCTCAAAGACTGTCTTCTCAAAATCATTCACAAGTACGTTCTTCCAATCCTCCACCGGATGCGAAAGGGCTTCCCGCAGTGGCATTCCTTCGTGAAGAGTCACGCCTTCATAAGCCTCCGCCGTACTTACCCTGATCCGCTCGGGCACCAGTACCTTGATATCATATCCGCTCAAGTCAATGTCATACGGTTCGAGGACATCCCCTCTTCCTGTACCGAGCATAGGCCTGTTGTAGAAGAAGAAAGAGCAGTCGCTTCCCAATCTGGATGCAAACTGGAGAAGTTTGTCCTGATTCAGCCCGAGAGAAAACAGTTCATTGTATGCCTTCAACGCAAAGACGGCGTCGCAGGAACCGCCGCCGAGACCCGACCCGACAGGGATTCCCTTGACGAGACGTATTCGTACGGGCGAAATCCTGTGGCTGGAGCCCAGCAGCCTGTAGGCTTTTACCGTAAGGTCGTCTTCTTCGCTCCAGAAACCTCCGATACGGGCTTCAAATCTATCTGAACGTTCGATGGCAAGCTCATCCTTCATTCCTTTGTAAGGGATATACAAAGTCTCTATGTCGTGAAAGCCGTCAGGCCTCTTTCCGACGATGCTCAAGCCGAGATTCAATTTGGCATTAGGATAGACTATCATATATTTCTTCTTTTAATTTTTCCGGTAACCTGCACGCCACTTCCGACAGGAACGATATCATCTGCAGTCTGCGGGCCTCCTTCTCAGGTATTCCCCTCGACTGCATATAGTACCGTTCCTCCGCATTCAGGAATCCTGTCGTTGCCCCGTGCGAGCACTCCACGTCATCCGCATATATCTCCAGCTGCGGCCTTGACTGCGCGAAAGCCTCACGGCTCAACAGGATGGAATGGTTCTCCTGATATGCCCTGGCCTTCTGCGCATCTTTCTTCACATATACCAGCCCGTTGAATTCCGCCCTCGCGCTGCCGTCCATTATCCCTTTGAACATCTGAGTGGAAGTGCAGGAGCAGGCATTGTGTCTCAGTTTGATATTGATGCTTATTTTCTGTGATCCGTTGCACAGGTAAAGCCCCGCTATGTCCACTTCCGCCCCCTCCCCGTCAAGTTCAATCCCGACAGGAAGTTCGCAGTCCACTCCCTGCAGCACGACAAAAGTGAGAGCCAGCCTCTCTCCCGCACCGAGTCTGAAACTCTGCGGCACGGCATCTTTTCCTATGACATAGACCTTATTCATCAATTCCTTCGAATCCTTTCTGCCATATCAGGTCTGCCAGTTCGGGACCTGCGGTTTTCACTATCCTGCCATCCTTCAGCACATGCACCACGTCGGGATGGATATATTCCAGAAGTTTCTGGTAATGGGTGATTATTATGAATGACTTTTCAGGGGACCGCAGTGAATTGACACCTTCAGCCACAATCTTCAAGGCATCGACATCCAGGCCTGAATCGGTCTCGTCAAGTATCGACAGCGTAGGATCCAGCATAGCCATCTGGAAAATCTCGTTCCTTTTCTTCTCGCCTCCGGAGAAGCCTACATTCACTTCACGCTTTGCAAATTCACTCTTCATTTCCACAAAAGCCATCTTCTCCCGCATCATCGAAAGGAACCCGGCCGGTTTGAGTTCCGGGAGCGAGAGTGCCTTCCTGCGCGCATTGACAGCCGTTTTAATGAAGTTCGTGATGCTGACTCCGGGAATCTCCACCGGATATTGGAAGCTCAGGAACAAACCGGCCCACGAGCGTTCCTCCGGGGACATCAGGAAAAGGTCCCTGCCGTCAAATACGGCCGAGCCTGAAAGCACCCTGAAATCGGGGCGGCCCGTCAGAACCGCGCCGAGCGTGCTCTTTCCGGCACCGTTCGGTCCCATAATCGCGTGAACCTCACCGCGACGGACAGAAAGGCTGATGCCCTTGAGTATCTCTTTCCCTTCCACGCCCGCGTGCAGGTCCTTTATTTCCAACAATGTATCTTTCATTTCCATCTGTTTTTCATCCTACAGCCCCTTCCAGGGATACTGACAGCAGCTTCTGCGCCTCTACCGCGAATTCCATCGGGAGCCGTTGAAGCACCTCTTTCGCATATCCGTTGACTATCAGGCTGACTGCCTCTTCCGGTCCTATGCCTCTCTGATTGCAATAGAACAGCTGGTCCTCACTTATCTTGGAAGTGGTTGCCTCGTGCTCCACGGTCGCCGTCGGATTCATACTCTGAATCACAGGGAACGTATGCGCTCCGCACTGCGAACCTATCAGCAACGAATCGCACTGCGAATAATTGCGCGCGTTCTCCGCCCCACGGTTCATTCTGACAAGACCACGGTAGCTGTTCTGGCTGTGCCCGGCAGAAATTCCCTTGCTGATTATCCTGCTCCGGGTATTTCTCCCGATATGCACCATCTTTGTGCCCGTGTCGGCCTGCTGATAATTGTTCGTCATAGCGACACTGTAGAACTCAGAGGAAGAATTGTCTCCTTTCAATATGGTTGACGGATACTTCCAAGTGACGGCCGAGCCGGTCTCTACCTGTGTCCAGCTGAGATGCGAGCCGCTGCCCTTGCAGATTCCCCTCTTCGTTACAAGATTCAGGATACCGCCACGGCCGCCGGCGTCGCCGGGATACCAGTTCTGTACAGTACTGTATTTGACATCCGCGTCTTTTTCCACCACAATCTCCACCACGGCGGCATGAAGCTGGTTCTCGTCACGCATCGGTGCCGTGCAGCCTTCCATATAGCTCAGCTGCGAGCCCTCGTCGGCAATTATCAGAGTCCTTTCAAACTGCCCCGTGCCGCTGGCGTTTATGCGGAAATAACTGCTGAGTTCCATAGGACAGCTGACGCCCTTGGGAATATAGCAGAACGATCCGTCGGAAAAAACGGCCGAATTGAGGGCCGCAAAGAAGTTATCCCCCGACGGGACCACCGATGCGAGATATTTGCGCACCAACTCAGGATGTTCCCTGACCGCCTCGGAGAAAGAGCAGAAAATTATGCCCTTTTCCGAAAGTGTCTTGCGGAATGTAGTGGTGACGCTTACGGAATCGAAAACCGCATCCACCGCAACCTCGCTGCGGTCCCTGACCCCTGCAAGATATTCCCTTTCCCTGATGGGGATACCCAGTTTGTCAAACGTTTCCATCAGGGCCGGGTCAATCTCCGTCGGCCTGTCCTCCTTTTTCTTGGGAGCCGCGTAATAGATAATATTCTGGTAATCGATCTCAGGAAGCTGCAAATGGCCCCAGTGAGGCTCTTTCATATTCTGCCACTTCCTGAAGGCGTCCAGCCTGAAATCAAGCAGCCAGGACGGCTCACCCTTGATTGAAGAAATGGTCCTGACAATATCCTCGTCCAGTCCTTTCGGCACGAACTCCTGCTCGACTTCGGTCACGAAGCCTTCCTTGTACTCCTGTGCTGCAAGGTCTTTGAGAATCTCATCCATATCCAATACAAAGATATTCTTTTTCTCGCAATTTGTTATATTTGCTGCACTATGAACTCGTTCGGAAGAATTTTCAAAGTCTCCATCTTCGGAGAATCACACGGTGAAACGATAGGCGTCACTCTCGACGGCGTACCGGAAGGCATACCTGTCAGCCCGTCTGACTTCTCAGACGACATCTCCAGAAGGGCTCCGAAGGGCAAGGCCGGCACGCAGAGGCTTGAGTCCGACCTTCCCCGAATCATCAGCGGAGTGTTTGAAGGACATACGACCGGCGCCCCACTGACCATCCTTTTCGATAACGGCAACACACATCCCGATGACTATGCCCTGTTCGACGAAATGCCCCGTCCCGGGCACGCCGACTATGTTGCGGCCGTAAAGTGGGATTGGGCCAACGATCCGCGCGGAGGAGGCCATTTTTCCGGTCGAATGACGCTTCCTGTCGTAGCCGCCGGGGTTATCGCCAAGAAAATCCTTGAAGGGATGGAGTTCACAAGCAGCGTCGTTGAGATCGGAGGAGAGAAAGACTCATCAAAATGGGACGGTATGATCGAAGCCGCAGCCGCTGAGGGGGACTCATTGGGGGCTGTCGTACAATGTCAGGTTGACAATGTGCCTATCGGCCTCGGCGAGCCGTTCTGGGACAGCGTCGAATCCCTCATCTCCCATGCCGTATTTTCAATTCCCGGAGTGCGCGGCATCGAATTCGGCGACGGTTTCAGAGCCAGCTCGATGAAAGGTTCCGAGCATAACGATCCTTTCGGGCCTGATGGTCCGCGGAAAAACGGTTCCGGAGGCATCAACGGAGGCATCACCAACGGAGCCCCGATTGTCTTCAGGGTGGCTTTCAAGCCTACTTCCAGCATATCCAAGCCTCAAAAGACATACAATTTCAAGACAGAAAAAATGGCGACCCTTCAGATTAAAGGCCGCCACGACGTATGTTTCGCCCTACGCACTCCGGTCATTGTCGAAGCCGTGACCGCCATTGTGCTTGCAGATCTGGTATAGACTATTCGAAAAGGCTCAGGTCAATGCTGGAGCCCATATCGAAATAGCCCATCGCATTGACGTGCAGCCAATCGTTCTCAAAGAGATACTTTTCCTGCAGACGCTGCGGATTCTGCGGGTCACGCATCGTTGCGTCGAAATCAATCAGACCGTCAAAATCCCTGCAGTTCCTGATCCAGGCGTTAAGCGCCTGCCTTGCCGCTTCCTTTTCAGGAGTGAAGTATCCGTTGCCTTCGAAAGGCATCACCGTCGCGCCGAATACCTTCAGGCCGCGGTCGTGTATCTTCGCGATGATGTCCCTGTAGATACCGATTATCTCCGATACGGTCTTCAACGGGTCGAATGAAGTGCCTATGTCGTTCACTCCTTCAAAAAGGATGACATATCTGACACCGGGTTCTTCAAAGATATCACGTCCGTATCTCGTCTGCGCCGCCGGTCCAAGACCTCCGCGTACGATGTTGTTTCCGCCGAGGCCCTTGTTGACAACTGCGACATCACGAGTGGTGGGATTCATCAGAAGCCTGCGGGAGAGCACGTCCGTCCAGCGGTTCTGACCGTTGGTAGTCGTCCCGCGGCCGTCGGTGATGGAATCGCCGATGACAGTGACGAGACGGGAGAACTCTCCTGCCTTCACGTCCACGCCGCTGAGTATATACCAGTGGTCGGTACGTACCGCCTTGCTGAAATCAGGTTTCCTGCCGCCGGCTATATACGAAGTGGTCCTCGACCCGGGGTGACCGGTGATGCAAGTTGACGAAACTTTGCCGAAACGTATGGTGACTGCAAGATTCTCCCTGTCTTCCACAGGAAAGTCAATAACGTCCGAGACAACCGCCTCCCCCTCTTTCATCGTAACGGATTTTTTCCCGCCGAAAAGCACCTTATGCACTGTCTTCCTGTCTATTTCCGGGCTTTCTCCCATCGTCAGGGCCTTTGCGACCTCCACGCTGACGATTTCCGTATCGTCTTCATTGAAGATGTTTGACAGACGTATCCTGATTTGGCTTCCACCTGTCGAAAGCTGTAGAATCTGGCGCAGGGAATTGCCTTCCAGATATGGCTCGGGAGGGCAGTTGTGAGGTTCCGCCATCTGCAGTGCGGGGGCCCAACTTGCCACCCAGTCATTTTCTTGTGCGGACAATGCCGTGTACAATGCCAGAGAAAGGCATACGATAATAATTTTTCTCATTAATTTGCTATATTTGAAATCACGTTCTGTAAAGTTAACAATTTTTATGAGACCTCTTTTGCGATTTCTTCTGCCCGCCGCTCTTTTATTCCTATCCTCTCCGCTGACGGCGCAGGAGGCTTTTGTCGGCAGCTGGAGCGGGAAACTCTCCGCAGGGCCGGTATCCCTCACCATCGTCATAAATCTCTCATCAGGGCCTGACGGGACGCTGGAGTGTACGATGGACAGCCCGGACCAGAGTGCCAAAGGTATCAAGGCCACGGCTTCCGTCATCAATTCCGTTTCCCTGGAAGTCAGCGTCGCTTCTTTGGGGGCCTCATACAAGGGAATTCTTTTCGGAGACTCCCTGATAGGCACATTCACCCAGCTCGGGCAGGAGATCCCTCTCACTCTGAAAAAGGGGGTTGAAAAACTGAACCGCCCGCAGAATCCTTCGGCTCCGTTCCCTTACACGGAAGAAGAAGTGACTTTCACAAATGAAAAGGCCGGAGCTACTCTGGCAGGTACGCTTATTACCCCGCAAACTGCCTCAGAGGGCAATCCGGTGGTTATTTTCGTTTCTGGCAGCGGGCTTGAAGACAGAAATGAAGAGATATATGATCACAAGCCTTTCCTCGTGATTGCAGACTTTCTGGCGAGAAACGGTATCGCTTCCCTGAGATATGACGACCGCTGTTTCGGTGCATCCACTGGAGGAGACGTTTCCAAAGCCACGACTCCGGACTTTTTGGATGATGCGCGCGAGGGTGTCAGCTTTCTGAAGGAAAAGGGATGCTTCGGGAAAATTGGTGTCATCGGACACAGTGAAGGTGCAAGCATCGCCTTTATGCTCGGCGCAGCGGGGGATGTGGATTTCGTTGTCAGTCTGGCCGGCATCGGGGTCAAGGGAGACGAGGCGCTTTTGGCCCAGTCCAACAGAATATTGGAACTTCAGGGGTCGGACCAGCGCCATACCCTGCAGTCTTTCCGGGCCACCGCACTCTCACAGGGCAGCGCCTGGCTAAGCTGGTTCATCAATTACGATCCCTCTCCGGATATCGAAGCCTGCAAATGTCCCGTGTTTGCCGTGAACGGGGACAGGGACTGTCAGGTGATTTCTTCCGTCAACCTGCCGGGTATCAGAGCCGGCCTGAGCGGGAACCCATCCAGTGTCATCAAAGAGTATCCGGAGCTCAACCACCTCTTCCAGCACTGTCAGACAGGGTTGCCGACGGAATATCGTTCAATTCAGGAGACTTTCTCTCCAGAAGTCCTCAGCGACATTGCAGCCTGGATAACCGGTATTTAATCATTTGCAAACTTGAATTTCAACAGTCATCAATTCTCAAAAATATACAAATGAAGAAAGTCTTTATTTCTTGTATTTTTGCACTTATTGCTCTTTCTGCAAACGCATAATTTCATCTCGGAGGTCAGTTCAGCATTAATTTCGCCAATGAACATACCGATTTTTCTTTAAGTTTCCGTCAGAACAAGTATGTCACGCACAGTTTTTCTCCACTTTATCTTTCGATTGTGCTTGCGAACAGGGCATCCGAGAAACTGACAACCGATGTCGGCTTCGTCGAACTTCTGAAACTCTTTGCGGGCAACGAGTTCATCCCGTCTGCCAGATATGCATTCAGTTACAACAATTACCGCGACAAGGGCAGGGATGTCAATACGGCCCTGGAGACTTCCATAATCAGAACTACAGTTCGCAGATTTTCCACACAGGAGATATGAAGCTGGAACTCAACGGGGCCGTGTTCACAGTCATCTTGATGCAAGAACCTTCCTCAACCAGATAGCCTTGGGAACCGGAGCCGGACTGCGTCTGGACTATGAATCAATAGTCATACGCCTTGACCTCGGAGTCGCTGTCCACGCTCCTTATGATACGGGACATGCCGGATACTACAATATCCCCAACTTCTGGAAAGACGGTTTACGGCTCAACTTCGGAATCGGATACCCGTTTTGACAATATCCGCCCGTCCGAAGTTGCACGGACGCGAGTGACTCGCGTATTGCGCAAACTCCGAAACCACGCGAATAATCAAAACCTCGATTCAATCAAGTATCGGTTGACAGTCGCAACGATTGTCGTTTTGACTTCATCCCAACTGATGGGCTCTATCATCACTGGCAGAGGGTCCCCTTCTGCATCTTCAAAATATGTGAGACTTTTCAGAACCGTAAACAATTGTGCGCCGGTATATTTTTGAAGATAAAATTCTATCAGTTCGTTGAAAGAGAACCTTTTCAAGAGAAAATACAAGTCAATGAAATCTTTCTTCGTTCCGCGATTTGTTATAGCAGACAACTTCATTGCTGAAATATCCTTTACCCCTGACAAAATAATGCCGTCTTCTATGACAGGATTGTCAATCCATTCGTAAGGATAACTGACAATATCAACTTTTACTCCATCCACTATCAAGAACCGCATGGACTTTGATGAAGACAATGGATTTACATCGGCAAATTCCGAAAGTTCCATCGCTATCTCCTCAAGGGAAGCATCAAGATGCCCGAAAAAATCCAAATCAATGGACTTTCTATGTCCTATCTGAAGAGCCAATGCCGTTCCTCCTACAAGCCGGGTATCAGCAAACAGTTCCAAGGATTGTATCTTCTTCAGAAGTTCCAGTGTGTCTGGGTGTATTGTTTCGTAGTAAAGCATCGGAAAGACTCCAGGGGTACGGATGATACAGCTGATATGAAAGAAAGCGCTTTCGGATCAAGGGTTCGAAGATTTTGAGCAACGGAGCTGATGCGCGGGATACCATATCTCCGGACCAGAAGATTCCAGTCGCTGAATTGTCCGAGTTCAAGCACCCTTTGAACCACATACGAGGCATTGGCCTCCAGATCTATAGAATCTTTATCTACATCCCAGAAGAGGTAATCGGAAAAGGAGTGTATGTATTCCCTATCGCTCATATCGCAAAGATAAATACTTTTACGGAAAACAGGAAAAGAAGTTGCCTCCTTTAAAAGTTGCGCGGACGCGAGTCACTCGCGTATTGCGCAA
>JAZLFC010000040.1:0-19304 GCA_045615565.1 Candidatus Cryptobacteroides sp. | reverse complement strand
AGTCCAGATTCCATCCTGTGGCAATATCCGTGCGCTGCGCATTGAAGGAAAAGCGCATCCTTATCTGATGACGGATGGTTTTTCTGCCGAAAGAACGGAGTTTGAACGTAATCTTGTACTTGATCTTCATATCGGTTCAACCTTAAATGTTACCCCAAAGTTACCCCATTTTTACGAAAATCCAAACACCTGCGTATGTAAAAATGTCAAATATAAATCCTTGGATTAACGATATATGAAGCACATTGGTATTGGTTTTCGAATCCCTGTCTCTCCGCGCTATGCAAAGCAAAAGAAGGCGCCGCACTGTTCTTTGCAGGGATTACTCTCCCCTTCACTTCTGGCGCTGAATTTCGCCGCCGTTATCGGCATCATTCTTCTGACTGTACTCTTCGGACGCATCTATTGCTCTGTACTCTGCCCTATGGTCGTATTCCAGGACATAATCATCTGGAAGAGCTCAAGCAGGACACTTTGCAAGAAGTCCGGCCTTCATTCTGATGTCTAGCGGATGAAATTGGTTGTTATCCAGCGTTCCCTGTGCGGTTCATCAGCTGAACCGGTGGCAAACTGTTTCAGCATATAAGACATATTCTCCGCGAGGGTGCGGGCGGTCTGGAGGCCTTCGGCATCCTCTGCTACTTCACCCTTGCCGGAACCGTAAGCTATGTTCCAGTACTGGGATGTAACGATAGGCATATTGAGCATCTGGAAAGGCATCTGCAAAGTCTGGAAAGCAGCCGAAGCGCCACCTCTGCGACACACGGTGAAAGCGGACGCAGGCTTGCCCTGCATAACAGCTCCGGCAGAGTACGCCATTCTCTGAAGCACAGAGAGCACCTGACCCGAAGGGGTCCCGTAATACACCGGAGAACCCACTATCAGCGCGTCGCATTCCGACATCGCGGCGATAAGAGTATTGCACACGTCATCATCAAACACACATTTTCCCAATCCCTGTGCATGACACTGGCCGCAGGCTATGCAACCGCGCACCGGAGCGCTGCCTATATTGAATATTTCACTTTCTATCCCGTTTTTTTTCAACTGGCCGGCGATTTCATTGAGAATGGTGGCAGTGTTGCCGTCCTGACGCGGACTGCCGTTCAGAAGCATGACTTTCATTTTACCTGTTCCTTTTGTCTTGTCATCGGTGCAGGAGGCTGCGACCCCCGCTCCGGAAACGGCAACTGCAGCAGCGACTGCTGCGGTTCCCATTGCCTTGACGGCCTCCCTTCTGGAGACTTTCTTCTCTTGCATATCTGATTATTTCAATCTTATGAAATTAATATTCCTGCCGCAGTCATACCCTTCCCTCCTGGCTGAGTAGAAACGCATATCGGCGAAGGTGCAGATATCACTGCACTGAATGTTGGAAGGTGGAATGCCTGCATTTTCAAGAAGCCACCTGTTGGCAACCTTCAAGTCCAAATGATGCCCGCCCTTCATAGTTCCGGACTCGGGTACGCCGTCCCACCTCCATACCAGATCAAGCGGGAATCCCGCTTCCTTGTAAAATTGAGGGACCTCCTCGCCTACCTGGAAATTGTCGAAACTGATGCCCGGTCCTATCACGGCAAGCATATCGGATGATGAAGAGCCGAATTTGGAAGCCATCACGGAGATTGCATTGAAGATTATCTTCTGAACAGTCCCCTTCCATCCGGAATGGACCGCCGCCACCACCCTGTTCTCAGGATCATAAAGAAGTATCGGAACACAGTCGGCGGTGAGTACTCCTATCGCCACGGGAAGACTGGTCACCAGAGCGTCATAGCCTTCAAGTTCCTCTCGGGTCACCGAAGGGCCATCAATGACAGCGACTTTGTTCCCATGAACCTGATGGCCGCAGACAATGCTGTACGGCAACGTCGAATCACGCATTGTCGTGAAGGCTTCGACACCCTCGCCCAGCGAATATTTCAGAAAGCCGTCGTATACCACTTTCGTGAACTTTCTAACAAATATACTAAAAATAAAGAATAGAAGGAATTTATTAACTTTGCGTTGAAAGAATCGTTCAATATTATGGCATACGACATAACATTCAGGCTTCCGGAAGGATGGAACGCCATATCGGAAACATACTTCGACGAATCCGGAGTCGAAATTTCCCATCTCGAGGCACACCTTCCGTCAGACAAAGACAAATCCGACGATATCCTGATAGATATCTACGTCGGGGACATGCCTGAAGGAGAAACGGCAGAAGACCAGGCTTTTGCGAATTATGCGGAAACTGTGGGCTTTGATGACGGAGACGAGGATTCCAACCCGATAGAGAAATTCAAATTCAACGGCAAGAACGCCTGGGGCTTCCGGGCCCTCACCGAGGAGGACTGCCCTATGCGCTTCATCGCCCAGGAAGTGAAGAGCGGAGTGCTGGCAATAATCGTTTTCTGGACAGCCCGCGAAGAAATGGTCCAGCCGACATTCGGGTTAATTGAGAAAAGTTTGAGAATCAAAAACTTACTATAACATGAAGAAATTTGCAGCCATTGCATTGTCACTTGCTTGTGCTTGCGGCAGTGCCATTTCATCCGGAGCCCTCACACCTATGTGGCTCAGGGATGTCAGGATTTCACCTGACGGAAAGAACATCGCATTCTGCTACAAGGGAGACATCTGGTCTGTCCCTTCAGAGGGAGGAACTGCCGTAAGGCTCACTACTCAGGACAGCTACGAAGCATTTCCCGTATGGAGCCCCGACTGCCGGAGCATCGCTTTCGCGAGTGACAGGAACGGAGGATATGACGTGTACATTATGCCTGCAAATGGAGGCAAAGCGACCCGCCTGACCTACAATTCCGCATCGGAAATCCCTTCCGCATTCACTCCTGAAGGGGATAAAGTACTTTTCAGCGCGGCCATCCAGGACCCTGCGGAGAGCGCTTCTTTCCCGGCAAGTTCGCTGACCGAACTTTATGCCGTACCCGTGACAGGCGGAAAATCCGGACAGGTGCTGGCCACTCCCGCAGAGATGTTGAGTTACAGTCCCAACGGAGATTTTTTCGTATATCAGGACCGCAAGGGAGGCGAAGACGAATGGCGCAAGCACCACACTTCATCCATTACTAGAGACATCTGGCGCTATGACGTCAGCACCGGAAAGCACACCAATCTCACCAATCGTCCGGGAGAGGACCGCAACCCTGTCCTCAGCGCCGACGGCCGGAAAGTGTTCATTCTCAGCGAGGTTGACGGAGGTACAATGAATGTTTGGGGCATCCCTTCAGACGCTCAGGCCGGGAAAGCGGACTGGAAGCAGATCACTTCATTTAACACGCATCCGGTACGTTTCCTCTCACGTGGAGGCGACAAACTGTGCTTTACCTGGGACGGGGAAATATTTACCATGGCCGAGGGTTCCCGGCCGCAGAAAGTCAACATCGACCTTACTCTGGATGAAGCTCCGCAGATTGAGCTTTTCAAAACGGGCTCCGGCGCTACAGGCACAACGCTCAGCCCTGACGGCAAGCAGATTGCGTTTATCGTACGCGGAGAAGTTTTCGTGACTTCCGTCGATTACAGCACGACCAAACAGATAACACATACCGTGGCAGCAGAACGCAACGTTGATTTCGGCGCGGACAACCGTTCTCTTGTATACACCAGTGAACGCGACGGTCTGTCACAGCTTTACATCGCGAGGATAGAGCGCGAAGAGGATCCCAATTTCCCTAATGCGACCCTTGTCAGGGAAGAGCCTCTGCTCCCGGACCTCAATGTGGAACGTTCATACCCTGCTTTCTCCCCTGACGGCAAGGAATTGGCTTTCATCGAGGACAGGATACGCCTGATGGTAGTGAATCTCGAGACCGGGGACGTGAGACAGGTCACCGACGGGAGCACTTGGTTCAGCCAGTCAAACGGCTTCGAATATGCCTGGAGTCCTGACGGAAAATGGTTCGTGATAGAATACACCGCCAACGGCCACGAGCCGTACAACGATATGGGTATCGTCAGCGCCTACGGTGGGGAAATCACCAACCTTACCGCCAGCGGATATATGTCACACTCACCGAAGTGGGTGCTCGACGGCAACGGGATCATCTTCGAGAGCGAAATCTACGGTATGCGCGCACAGGCTTCCTGGGGCTCACAGGACGACGTTTTCCTGTGCTTCCTGAACCAGGATGCATACGACAGGTATATGCTTTCCGAGGAGGATTATGAACTCCGCAAAGAAATAGAGAAAAAGGCTGAAACGAAATCCGAAGACAAGCCGAAAGGCAATAAGAACAAGAAGGACGGTGAAGTGAAAGAGCCTGAGACGAAGGCTGTTGTCGTGGAGCTTGAGGGTATCCGCGACAGGATAGTCAGGCTCACCCCTAACAGCAGCAATCTCGGCGACGCAATCATTTCGAAGGACGGAGAAACTCTCTATTATCTCGCCTCTTTCGAGAGCGGTATGGACCTCTGGAAACTTGATATCCGCGGTCACGAGACCAAGCTTATCGCCAAGGGCGCGGGAAGCGGGCATTTCGAGACCGATGCCGAGGGCAAGGATATATTCCTCCTTGGTAGCCGTATGAAGAAGCTGGACGGAGATAAGCTCAAATCCATCGACTACAATGCAGAATATAAGATAGACCACGCAGCCGAGCGTGAATATATGTTCAATTATGTCTACCGTGAAGCGCAGAAGCGTCTTTTCGTCGAAGATATGAACGGAGTCGACTGGGACGGCTACACTGCAGCCTACCGCAAGTTCCTGCCGCATATCTCCAACGGCTATGATTTCTCCGAGCTGCTCAGCGAATGGCTCGGCGAACTCAATGTCTCCCACAGCGGAGGCAGATATTATCCGGCCGGAGCAAAGGAGCCTACCGCCTCTCTCGGACTTCTGTTCGACCTGAACTATGCAGGAAGGGGTCTCAAAGTCTCGGAAGTCGTCAAGGGCGGACCGTTCGACCATTTCAAGCTCGGACTCAAGGCCGGAGACGTCATCACACACATCAACGGCACAGAAATCACAGCCGAGCAGGATGCAAGCATCCTTCTGATGGGTCAGGCCGGGAAAAAGACCCTCGTCACCACGGAAGACGGAAAGGAGTATGTCGTACTCCCTGTCAAAACCGCGGCTATGAATGACCTGCTGTACGACCGTTGGGTGAAGCAGAGAGCCGCTGACGTTGAGAAATGGTCCGGCGGACGTCTCGGATACGTTCACATCGACGCTATGAATGACGCACACTTCCGTCCTATGTATTCGGATGTTCTAGGAAAGTTCAACAAGTGCGAAGGCATCGTCATCGACACCCGTTACAACGGCGGCGGACGCATGCACGAAGACATCGAGATTTTCTTCAGCGGAGAGAAGTACCTTACCCAGGTTATCCGCGGACGCGAGAGTTGCGAAATGCCTAGCAGGCGCTGGAACAAGCCTAGCATTATGGTACAGTGCGAGGCCAACTACAGCAACGCCCACGGCACCCCTTGGGTGTACAGCCATCAGAAGATAGGCAAACTTGTAGGCGCACCCGTTCCGGGAACCATGTCCAGCGTAAACTGGATCACCCTCCAGGATTCTGACCTTATCTTTGGCGTACCCGTCATCGGATACCGTACCGCAGAGGGCACATACCTCGAGGGGACACAGCTTGAGCCTGACGTATACGTCCTCAACGCTCCCGAGACAGTTGTCAAAGGCGAGGATTCACAGCTGAGGGCTGCTGTAGAAGAGCTTCTCAAGGAGATAGACGATAAATAACGGCCAGAGAATCCACGGCAGATTTTTCTGCTTCCCGCCCGGATAGTTCCTCCTCGGTCTTCCGGCCGTTGTAATCGGACATACTCCTCATGAAATATCCGCCCATACGGGCTGTACCGCGGGCTTTTTCGACTCCAACGTTATAGATGTTCCTGATGGATTCGACGAGATTGAGCTGTATGGCGTCAAGCTGTTCGGTATAGACGGGCATATTCGCATTGCTGTATTTTGCAAGTCCGATCGAATATTTCCAATTGTCCGTATTACCGTATATGTTGACTCCGAAAGGAATGAGGAACGGAGACTGGGTAATGGAAATATGATAGTTCAGTGTTTTGTCAATACCCTGTACGCCTGCCAGTATGCAACGGTAACGGTCAACTCCAAGCTTGAACGGGAACACTTCCAACTCTCCGTTGTGAACCATTGCGTCCACGCTCAGGTCATCGATATGACCGATATCCTTATTCTTGAACATGAGCATCTTGGTGACCTTTCTGAGATTTCCGGCATCGCTGATCATAAGGTCATGTCCCTTGATTCGCAGGATTGCTTCAAGAGTAGGCCACAGGACGTTCATTCCACTGTCAAGCCGGGAAGAGACTGACATATCAGCGCTTAGTTTTCCTTCAAAATGACGCAGCGCGGGCATCAGGCTGTCCACGTTGGGCAACATATTGATTATCCCCTCAGAAGAGACGTCCTTCAGATGCAGGTCGGCACCGAACGACACGTCAGATATGCTTTTGGTGGCATAATAGGCTTCAATATCCATATCGCCTACTTCCGATTCGAGGCTCATATCAGTCAGGCGGGCAACCCTGTCCTTAACCGATATGTTGACAATGAGGGGATTGATGCCCATCTCTGCAAAGTCGACGCGGTCGGCCACCAAACCCAGCTTGAAATCTACGTTTCCCGGCACTTTTATCACTGAGATATCAGCCTTGCTCACGTCCGCATCAGGGATGGAATCCAATATATCCGAATCCATCTTGTACCCCTTTCCGAATGCCACAAGCATCTCATTGAGGTCCAGTCTTTCTGATTTGACGTTCATATCGGCAGCAAGTACGCCGCGCCCGGCAAGAGCCCTGAAGAATCCGCGGACCTGTCCGTCCAAGCCCAGATCGGATGAGCCGATTCTCACCGCCAGGGTGTCCAGATTGATCCGTCTCCCGTCAAAGCTTCCCCTGAGGCCTACCATACGGGAACGGAGAGGCATCGCTGGAGTGACGGCAGCGCCTCCGCCTACAGAAATTCTGCCTCTAGGGTTCCACTCCCGTATTCTGCCGACAACCGTCGAATCCGCCACAGCTCTGCGATGCGGCATTTTCTGAAAACTTGTCTGCACATCAATATCCCTGAGTCCTATCCTTGATTCCGCTGTACGGAGTGCTACGGTCTTCCCGTTCGTACTGAAATCTATATGAGGGACAGTCTTTCCACGGCTCTCCACAGGATAGCATCGGAGTCTGTTGCGCATTGCACGCACATTGGCGCTGAGGCCGGACCTCTCGAAACAAATGGAATCTGCATCTACGGAAGCCACGATGTTTCCTTTGTTGACTCCAAGTTTGATTTCAGGAGAATAAGCCCTTGCAGCAATAGTATCATCAGGCATCGCAAACAGTATGCAGTCCGAATAAATCACTCCGTCAAGGCTTGATTTATCGAATCTCAGGCTTTTGAATTCATCCTTCGTGACACAGGCAGAGGCATTGAGCATAATTTTGCCGTCCGCATCGATATCGAGTGAATCGGGAAGGAAATGACTGATGGTGCCGAGCACAGCTGATGCGTCCACTCCAGCGTTGAGTTTCCACCGTCCGAGAATATCGGATGCATCGCCTTTTAGCTTCATTGCAAGGCCGTCCCCATTCACGTTGAAAGTATGGAGCACTGCAGAGAGCACCTTCTTTTCGGACAGAGACGCATCCAGGTCCAATTCGCAGTCCGTACACAGATTCATCGGCAGATAAGCCAGGTTCGACGCCGGTATATGCATCGAAGCCTCAATGGCAGGCAAGCTGGAGCCGCCCAATAAACCTTTTGCCTTGATGTCCATATCGAGACGGGCATCAGTCAGGAAATCGGATGCGGCCGGCACGAATCGGCCCACATATCTGTCCAGAAGGCCGGCGATGTCACAGCCATTGACATTCAAATTCAAATCAAGCTTCGTCCCTTCATCCGCAATATCTGCTATTCCGTTAACCGTCAACGGGATGTATGCCACTTCGCCGCCGAAGTTCTCTGTTTTCAGCAGCATTCCTCCCCTTTTGTTGTCACAGAACAATGAGCCGCCCAGGTGCACAGGAACGTCAAACGTGCCCAAATCGCCCAGATGTGCAAGAGCAGCTGCATCCAGCTTGAGACTATAGGTATTTCCGGCAGGGTTTTGCAGTGTCAATGCATACACGGAGGCGGTTACGTCATCGGAAGGGGTGGAACAGTCGAGGCTCAGGCTGTCCAGAGACAATGACATTCCCCTGAGATAGAAGGTACCGGATTTGAACCCCAGTTTTGCCGCTCCCTTCAGAGAGAAACTGTTGAATGACAGTTTCGCGGCGAGGGCATCGGATCGGTCAGTATAGTAGACAGTCGGCGTGCCGTCCATCAGGAACGAGCCTACGGATATCCACGGAAAGTCGGAAGGGTCGCTCTGCCTGTCTTCCTTTCTGGATGAGAAGATATTCCAGTTGGCTGCCGTGCTGTCGTATTTGTGAGCATACAGAGACAGCCCGGATACGCGTGCGTCGGCAAGTCTGAATCTTTTCCCGGCCAGCTGCCAGAGGTTCACGGCCGCCTGCAAACGGTCCAGACGGACAAGAGTATCCGTCTCACATCCTCGTCCCGCTTCCATATAGGAATGAAGAGGAGTACGGGTATCGTAGTCCTCGTACTTGTCGTGCGGGTACGTCAGGGTAAGCGTATCGACGGTCACCCTGACTTTTGGGAAATGTCCCAGAAGGGAAATGTCTATATCGGAAACCTCCAGCTCCGCATCCATAATGTCTCCGACTGCTTCCGTGATCTTTTTTTGAAAAAATCCCGAATCGAGGACAAGGTCAAGCGACACGAGCAGTACGGCTAATATCCCGACAACTGCAACTGTCAGCTTGAGCAGTATGCGAAGCGGTTTCGACATCTATCAGAGACCTATCGTCTTGAAGAAATCATTACCCTTGTCATCGACCAGGATGAATGCAGGGAAATCCTCGACATCTATTTTCCAGATTGCCTCCATCCCGAGTTCAGGGTATTCGACGCACTCGATGGACTTGATATTTTCCTGCGCAAGGATAGCAGCAGGTCCTCCGATAGAGCCGAGATAGAATCCGCCGTGTTTCTTGCAGGCGTCTGTCACCTGTTGCGTACGGTTGCCCTTGGCCAGCATAATCATAGAACCGCCGTGATCCTGGAATTCGTCAACGTATGGATCCATACGGTTGGCCGTAGTAGGTCCCATAGATCCGCAAGGCATTCCTTCCGGTGTTTTTGCCGGTCCGGCATAGTAGACAGGATGGTCCTTGAAATATTGAGGAAGGTCCTCACCTGCATCTAGGCGGGCCTTGAGTTTGGCATGCGCTATATCCCGCGCCACGATAATGGTTCCGTTGAGGCTGAGACGAGTACTTACGGGATAATTGCTGAGCCGGGCGCAAACCTCCTTCATAGGTTTATTGAGATCCACCTTCACGACCTCGCCCTCTCCTGCATTGCGCATAGACTCAGGGATGAGTTCATAAGGTTTGTCGTCCATCTTCTCGATCCAGATACCGTCGGCGTTGATTTTTGTCTTGATATTCCTGTCAGCCGAGCAGCTTACTCCGAGTCCGATAGGGCAGCTTGCTCCGTGGCGAGGCAGGCGTACAACCCTGACATCGTGTGCCATATATTTGCCTCCGAACTGTGCACCGAGGCCGATCTTATGAGTTTCTTCAATAAGCTGCATCTCGAGTTCGACGTCACGGAATGCGCGTCCCGTCTCGTCTCCCGTTGTCGGAAGAGCGTCATAGTAATGAGTGCTCGCCAGCTTGACCGTGAGAAGGTTCTTCTCTGCCGAGGTGCCGCCGATGACAAATGCGATATGGTATGGAGGGCAGGCGGCTGTACCCAGGCTCTTCATTTTTTCAACAAGGAACGGTACCAGTGTGCCCGGATTCTGTATCCTTGCCTTTGTCTCCTGATAGAGATATGTCTTGTTCGCCGAGCCGCCTCCCTTGGTAACACAAAGGAAACGGTATTCATCCCCCTCCGCCGCTTCGATATCTATCTGTGCGGGAAGATTGCACTTGGTATTGACTTCCCTGTACATATCGAGAGGCGCGTTCTGGCTATATCGGAGGTTCTCTTCCGTATAAGTCTTGAATACTCCCAGGCTCAGCGCTTCTTCGTCACAGTATCCTGTCCAGACCTGCTGTCCTTTCTCTCCATGGATGATAGCGGTTCCCGTGTCCTGACAGAGTGGAAGCTTGCCCTTGGCTGCCACTTCAGCGTTGCGAAGGAACGTGAGGGCGACATATTTGTCGTTCTCCGATGCTTCCGGATCATTCAATATCCCGGCAACCTGCTCGTTGTGCGAGCGCCTCAGCAGGAAGCTGACATCACGGAAAGCCGTGTTTGCCATCACTGTAAGCCCTTCTTTTTCAATCTTGAGAATTCTGTGCCCCTCAAAATCTGCGGTGCTGACGTATTTCTCGGATCCGGGAATCCTGTAATACTCTGTCTTGTCTGCTCCAAGCTGAAACATAGGAGCGTATTTGAAATCTGCCATATTTGTATGTATTTATTATTTGTTCATCAGATATTCCTTCATGAATGCGTTCAGGTCGCCGTCCAGCACACCCTGCGTGTCGGCGGTCTCAAAACCTGTCCGGTGGTCCTTCACCAGCTTGTACGGATGCAGGGTATATGAACGTATCTGGCTGCCCCATTCAATGCTTTTCTTCTGACCTTCCAGCTCCGCCTGCTTTTCCTGACGCTTCTTCAGTTCTATATCGTAAAGACGGGACTTGAGTATACGCAGTGCGTTCTGCCTGTTGTCCTGCTGGCTTCTGGTCTCGGTATTTTCAACCATAATGCCTGTAGGGATATGCCTTACCCGCACGCCGGTCTCGACCTTGTTCACGTTCTGGCCGCCGTGACCTCCGGAACGGAAAGTATCCCACTCTATATCCGACGGATTGATCTCAATGTTGATTGAGTCATCGACAAGCGGATAGACGAACACAGAGCTGAACGTTGTCTGACGCTTTCCCTGTGCATTGAAAGGCGATATCCTCACCAGTCTGTGAACTCCGGACTCCGCCTTCAGATATCCGTAGGCATAATCTCCTTCATATTCAATGGTGGCGGACTTGATGCCAGTCTCGTCTCCTTCCTGGTTCTCAGTGACCGTCATTTTGTATCCGTTGCGCTCGCCCCAGCGCATATACATTCTCATCAGCATTGCAGACCAGTCATTGGATTCCGTGCCGCCGGCACCGGAGTTGATGGTCAGCACGGCACCCAAATTGTCACCTTCATCACCCAGCATATTCTTCAGTTCGAGATCCTCGGCGTCACTGACTGCAATCGCATAGGTCTCGTCAATATCCGTTCCTTCAGGGTCAAGCTCATTGAGTACCTCCAGATCATCTATTTCTCCTGCAAGCTTGTCATACGCACTTATCCACACCTTGACGGAGCTCAATTTCTTGAGAAAAGTCTCCGCCTCCTTGGGATCGTTCCAGAAATCGGCCGCCTGGCTTCTCTCTGTCTTTCGGATTACATCCGCACGCTTTTCCTCTATCCCGAGGCAACGGTACAGTATCTCCTGTCTCTGTCTGAGTTCTTTAATCT
The DNA here is from genome assembly GCA_045615565.1 of Candidatus Cryptobacteroides sp. GTDB lineage: Bacteria > Bacteroidota > Bacteroidia > Bacteroidales > UBA932 > Cryptobacteroides. Next base: position 7,744 of record JAZLFC010000040.1, on the reverse strand, counting down.
GCTCCTGAGTAATCATATCATTTTCTTCAGTACGGCATCCGAACCGGAGGCCATGAATTCATTTTCCCCCTTTGAGTTCCCCAACTCTATTCCTTTCTCTTCTATGACTTCAAGAAGATGTCTTGCTACTGCGGGTGCGGGATCCATTACCTGCACGTCCGGTCCGGCCACCTTTTCAATCAGTTCCCTGAGGAAAGGGTAATGAGTGCATCCAAGCACTATCCTGTCGGCTCCGGCATCCAGCAGCGGCCTCACACTCGCCTCAACTGTACGGAACGCTTTCCCGCTGTGAAGGTCTCCGGACTCCACGAGTTCGACAAAGCCGCGTCCCACTTGCTCCACTATCTTTACATCTTCCCCGAAAAGGCCTTTGGTCTCCAAATATCTTGAGCCCCTAAGAGTTCCAGCAGTGGCCAGCACTCCGACAACGCCGGTCTTAGTACCGAGAGCCGCAGGCTTCACAGCCGGTTCCATCCCTATGAACGGGATATCGTATTCCGCCCTGAGGGTTGAAATGGCGGCGGCAGTTGCCGTATTGCAAGCAACGACCACCACTTGCGCCCCTTTTGAGATGAGCAGCTCGGTTACCGCGCGGGCCCTCCCGCAGATGAAAGCTGCGGATTTGTCACCATACGGGCAATTTGCGTTGTCCGCATAGTATATGAACTTCTCGTGGGGAAGGATTTTGACCGCCTCACGGAAAACACTGAGTCCTCCGACTCCGGAATCCATTATTCCGATAACTGCCATATCTTACAAAGATACTCGTTTTTCAATACATGCAGTACTGCTCCGCCAGCTCGGCAAAGCCATCCACATCGTGATTCCAATACTCCAGTATATCATTGACTTCCAGTGCCTTGGAAAACATCGTGCGAATGTAGTCCGAGCCGCAGACCTTGTCGAACATTTCCAGCCGGCCTGTCGAGAGTTTGAAAGGGTCCTTTCCGAACAGCCTGTATACCGCCTGCATGACATAAAACTGTATGGTTGTCATACCGGCAGCCTCATAGTCCGTAAAGTAATATTGCACCCCGTGGATCAGTTTCCCTTTACAGCTTCCGGAAAAAGGAGTGTAGTGTATTGTCCTGAAAGCGATGCCTTCGAGATGGTATGAGTCAAGTTCAGTCTTGAGTGCGTCAGCGTCAATCCATTCAGCTGCAAAGGTGCCGAACGGAAGGCTGTAACCTATGCCGATATTCAGATAGTTGTTGAACTCACCGACAAGACCGGAACAAGGATAACAGATTGCTGTCTGAGCATACGGAATATTCGGAGAAGGCAAAACCCACGGCAGACCTGTCCTGTCATAGGTCATATCCCTAGTCCAACCTTCCATAGGTACTACAGTGAGCTTGCACCTGAGCGGTTCTTCATCACCCTTCTGTCCCCTGTTCAGTCCCTCCTCATTGATGAGCCTTGCCAATTCGCCAACTGTCAGTCCGTAGATGTATGGGATGCGGTACTGACCCACGAAACTGTAGAACCCCTCGCGAGGATACGGACCTTCCATCTTTTCTCCTCCCAGGGGATTCGGACGGTCCAGCACCATTACTTCTATTCCCAGTTTTGCGCAGGACCTCATCATAAGCCCCAACGTGCTTATGAAAGTATATGACCTGACTCCGACATCCTGAATATCATATACCACCACGTCAATGTCCTTCAGCATTGCATCGGTCGGCTGTCTTGTGGAGCCGTAAAGAGAATGTACCGGCAGACCTGTGATTTCGTCCACTCCCGATTCCACTTTTCCGCCTGCGTAAACATCCCCTCTGACACCGTGCTCAGGGGCGAACAGGGCCACAAGATTGACATTCGGAGCCTCGTTGAAAATATCCGCTGTGGACTTCAATTTGCTGTCCACCCCGGACGGATTGGTCAGCAGGCCCACACGCTTTCCCTCAAGAGAGCGGAAGCCGCTGTCGCGAAGCACCTCGATACCCGGCTTGACTTGAGCCGAAGCGAATGTTGCGGCCAGAACGGCCAAAAATATCGTTAATAACCTTTTCATCTATCTGTCTTCCTCTATGAATGGTGAGCGTCTCGCTGCCAGGGCCACAGCCACGGTTGCCGTACAGCATATCATAACCAGCACGAAGAATCCTTCATATCCGAGTGCCTGCTGAAGATATCCGGCAATTGCGCCGGGCAGCAGCATGGACAGTGCCATGAAGCCGGTACATATCGCATAATGTGATGTCTTGAGCGGTCCGTCCGCGAATCTCATCATATACACGGTATATGCAGTAAATCCATAGCCGTAGCCGAACTGGTCAAAAACCACGCAGCCGCCTATCGCCCACAGCGAATCCGGTTGCAAAGCAGCCATATACAGATAAACTGCACAAGGCAGGGCCAGACTCAAAGCCATAGGCAGAATACAGGTCCTGAGGCCTCTGCGGGATATGTGAAGTCCTCCGAGAATTCCTCCGGCAAGGAGGGCTATCACTCCGGCAGTACCGTAAACCAGTCCGTAGGCTTCTTTTCCGAAACCCAATCCGCCCGCCTCGACGGGGTCGCTGAACATCGGATAAAGCATCTTGACTGAAAATGCCTCCGGCAGTCTGTACAACAGCATGAAGGCAATAGCAAGAAATATTCCTTTCCTGGTAAAGAAGGAGCCGAACGCATTTCCGAACTCGGAAAAGACCTGACCGGCGCTCTTTCTGCCTGCCGGCTTGTCCGCACCGGGGGCCGGGAGCATAAAGGCGTGGCTGACCGTCGCCGCGGCGAGAATGACAGCAGCCGCTACAAGCGTGATTCTCCAGGCAAGGGCCACGTTTCCGGTTCCGGTTTCCAGAACGCCGGCTATAACGACCAGAACGCCCTGTCCGAACACCATCGCCACTCTGTAGAAAGTATTCCTGATGCCGACAAAAGCGGACTGCCTGTCTTTGTCAAGAGCTATCATATAGAAACCGTCGGCGGCAATATCGTGAGTGGCTGACGCGAATGCCGCTATAACAAACAGAATGAGGGTAAGCGTGAACGGAGAAGCATCCGGAAGCGACACGGCTATCAGGCCCACCGATACGGCCATCAGAGCCTGCATCGTCACTATCCACCATCTTTTGCTCCTGAATATGTCCACGAAAGGACTCCAGAGAGGTTTTATCATCCACGGAAGCCCTATGAGACTGGTGATCAGGGCAAGCCTTCCGTTGTCCATTCCCAGGTCCTTGAAGATTATGAGGGATATGGTATTGACAATGAAGTAAGGGAGACCTTCAACGAAATAAAGTGTCGGGACCCAAGCCCAGGCTGACCTATCTGATTTCCGCTCCTGCATAATAGTATTTCAGTATTTCTCTGTAATCAAAACCCTTGGAGGCCATCACTGCGGCTCCTATCTGGCAGAGTCCTACGCCGTGACCCCATCCATGTCCTTTCAGCACAAGCGTATCCCCTTCCCATAAGATGTCGAACGCTGAACTTTTCAGATGAGATTCACTCAAGGCCCTGCGGATGGAAAGTTCCTTGCCTATCACTGCGACGTCGGAAGAGCCGATGACTCTCAGTCTCTTGATTCTTCCCGACACGCCCCTCTCCAACGGTTCCAGTTCCTGCACTGTACCCACATCCATTCCTGTCCTGCGCCTGAAGATATCTGACAGTTCCTCACGGGTATATCTGACCTCCCAGTCGTGAAAATCGCGTGTCTGGAGATCGTAGTCGTTAAGGACGGTTTTGAGGATCTCATCGTTCTCACAATCACAGTAGGGATCCTCCACACTCTGAAGATAAGGGTAGTCCTTGTCCTCCCAGCAAGTGCTGAACAGTTCCGACCGGCCGCCGCAGCATTTGGAAAATCTGGTATCGCATATCTGAGTGCCATATCGGAGCAACTGCCCCCAGGTCTGATCGACAGCCTGTCTTGCGGTCTCCCCCTGCACCATTGTCACGCCCTGATACCTTTGGCAATGATCATCCGCGCATACGTCGTATCTGCCGTGAGTATGCAGGTTGCACATCACCCAGCTTCTGGAAATGACGGCGTGAGCCTTGAGAAATTCCAGCGAAGCCGACGGCTTCATCTCAGAAGAAATGACGCTCAGCAGATAATCCTCGATACCGACACGGTTGACCGCAGTAAGGCTGTCACCCTCAACTATGAATTTAAGCGAGCCGGCGAATTTCTGGTCAACTTTCTGCTGCCAATGGAATTCCTTGCCGATAGTGACACCATATAGCATGAAAGACGGCTCGGCGAAAAGAGTGGAACGCGTAACGCTGTCGAAATACAGTTCATCATACAGCGTTCCGTTGTAATTGATCCGTCCGTCGCAGATGCTGACTTTCTGAGGACCCGCACCGTCAGAAATTATCTCAAAGGAAATCTCCGCTGCAGACATTATGCCCACCTCGATATACTGCTGTGCCCTGGTCAGACGCCAAAGTACCATTCTGTCCTCATCCTCGCTGATAGAGACCTCCCTGAGCATATCGGAAAGGATCTTTCCGTCCGCCCTGAGATAGTCCCCCTCCTTGGGTGCAACGAGGAATCCTGCCATGTCGGCAGCACCGGGACTCATTGTCAGATGGTCTTCTCCGTCAGAATAATAATGATGCGACCTTATGTTTGAACGCAGGATGACGAATGCCCTGTATTCTCCCTGCTTGAAATATGTAAAGAGATTGAACTTCGGTTCCGTCTCGCCTTCCAGTCTCGGAGAACATTCCAGCAGCCTGTAGAACATCTTCGCCATGGATTTTGCCGTTCTGGCCTTAAGCGCATAGACTCCGTTGAGATATCCTTTGTATTGATAAAGCCGGGCATCCTGCACGTGCGCGATGCTTTCTCCCGGATTGTCGAGGAATGCGTCTATCGCTTCCTCAAGAGGCATATGATGCCTCGGGCAGGCCTGGAAGTGCAGGTGATCCGGTGCGGAGGCCCCGCTTTTAGGACCATTGTAGAACACCAGGTACTCCGGATATTTCCCCGTGAATTTGAGCATGTCAGGAAAATGATGCCAGATTGCCTGCGTGATGTGCTCGTGGCGCGCAATCACAAGGTGCTTCGGAAAAATCGGATAAGGATTGAGCTGAACGTTGTAGACTCGCCCTTTTTTCCCTTCAAAGCGGAGATGGAACTGCTCCTGAGGCCTGTTTTTCTCACAAAGGAAACAGGCTCGGGAGGCTATCGTCCCTTCATCCACTTCTGCGGTGGACGAAATTATCCTTCCCGGATTGTGCTGTATTTTCGCTTTCAGTCCGCACACTTCCACGTCTCTGACTTCCGCAGACTTCAACGCGCGGAAATTGGCGGAAGCCATCGGCCAGACAGAGAGCTGGTCAGTGATGAATTTATCGATAGCGTTCATTAAAGCAGTGCGAGCAATTTTTCCTTAATCCTCTTGTATTCGTATTCGAAATTAGGCGTGAATATCTCTTTCCCAAGGGATTCCTCAATTTCACGGATTGTCCAGTAGCGTCCTTCACACACTTCATCCGCATCAGGAGCCGGACAGAAATCACCGACCGCCGCAAAGACGTTGACCAGTTCCCTCTCTATTCCTGATTCATTCACATAGACATCAATCGATACCGGATTGAAATCATACAGTTTGAGCTCTTCTGCGGATTCCCTGGCCAGTGCCTCAAGAATCTGCTCGCCGTAACTCACGTGGCCGCCAACCGCCGTATCCCAACGGAGCGGATACAGTTTTTTAGCGGCTCCGCGGTGCTGGATGTACAGCTCTCCCCGTCGGTTGAGGATATGAAGATGGACAACCGGATGAAGAGCAATACTGCCCGAATGACAATAATTTCTGGAAGCCTGAGCAACAACAATCCCGGAAATGTCAACTACCGGGAGCATCTCTGCCGCCTTTTCTCCCTCCGCTCCTTTGAGCGTTTCCGCTACCCTCGACGGATAAATCAGATCTATCATCTGTAATTTATTATTTTAAGTTCCTCAGGTGTAAATAACAGGGTATCGAGAAAATCAGGAGCAAGCTTGGCCAGCGCAAAGAAGGCTGCAACTGCGACTACCGCTATCAGGACAAGGACGATAAAGAACTTTACCACAGGTTCAGTTGCTGCAACCGGCTCAGTTGCCGCCACCGGTTCAGTTGCTGCAACCGGCTCAGGATCGGGAGAAAGTTCAGGTTCAGTCCCGCTGTCCGAATGGAATTTCAAAGACACAGGCTCCAGGCCAATGCTGTCGGGGAATATATCGGTCTTTTCGTTACAGAAGAAAAGAATGTTTCCCTGCCTGGTCATTTTCATCACGCCAAGGTCCGGGAACACCACAGAAGATGATTTCTTCAGTTGTTCGACCAGTTTATCCAGGAATCCACAGATGACAGTCTCAGCCTCTTTGGAATTCACCTTGTTGCTTATCGCGTAGAAATCAACAAGCAAGGTATCATCACTTGCCGCCGGCAAGAATGAGAGCCTGCGGTATGGGGGATTTATGGTAAAACCTCTGTCTGAGAAAGTTGCTGGTACTTTCTCAACCACAAAAGTACCAATCCCCGGCAGTCCGACCTGACTGTTCTCAACAATCAGGTTTCCTATCATTCTGGACAAAAGAGCGATATCCATTACTGTTCCTGTTTATTGACTCAAAGATACTCAAAAAATGTAAAAAATTTTTGCACTAATCAGTTTTTATCGTACCTTTGCCATCCCAATCAAAGGGAAGGGTATTAAATTCCTCTTTAGCTCAGTTGGTTAGAGCACCTGACTGTTAATCAGGGGGTCCTAGGTTCAAGTCCTAGAAGGGGAGCCAAAACGGCCGAAGCAAACGCTTCGGCTTTTTTCGTGCTCCCCGGAGACGGTAATTGAGCTATCTTCTTCCCATCCGTTCGGGAGCCGTCTGCCTGCCTGCAGATGGCTCTCGTTATTTTTGTATGGCGGGATTGCTATCCTCCATGGCAAGATAATATGGATTTTTAATCATCATCTTCCAAAGAGAATATCGAATCTGTCGGTTTCCCGAAGTACCTTGCGATTTTCAATGCCAGGACAGTGGATGGAATATACCGGCATGCTTCTATTGAATTGATGGTCTGCCTGCTGACCCCTACTGCTGAAGCCAGTTCCTGCTGCGTGATATCCTTGATAGCACGCTCCACCTTGACTCTATTCTTCATTCTTTTCCTGCCCTCCTTATTTTACGCATTGTGATATTGAATTTCAAGATATACAGCAAAAACACGAAATATATCGCACTGAAACAGAAACACAGGAAACTGACTTGATAGATAAACAGTATCCCGAAAGCAAGCACAGCGGCAGTTATCCACAGGCTCCAGACAAATGAAAGCATTCTGACCCGCTCTGTCATTTCATCTTCGTCCCGCTCCTTTGACAAAGCTATGAAGCAAAGTGAGACAAGAAGCCCGAACATCGCTATTTCATTAATCGGATCATTCTTCACGACTTCAAAGAAAGATGATTCTCCGAACAACTCTTCAAAACATACGGCCAGTGCCGGTATTTGAAGATAATCAAACTCAAGTTCGCCACTGATAATGCACCACAGACTCATTGTACAGAAAGGGATGAACATCCACATCCCGATTCTTTTGAACCTGTAAGGAAGGAGATAAGTGTGTTTCATTGTTTTAATATTTTATCAGCGCAAAGTTAAGTGTATTTTCCTAAATGACAAATATATTTTACATCGTTCAATAATTATACTACACGCGGAGACAGACGCCATAGCCGGATAACCGGCAAAGCACAGCAATTATCCGATTCTACTCCGCCAGCCGGTTCCTATATTCTTCCGCCT
>JAZLFC010000039.1:0-4196 GCA_045615565.1 Candidatus Cryptobacteroides sp. | reverse complement strand
AAGCCGGATTGTCCTTGGTCGTTTCGGACTGCTCGATGGCATCGTTGAGGGAAAGCAGCTCCTGGATCTTGTATTCCTTCATACGGCTCTTGGTCATAAAGAACCAGTAGATTGATACGAAAAGTGCGTAGATAAGATTCTGACAGAAGCTGTTGAAAAAATACTTGAGTGTGAAGTTCCCGTCATAGTCTACCCAGTAGTAATACCAATGCCTGCATCCCCATTCGATCATAGTGAAATAGGTGCCTATCAGAGCGGAGATAAGAGTGATCATTATGAGATAGAAGATGACTTTCCTCCTGATCTGATACGGCCATTCCCTGGAGTAGTCGCAGGGGAGATGGCAGGCATAGGTGACGATGATTTCCGAGAGCATCGCGCCCACGAAAATCAGCGCAGAGCACCCGAGGCTTTGGAGAAGCCAGAGGTTGTCGCTGACCGAGTTCTCCAGCCCGTATGGTCTCATCAAGGTGAAAAACAGGAAGAACCCGAGGCTGAGCAGGATGTAGTCAAGGAAGCTTATCTTCTGAATCTTTTTCATCATAGCAACACAAAAATACGCATTCCGTGCATTTCTACAAGGGGTCGGGGATGATTGGAAATAGGTCGGGGACAGTTGGAAAACTGCCGTCTGTCCCTGCCCGGCCGCTGAATATCCCATCATATTGCGCCAAAGCCGTTAACAAAATACTTTTGCAGCCGTCAATTGTATGGCTATGAAAAAAATATCTTTGTCAATCCTTGTTGCAGCGCTCTTCAGCATTGCGCTCTTTGCACAGAATTCCGGGCGCATCGCCCGCATCCTTGTTATCGATGAAAATGAAAATCCTATGGAGTTCGCGACCGTCGCGATATTCTCGCTTCCCGACTCCACGATCCTCGGTGGGGGCGTTACGGATGCAGACGGCAGATATGAAACCGTCTTGCCGGAGAATGCCTCGCTTGTGCAGGTGGCGATGATGGGATACCGGACATCGGAATTCCCGGCCTCAGAGTTTCACGAAAAGACCATCAGACTCATCCCCGACACCCGTATTCTCGAGGGGGCGGTGGTCAGTTCCGTCCTGCCGCGGACGGAGATTAAAGGAGACGCCGTAGTCACTAATGTCACCGGCTCAGTCTTGGAGCACACGGGTAACGCCCTTGATGTGTTGGGAAAGGTGCCCGGGATGATCAATCGAAACGGCAGCCTCGAAGTCATCGGCCGCGGAACTCCTCTCTACTATATCAACGGGCGCAGAGTCACCGACGACTCCGAGCTGAGAAACCTGATGTCAGAGGACATCAGGTCCATTGAGGTCGTGAGCAATCCGGGAGCGCTCTACGGGGGAGACGTCAGCTGCGTCGTGCGCATCCGCACCATCAAGCGTCAGGGCGACGGATTCAGCTTTGCGCTCACAAGCCAGGCCAGGCAGCATATCTACAACTGCAGCGATTTCGAGCCGTCCTGGTCAGTCCTGGACCTGAACTATCGCGTGGGGGGATGGGACTTCTTCGGAAAACTCGTCTATTGGGACAACCGCAGCTACCAGATCAGCAACCTTGACGGTTCTACCTACATCGAACGCCCCGACGGGCAGCACCTCTTCTTTGAAAGCGGCACGCTCGATTACAGGAACCATTTCGGAGGCCTGCAGTTCCTCGGCGGAGCCAACTGGCAGATCAGCGACAACCATTCCCTCGGTTTCAAGATCAACCGGGACCGGGGACTGTTCGCTTCCGGCAGGCTTCTGGTGGATGCGGGAATCTTCTTTGACGAGCAGCAGGAGGATCAGCTCCATACGGTAAACGACACCAAGTTGCCGACAAACAACCAGTGGAGCGGCAACCTCTATTATGACGGAAATCTCGACGAACTGAACATCAACTTCAACGCCGATTTCATCAGCGGCAGGAACGACACTGAAACCGTGATGAAAGAGTCCAGCTGGATCTCGCCCGCAGAACTGTCGTCCGTGCAGAAATCCACAACGTTTATGGGCGCGGGCAAACTTGTCTTCTCTTATCCTGTATGGAAAGGAAAACTGCAGTTCGGCATCGAGGAAATCTATGTCAAAGCCGGGCAGACCTATGACATCACGTTTTCCGGCATCCCTTCCACGGATGCGTCCCTTACAGAGAACAATATCGCCGGTTTTGCAGAGTACGGGTTCGTGCTGCCTTTCGGTCAGTTCAGCGCCGGCCTGCGGTTCGAGCACGACAACTATTCCTATTTTGACCATCTCGACAGCAGGAATAACCTGGAGAAAAAGTACAACAACTGGTTCCCGTCGTTCAATTTTGCCACAAAGGCGGGCCCGGTAGGCCTTTCCCTGTCATTCGCCGGCAAGACCAGGCGTCCCGACTTCAACAGGATGTCCTCTGAAATGACATACAACAACCGTTACAACTACGAGAGCGGCAATCCATTGCTCCTGAGTGAAAAGCACCTCACCGGCTCTCTGAATGCAAATTGGAAATGGCTCACCTTCAGCGGCAATTACGAGCGCATAGACAACTTCTTCGTACAGTGGGCAACCCCGTACAACGACGAAGGCGTGGTGCTGATAAAAAGCGCCAATCTGGACACACCGCTGCGCAAGATGAGCTTCTATCTCACCGCCGCTCCGACGGTCGGGGTATGGAATCCGCGCTGTACGATAGGTATGGACAAACAGTTCCTGACACTGACCCTCGACGACCCGACAGTGGAAGGAGGGCACCGCAACGCCTCCTTCAACAGACCGATGTTCGTGGTCCAGCTGGACAACTCGTTCCGTTTCAAGAACGGCTGGCTGCTGGAGGCAGGATATCAATATATCAGCAGGTTGAATCAGGCGAACGTGGAGACTCTCCGGCCGATTCAGCATACGTCGCTCAGTATTCAGAAATCATTCCTGAAGGATGACGTCCTCACCTTCCGCCTCACCTGGTCGGACATCTTCAACTCTTCCGTTGAATATGCGCACGTCGATTTCGGGCGCTACATCATAAACCAGTCGAGCGACAATTTCAATTCCTGCCTCACCCTCCGGGTCTCATACCGCTTCAACAGCGCCTCCAGTAAGTACAAGGGCGCTGGTGCAGGCGAGTCCGCAAGGGACAGACTGTGAGTGTTCATATGTGCCGATTGATTTCCGGGAAGCGATACCTGCATTTAATATTAGAAATGAGTTCATAGTGTTATGACTTGATCCAACTCAATTTCCGTAAATTGGATATTTTATATAAAGTATATATATTTGCGGGGTATGAGAATTATTACGAAAGAACCATTGCGGTTATATGCGGATAAGCATCCTGATTGCAAAACAGCGATACAGGAATGGATAGCAAAAGTCGAAGAGAGCCAGTGGAATAGTTTTGCTGATGTCAGACAGACTTTCGGTGATGCAGACATGCCGGGGAATCAGCATTATGTTTTCAATATCCATGGTAATCATCATAGACTGGTTGTAGTCGTAAAATTCTTCAATCATACCATCCTTGTAAGATGGATTGGCACACATGCAGAATATGATAAAATAAAAGATGTTACAATATTATGACAAAGATAGAATCCAAAGAGCAGTATGAGTGGGCACTCGGCAGAATTGAAGCATTGGTAAATGACGTTACCGAAGAGATGCCTGATAATGATCCCAGAAAGATGGAATATTGCCTTCTTTCCAGTCTTGTTGCCGATTACTCTGATGAACATTTCGACCTGGGAACCCCCACTTTACAAGAATGTCTCAAAGAGCGTATGTTTGAGCAGGGCTTGTCTCAAAAGGATATTGCCGGAATGCTGGGCACAAGTCAGTCAAGAATCAGCGAACTCATTGCCGGGAAATGCAATCCCACATTCGAGTTGGCTCAAAACATATGCCGGAACCTTGGTATACCACCGGCCGTGGTTCTTGGGATTTGACCGTTCTCGAGCCAACCATTCAGGAACGTAGTTGGAAACATTCTAACCAATTCACTTTCATCCGTACAAATGGACGAGTGGCTCCGATTATTTGCTGTACACTTCCTGTCCTTCGAAGAAAGTCTTGAGAACCTGAACGTCAGAGAGAGACTGTGCGTCACAGGTCAGCACATCGGTATCCAGAATAACGAAGTCCGCATATTTTCCCACCTCTATGCTGCCGCGTTCATTTTCCAGATGCAGCTGCCAGGCTCCATTGTAGGCCATTGCCTGCAGGAACTGACAGCGGTCAACCAGTTCTTCGGGT
>JAZLFC010000038.1:0-8442 GCA_045615565.1 Candidatus Cryptobacteroides sp. | reverse complement strand
ATCGACGAGCGTTATGTTGTCAGCGTCGATGTACATGAGGCTGAAGTTTGCAGGAGATGCACCACTTGTGTTGATAGAATAAGGGAAGAGAATTGCAGGGGCGGTAAGTTTGCCGAGCTGCCATCCGCTTGAACGCTTCTCGTCGAAATCAGATACTTCATAGTCTGAAGAAGCAATCTTGCTTCCGTCAGCGGCATATGATGTAACGGTTCCGTTCACGTCGAATACCATATATGCATCAGTACTTTCAGCGCCTGTAGCTGCTCCGCCAGGTGCGTGTGAGAGCTGTCCAAGGAACTCTTCAGTGTTGGTGACACCCCACCACTGTCCATCAACTACGCCAGCGGTGAAGTTGGCGCCTGCTCCTGTGCTTCCGGCATTGCCCCAGAAAGCATTACCGTTGTTGTTCCATGTCCATGTTCTCTGGTCTCCGCCATTGAGAACGTCATTGAAGCCGCTCTTGTTCTGGAACATCCAGAAAGTAATTTCACCCCAGCTTCCAGGACCATTGCCCTTGGTGTAAACCAATGTCATATAGTTTGCATCGAGATACATAAGGTCGAACTCGGTGACAGCTTTTCCTCCCTCGTTGATTGAGAATGGGAAGAGGACTGCAGGCTCAGAAGTAACGAGCTTGCCGATCTCCCAGCCGGAGCTGCGTGAAGGGTCATAATTGTTGATAGAGTATGAACCCTTGGCAATCTGTGTTCCGTCAGGTTTGAATGAAGTGATGTTGCCGTCCTCGTCGAAGGTCATATAAGCGCCGTTGGCCTCTGCGCCGGTAGCTGCACCGCCGACTGCGTGAGAGAGCTGGTCCATAAGTCCGTCAGGAGTATCAGGACCCCACCATTTTCCGTCAACGTTGTTCCAGGTGAAGCTTGCACCTGCTCCGGAGTTTCCGGCATTACCCCAACAGGTTGCGCCGTCGGTGTAGTGCCATCCCCATGACTTCACTCCGTCTCCGAGGAGGAGTTTGAGTTCCGGATCAAGTTCGCCAGGTACGAATACGTTTACTGATGAATCAAATCCTGCGGTGCTTGCATTCTGGTTGATTGCCTCAACGTGGAATGGTTGATTTGTATCCGAACCGCGCTTAGGTGTAATGTTGAACACACCGGAAGCTCCGGTAGCGAGGATAACCTTCGCACCGTTCTTGAGATTTGAAACCTGAACTGTAATAGCCGGCTCAGTATGGTATTTGATGAAGTTTCCGTCAGCCTGAGGCTGGGTGCAAGCTGCATCTGCAAACTGGCCGTCAATCTTGAATGCCGACTGTACGGCATTGTTGTCTATGCCTGCTGCGGCAGAACCTCCGTGGAGGACTTCCGGCTGGCAGGAAGCCAGAATCATTCCGGCTGCTGCGATTACTGCAAGGTATATTATTCTTTTCATAATTCTAGAAATGATTAATGTTAAACCTGCTACCATCCTGGGAATTCAGCCTCTGTGCCCCAACCCTCATTCTGGGTGAAGGTGTATTCGGCACCGGCACCTGCAGAAAGTGAAATCTGGGCTTCAGGAATCCTTACAAATCCCTTGGTGGCTTCGTAACGTGCACCGTAACCGCCATTGTATTTGGAAGCAGTGTTAGTGCCCTCAACTCCGGAGTTGTGGCAAGGAACACCTTCCTGTTTGTCAAGAGCTGCCTTTGCGTATGCAACACCGTAACGACGGAGGTCATTGAAACGTACGCCTTCGAAAGCAAGTTCCCAACGACGTTCGTTGCGGATGTTCTCCTCTGTGACAGGCTTTGATGCAAGGCCTGCGCGGGCGCGCACCTTGTCGAATGAAGCCTGATTATTGTTGAGCTCGGCATCCATAAGAAGAACTTCTGCGAAACGGATAATAATCATATCGTTTACAGAATTCAACTGGAAGTTGTCCTCATTTCCTTCTGACCATGTCAGTCCAGGGAACATTACATTCGTGAACGACTTCATGTATTTGCCGTTCTCATCGCTCCAAGCCATCACAGGCATAATCTTGGTCTGATAGTAGCCTGTTTCCTGAATATTGGAATCACCGCCATAAACATATGAAGGCCACTTGTCAACTGAGATGACTGATGCGTCGAGTCTCTTGTCTCCAGGTTCTGTCGCTTTCCAGTCATCAACGAGTGACGGGTTCACAGGACACATTCCCCAACCTGTTCCGAATGGGAAGCACTCACCATTGTCAAGACTCTGGCCTCGTACGCCCCAATAGAGGGCTGTCTGATTGGCATAACCGATTGTTGTTCCCCAAGACGGCTGGGTGTTGAACTTAATCACGAACATAGCCTCAGGATTAACGGCGCCGTCGTTTTCTGCCCAGTTGTAACCCTTTCCCTTCCAAGGAGATTTTTCATCCTCAACAGTGCATCTGTTTGAATATGCCCAGAGGTTGTGCGGATCATCCACGAGCTGGTAACCTGAATTGGTGACGCAGTCGCTGATGTACTTACCGACTCCTGCAGCATCAATTGTCGTTCCTTCTGCGATTGAAACGCCGATGGCCTCGTTCTCATAAGGAGGAAGAGTTATCTGGCTCAGACCGTAGAAACCGCTCGCAAAAAGGAATGCGCGGCCAAGGAGTGCCTCAGCGGCATACTTGTCAACGTGTCCGTCACCGGTTCCCTTCTTTGCAGGCATAATGTCAGCCGCAATCTTGCAGTCTTCAATAATCTGTCCCCAGAGTGCCTCTCCGCTTATTTGCGGAAGGGTAGGGTCAGCTGTAGACGTTACAGGGCAAGGGATGTTGCCGAACATCGATGCGAGTTCATAATAGTAAAATGCACGGAGGAAGAAGGCTTCTCCCATATACTGGTTAACCTTGTCTGCACTCATATAAGCGCTGAGGTTAGGAAGAGCCTCGATGGCGGCGTTCGCACGGGCGATACCTTTGTATCTTTCCGTATAGAACCCGTCATACATACTTGAACCGAAGTTCATCATAAGGTCCTCTGCCTGAGCAGCCTGGTCATTGGCACCACCACCGCCGAGGCAGTCATCGGATGCGGCTTCAGACCACATATGATGGGCGAAAAGAGGGCTGTTACCGATAACTTTGTTCAAGTTGTTGTAGATACCAGCAATCATCTGGTCCGCGTCGGTCTCGTTGACAGGGAAGTTACTGCTGTCCTTTGACCAATAATTCTGGCTATCAAGGAATTTCTCACAAGAAACGAGTGAGAAAATCATAGCAGCGGCAGCTGCAATACTCAATATCTTTTTCATATCAGTCATTCAATTAAAATTTAAGGTTAAGTCCGACAAGGATAGATCTTGCCTGTGGATAGTAACCAAGGTCAAGACCCTTGGCCCATGAGTCAAATCCTGCATCTGAACCGACTTCAGGATCGAGACCCATGAACTTGGTGAATACGAAAGGATTCTGGGCCTGTACATAGAGACGGCACTGCTCGAAAGGAGCATTTTTCCAAATGCGCTTGAAGTCATATCCGAGAGTGATGTTCTGGATTCTGAAGAAGTCTGCATCCTCGATGAAGATGTCAGAGTTGTTCATGAAGTTGAGGTCAGTACCAGCCGTGAGACGAGGATACCTGTTTGAAGTGCCCTCACCGTGCCAGTAGTTGTAAACCTCAGTGGTGTAGTTGTTCCACTGGCTGTCTGAATAACGGCGGTATGCGCGGAACACCTGCTGTCCGAACTGGCCGTAGCCGCTCACAGCAAGGTCAAATCCCTTGAAGTAGATGGAGAGGTTGAGACCGGCGGTGAAATCCGGGTTAGGGTCACCTGTCATAGTCTTGTCGTTGTTGTCGAGGACTCCGTCTCCATTGATGTCAACGAACTTGAGGTCGCCAGGAATCGCTCCTTCGGCGCGCATTACAGGCTTGCCTGCTGCCACCCACTGGTCAATTTCAGCCTGGTTCTGGAATACTCCGTCAGTAGCATAGGTCCAGAAGTAACCGATAGGATAACCTACCTGAGCCCTGTAAAGCTCTGCAATACCCTGAACAACATTAATCTGGCCGTGGATGATTCCCTCGTCATTTGCGATACGGGTAACGGTGTTCTTGTTGTATGCGCCGTTGATTCCGATGCTGTAAGAGAAATCCCTGCTGATTGCATCGCTCCAGTTGAATGCGAGCTCGACACCGCTGTTGCGAACGTCACCACCATTGATATAAGGTGCGTTGAGTCCGTAGTGACCGAGAACAGGTGCATTTACAAGCCAGTCCTTGGTGTCTTTCTGATACCAGTCGAACACTACGTTCAAGCGGTTGCGGAACATACGTGCGTCGAAACCGAGGTCAAGTTGCTGGGATGTTTCCCATGTGATGTCAGGATTTGCGAGCTTGTCTGCGTAAGAACCTGTACCTGAAGTAGTGGAGGTAGGACCTGTATAGAAAGAGTATCCACCGTCAGCAGCACCTACTGATACTGTTGCGAGATACTGGAAATTGGATACATTGCAGTTACCGTTCTGACCCCAGCTTCCGCGAAGCTTGAAGAAATCGAGGAAATTAGAGTGGAACCAGTCCTCATTTGTGAGCACCCAACCTGCAGAAACTGATGGGAATGTACCCCAGCGGTTTCCCTTCATGAAGTTGGATGAACCGTCACGACGGAGAATGACAGAAAGCATATATTTTTCCTTGTAGTCATAGTTGATTCTTCCGAAGAATGAAGCAAGACCGCTGTCTCCCCAGGTCGAGCCTGTTGCGTCAGTGGTGGAAGGATCACCTGACATATTGCTTACGTAAGCGTGAGCCCAGTCGTTAGGCCAGAGACCTGTGTTGTTGGCTGAACCGACATTCTCGCCGAAGCCGCTGTGCTGAAGGGTGTTACCGAGGAGTGCATCAAAATGATGGTCTCCTGCTATATCGAACTTGTAGTTGATTGTATTTTCCCAAGACCAGTTCCAACCTGCGCTCGCGCTCTGTGAAACACTGTCAGAATCTGAGAAAGCATAGTTGGTGAGCCTGTATATCATCTGATACTGACGGTAGGTGTTGGCGCTCATACCGTAGTTGAACTGGCTCTTCAATACGAGGTTCTTGATAGGCTGAATCTTCAGGTTTGCCGAGAGGTTGAGTGAATAGCCGTGGTTTTCGTTGTTTCCGCGGGAACTGTAGTACATATTGGCAACAGGGTTGCTGGTGTATGCATCCTTCTGCCATATTCCGCTCTGGCTTAACCAGTCGTATTCGGTGTATCCGCTTTCGCTCTGACCGCTCGGGTCGTTGAGAGGAACAAGCGGGCTTGCTGAAAGCATAGAATATACGTCATTCCAATAGTGGTTACCGATACCGATTCCGCTTTTCTTATTCGTAGAATAGGTCATGTTCTCACCAAGTGTGATGATGTCAAGATCATTCTTGCGCCAGAGTACGTGCTCGCTGTTGAGACGTACGGTGACACGATTGTAATTTGATGCTACAGGCTTTCCTAAGATACCTTCCTGTCCTGTGTATGACACACCAAGAGAGAACTTTGAAATATCTGTTCCGCCTACAACATTCACAGCGTGATTGGTGATAGGAGCATTCTCGTTGCGGATTGCATCGAGCCAGTCAGTGCCGGTGAATTGGCCGGACTTGATTGAATTGTAGAGCTCAGGATTCAGGATGCCTGCCCAGTCAACCGGGGTGCGTCCCATATTGAACTCGACCTGGTCCTGGATGTCCATATACTGCTGGGCATTGAGGAGCTCAGGCATTCTTGCCACGTTCTGTACACCGTAGAATCCGTCATAAGTAACAGTGAACTTGCCGCTCTTTCCCTGCTTGGTGGTAACGAGGATAACACCGTTCGCACCACGTGCACCGTAGATGGCGCAGGATGCTGCATCCTTGAGGACGTCGATGGATTCGATGTCGGAAGGGTTGAGTGCATTGATGTCGCCTCCGGCTACACCGTCAATTACATAGAGAGGAGCAAATGAACCTGTGGTACCCATACCACGGATGGTTACTTTGTATCCTTCGCCAGGCTGTCCTGACTGAGAGATGATCTGCATACCAGGAGTAGAGGACTGCATGGCGCCGAGAGCACTTACAGAATTCTGTTTCTGGAGCTCTTCGCCCTTGACCTGAATGGTGGATCCGGTCACGAGTTTCTTCTTCTGTGTACCATAACCGACTACGACAACTTCTTCAAGAAGTTCCGCGTCTTCTTCGATCACGATATTGAAGTTGCGCTGGTCGCCGACTTCAATAACCTGATCCACAAAACCGACTGAAGAGATGAGAAGTTTCGCGCCTTCCTTGACGGTGAGCTCGAAATGTCCATCCAAGTCGGTAACTGTACCATTGCTGGTACCCTGTTCAATCACACTTACTCCAACGGCTGGTCCGAGATTATCCGACACAACGCCGGTAACCTTGTTCTGGGCAAAGGCAACACTTGCCCCTCCCATGAACAAAAGAGCCACTAGAGAAGTAAAAAATTTACTTTTCATGAACTGATAGGTTAAGTTGTTAATTAATAAATGGTGTTATATTGTTGTGTTTATTATTCAAGTCTTCAGTATGCATTCATTATTGCATTTCCAAAGCAAATTTAAAATAATCTATTAATAATAAGGAATTTGAAAGAAATATTGCATAATATCTGCTATAAAAGTATTATTATGTTGAAACGGACTTTCAGGCGTTATCATGAATATTGCAGTATATGTCAATATGATATTAGTTATGCTCGGATATGATGTTTAATTTTGCAACAACCGCTAATGTCGAACCCGCTGTAAGAACCTGTTTTTAAATGGTTCACAAAAATTGTCATTGAAGTTTTAGGGAATAAAGAATGTTGGGTTAGAATAGTTAAGGAAAGATGAAAAAATAACTTGGTAATCTTTATGGTTCTTTACAAACTTTCCAGTTAAAATCCAAATAAAATTGGATCCATTAATTTTGGTTTAACTTCTATATAATTTATAGTCAATACTTTATATCGTTAGCGAGTTTCCTCGCTATTTGATTGTAGTACGCGTTCCTAAGCCGGCCATCTGAGATGGTCGTGATTCAGAGGCTCGGTAAAATCCTTCGGTAAACAGACTTTACAAAGCGGACATCCCAGTTAATAAGTGCCGCAAGTATCTGCATTAGTTTACAAAGGTGGGAAGTACAGTCTTATTTAAGCGGACTTCAAAGCCGCAAGTTGGTAATAGTATTCTTCCCTGGGAAATCTGTTTACCAGACAGGATATTCTTCTATGCAACCACGCATTCATCATACGGCTGATTGCGTTTCATTACGAAGTAGATGCGGTTCACGAGCTTCCTTGCAATCTTGATGATGGCCTTGCTCGGCATCATCCTCTTGCAGTATTCGCCATAGGCTTGTGTCATCGCGGGATCTTGCCTCACGGCGACCCAGGCAGCTTCAATCAGAACACTTCTGAGCTTGCTGTTCTTGCGGAGCGTGATGTCTCCGACACCTTGGTGTTCTCCGCTTGAATGGCACATCGGTATCATTCCGATATAGGCGGCAAGGTGATCTGCTCCATTGAACCGCTTGATGTCATCAATCTCAGACAGCAGCGCCATGCCTGTCAACTGGCCGATACCAGGAACGCTCATCAGAAGTTCAAGCGGCTTCTCGAACTCCTCCGTTCTGGACAATGCCCTGAGCGCTCTTATCATCTCAAGCCGCTGGCTTCTCAATGCCTCGTACTGCGTAATCAGGAAGTCAAGTGTCTGCTTCCCATACTGCGTGTTCGCTTCCACTGACTTCAACCACAGCACGAAGCGCTTGTTCCAGCAAGCACCGGGTCTCATATACTCCGCCGGTATCTCTATCCCAAGATAGCGCAGGTGTGACTTGATACGATTCTTCTGCCGCGTCTGGTCCTTCGTAATCGAGTCTCTCAATCTTATCAAAGAACGTATCTCCAGCGATTCGCTTTCCGGAACATATATCCCTTTGAGTTCTCCGGCTCGCAGACTTCTGGCAAGTTTGCCGCTGTCTACTGCATCCGTCTTCCTCAGCTTCTCGCCTACTGTTGTTGGTACATCTGATGGGTTCACAACGATGTTGTGTATCCCCAGTTCGATGAACCTGTAGTGTATCCAGAACCCGCAGAACCCTGCCTCATACACGGAATAGTACTCCGCTTTCGGATAGTTCTTTACCAAATGTGCATACAGCGCATCCGGATCCGGACTCTGGCTGAACTTTTTCAATTGCACGGTCTCTGACATCAATGTCACCGACCAACTCTTCAAATGGACATCAATTCCGATGTAAATGTTTTGTCCTTCGAAGGATAATTCTTTTCTTTGTGCACTCATAGCTACTGATATTTTGGGTTTACTAAACTTTCCTTTTTAAAAGTAACCAAAATCTCGGTAGCTTTTTGCACCCGGGCAACAACCGACTGGCAAGCGGGCCTTTACCCAGAGCCCGGCGCAGCCTGTCGTGTTGTAGCCGCCGAGGGGCCTTTATCGAGGCGGCGGTGCCTTACTCTCTTTTATTTGGATTTCAAACATAGGTACTAT
>JAZLFC010000037.1:0-20866 GCA_045615565.1 Candidatus Cryptobacteroides sp. | reverse complement strand
ATATCAACAATTATCCGTGGGTAGATGAATGGCTGATTGAAAACTCCATTGCGGAGCCCTCCGGGAAAATCGCGAGAAGCGGTTTCTGCGTCTATCCAGCCTTCAAGTTCAACATTTGCGCAATACGCGAGTGACTCGCGTATTGCGCAACTTTATCCGAAGTCCGGGAGGGATGTACGGCCGTTCTGCGGACAGTGTGAAATAATAGAGTTTTTTTTGGGGGAATAATAGATATTTCCATTTTTTTTATTACCTTTACGCGGATTTTGGATTTATTCCGGAACGTTTTGGTAGTGACGAAAGTGTTATCTCTCCTAACGCATTGTGTTAGTGTTGGTTTGATTTGTTGTGGAATTGAGTCTTTTGCTCAAGATCGCAACTGTGTTGTGGAGAAAGCGCTTAGTGAACAGGGCTTCTGCAACATAAGAGTTGCTCAAAGAGATTCCCTCACTGTAGTGACTGTCCAGAACGAAGCATACAAGTTGCAGGCTTCCGGAATATTTGCGGCTACTCAGATTCTTGAGAAAGAAGGCTTTCTTGAAGTCGGGGTTGTGAAACTGATAGTTTTGGACTATGATGTCCCGCAAGTTACTTTGACATACGATTCCAAGGTTGGGGAGTGGAAGGCGTCCCATCATTTGGACAGGTCTGACTGGAAGTTGGCCAGGACTTCGGAGAAGGTGAACAGTTCATTCGGAAAACTTGACATTGTGGTTTACCCGCAGGTGTCGCTGATGAACTTGATTATCACGCAGGTTTATCAGAGCCTCTGGCAATTGAGTCCTGCGGTTGAAATCGGACTTTGGCCCGGATCCAAGTTCTCGTATCAGGTGAAGATTCCTGTATGGAACGACGGATACGGTTCACAGGAGGGCAAGATCCATCCGGGTATGGTAACCCTTTCGCAGAGGTTCAGGCTGCCTTTGGACATTACAGGAAAGGCTGTCGCAGGCGTTTTTGCCAACAACCGCTACGGAATCGGGATTGAAATGCGGAAGCGTTTGGCTTTCGCTCCGTGGATAATGTTGGAGGGTGGATTCAGGATGCTCGGCCTGTGCTACTTTGACGGCTTTGTTTTCCATATGGATACAGAGTTTGAGCCGTTCTGGTATGCCAGCGGGGATATGTACTGGCCGAGAGTCAGTACTGAGTTCAAGCTGACGGTGGAGAAATACCTGCTGGGGGATGTTGGAGCCAAGGCTGAGATGATAAGACACTTCGAACATTGCAGCATCGGCTTCTACCTGGAGAAAGGATTGAACACTTACGCTCACACCAACGGTGGCTTCAGGTTTCAGATAGCTCTGCCTCCCTACAGGTACAGAAGGCGGGGATACTGGCCGAGGGTAAACACTTCAGGGCAGATGGGAATGGTTTACAATGCCAACAACGAGCGGATGTGGTACAGGGAAACCAGACTGGAAGCGTCTGACAACATAATGAGCAAAAATGCGTTTAATCCGTATTACATTGAACGTGAGATAAAAAGATTGAATAAATAGTTTATTAATAATAGTTAAATTATCATGAAAAAGATTATTCAAAAGTTTTTGGTAGCCGGCGTTATGGCAGCTGGCTTGTTTGTTACCTCCTGCAAACCGGAGAATATCCAGAAAAAAGCAGATCCTGTCAATGCTGTTGCTGAAATTACAGTGGCTGCGTACGACGCTGACAGCGGCAAGGACGTTTCCGCCGATCCTGCATTGAAGATTTCTGCTTCAAGTTCTGCCGGTTCTTCGATTTCTATCAATGGTAATGTCTTGAAGATTGAGGGGTCCCCTGCAATCAGTCAGCAGACAGTTACCGTCAATGCCGAGTTCAATGGAAAGAAAGCATCTACAACAGTACAGATAAGCGCTCTGAGTGACGGTGGGCGTGCAGCTTATCCTGCCAATATCATCTTTGCGGCCACTCCGCCGCAAAAGGAAGCTAAAGCTTTCGTCAGTGTGAGCGTCTGGGACCGTGAAAGCGAGTCCGACGTGACCGCTCAGTCAACTCTCACTCCTGTCGGAATCCCTGATTCTTATTCTTTCAAAGAGGGTGACGCCAACGGTACTTTCGTGATTGCAGGTGTCGGTGGCATTTCTGCTTTCCAATTCACTGTAAAAGCTACTTTCGGTGATGCTGTAGGCGAATCCGAGGCCATTAATGTCGACGATATCGCAGCGGGAGACGAAAAGACTTATATGACTTCCATCACTCTCGGCACACCTCACGTTGACGAGGATGAGCCGGCAGTCGCTGTAATCATCGTTACTGTTTCCGATATGGCTGTTGATGCCGATGTAACTGAATCCGCTGAGATTTCCGCAGTGCTGGAAGAAGATTCTGAGGCTACGGTAGAGGTTAAGGGCAATATCATTACAATCACCGCAGGCGAGAGCCTCGATATCGCAGCGCAGGATGTCACCATTTGTGCAACATATGAGGATGAAAGCATCAAAAAAGTCGTGACACTTTCTGAAATCAAAAAGAATGATTCTGCCGGATACACTTGCGAGTTTGTTTTCAATGAATACACATATTCATACGAGGTTGAAACGAAGCCGGGAACTCCTGAACTGCTGCAGTTGACACAGGCTCACGATCAGCATATTTATACTCACAGTTACAGCCATGACGGATACGATATTACAAATTGGTTGTACAATGAAAGTGAATTCCTCCTCAATGTTGAGTTCAAGTGGAAGAAGGTATACGGTAGTAAAGACATTGTAAAGAGCTATGCTGAGGGATGCACTGACAATGACAAGGCACAAATTGACAAATTTGCCGGGATGCTCCATGCAACCTACACTGAAACGGCAGAGATCCTGCAGGCTTCGGTATCAGCATTTGCAAGGTATACGGCTTTTTCTGTCAGAACCCCATCCTATGTCACCTTCAGTGTGCTCCGCAAGTACGCAACTTCCTCTGAGGTAGTCGGTACTGTTAAGATAACTGACTGGGATTCCAGAGCAGAGTATCTTGAGACTTCAATTCCTGGCCACGAGGGACACTATATCTATGGTCACGGTCACGATGACCACGGTCACGGTCACGGTGGCAGCAATGCCGGTGGCGGAATCATAGGCGCTGAATAATATCGTTGCCTCTTTAGATAAGTAATTGCTTTTGAGCCCTTCGGTTTAGCCGGAGGGCTTTGTTCTCAACAATGGAAATCATATTATGCAGTTAGTGTTACTGTCAGGAGGATCGGGCAAGAGGTTGTGGCCGTTGAGCAACAATGCAAGAAGCAAGCAGTTCCTCCAGCTTTTGGAAAAGGAAGACGGCACCATGGAGTCAATGGTGCAGAGAGTGATAAGACAGGCAAGTGAAGCCCGGCTGACGGACAAGGTCACCATTGCGACGAATGTCAGCCAGCTTGATATCATCACAAATCAGCTCGGAGACAAGGTTGATGTCGTAACTGAGCCGGAGCGCCGTGATACGTTCCCGGCAATCGCCCTTGCGGCTTCATATCTCAGATTGCAGAAAGATTGCAGCGACGATGAAGTTGTAGTAATTATGCCTTGTGATCCGTACACGGAGCAGGGATATTTCAAGACAATAGGAAAGATGGTCGAATGCGTTGAAAACAATGCCGCTGACCTTGTCCTGATGGGCATCCAGCCGACGTATCCGTCATCAAAGTTCGGCTATGTCGTGCCTGGCGCAGAAGAGTGCGGAAGTTATTTCACGGTGCAGAGATTTACCGAGAAACCTACTGCCGATGTGGCGGAGCAACTGCTCTCTCAGAATGCTTTCTGGAACGGTGGAGTTTTCGCTTTCAAGCTCGGATATATTATGCGGATAGCGGGGAAATACTTCTCTTCCGGCAGTTTCGAAGAAGTCAGGTCCAATTACACCGCCTTCCCGAAGATTTCTTTCGACTACGAGGTTGCCGAAAAAGCTGAGTCCGTTGCAGTAGTACCGTTCAAAGGCGAGTGGAAAGACCTTGGAACCTGGAACACCCTTACGGGCGAGTTGCGCCGTCCGTCACTCGGTAATGTCGTAATGGGCCCGCATTGCGAGAATACTCACGTCATCAATGAGTTGCAGAATCCTATGTATGTTGACGGGCTGAAAGACACTGTTGTCGCAGCCTGTCCGGACGGAATTCTCGTATGTGCCAAGGAACACTCGGAAGATATCAAGAAATCTGTCGAAAACCTGACTCCGAGACCTATGTACGAGGAAAGGCGCTGGGGCTCTTACCGTGTGCTGGATGACAGTACCTATGCAGACGGCCGTCACTCGCTGACCAAGAGCATCACGCTCAAGCCCGGAAAGAACATCAGCTATCAGATCCACCATCACAGATCGGAAGTGTGGACTTTCGTGGAAGGAAAGGGACTTTTCGTGCTTGACGGAGTCACCAGGGAAGTCAAGGCGGGTGACACCGTTGTCATACCGGTAGAGCATTTCCACTCCATCAAGGCTGTCACCGAACTGACCTTCATAGAAGTCCAGAACGGCAATCCCCTCATTGAAGAAGATATCGAGAGATTCGACTGGGAGTGGAAAGAGTATTCAGAAAAATAGCTATATTTGGAAGTTTTTTTGAAGAAGTGATAGGATGTCGCCGTTAAAGAAACTGTTCAAGTCGTATTTCTCCAAGACTACTCTGCCGTACTGGTGCATTCTTGTACTGGATTCGCTGTGCGTACTGGTGTCGGGGATGGCTTGCTTTTATTTCCGCAACGGAGGAGATGGGTATACGGCCAGCTTCTGGCCTATGTTCTACGGGATGCTTGTTACTGTCGGACTTTTCATTGTGTCCTTCAGGCTGTTTCATACTTATTCCGGGGTACTCAGGTACTCGTCTTTTTTTGACCTCAAGCGTATTTTTTTTGCCACTTGTACCGGCAGTGCTCTGACGCTGGTACTATATTTCGCACTCAATAAACTTGACTTGCGGATCATTACTCCTGATCCTTTTGCGATATTGATGATTTTGATGCTGGGAACCATCTTGATGTGGAGCATCAGAGTCATAGTCAAGTCTATTTATGAGACGATTGCCAATATGGAGAATTCCGAGCCTGTATTCATCTACGGCTGTTTGACAGGTGGCGTGGGGCTGGCAAAGAGTATCAGAAACAGCAGCGACAGCAAGTTTTCGCTAGCCGGCTTTATCTCCGGAGACCCTGACCTCGAAGGGTCTTGGATGCTCGGTGTCAAGGTGTATTACGATACCGATGATGTTGTGGAAATAATGGTTCGTAAAGGTGTCAAGGCTATACTGGTGTCCCCGATTCAGAACGAAAGGTTCCGCAAGAGAGACACCCTCATTGATGCACTGATCAGGGCAAATGTCAGGATTTTGATGATGTCTTCGGCAGAAGAGTGGGACGGCAAGAGCGATTTTTCTCATACTCGTCTGAAGGACGTTGATATTGAGGACCTTCTTCCTAGGGATAAGATTGAAGTTGATATGGCGAAGATCGGCAGATACATCGCAGGCAACAGGGTACTTGTTACCGGCGCTGCAGGATCCATCGGTTCCGAGATGGCCAGACAGATTGCAGCTTTTGCTCCGGCCGACCTTGTTCTCGTTGATCAGGCAGAAACACCTATGCACGATATGAGGATATATATGGACAGAACATATCCTCAGTTGAATGTCAGCATTATTGTCGGTTCAATCACCAACAGGGAGCAGATGGAGTCAATCTTAGAGTCCCATCGTCCGAACTGTATTCTTCACGCTGCCGCATACAAGCACGTACCTATGATGGAGGACAATCCGGGAATGGCGGTGCAGAACAATGTATACGGTACCCGCATCGTAGCAGACCTTGCCGTTAAGTACGGGGTGCAGAAGTTCGTGATGATTTCTACAGACAAAGCGGTTAACCCTACCAATGTGATGGGCTGTTCGAAGAGAATATGTGAGATTTACTGCCAGTCGCTCAACAAGGCCATTGCGGACGGTCACAGCCCTGTTGATACCATTCCCGGCGTTATTCCTTGCACACAGTTCATTACCACCCGTTTCGGAAACGTGCTAGGAAGCAGCGGATCAGTGATTCCTATCTTCAAGGAGCAAATCAGGAGGGGCGGTCCTGTGACCGTGACCCATAAGGATATCATCCGCTATTTTATGCTCATTCCTGAGGCCTGCCGTCTTGTGCTGGAGGCTGCAACTATGGGTAACGGTGGAGAGATATTCGCCTTTGATATGGGCGAACCCGTCAGGATAGCCGACCTGGCCAGGAGAATGATAGATCTCTCCGGTGCAAAGGATGTCAAGATTGTCTATACCGGTATCCGCGATGGCGAGAAATTGTACGAGGAAGTGTTGAACAATGCAGAAAAGACTATGCCTACCGTGCATCCGAAGATTCTCGTTGCATCTGTTCGCGAATATCCATATGATCTGGCTCTGAAGAATGAGCGGGAGTTGTATGAACTCTCCTTATCATATGACTCCAATGCCATTGTTAAGAAGATGGCTGAAATCGTTCCTGAATACAAAAGTACCAACCCTCATTATCAGTAGCCTCGCAAGCTCGGCGAATCCTGTCTGCGCAGATTATCCTTGGGGGTAGTCTGGAAATGTCAAATTTTTTGTATCTTTGGTTTGGAGAGACACAGCTCCTCCAACGGGACAATTACCAACCAATACATATATGAAAACCAAAATGACAAGAATCGCGGTACTGCTTATGGCAGGAGCCGTGTGTGTGTTGACTCTCGGATCATCCGCCGCTCCAAAGGCGAAACCGATCTATCTCAACACATCCTATTCGTTCGAGGAAAGAGCCGCCGATCTCGTATCCCGTCTCACCCTTGAGGAAAAGCAGAGCCTTCTCGGTAACAACATGGCCGCAGTGCCGCGTCTCGGCATAAAAGCCTACAATGTCTGGAGCGAGGCCCTTCACGGAGTACTTTCAGGAGCAAACCCGAGCGCAGGCATCCAGGGACCGTCATCCTTCCCTAACAGCGTAGCCATAGGTTCAACGTGGGACCCGGATCTTGCCCAGAGAATGGCATCAGCCATCACAGACGAAGCCCGCGCAATCTTCTATGCAGGCGGAAAGGGACTTACTTTCTGGTCACCTGTAGTTGAGCCTGTACGCGACCCGAGGTGGGGAAGAACAGGAGAATCATACGGAGAAGACCCGTTCCTTGCAGCCCAGATGGCAGGCGGATTCGTTCGCGGATTTATGGGACCGGATAAGAAATATCTCAAGGCTGTCCCTACCGCAAAGCACTATTTCGCTAACAACAGTGAATTCGACCGCCACGTCAGCAGTTCCAATATGGACAGCCGCGATATGCGTGAATTCTATCTCTATCCATACAAGAAACTTATCGAACAGGACGGACTTCCATCAATTATGTCATCCTACAATGCTGTCAACCACGTTCCTACATCTGCAAGCGAACTGTATCTCGATACTATCGCACGCAGGACTTACGGAATGAAAGGATACGTCACAGGTGACTGCGCGGCTATCGAGGATATCTACACGGGACACTATTATGTCCAGACCGCGGAAGAGGCTACAGCCCAGGGTCTCAAGGCCGGAGTTGACTCCGACTGCGGAAGCGTTTATCAGAGAAGCGCCATCAGCGCATACGAGAAAGGCCTCATCACAATGGCTGACATTGACCGGGCCCTCGTGAATATGTTCACCATCAGAATGCGCACAGGAGAGT
The DNA here is from genome assembly GCA_045615565.1 of Candidatus Cryptobacteroides sp. GTDB lineage: Bacteria > Bacteroidota > Bacteroidia > Bacteroidales > UBA932 > Cryptobacteroides. The sequence continues at coordinate 13,219 of JAZLFC010000037.1, read as the reverse complement.
TCGACCCTGAGGAGATGGTACCTTACACCAAGTTCCCGGCATCGGTAGTCAACTCGGCTGCAAACCAGGCACTCTCCATCGAACTCGCAAGCCGTACGCCTGTCCTTCTGAAGAACGAACACAACGTTCTTCCTATCGACGCATCAGAGATCAAGACCATCGCTCTCATCGGGCCTCAGGCTGATGACGTGGAACTCGGACCATATTCAGGACGTCCTGAACAGAGCTCGATGATTTCACCTTATGCAGGAATCAAGAGCTGGCTCGAGAAGAACGGCAAGGATGTGGAGATCAAGCTCGTTTCAGGTGCTGACACCAGAAGCAAGAGCAACCTCCTCTATGTAATATATTTCGAACTCACAAAGGCTGACGGCACCGTGACACGTTACGACGCCACCAAGTTCTCATCGGCATCCGAGGGCATCACAGTCGGCTCAGGAATGGGTGATGAGGATCAGGTTCGCACCATCGATGACGGAGCGTGGACTGCATACGACAACGTGGACCTCACAAACGTAGAGAGCCTCACGGTCGGACTCAATATCCCTACTGAAGGAGGAATCATCGAGGCACGCGTATCCTCACCGGAAGGAAATCTCGTAGCTACAATCGAAGCGACAAAGGCAGCCGGAGTTCACGTCGGCGGTGTTTACGGATCAAGCATGCCTGTTCAGACAAAGGTGCTAAAGCTTGGTCTCAACGAGCCTCAGACTCTCTATCTCGTTTATAAGGCACCTGCTGATGCTCCTATTGACGAGAACACTCTCAGTGCAGCGCGCGATGCAGACGTCGCTGTCGTTTTCGTCGGTACAGACGAGCATACAGCCACAGAGGAAGCGGATCGTCTTACACTCAAACTCCCCGGAAACCAGATCAGTCTCATTCAGGCTGTCGCAGGAGTCAACAAGAACACCGTAGTGGTAATGCAGACACTCGGATGTGTGGAAGTTGAGGAATTCAAGAACCTTGAAAACATTCCGGGTATCCTCTGGAGCGGTTACAACGGAGAAGGTCAGGGCGCAGCCATTGCAAAGGTTCTCTTCGGAGACATCAACCCTGGCGGAAAACTTAACGCTACCTGGTTCAAGAGCGTGAGCGACCTTCCTGCAATCACCAACTACAACCTCCGCGGAGGTGCAGACTACAACGGACGCACCCACTGGTATTTCGCAAACCCTGTATCATACGAATTCGGCTACGGTATATCCTACACCACATTCGAATACGGCAATTTCCGCATCAGCAAGTCTGAAATATCGCCTGCTGACCACATAACAGTCAGCGTTGACGTCACCAATACCGGCGATTACGACGGAGACGAGGTTGTACAGATCTATATGACTACACCTGACAGCCCTGCTGAAATGCAGCGTCCTGTAAAACGACTCAAAGGCTTCAAGAGAGTGACAATCGCACGCGGACAGACCTGCACGGTAGATATTGACATCGATTGCGCGGATCTCTGGTTCTGGGACAACGACGCCAACAGGATTACTTATGACAAGGGCCGTTACGTATTCGAGATCGGCTCCAGCTCTAAGGACATCAGAGGCACTGTCACTGCAAATATGTGCGGCGAATTCATCCCTCAGCTCAAGACTGTAGTCGCAGATTGCGGAGTAACAGTCCTCAGAGTAGGTGAAAAAGTCAAGACAAGCGTTTCAGCTGCAATGACCGATGACAGCTTCTACGATATCGACAAGGCTGAAGTTGTTTATACAAGCAACAATCCTGCAGTGGTTTCCGTAACGGAAAACGGCTCAATTGAGGCACATTCCGTTGGCGTAGCGACAGTCACGGCAACAGTCACGATAGACGGCAAGACAGTCAGCGACGGTTTCCCTGTCAAGGTTATGCCAAACCTCAATCTTGCAGGCCTCACGGTGGGCGGGAAAAATGTCCTTCGTCCGGACGTTAAGCAGTACGGATTCGTGGTCAACGGCTCCGGGATCCCTGCAGTCACAGCAACGGCAGCAGACCCTTCTATCGAAGTTGAGGTGGACCAGACTGAGACAATCCCCGGGACAACAGTAATAACTGTAACGGACAAAGTCACCTGCGACGTGAACACCTATTATGTCAACTTCGACAGAAAGGCTGTCAGCGACGAATTCAAGACTCTCGGCAAGCAGTGGAGCTGGGTGCGCGAGAACAGCGACGCGTGGTCAATCGACGAGAATCCGGGATCCCTCACCCTCACTACAACTGAAGGTGACCTTGTAGGACCGGCCAACAAGCTCGGTAACGTTCTCCTTCAGTCAGCCAACACGGATTGGACAATAGACACCAAGCTTACCGTATCGGATATCCCGGGCAGACCTGCACAGAACGCCGGTATCGTTGCATATCAGGACGACGACAACTTCGTCAAGCTGGTTTACGGTCCTGCTACATACAAGAGAGGCGCAGTTCAGCAGGGAGCTACTGCAGGTACCGTCCTCTTCATCACAGAAGACAACGGCAACCAGAAGTACTCTATGTCTGCAAACCTCGAGGGCATTGCAAAGGACGGCAAGACCGTTTGGCTCAGACTTGTGAAGAGCGGATCTGATTATACCGCATACTATTCGGTTGACGGTAAGAAATATGTCGAAGTCGGTGCAGAGTATGCATTCCTCAAGGACGTGAAGGCAGGACTCATCGCAGCTGACGGAACGATGAATTTCAGATTCGGAATGATGGCCAATGTGCCTGTAACACCGCTCAAGGTTTCATTTGACAACTTTAAGGTTACAAGCAGAAGTGCGAAGTAATCTTATCATGGCAACAGCTTTTGTTCTGGCCGGTCTTCTGACCGGTCAGAACTTTTTATTTGCCTACGATTCTGTAACTCAGTACGGCGATGTCTATGTTGCGGCCGGGGAGGGGAATAGGCTTGATATCCTTTCCTCGCGCGGTGATGTGCTGGACTCCGTCACGCTTGCGGAATACTCGGAAGGTACGAAATCGGTTGCCGTATTCAAAGGACAGCTGCTGCTCGGCTACGGTTCCCGGGTGCTGACAGCAGATATCGGAACCGGCAGTCTGGAAATTCGCGGGACCTCCGATGTCCCGGTACGCGGCGGCATAATCTCTATGGATGCAAACAAGGACCGCTGCTATGTCATAACAGATTCATCTGAGATAGCGTTTACAGATAACGGCAGCAAATGGAAAGTAATGGATTTTAACGAAGCCTACAGAGGCTTCTACCCGGAGACTGACCTTGTTGCCATCGCAGCAGGGCAGGGAAGCGTAGCCGTAGTGGGGGTGACTGAAGAAGGCGGACCGGCAATGTTTACATCCAGCAGAGGGACAGTCTGGAGCCCCCGCGATATGGATTACAGAAAAGACGGAACAATGCAGCTCTATACCCGCAGGCCTACAGGGTTGTGCTACGATCCTCTCGGGGACCAGTTCATAATGCTCTGCGAAGTCGGCGAGATGTTCTATGTGCCAGCCTGCTCGCACTGCAACCACCCGGAGACGGTCAAAGCCTGCGCCGATGCTGTCCTCAAGGATATGTGTCCCGCAGACACTTACGAATTTCTCATCGTCGGCGACGCCGGATTCACCCTCCGCCTCTCCCGCTAGTGTCATCAAGGGGCTTGACCCCTTGATGACGGTCAATGAAAGGAAATTTTCAGTATTTTTGCAGTATGGAAAAAAGGAAGGTGCGGGAAATACCCGTATTGCTGCTTACCGGATATTTGGGCAGCGGAAAGACCACACTGGTCAACAGAATCCTGTCTAACAGGAGAGGTATCAAGTTCGCCGTAATAGTCAACGACATAGGTGAGGTGAACATAGACGCCTCACTGATTGAGCAGGGCGGAATGGTAGGTCGGAAAGATGACAGCCTGGTGGCCCTTCAGAACGGATGTATCTGTTGCACGCTCAAAATGGATCTTGTGCAGCAGCTTAGCGATATCGCCGGCATGGGAAAGTTCGACTATATCGTCATCGAGGCAAGCGGAATCTGTGAGCCGGAGCCGATTGCAAGAACCATATGCTCCATTCCTTATATGGGACCGGAGTACGTGGAGAACGGACTTGTTCATCTGGACTGCATCGTGACTGTAGTTGATGCACTGAGGATGAGGGACGAGTTCGCCTGCGCGAAAGACCTTGTAAGAGGAAATATCGAGGAGGACGATGTCGAAAGTCTTGTAATCCAGCAGGTTGAGTTCTGCAACAAGATTCTCATCAACAAGGTTTCCGAGGTGAGCGGGGCGGAGTTGAAGAAGATTCACGAGATTATCGGGACTATTCAGCCGCACGCCGAACTGGTGGACTGCGACTATGCCGATATTGATCTGGACAGCATCCTGCATACAGGACTTTTCGATTATGATTCGGTGTCCGGCTCAGCCGCATGGATCACGGCGGTGGAAGACGAGGATGAGCACGGTGATGAAGAACACGGAGAGACCGAGGAATACGGTATTGGGACTTTTGTATATTTCAGCGAATACCCTTTGGATATCAATAAGTTCGACAATTTTGTCGCCAAGCATTGGCCTGTCGGGGTAATCAGGGCCAAGGGAATCTGCTATTTCACGGATGAGCCTCAGAAATGCTATCTCTTCGAGCAGGCCGGCAAGCAGATAAGTCTGACCAATATCGGCCAGTGGTATGAGAACAGGGCGGAGAAGATTGTGTTTATCGGCCAGAGAATGGACAAGGAGGGTATCAAGGCGGCCCTCGATTTCTGCCTTGAAAAATAAGACAATATATGATTAAGACAATTTTGCTGGCAGTGCTTACCGTGTTTTCCTATAATGTCAAGTGCGGAAAGACCGTCACGCCCCTGACATATGATGACAGACAGGAAGGCGACAAAATCATTATGGTCCAGCAGTTCGGAGATCAGACTTCGTGGTTTACAATGGACGAGAATCTGAAAACTATAGAGTTTAGGATAGTGTCAAAGAAGGAGAATACCGATGCGGGCATCAAACTGGTGAACGGCGTATATACCCTGAAGGGAATCGTAAGAGGGAAGGAAGTGAATAAGACTGTCAAAAGCAAGGGCCTTCCTTGGTATCAGCCGATAGGATATGTCCTGGGGCGGATTCTTGACGGAAAACAGTCAGTCGAATACGAGTGCTTCAACCCGCAGAACTTCGATTTCCATCCCATGGTTGTAAAAAATGAAGGCGAAGAGACCTATGAAGGACAGAAGGCCGTGAAGGTAAGAAGCAATGCCACCGGAGGTCTGGCCAGACTTTGGCACTGCTACTACTATTACAACCCTGAAACCCTGATGCAGAACGGCTACAGAGCGGTGGAAGGCGGCCCGGGGACTCCCGAGACCACTTGGTCTGTTGTAAAATGACATTTGAAAGAATATGGAACTTCAGGATATAGAAATAATTCAGGTCAACATCTCCGGAGAAGACAAGCCGGGATTGACTACGGCGCTCGCGGACATACTCGCCAGATACGACGCTAACATTCTTGACATAGGACAGGCCAACATCCACAAGTCCCTCACGATGGGCATCCTCTTCAGGACCACCAGGAATCAGTCCGGGTTCATTATGAAGGAACTGCTCTTCAAGGCATCCGAACTAGGCGTACAGATACGTTTCACTCCTATTGACGTGGAGAATTACAATGCCTGGGTCGCACGTCAGGGTAAGAACAGATACATCATCACCCTGCTCGGACGCAACGTCAACGCCCGCGCCATAGCTGATGTCACTAAAATCGTTTTCGAATACGGACTCAATATCGACGCCATCCGCCGGCTTACTGGCCGTCCGCAGCTCCACGAAGACAACGGTAGCGCCAAATCCTGCATCGAAATCTCCATCAGAGGTACCCTGGATGAGGAAAAACGTTCACAACTCCAGCAGGATCTGATGAGCATCCCGGCGTCAGGGCTCGACATATCCTTCCAGAAAGACAATATCTACCGACGTTCTCGCCGCCTCATCTGTTTCGATATGGACTCAACTCTCGTCCACACTGAATGTATCGATGAACTTGCCGAAAGGGCAGGGGTGGGCGCCGAAGTACGAGCCATTACGGAGAGCGCAATGCGCGGTGAAATAGATTTCACCGAAAGCTTCACCCGACGCGTTGCTCTGCTCAAGGGACTCGACGAATCAGTAATGGAGGATATCGCACGCAATCTCCCGTTCAACGAGGGACTTGAGCGTATGATGAAGATTCTCAAGATGGTAGGTTACAAGACAGCCATCCTGTCCGGAGGATTCACCTACTTCGGCAAATACCTGCAGCAGAAGTTCGGCTTCGACTATGTCTATGCCAACGAACTGGAAATAGTAGACGGCAAGCTGACAGGACGATACATCGGCGATGTGGTGGACGGCCGCAGAAAGGCTGAACTCCTCAAACTTCTCTGCCAGGTGGAGAACATCAGCCTCGAACAGGCTGTAGCAGTGGGGGACGGAGCCAACGACCTCCCGATGCTCTCTCTGGCCGGATTGGGCATAGCATATCACGCGAAGCCGAAAGTCAAAGCAAACGCAAAGCAGAGCATCTCATCCATAGGATTGGACGGAGTGCTGTATTTCCTCGGTCTGAAAGACTCCCAGATCGATCCGCAGAACAAATACTAGGAATAGTAAATTTACCTTTTTTCGTCCCAGCCGAAAGGATGGGATGAAAGAGGCAGTTTTGCAAGCGGATGATAATCGCCAACCAGGCCGATAGGCTTGGCGTTGCGTATTTCGCTAACAATTTCGATGCAAGGACGCGCCTCGCTGATGCGGAATCCCTCTCCTGCGAGTATCTTCTGATAACTCAAGGTGTGCAGTTCCGTAAAGCCCTGGCTGAATTCAAACTCGTCACCGTCGATGTTCAGTGCCCTGTATGTCCTCTTCTCTCCCAGGACTGCATTCTCCGGAAGACAGTCGGCGCTGATACTTAGGAAATAACGCACGCGTGCCTTCTTGAGCTCAAGATAGCCGGCCACGCGGTCGAAACTCATCACGTGCACGATATTCTTCTGCACAGGACCGAAAATCCACTGCAGCATATCATAGAAATGTACACCGATATTGGTTGCGACACCGCCGGACTTGTGGACGTCACCCTTCCATGAGGCGTAGTACCATTTGCCGCGGGAAGTGATATACGTCAGGTCAATGTCATAAATCTTATCGGCAGGACCCTCATCAATCTTCTTCTTGAGAGTGGCGATTGAATCGTGCAGACGAAGCTGCAGTATATTGTATGCCTTATGTCCTGACTCGCGTTCCACTGCTTCCAGGGCATCTATGTTATAGGGATTGAGCACAACCGGCTTCTCGCAGATAACGTCGCAGCCCAGCCTCAGACCATATCTTATGAAAGCGTCGTGGGTATAGTTCGGCGTACAGATACTGAGCCAGTTCAAAGGCTTGTCCGAATGCATCCGGCGTGAGCAGAAACGGTCGAAAAGTTCGTTCTCAGTGAAGAATGAGCAGTCCGGGAAGAAACTGTCCAGCCTGCCGACGCTGTCGAACTTGTCATACGCCGCCAAAAGCTCGTTGCCTGTATCCTTTATTGCCTTGAGGTGCCTTGGGGCAATGTATCCTGCAGCTCCAATCAGTGCGAAATTAGCCATTATGTCTGTTTGTCGTAATCTGTTGATTTCTCTTTAGTTAACTGATTGTCGTGATGGTGGCGATGCTTTTTACCCTTTGCCGTATCATCCTCGCTGCCATAATCGGCTCCGTAACCATAGCCGTATCCGTATCCGTATCCGTAACCGTAACCGTAGCCATATCCATAGCCATAGCCATAGCCGTATCCGTAACCGTAGCCATAACCGTATCCCTTCTTGCGCAATTCCACACTGTTGAGGACAATGCTCAACTCAGGGAACTTCTTCTCGTCATACATCTTCTGGAGGTCAGGCAGCATACGCTTGTCGAACTTCTTCGCTCTGATGATGAAGAGTGTAGCGTTGGCGTACTTTTTCACGATATCCACATCGGCTACCATACCGGCAGGGACGCAGTCCATAAAAATATACTCGTAGTTCTGCTTAAGATATGCCATAAAATCGTCCATCCGGCTCCCGGACAGAAGTTCTGAAGGGTTTGGAGGGATGGGACCGGAGAAATACCAGTCGAGGCTCTTGTAGGTCTCGTCCGGATTGGCAATCTTCGCAGGGCTGTCAATCTTCCCGGAAAGGAAAGTAGATACGCCGTGAGCGTGGTTCCTGCCATGATTCTTGCCCAGAGTACCCTTTCGAAGGTCGAGGTCAACGACGGCCACCTTCTTGCCAAGGATGGCGTAGCTGACAGCCACGTTCGTGGAAATGAAAGTTTTTCCGGAACCTTCAAGGAACGACGTTAGCAGATAGGCCTTGCTGCCATCTCGGTTCACGAGATAATCAATGTTCGTCCTTAGACCGCGGAACGCTTCAGAGATATTGTCCCTCTTCTCGTTCTGGATGACGATATGCCTTTCGTCATTCTTCTGTTTGCGTGGGATTTCTCCTAAGAAAGGTATCTTGACATAGTCCTCGATATCGTGTCTGGATGACACTGACGTATCCAGCAGTCTGGAGAGAAGGAAAAGCAGCACAGGAAGTGCGAGTCCGAGCAGGATACCGATAAGCGTCCACTTCATCTCATTAGGTGCTACAGGAGAGGTGAACACTCTGGCTTCGTCCACTATTTTGGCGCTCCCCTCGATGGCAGGCTGATTGATCATCATATCCTCACGCTTGAGAAGAAGCTCCTTGTACAGGTCCTCCTTGATGCTTTGGAGCCTTTCGACATTGCTCAGATATATCTGCTGGCGCGGTGCCTGCATTACTTTCTGGTTAGCAACGAGACCCTGCTTTCTTGCGCTTTCTATCCTCTGGTTGAGAGTCATCTTGTATGTGTCGAGAATCTCAAGCAGGTTCTGCTTCATAGTGCTTATCTGCGAATTCAGACTCCTGACTGCAGGATTGTTCATAGAACCGGAATTCTCATATTTGCTTAGCCGGAAAGCCAGGTCGTTATACTGTGAAATCACTCCGGACACAGCCCCGTCCTCAATGGCGATGCTGGCCGCGATAGGGCTGTTGGAACCTTGCTTGAGCTGGTCCTGAAGGTATTCTGCCATAGAATACTGTTTCTGAAGCTCTTCGACCTCCGCATTGGACTGCAGAGTGACTTCCAGATACTGCTGTCCGAAAGCCTCCACGTCCAGAAGGCTGTTGCTGCTCTTGAAACTTGCAATCTCGTTCTGGCTGGATCCCAGGTCACTGCTCAAGGCCTGGAGCCTGTTGTTGATATATGAGTTGGTATAGTCGAGAAGTATGGTCTTGTCACGTACGACGTCTTCGTTGTAAACCCTGATGGTCTCGTTGATGATGTCGGCAGCCCTCTGCGGATTAGTGTCCTCAAGCGTGATGGTGACAACGGAAGTCGTTGACTCATCGTAGCTTGCATTCAAGGCATAGCGGTACTTGTCTGCAGCATCCGAAATGCTTGTCTTGACGTATGTGACAGTATTGTCCAGATAATTGTCAGTAAGATACCAGGTAGCATTGACCGTAAACCTGCCCTTCGGACTTATGATACTGTTGCCTAATTTGGCCTTGATAGGTTGGAACCCGGGGATTTCGATCAGTACGGTGGAATCCCTCATCGGGGTGATGGTCATCGAGAAACTGTCGTTCGGATTGTCTTCCTCCATCACCACCAGCACTGGAGTCTCGTTATAGAGGTCCTTGCGTCTCTTGACAACGGAAGTCTCGCAATAGTAATATTCGTTGAGCTTCAGCCTTCCGGCAACTTCGAGCATTGTAGTCTTGGACTTGAGGACAAGGATCTCGTTGCGTATCGAAGTGGAGGCAAGGCGTCCGAAAGTGCCTGTATAACCGATCAGGGAAGCATTGTCCAGAGTGCTTGACTTGCCGTTCGCGCTGTTGAGCCTGAGGATTATGGTCGCGTTACTGCTGTATATCCTGTCCTGCTTGCGGACATAATATGTCGCGAGGAATCCTCCGATGGCGGCGAAAAGAATGAGCCAGTGGAGATTGTGCAGGATGATGCTGAGGATGTCCTTGATATGGACCTTGTTCCTGGTCTCCTCGACAAAAAGCAGATCGTTGTTGTCAGTAGTCATAACTTAGGCTTTAGGAATGAACAACGTTACGAGGGTAGTGATCGTGGCGATTGAAGACAGCAGCGAAATCCAGGAAGCCCAGAAGGAGAACTCCTCCTTGTAGTAGCTTGACTTTATGGACTGGGTGACGATTATGTCGTTCTGCTGCAGCATATAGTATGGATCGTTGAATACGTCGGAATGTCTCGGGTCGAGGTAACGAAGGGTCATCTTGCCGTCCACCTCCCTCAGGACACCGATCTTGTCCCTTCTGGTGTAGTTGCTCAGGTCCCCTGCCAGGGAAAGCGCCTCAAGGAAGGTGCATCTCTCCTCCGGAATGGTGATGGCCTTGCCGCCGTCGGGTCCGAGGAAGAAGATCTTGTAGTTGTTGAATCGGACCATCACGTACGGGTCCTCGATGTAGGCTCCCGCTTTCAGGAGCCTCTTGATTTCATCCTGGAGCTGGAGTCTGGTCATTCCTGCAACGTGGATATCACCGAGGATAGGGAACTGGATGTTCCCGTAAACGTCGACGAGATAGCCCATATAGTTCCCGTTGCCTCCGCCTCCGTACATCATACCGTTCCCGCCTGTGCCGTAGCCGAGGTTGAACGGCTTGGAGAGTTCCTCGTCCTCGCAGGATACAATGATTCTCAGTTCATCGTTAGGGCTGATGGCAGCCTCGTATTTATTCTCAAGTTCAATCTGTGACCCCTGCTTCATATCCTGCAGGTACAGTACGTTCTTAGGTGTTACACAAGATGCCGCAGCCATTGCGGTCATCGCAATTATTGTAAGTTTGATGAGATCCTTCATAGAAACACAAATATAATGATTAATTTTATCTCATATTCGATGACCCGCAGAATCTCTTAACGATATTCTTCAGGCTCTGAAGTATGAGTTCCTCAGTCCAGAGAGCCGGCGAATCAGTCCACCTCTGCGGATGCGTAGTAATCATAATCCGGTGGGGGAGAGACCCGGCAAAAGCCGCCTTGATGATGTCGTCAGTGCTGTGGTAAACAAGACCGTCCGCAGCCCAGATATCCTGATATTCAGATATCTTGTCCCGCACGCTCACCTTGTGCCCGTCCCAGCGCCGCCCGGTATCAGTCAGATAAAAACACTTCGAAAAATCAGTATCCAGATACGGCTCGAAATCAATGCCGAGTTCATGGTAATCGTATTTCTTCCAGATATCCTTGCTGTCAAAAGGCGAGCGCGGCGACCCGTGCATACAGATACTGTGCACCGGCGCGAGGAAGCGCAGCCTCTCAAGATTGACCTTGAAATCCTCCCACGCAGCATCCGCGTCACCTGCACAAGTGGTCAGACACTCATAATGATAACCTATCTCATGCCCCAGTGACGCTATTTCCCGGATAATGTCCTCATCCCAGCTCTGCGGTACGGCGCGGAAATAATACACCGCCTTCCAACCAAGTTCAGCCTCAAGCCTCGCCGTCGCCAGACTGTTCTGCGGCCTCAGATCCACATCGTGCCTCAACACAATCTCACCGTAGCCCTTCAGGGCTTCCAGCAATTTACGGTATTTCTTTAGAGTAAAATCCTTTCCCATATCAATCAGACAACACATAGTTGACACTTTTGATTCGGTTTCGCCTCCCGGACTTACTGGTCGCAGTTTATATCAAAGTTGTCCTCATTCCAAAGTTTTTATTCTCAGTCCGGCAAATACTTGTGCCAGGACTCGATGAGACCAAGAGCCAGATAGTCTCCAATATCTTCCCTGCCGCCTTCCCATCTCCAAACAATTTTGGAAATTGAATTTTCTTTCCCTTTAATTCTGAGTATGCTTCGAGAATTTTCTCGCAGGATGATCCGGTGAGGATTCCGGCGCCATTCCGGATAATTTCGACCCATTCGGTCTCATCCCGCAGGATGATGCAGGGCCGCTCCAGAAAGAAAGCCTCCTTCTGCACTCCGCCGCTGTCGGTGAGGACTAACTTGGCGTGTTGCTCCAGACTGAGCGTCTCCAGATAGGATGCCGGAGGGACGATTGTCAGTTTTGAGGTATCAATGTTGTTGGCTGTCAAGACCTTTGCCGTGCGGGGATGAAGCGGAAGGACGACTTTTGTGCTTTCCGCTATCTTCGACAGAGCATCAAAAATGTTCTTCAGACGGTCTTTGTCGTCCGTGTTTTCCTGACGATGGACAGTGGCCAGAACGTAATCACCGTATTTGTTCTCCGGAGCCATACCGCTGAAATACAGCGTGTTGTCGTACATTATATCTCCGCAGTTGATAACCTTCCTGAATTCCCGTTTTTCATCGAAGAACCCTTCTTCGCGAAGATTGTCCACGGCAGTCCGAGTCGGGGCGAAAAGGATGCTGGAGAGCTGGTCGCAGACGATGCGGTTCACCTCCTCGGGCATAGCCATATTGAAGGAGCGGAGTCCCGCCTCGATGTGGAACACAGGGATATGAAGCTTCGATGCCGCCACTGCCCCCGCGAGCGTGGAGTTGGTGTCTCCATAAAGAACGACTCCGTCCCAGTCGGTATGGCACACCCCATTCCTGTCAGCAAGCTTCCCGGTCAGCACTTTCTCAATCCCATCTATCATCCTTGCCGTCTGCTCGCCGTGGCCCCCGGAACCCACCCCGAGATTGAAGTCAGGTTGAGGAATTCCCAGCTCCCCAAAAAACACCCCGGACATATTCTCGTCGTAGTGCTGGCCGGTGTGCAGAATCCACTCCCGCACCGGCGTGTCAGGATGCTTCGCATTGTGCGATGCCACCGCCCTCGAAAATGCCGCCGCCTTGATTATCTGCGGCCTGGCACCGATTATTGTAAGCAGGTTTATCATAATCTTTCAACCAAATTTCAAACAGCGGGTCAGTGAAAAATACCTATTTGTTCTTGTAATGAAACCTCATCGCAAGAACAAAAACGGTAACGACATCACCATTAACCTGATAAACCAACCTGTCTTTATGGTTTATCCGCCGAGACCACACTCCTGAAAATTGGTATCTCAAGGGTTCCGGTTTACCTGTTCCGGTAAATGGATGTTCCTGCAATTCCCGGAGCATAGCCTTGATTTTCTCTGCAGTCTTCGGGCTGGTCTCCTTCCAGAATTTGAAATCTTCAGAAGCCTGAGGAGTAAATGCAATCTTATAGCTCATCTATATCAACTTCCTTGAAATTACCATTCTT
>JAZLFC010000036.1:0-21920 GCA_045615565.1 Candidatus Cryptobacteroides sp. | reverse complement strand
GCGTACCGTCCTTCTATAAATTCTTCAACAAAGAAGTCGGAATGACCCCTATGTCCTATAGGGAGCAATAATCCAAGATTCTGTAAATCCAATGTATCCAATGCGTAATTATTTGCAAAGCAAATCGTTACAGTTATGGGCACCTTAATTACAGTTGTCTGTGCGGATGAATCATACCCTACCAAAGTGTGCCCAACCTGCAAATTTTCAGCAGGAATGCCACGTGATGAGGAGTCAATCTTCATAACCGGCGGCGCAGATGAAAGAACAGGTTGGCCCCGTGAGGTCAACCTGTTCCTGGATTTGGTATTTAGTTTAACTGATTATTGTTCAGCTACGACTTCTACCTTGATATCGGCGAAAACGCCCTTGTAACACTTAACCTTTCCTTCGAACTCACCGAGTTCCTTGATTTCAGGAAGGCTGATGTTCTTCTTCTCAACTTCGAATCCTGCTGCTGCGAGCTTCTCTGCAACCTGAGCTGAAGTGACTGCACCGTAAAGCTTGTTCTCTGAGCCGACCTTAACTGCAACCTTTACAGGAACGGCTGCGATCTTTGCTGCGAGAGCCTGTGCGTCAGCAACGAGCTTGGCCTCTTTGTGAGCCCTCTGGCGGAGTGTCTCCTCGTGCTGCTTGAGAGCTGAAGGAGTACCTACTGCTGCGAATCCCTGAGGAACGAGATAATTGAGAGCGTAACCTGTCTTTACTTCTACAACCTCACCTGCATCGCCGAGGTTGGCAACTTCTTTCTTAAGTATTATTTTCATGGCTCTCGATTATTTAAGAAGGTCAGTAACATACGGAAGGAGAGCAAGTGAGCGTGCACGCTTCACTGCCTGAGCGACTTTGCGCTGGAATTTCAGAGAAGTACCGGTGATGCGGCGAGGGAGAATCTTACCCTGCTCGTTTAGGAACTTCTTGAGGAACTCTGGATCTTTGTAATCCACATACTTGATGCCTGCCTTCTTGAAACGGCAGTATTTCTTCTTGCGAACCTCTACGGTTGGAGGATTCAGATAACGGATTTCGTTGTTCTCTACGTTTGCCATGGTTTAGTCCTCCTGTTCGTTTTCAATTTCTGTGTCTTCAGCCTTCTTCTCAACCTTTGGAGCTGCGGCTTTCTTGTTTGCCCTTGTCTCGCGACGATGCTGTGCGTATGCAACGGCGTCTTTGTCGAGAGCAACTGTGAGGTAGCGGATGATGCGCTCGTCACGGTGATACTGGGTCTCGAGTGTTGCTACGAAATCAGGCTCTGCCTGGAATTCGATCAGGTAATAGAATCCTGATGTCTTGTGGTCGATTGGGTACGCGAGCTGTTTAAGCCCCCAATCCTCTTCTGACACGATGCTGCCACCGTTATCGGTGATAAGCTTTGTGTACTTGGCAACCGCTTCCTTCATCTGGGTATCAGACAAAACGGGAGTTGCAATGAAAACGGTTTCGTACTGTTTTAACATTTTGATTGATAATTAATTATAAGTAATACCCCAGTGAGTTTCCTCTCAAAGGGGCTGCAAATATAGTAATATTTTCTCAAATATCAATGAGTTATGTAGTTTTCGGGATGAAGCCCGGTAAGGTGCATTTCCTCATAGACCTGCTGTATGCGGTCGGTGTCACCGCGCGCGTCCGAACTGAGCTCGAATCTCTGTCCGCGTCCCACCGTCTTTGTCTTGAAGTCCCAGTGGGAAAGGTAGAGCGGAAGCCCTGTCTGGGTGACGATGGTGTGATATCCCATCTTCCATTTCTTTACAGGCTTTCTCGTGCCCTCAGGACATATGACAAGATGAAATTCTCCTTCGCAGGCGTTCATTTCCTCAATCAGGCTCCTGATAAGTTCGCCGGAATTCTTTCTGTCGATAGGGAAGCCTCCAACGGACCTCAGGAACCATCCTACCGGAGGAAAGACGAAGGCTTCTTTCTTGATCATAACCTTAAGGTGCCCTCCAAGCGAACGGTAATAGAGGTATCCGATGGCGAAGTCCCATATACTGGTGTGAGGCGCTGCAAGCACAACAGACTTCTTTTCGGGGATGAGCGGTTCTGTGCGTGTCCATCCCAATACCTTGCAAAGTATGAATTCAGCGGATTTCGGTGACATGGCATCAAATGTCTATATCGTCCAACTCTTTTTCGGAACGGAGGTTCTGGCGGATGAAAAGCTGCCTGTCCGGCGTATTGTCACCCATATAAAATGCCATTATGTCGGAAATGGACTCTTCGTCTGAAATCTTTACGAGGTCGAGCCTCATATCCTCTCCGATGAAATCCTGGAATTCGTCGGAAGAAATCTCTCCCAGACCTTTGAAACGTGTTATCTCTATGCCGGTCTTGAGTTCTTTGATGGCTTTCTGCTTCTCATCCTGGTCATAGCAATAGCGGTTGGCCTTCTTGTTGCGTACTCGGAAGAGTGGGGTCTGCAGAATGTGGACGTGGCCCCTTCTGATGAGGTCCGGGTAATATTTCATAAAGAAGGTCAGTACAAGCATGCGGATGTGCATTCCGTCATCATCGGCATCTGTTGCCACTATGATCTGGTTGTAACGGAGGTTTTCGAGGTCTTCCTCCACTCCCAGAGCGGATACGAGAAGGTTGAGCTCTTCGTTTTCCGCGACTTTCTTGCGGCTTTCCTTATAGCAGTTGATAGGTTTGCCCCTCAGGGAGAATACGGCCTGGTAATTCGCGTTCCTGGCCTTGGTGATGGTTCCGCTTGCGGAATCGCCCTCGGTTATGAATATGCTTGAGCGCTCGATGTCCTCCTGGGTCTTTTCCGTGACCTTGTCGTTGTAGTGGAAGCGGCAGTCGCGCAACTTTCTATTATATACGTTTGCTCTCTTGTTGCGTTCGCGGGTCTTCTTCTGTATTCCCGAGATTTCTTCGCGCTCCTGCTGGCTGGACTTGATCTTTTCCTCGATGACAGGGACAATGTCCATATGCATATGCAGGTAGTTGTCCAGATTCTTTGAGAGGAAGTCGTTCACGAAGGAGCGTATGGTCTGCCCGTGCTCGCCTTTGTCAGGCTTTTCCCACATATAGGCGGATCCGAGCTTCACTTTGGTCTGGGCTTCGAAAGTAGGCTCCTGAATCTGTATGCTTATGGCTCCCACGACACCCTGCCGGCAGTCTTCCGGAGCGTAGTTCTTCTTGTAGAAATCCTTGAATGTCTTGGCGATGGCTTCCCTGTAAGCGGCGAGATGCGTGCCGCCGTCGCTTGTATATTGTCCGTTGACGAACGACTTGATGTTTTCGCCTATGCCGTTTCCGTGGGTGAGGACAATCTCTATGTCTTCTCCTTCAAGATGTATCGGAGCATACAGCGGATCTTCACTCAGGTTCTCGTTCACGAGGTCCAGAAGTCCGTTCTCTGATTTGTACGGAGTGCCGTTGAGGATGAGTGTGAGACCTTTCTTGAGGTAAGAGTAGTTCTTGACCATAGTCTCGACGAAATCCATATTGTAGTGGAACTCCTTGAACATTGCAGGGTCGGGGTAGAACTCCACCAGGGTGCCGTTCTTCTCTTTGGTAGGCTCCTTGCCTCTGCCTGTAAGCTCTCCGCAGCTGAACCTTGCCCAGGAGCAGGTCCCGTCTCTGTGTGAACATACATAGAAATCCTGAGACAGCGCATTGACAGCCTTGGTACCCACACCGTTGAGTCCGACGGACTTCTTGAAGGCCTTGTCATCGAATTTTCCTCCCGTGTTGAGGACGCTCACGGCCTTGACTACGGAATCAAGAGGAATCCCTCGGCCGAAATCCCTGACCTTCACGTGGTTGTCCTCTATGTCTATGGTAATCTGCTTGCCGAATCCCATTGCATACTCGTCAATGGAGTTGTCCACGACTTCCTTGAGGAGCACGTATATGCCGTCACCCGGGTTGTTTCCGTTCCCGAGACGTCCGATATACATACCTGGACGCATCCTGATATGCTGGACACCTTCGAGGGTTTTTATGTTGTCGTCAGTATAGTTGTTGATAGGTTCCGCTGCCATACTTATTTGCTTCTTTTGTTTGTGACTTCCCCGCGCAGGTGCAGAATCACAGGCTTGCGCAGATCGGAAAGATAAACGGTGACGGTCTTATCGAAAGGAAAGGTCCCTTCGTCATTTGAATATGTTGCCTTGATGGTGCCGCTTTGGCCCGGGGCAAGGGTCTCTCTTGTCCAGTCGACGTCAGTGCATCCGCAGGATGAAACTACGGTAAAGATTGTCAGCGAATCACTCCCTACGTTCTTGACGTTGAAGGTGCAACTCTGGGGTCCGTCCTTGAGACTGATGACACCGAAATCGTGGACGGTCTTGTCAAACTCTGCGCGCTCTCCGAACACTTCGCCGAGAGTCAGCGCCAATAATAACAACAGTGCTTTCACAAATACAAAGTTACTACAAATTTCTTTCCACCGGTACTTGACATTTCAATTTTACCTTACTAAATTTGTATTTGCAAACGGAAAACAATTAAACACTAATATTTATGGCTTACAAGATTTCAGCTGACACCTGTGTAGCATGCGGTACATGCCAGGGTGAGTGCCCTTCCGGAGCTATCAAGGAAGGTGACGTTTATTCAATCGACCCTAATGTCTGCGTAGACTGCGGTACATGCGCTGATGCTTGCCCTATGGGAGCAATCTCACCTGCGGAGTAGCAGATACAGAAAAAACAGTATTCAGCGTCCTTCGGGACGCTTTCTTTTTGTCAATTCCGTATCAGATTGACAAATTTATCGTATATTGTCGCGTTAGTTGTGCTTGAGTGTTCCGGAAAATTCTAATATCGATAGCGGCCTTTGCGCTAAGCTTGTCCTCCTTCTCTCAGGACAGGGTGTTCTCCGGCAAGGTGATAGGACCCGACGGTGAGGCAGTAATAGGTGCCGGACTTGTTTTTGTCGGTAAAAACGGAGGTGTCGTAGCGGATATGGACGGCAGGTTTTCTCTTGTGCTCCCTCCCGATGTCAAGTCTGTCCTGATTTCTTCTGTGGGATATGAACAGAAGGAATATGATGTGTCCGGACAGCCTGTCTCCGATGTTACGATAGTCCTTGAATTCGAGGAGAATATGCTCGACCAGGTGGTTGTCACCGGGTATGCGCAGACATCTGTGAAGCGAATAACGGGCTCTGTGGGTATCATCACTTCGGATAAGTTCGAGTCCAAGCCGCTTTCGTCCGTCAGTTCCCTGATGCAGGGTGAGGTTGCAGGCGTACAGATCCAGGCCACTTCAGGCCAGCCTGGAACTCAGTCCAGGATACGCATCAGGGGAACGAACAATCTTTCCGGAAACAGCAACCCTCTCTGGGTTGTAGACGGTGTACCTCTGCAGAACGAATCCAATCTTTCCAGCGAAGAACTTGCAGCGGGAGGCTTTGATGATATTTTCGTCAACGGTGTAGGGGGAATCAACCCGAATGATATAGAGTCCATCACTGTTCTGAAAGATGCGGCGGCGGCCGCCATATACGGGTCGAGGGCTGCCAACGGAGTCATTGTGGTCACTACCAAGAAAGGCCAGAGCGGAAAGATGAAACTGAACTATTCAAACAATTTCATTTTCTCCCTGCGCCCTCGGAAGAACCTTGACCTGATGAATTCCGCAGAGAAGCTTGACTGGGAACAGACGCTCTGGGATGAATTTTCCAATGACCCGGTGACTCCGGTCGTGGGCATCGTGGGTCAGGTACGTTCCGGCTCGGGACAGTTTGCCGGTTGGTCAGAATCAGAGCAGGACGAGTATCTCTCCGGGCTCAGGAACATTGATACGGACTGGTATTCGCTGCTTTTCCGTAACTCCTTCTCCCAGAATCATCATCTTTCAATGAGCGGAGGCAGTGAGAGGCATACATATTACGTGTCCCTGGGCGTGAATGACGAGAACGGTATGCTGCGCGGGAACAATTACCAGAGGTACAATGTCGCCGCCAGACTGAACCTCAATCCTGTGGATGCCGTCAGGATGGAGTTCGGCTTCGATTTGTCAAGGCAGAAGTCCGTTTCTCCGGACAGTTATGTGGATCCTTTCACCTATGCCTATTTTGCGAACCCTTACGAAAAGGCTTTCAACGATGACGGATCGTACGCCCCGGACAATACGTATTTCACTCTGGGATATTATAACGGAAGGGGAGTTGAGGAGGTTATGCCTCTGTCCGGCTTCAATATCCTGCGTGAACTTGACCTCAATTCGACCACGACAGTCAATCTGAGCAGTACAGTAAGGGGACAGATAGATGTCAGGATTGCGGAACCACTTCATTTCGTCGGTCTCGCTTCATATTCTTTCTCCAACAATTCGACGGACAGGATAGTTGACAAACAGACATATACGGCATTCCGCGACAGGCTGGGCAATGACGACCACTCCCAGACCAATCTTTACGGAAACATCACCCAGAACAGGACGAACAGGGACAGTTACGTGGCGCGCGGTCATTTCGCGTTCAATAAAACTTTTGCGGAAAAGCACACGCTTTCAATGCTGGCGGGAGCGGAGATCAGGGGTGCAAAGTCCAACGCCATCTTTGCCAAGAGATACAATTACAACCCTGTGACGTCCACCACCAACCTGCCTCCGATAAGCGGCGTCGTGGATGAATGGGTCAAGGAGGTGGAGAGACTGAGCGGAGAGTATATCAATGAGAACAAGTATGCATCTTTCTATGCTTCTGCGGACTATTACCTTGGCGGGACTTTCGTGTTCAACGCATCGTTCCGTACGGATGGAAGTTCCAATTTCGGAAGCGACAGGCAGTTCAACCCGACCTGGAGCGCAGGCGCGGCTTGGCATATAGGGGAAGAGTCCTGGATGAAGAATCTCGGCATATTCTCCCACGCTACCTTGAGGGCCGCGTACGGATATACGGGTGACGTAAATACCATAGCTCCGCATTATCTGGTGATGCAATACCGGCTGCAGGAATACAGGTATCATAACGGAGATGCATATATGCTCGGCTCAATCCCTACGGCTCCGAATCCCGCACTTTCCTGGGAGAAGACTCAGGATATGAAAGCCGGACTGGATGTCGGGTTCTTCAAGGACCGTCTGACTCTCAATACTGAGGCATATTACAGGTTGAGTACAGATGTCGTGACCGGGTCTCAGGTTATGTCCACTACGGGATTCACGTCAGTGTACTATAATTCTGCGGATATGATGAACCTTGGTCTGGAGGCGACACTGAGCGGAAAAATCGTCCAGAACCGCGACTGGAACGTTTCGGCTTCTGTCAATTTTGCATACAATTTCAACAAGGTGCTGAGGTATGCCCCGGCCAGCAGGACCATCACTTCGAAAGACAGATACGTCGAGGGTTATCCTGTCGGGGCCGTTCTCTCCGGTAAATGCACCGGAATAGACCCGGACAGCGGACTCTATTCTTTCAAGCTCAGAAGCGATGCCGAGATTCACAAGGCTACTGATTTCAATGACGCCGACAATTACAGATATTATCTGGGTACCACGATAGCTCCTTTCTCAGGAGGATTCAATGTGTCTGTCAGCTACAGGAAACTCAGGCTCAGTATGACAGGCGTGTATTCGTTCGGAAATGTCGTGCGCGAGAAGATCGAGTCGCCTGCGTCATATTACAGTACCAGACATTCCGGAGTGCCGACGGAAACCGTTCAGAGTCAGTACAGCGACCTTTTCTCCAATCACTTGAATGTGAGGAGGGACCGTACAGACAGATGGACGGAAACCGACAGGACCGGGACGAAGTATCCGAGAATATATGACTATTATGACAGGAAATATAATTTCGATATGGTAAATCCTATGGATTACAACATAGTGGATGCCATATATATGAAAGATCTGTCTTATCTGAGGATCAAGACCATACTCATTTCCTATGAGCTGCCGAAGAATATCGGACTGAATCTTTCATTCAACAATTTCATCACCATTACCGGCTATGACGGACTTGACCCGGAGGTACCGGGAGCTACCTATCCGACGACAAGAAGCGTATCCGCCGGACTGACACTGGGATTCTGATATGAAGAGACTGTCGTACATAATGCTAGCCTTCTGCCTTACCGGCTGTTCGGGATTTCTGAACGTGCAGCCTCAGGGAATGGTCATTCCTAAGACAGATGCCGAGTTCGGGTCCATTATGCACAATCATCTGCAGGATATCGAAGGCGGTGCCGATGATATCATTTTAGGCAATATGGAGACCATAGCGTGGCTTGAGGGCATTGCTGACAATCTGGATGCAAACATCAGGGTCGGCAGCATTCCGGCTTATGCGGGGGATCTGATAAACAACAGGATGACTGATTACAGGGAGTATTTCTCGGTCATCAAGGACTGCAACATCGTGATAGAGAATCTGGACGGGCGGTCTTCGGAGGAAGCCGGTAATATACTTTCCTGCGCCTATGCCATCAAAGGAATATGCTATTTCGATATGATGAGGGTGTTCTGCGAGGCGTGGGATGCATCGCGCGCTTCGGCCCAGCTGGGACTTCCGCTGGTTGACAGGTTCGATATCGAGGACAGAACCATCCGTTCCAGCCTTAAGGAGACGGCCTCATATACGGAAGCGCTTCTGCTGAAGTCAATTGAGACCGGGATGAGCGATGATCTGTATTTCTTTACGGAATATATCGTCAAGGCGTTCCTGGCAAAACTTTATTTCTGGACCGAGGACTGGAACAATACGCTGAAGGTCTGCAATGATATTGTGGACAACAGCGGTATCACCCTGACTCCTCTCGAGGAATATGAAGATATGATTCAGTCCGCCAAGGACAGGAAGGGCGAAGTAATTGTGCGCTCGCACATCAATGACGCAAGCGAACTTGACTGGTATTTCGGATACGAGAAGTCATATATTAGGACAAGGCCGGCATCTCTGGCGTTCGTGAGACTTTTCGGTGACCATCCTGAGAATGATGTCAGGTATTCTGTCAGCATTGACGGCAAACGGTTCAACAATAAGACTCCGGAAATGAAAATCAGGATTTCCGAGCTTCTTCTTATGTCGGCGGAGGCTTACTGCCATCTGGGACAGGAGGCCAAGGCATTGGAACTTGTTAACCGGCTCAGGCGTGAACGTATCAGGGAAGTGCAGGACTATTCGACTGCGACACTTCCTGCAGTACGGGAAGGGGAGAGGATTGTCGAGGATGCTGAAGGGAAAGAACTGACTCCGCTTATGCAGGCTATCCTCGATGAAAGACGCAGGGAACTGTTTATGGAGGGTGACCGCTGGTTTGAGCTGAAGAGAAACGGTTCGCCGGAGTGGTGGATTATCAACAATGGACTTAAATATACGGTAAAGAGGTACCTTTATACCGCCCCTGTGTATAAAGGTGACGTGGATCTCAATCCGGAAATGAAACAGAATGAAGGCTATGAATAGGAAAAGGTTTGTCTTGCCGGCTCTGCTGCTCTGTCTCTTGGCAGTGACAGGCTGCTCCTATAAGGAGGAGCCGGACAGGACCAATGATGCTACCACGAACTATGTCACTCCTAGGGGCGATCTTCCCAGCGCGGAGGAAAGGGCTTATGTCCAGGCGTTGGTTGACGAATACGACGAATCTGTTAAAACATCTAAATAAAAGTTGGTTATGAAAAAATTAATTTATTTGCTTGCGATTGCCTCTGTGGCATTCCCGGCATGTCAGAAGCAGCCTGAACCAATCGCTGTGGATTTTACCAAAGACCATTATGTGCTCCAGGCTGACGGTTCCGTTGAACTGGTAGTCACATTGAGCAGGTCCGATGACAAGAGTCTTTCTTTCCCTATCAATTTCGGCGGTACTGCAGAAAAGGATAAGGATTATTCGGTATCATCTGACGTTGTCAACGTCAAGGCCGGTGAAAAATCCGGTTCGATTGTCATCAGCGCGAAGGACAATTTTACGGAGGGGAAGACAATTGAGGCTACATTCTCGTTGTTTCCCGCAGGATGCGTAACCGGTGCAAATGGAAAGGCTGTGATTGCTGTCGAGGCAAAGGAAACTCTAATCTATTCTTTCTCTCAGGCAAAGACTGACGTACTTGACAGGACTGTCCTGAAAGTCGGCATCAGCGGCAAGGAAAGCGGTACGTCCTGGGTGGCTTCCGATGATATCGATCTTCCTTTCAAGGCGGAGGGCGCAACTGACGCCGTAGAGTTCGTAGAAAACGCCATCAGGATCAAAAAGGGTCTCAACTATGGTACACTCACAGTCAAGGCCAAGGATGTCGAACTCGGCTCTGATGAGGCAAAGGTTACAGTTTCGGTCGACGCCGCGAAGGCCGGAGCACGATTCGCTGCAGGCACCAATGCATCCGAGGTGCTTACAGTCAAGGGAGTGCTGAAGATTTCTTCAATTCTCGGCACCTGGAATTTCGGCGGTACTTTCGGTTCCGATCCTAATATGGAAGATGAGGACTGCATCGAAAGCTGGTTCTTCCTGAATGATGATGATCCTGAACTTCTCCCGCTTGACAATGATGGATTCTCGCTTACTTTTGAAGAAGTCATTGACGAAGAAGGAAACGTCAGCGGATATCAGATTGTCCCGGGCGGTACAGGTGACTTCAATAATTTCTTCAGGGAGTCAGCCATTTCCTGGACGTCTCCTGTTGAAGGACGTATCACAAATCAACCGTCAGGTTGCGCAATAAGCGACTATTGCACTGATGAAGGCTCAATGTTCGTTATGTATTATGATGAGAATCTTGACGGAGACGAACTCCTTACCTGGTTCGGCGTCAAGGCGAACAGGAATTTTGACGCTGAATCGGAGAATGTGGCTGATGCGGCGATTGCAATGAGGGTCAATTCAGAAGGTCAGCTTATTGTGCATATCAAGGATTATGACCAGCCTCCATTCGGAGAGAACTGGTGGTACGATCCTGATATGTTCTGCTTTGCAAGCTGGTTTACAAAGGCCGAGTAGCCGAAAGCTTCGAATATTAAACAGAAGCCATCACCAGGGGAGGCGTTTCCTGCGAGAGCAGGCACTGGTCCGCCGATTCCGGTGATGGCTTCTGTTTTGAAAGTTATATGCTATTCTTCTGGAAGCATAACGATTTCGTAGAAGTTGTTCTGAGCGAGAATCTCGTTGAGTACAGCCTTGATGCCTTCTGCCGAAATGTTGTTTACTGCATTTTCGTATTCTGCATCATAGTCCCCGCCGAGTGCTTCGTTGTGTCGGAGCGCTGAGAGCCAGTAGCTGTTGGTGATTCTGCTTTCAGGGATGTTTTTCTTTGCATTCTCGATTGCACGTGAAAGATACTCCTCTGAAGGACCGTTCTCAGCAAGCTCCTTGAATCCCTTGATTGCAAGTTCGCGGAGCTTCTCCTGCTGGTCTGTGTTGGTGTCGAACGCAACCTGACAGATTGCTCTTTCAAGCGGCTCGTAAGAGATGTTGATGCTTGCTGATGCACCGTAGGTGCCGCCTTCTTCTTCACGGAGCGTTTCGGTGTAGATCATGTTGAGGATGAACGAAGCTGCTTCAAGGTCAGCCACCTTCTGTATTGTATAAGGAATGTCAGCATTCCAAACCTGTACTACGGTGACCTTCGGCGTGTTCATCCTGGTCTTGAAGATATCCGCGTCAGTACCCTTCGTGATTCTTGTTACGTTGTCAAGGTTCCAGTCTGAAGCTTTTTTGCCTTTTGGAAGGCTTCCGCAGTACTTGGCGACAAGCGGCTTGAGGGCCTCAGGGTCAACGTTTCCGACCACATAGAGCGTTGCACCTGCGATATCGGCCGTGAACTGCTCGTAGTATTTCCTGTAGGTCTCAAGATTAGCCTTTTCAAGAGTTTCGGCTGAAATAACTTTGTTTCGGCTGCCGACATACAGGTCATCGTTGATGTGCTTTGACAGAGCGTAGTCCGGGGTGCTTACATAGTTAGGTATTATGGCCTTGAGCTGGTTGATGCCGACGTTCCACTCATCCTGGTCGAAACGGGGAGCAGTGAATGTGAGATTGAAAATCTGAAGCGCTGTCTCGATGTCTTCAGGGGTGCAGGATCCGCTGACGCTGAATGCGGCGTTGCCGATGCTTGTGTTTACACTCAATGTCTTGCCGCTGAGCATCTTCTGGACAGTGGTGCTGGAGAAATCTGCGATACCGCTGTTGCTGATAAAGAGAGCTGCTACATTATCATCGAATGAGTCGAGGTCTGCTTCATCAACAAGGCTGAGTCCGCCTTTCTTTCTGAGTGAGAAGATAATCTGGTCTTTCTTGTATTCTGTAGGGAGAACGACAACCTTGAGGCCGTTGCTGAGTGTCCATACCTGTGAACCGTACTGGCCTTCGTTGACTTTCTTGACTTTGCCTGCCTTGATGGTGCGGCCTGCCATAAAGTCTTTGCTGATTTCCTCGGCTGCGTTGGCCTCAATCTCTGAGTTCTTCACCTCTTCGATAAGTGCGAGGAACTGCTCTTCCGTAGGATGAACCTGTCCCGGCTGGTCAACTCCTTCGTAAACTATTACAAGGTGCTCTCCTGTTATCATCTGGGCGAGAACCTGGTTGATAATCTGGCTGTTGAACTGTGCGCAGAGAGCCTGGGTTATCTGGAAGTCGGTTTCCGGATCCATGTATGATGTTCCGTTGAAGAAATGGTTCATTATAGGACGGATGAACTCTGCGTTCTTGCGGGTGTCCTTTCCTGCGATGGCATCCTTGCAAGACTTGATGATGTCGTCCTTTACGCGGTTGATTTCATCGTCAGTGAAGCCGTAGCGCTTAGCCTTTTCAATCTCGATGAGGAGCGTCTTGCTGGCTTCGATAGTCTTGGCGTTATCGCAAACAACCTGTCCGAACAGCGCTTCGCAGGTCTTTGAGAGTTGTTCCACCCCGAATGCTGCTCCGAGGAACGGTGAGTCAGGTTTTGAGGCGATGTCGTTGAATCTTTCGCTCATCACTCTGCTGATGATGTATTTCAAGAGGTTTTCAGTGTATCCGATGGCTGTTCCCTTGAGCTCTTTCGGAGTAGGTTCACCTGTCTTCCAGATGAATTCGACCACTGTCTGAGTGTTCTCGGGGTCGGTGAGGATTCCTACGACCGGTTCGTCATTGAGAGGAACTGCGGGCATAACCTTTTCTTTCGGGTTTACTGGTGCAGGGATGTCGGCGAAGAGTTTTACGATCTTGTTGTAAATCTCGTCCACGTCAATGTCTCCGACGACGATAAGAGCCTGCATATCCGGACGGTACCAGGTTTCGTAGTAGTTCTTGAGGGTCTCCGGGGTGAAGGTTTTTAGAGTTTCCTCGCTGCCTATGATGTTGCAGGTTGCATATTTGCTGTCACCATAGTAGTATGGCGCGCTTTTCTCGAACATACGCCAGCTGGCTGTGTTCCTGGTGCGCTTTTCCTCAAGGATGACTCCGCGCTCCGCATCGATTTCCTCAGGCTCGTTGAGTACGAAATGTGAGTAGTCGTGCATAATGAGGAGGCAGGTGTCTATGATGCCTTCGCGTATTACGGGAATATTGTTGAGCATATACTGTGTCTGCTCTACACCTGTGGATGCGTTGATGTTGCGTCCGAACTCTGCTCCGATGTTCTGCAGGTAGTCGAGCATCTGTTTTCCGGGAAGGTTCTTGAGTCCGTTGAAGCACATATGCTCGAGGAAGTGTGCGAGTCCGTCCTGACCTTCTTCTTCCTGGATTGCGCCGACGTCTGTCGCGAGGTAGAATTCTGCCCTCTGTGCAGGCTGGTCGTTGTGACGGATGTAATAAGTCATTCCGTTTTCAAGCTTTCCGGTCTTGACCTCCGGATCGTTCGGAAGTGGCTGAGGGGCCTGTCCGAAACAAATTACTGCGCAAAAAAATGCTGCAGCTGCGATAATGGTTCTTTTCATCTGTAATTTATGATTAATAAATCTGATAAGTGTACTATCAAACTAACACACCAAATGTACAATATTTATTCCAATCCTTTACAAAAAATGTTACTTTTGTGGCATAAGTTTTTGTTATATGTTCGAGGATTTCAGGCTCAGGGTTTTTGTGACTGTTGCACAGGAAGGGAGTTTTACTAAAGCGGCTAAAATGTTACATATCAGTCAACCGGCTGTCAGTCAAAATATTGCGGAACTTGAGAAGACTCTTGGAACTGTTTTGTTCGAGAGATTGAGAGGGGAGGTAAGGCTGACTGGCTGCGGATGCCTTTTCAAGGGGTATGCCGAGCAGATTCTTCACTGGTACGGTGCTGCTGCGGATGCCTTTTCCTCATCCGATGAGTCAGGGAACGTTCGTTCTGAATCCGTTAGATTGCCTTTGGACGATCTGTCGGAGGCTGAAATCTGGTCTTCCCACGGGGACCTGCATATCAAGATCAATCGTAAATAGAACGAAAAAGGCCGTTCGATGGTGTTAGAACGGCCCTTTTGATATGTAATCGAAATCGATTATTTAGCGAGTTTCTTGTAGGTTTCGAGTCTGATTTTTGCGAACTCCTCGGTCTTCTGGAGCAGTTCTTCCGCTCTGTCAGGGAAGAGTTTGTAAAGTGATGCGAAACGTACCTCACCCTTGAGGAAGTCCTGGAACTTGCTCCAGTCAGGCTCCTTGCTGTCGAGTGAGAACGGATTCCTGTCGGTTCCTTCGAGTGCAGGATTGTAGCGGAACAGGTGCCAGTATCCGCAATCGACTGCGAGCTTCTCCTCTTTCTGGCTGAGTCCCATTCCGGCTTTGAGGCCGTGGTTGATACATGGGGCGTAAGCGATGATGAGAGATGGTCCGTCGTATGCCTCCGCTTCCTTGATGGCATTCATATACTGAACGGGGCTAGCGCCCATTGCTACCTGCGCTACATATACGTAACCGTAGCTGATTGCCATCATTCCGAGGTCTTTCTTGCGAATCTTCTTGCCTGATGCCGCGAATTTGGCGATTGCGCCGGCAGGAGTTGCTTTTGATGACTGTCCTCCGGTATTTGAATATACCTCTGTGTCGAGAACGAGGATGTTGACATTCTCGCCGCTTGCGAGCACGTGGTCAAGTCCGCCGTAACCTATGTCGTAGCTTGCGCCGTCTCCACCGAAGATCCACTGGCTTCTGCTTGGAATGTAGTTCTTGAGCTTGAGAAGTTCCTTGCAGGTGTCGCAACCGCATTTTTCCATCATCGGGACGAGTGCGTCGCAAACTTCGCGTGTGGTAGCGTAGTTGTTCCTGTTGTCAAGCCACTTCTGGAAGAGGGACTTCATCCCGTCTGTGCATTTCTCGCATTCAACGCCTTTGGCCATAAGTGAAGCCACTGTCTCGCGGATGCGGTCTGAACCGAGGTGCATACCCAGACCGAATTCGCAGAAGTCCTCGAAGAGGGAGTTCTGCCAGGCCGGACCGTGCCCCTTGTCGTTTGTACAGTATGGTGATGACGGGAATGCTGCACTGTAGATTGATGAGCAACCTGTAGCGTTGGCAATCATCATATGGTCTCCGAAGAGCTGGGTGATATTCTTGATGTACGGTGTTTCGCCGCAGCCTGCGCAGGCTCCGGAGAACTCGAAGAGCGGCTGGGCGAACTGAGCGTTCTTCATGTTGCTCTTAGGGTCGAAGATCTTCTTGTAGCCGACCTTTGAATTGAGCCAGTCATACTCTGTCTGAGAGTCCTTCTGATCCTGATAGCTTCCCATTGTGAGGGCGCCTTTCTCCTTTGCAAGGCAGACGTCAACGCAGTTGCCGCAACCGGTGCAGTCGTCAACTGAGATTCCGAGAGAGAACTTGTAGTCCTTGAGAGTAGCCTTTCCGTCGGCAAGCTTGACTGATGCAGGTGCATTTGCGGCTTCGTCGGCGGTGAGGATGAACGGACGGATTGCTGCGTGAGGGCAGACAAATGCGCAAGTGTTGCACTGGATACAGCTTGCAGGGTTCCATACCGGAACTTCCGTTGCCACTCCGCGCTTCTCATAAGAAGCCGTGCCTACCGGCATTGTGCCATCCATATATGGAAGGAACGAGCTGACAGGAAGGCTGTCGCCGCACTGTGAGCTGACTATGTCGGCTACATCCTTAACGAATGGGGTTGCGAGGCGGTCTGCGTTAGGGTTGACGAACTTGGCGTTGATTTCGGCCCATTCTGCAGGTACTTTGACTTCTGTGTACTCACCTCCGCGGTCGATGGCTGCATAGTTCATATTGACGACAGCCTCACCCTTCTTGCCGTAGCTCTTGAGAGCCGCGTCCTTCATATATTTGATTGCATCCTCTGCAGGGATGATGCCGGTGATGCGGAAGAATGCGCTCTGGAGGATGGTGTTGGTGCGTCCGCCGAGTCCTATCTCTGCAGCTATCTTGGTCGCGTTGATGATATAGAGCTTGATGTTCTTGCGTCCGATCACTGCCTTTACGAAGTCAGGAATGCGGTCGAGAGTCTCTTTCTCGTCCCAGATTGAGTTGAGAAGGAAGCTTCCTCCCTCCTTGATGCCCTTGAGAACGTCATATTTGTAAAGGTATGAAGGCACGTGGCAGGCAACGAAATCAGGAGTGTTCACAAGATATGGAGCCTTGATGGCCTTCTTTCCGAAACGGAGGTGTGAGCAGGTGTATCCGCCTGACTTCTTTGAGTCATAGTCGAAATATGCCTGGCTGTAGAGGTCCGTGTGGGTACCGATGATCTTGATGGTGTTCTTGTTTGCGCCTACTGTTCCGTCAGAACCGAGTCCGTAGAACTTGCACTCCGTAGTGCCAGGCTTCACGATGGAAATCTCGCTCTTGATAGGAAGGCTCTTGAAAGTAACGTCATCGACAATGCCGATTGTAAAGTCATTCTTCGGTGCCTTGCGGTCGAGGTTGTCGAATACGGCAACAATCTGTGCAGGTGATGTGTCCTTTGATGAAAGTCCGTAGCGGCCACCTACGATGAGCGGTGCATTCTCGCGGTCCTGGAAGATGGTCTTGATATCCATATAGAGAGGCTCTCCGAGTGAGCCGGGCTCTTTGGTACGGTCAAGGACTGCGATCTTCTTGACTGACTTAGGAAGGACTTTGAGGAAGTATTTCTCTGAGAACGGGCGATAGAGGTGAACGGTTACGAGACCGTACTTCCTGCCGTGGTCAGCGAGATAGTCGATGGTTTCCTTGATTGTCTCGGTGACAGAACCCATTGCGATGATGATGCTCTCGGCGTTCTTGTCTCCGTAATATTCGAACGGACGGTACTGGCGTCCGGTTACTTCTCCGATTTCGCCCATATAGCGTGCTACAACATCAGGAACTGCTTCGTAAGCCTGGTTGCGGGATTCGCATACCTGGAAGTAGACGTCACCGTTCTGGTTGGTTCCCCGTGTCACCGGAACTTCCGGGTTGAGAGCCCTCTGACGGAAGTTGTCAAGCGCCTTCTCGCTTACCATTGCCTTGAGGTCTTCCTCGTCGATTGCCTCGATCTTCTGAATTTCGTGTGAGGTGCGGAATCCGTCGAAGAAGTGGAGGAACGGGATGCTGGACTTGATTGTTGAAAGATGCGCTACCGCAGCAAGGTCCTGTGCTTCCTGCACTGAACCTGAAGCAAGCATTGCGAAACCTGTCTGGCGGCAGGCCATCACGTCCTGATGGTCTCCGAAGATGGAGAGGGCGTGGGTGGCGAGTGTCCTCGCTGAAACATGGAAGACTGCAGGAAGCATTTCTCCGGCAATCTTGTACATGTTAGGAATCATAAGAAGAAGTCCCTGTGAAGCAGTGAAGGTGCTTGTAAGTGCGCCTGCCTGAAGGGAACCGTGAACTGCGCCTGCAGCTCCGGCTTCACTCTGCATTTCGGTAACCTTTACCGTCTCGCCCCAGAGGTTCTTTTTTCCGTGGGCTGCCCACTCATCAATGTTCTCGGCCATTGTTGAAGATGGCGTGATAGGGTAGATGGCTGCGTGCTCGCTGAACAAGTATGCGATGTTGCTCGCAGCCTGGTTACCGTCACAGGTAATGAATTTCTTTTCTTTTGCCATTGTAATATGTTATTAATTAATAATTGCGTTAAATCCTTCAAAATTACTAATTATTTCCGTAAATTTGAATACCAGATCAAGCATTGTTACGAAATAATGGAAAAAACGTGGAGATGGTTCGGGCGTAAGGACAGGATTACCCTTCAGATGCTGAGACAGATCGGCGTTGAAGGTATAGTGACTGCCCTCCACGAGGTTCCGAACGGTGAAATATGGACTGAGGAAGCAATCCGTGAACTGAAGGAGTACATTGAGTCTTTCGATTTGCGCTGGTCCGTAGTGGAGAGCCTTCCGGTATGTGAGGCTATCAAGTATGCCGGTCCGGAAAGGGACGCACTTATCGGGAATTACAAGGTCAGTCTCGCCAATCTCGGAAAGTGCGGCGTGAAGACCGTCTGCTACAATTTTATGCCTGTCCTCGACTGGGCGCGCACGGATCTCGAACATCCGTGGCCGGACGGTACCACTTCCCTGTATTTCGATTATGCGAAGTTTGCATATTTCGATATAAGGATTCTGGAGAGGGAAGGTGCAGAGAAGGATTTCCCTGATTTCATTCTCCGGAAGGTAGAGGAATTGGACAGGACTATGACCGATGCTGACCGGCATGAACTGGTGAACACTATCATAGTGAAGACCCAGGGCTTTGTGAACGGCAATATCAACGAAGGCGACAGGGAACCGGTACGGAAGTTCAAGGCCCTTCTGGACCTCTATAAAGGAATAACCCGTGAGCAGTTGAGGGAGAATATGAGGTATTTCCTCGATGCAGTGATGCCGGTTTGTGATGAATACGATATCAATATGTGCGTCCACCCGGACGACCCGCCTATGAACAAGGTGTTCGGCCTTCCGCGTATCGTGACGGATGCGGAAGATATCAGGTGGTTCCTCGGGGCAGTTGACAATTTTCATAACGGTCTGACTTTCTGCGCCGGGTCGCTCAGCGCCGGGGAGTACAACGATGTCGTGTCCATGGCACGGGAGTTCGCTCCGCGTACGCATTTCGTGCATCTGCGCAGTTGCGACGTACTTCCGGAAGGAAATTTTATAGAGGCACCGCATATTGCGGGAAGGGCCCATCTTCTGGAACTTATCCGTATCTTCGAGAAGGAGGGGCGCAATCTTCCTATGCGTGTGGATCACGGAAAGAATATACTCGGGGATGCCGTGGGAGGCTATAATCCGGGATATGGATTCTATGGGAGGATGTGGGCTCTCGGTCAGGTGACCGGAATGATGGCTGCGGTAGAAGAAGAACTCAAAACCAAAAAGATATGAACGAACAATTTTCAGTTGAAGGGAAAGTGGCTGTGATTACCGGAGCTGCAGGGGCTCTCGGCGGTTCTCTTGCAAGACATTTTGCATCTCAGGGCGCCGATGTTGTGGCTCTTGTACATCGTCCGGAGCAGGTGGACGCAGTCGTTGAGGAGTTGAAGTCCCTTGGTGGAAACCCTTGCGGATACGCCTGCAATGTGATGGACGTGGATACAGTCAGGAAAATCGCTGACGAGGTGGTTGCAAGCCGCGGCAGAGTTGATATCCTTATCAATGTAGCCGGAGGAAACGTGGCCGGAGCCAATGTGATGCCTGACCAGAATTTCTGGGATATGAAGCTGAAGGACTGGGACAAGGTGCTCGACCTTAATCTGAACGGTACTGTTTATCCTTGCCACGTGTTCACTGAGATCTTTGCAAGGCAGGGATTCGGCTGCATACTAAACATATCTTCAATGGCTGCCTATGACGCGCTTACCCGTGTGGGCGGATATACGGCTGCGAAGACCGGTGTCTATGCCTTCACCAAGTGGCTGGCTGCCGAGATGGCGCTCAAATACGGTGAGAAGATCCGCGTGAATGCGCTTGCTCCGGGATTCTTCATCGGCAAGCAGAACAGGGCTGCGCTGCTCAATGAGGACGGCTCGCTTACAGAGCGTTCCCACAAGGTGATCAGCAAGACTCCGATGCGCCGGTTCGGCGACCTTACGGAAGTCAATGGCGCCGCCCAGTTCCTCTGCAGTGACGCCGCTTCGTTCGTAACCGGCGTAATCCTTCCTGTTGACGGCGGGTTCAGCAGTTTCAGCGGAGTATAGACTATTAGGCGGAAATACGTTTGATAAGGCCCTGAAGCGTTGTTCCGGGGCCTATTTCTTTAAATTCCGTGGCTCCGTCGCGCATCATATTGCGCACTGACTGGGTCCATCTTACTGGAGAAGTCAGCTGGAGCAGGAGATTCTGCTTTATCCGTTCCGGATCCGTCTCGGGCAGAGCGGTGACATTCTGGTATACGGGGCAGACAGGCTTCCTGACTACTGTGTGTTCAATGGCTTCTGCCAGTTCTGCTCCTGCGGGTTCCATAAGAGGGGAGTGGAAGGCGCCGCTGACATTCAGGGGAAGCGCTCTTCTTGCTCCAGCCTCCTTCATCAGGCTGCAGGCTTTTTCCACGGCTTCCTTCTCCCCGGAGATGACCACCTGTCCGTCGCTGTTGTAGTTCGCAGGGATGACGATGCCGCCGGCTTTGGCGCAGATTTCTTCTACTGCGCTGTCCGGAAGGCCTATGATGGCTGCCATAGTCCCGGGTATTTTCTCACAGCATTTCTGCATCGCTTCCGCTCTTGAAGCGACCAGTCTGAGTGCGTCTTCGAAGTCTATGGCTCCGACTGCCGTGAGCGCAGAGAATTCCCCCAGTGAGTGGCCGCCGGCCATATCGGGAATCGGAAGACCGCTGCAGAGCGCCTGACAGACTGAATGAAGGAAGATGGCCGGCTGTGTCACTTTGGTGGCCTTCAGCTCTTCGTCACTGCCTTCAAACATTATGTCTGTGATGCGGAAACCGAGAGCTTCGTTTGCCCTTTCCATCATTTCCTTGGCTTGAGGACTGCTCTCATAAAGGTCCTTGCCCATTCCTGAGAACTGAGAACCCTGTCCGGGAAATACGTATGCTGTCATAAATCACTGTCTTTTGCTGCAAAGATAATAATTACTTAACTTTGAAAGTTGATTGTTTATTTTTTTCTGGAAATGAATTTTATCGGGAATATTGTCTGGCTACTCTTCGGAAGCCTTCTGTCTTCATTGCTTTATCTGGTCGGAGGTCTTGTGATGTGCGTGACGATAATCGGGATTCCGTTCGGCAAACAGCATTTCAAACTTGCCAGACTTTCTCTTTTTCCGTTCGGGCGCAAAATTGTCAGTAAATAGATATGACTACAGATGAACTGATATCGCATATCCGGATTATTCCTGATTACCCTATCAAGGGGATAATGTTTCAGGATGTTACAACTTTATTTATGAATCCCGACTGCTTGAAGGAGATTTCTGACAGGATTTATGAGATGTATAAGGACAAGGGGATAACGAAAGTTCACGGAGTCCTATTCCAAGGAATATGGAGATGATGCCGTGGAGATCCATGCCGATGCTATCAATGAGAATGACGTGGTCCTGATACACGACGATATCCTTGCTACCGGAGGGTCGCTGGGTGCGGTCAGCAATCTTGTCGGGAAGTTCAAACCTGGGAAGCAGTATATGAACTGCATAATCGACCTTACCGACTGCCCGCGGCGTGACGTCTTTCCAAGACATATTGAATTTACGTCTGTAATTGCCATTCGGGAGCATTAATTTTAGTATATTTGTAAGTTGTTCCGCGCATGCGGAATGAACCGCCCCCTTAGTTTAATGGATAGAATTTAGGATTCCGGTTCCTACGATAGGCGTTCGATTCGCCTAGGGGGTACAAATAATGAAATCTTTTGGAATTGTCCGAAATGCTTTGAACTCAAAATCAACGGGTTAGCATCTCGGACAATTTCGTTGAAAACCACCTGTTTTCGCTTAGGTTGACAAAAGGTTGACAAAAACCAGAAATATTTTCCTACATTTGTATCGTATGATAAACTATGGGAAGATATGAAGATAAGTTGCAGTCTATCAAGCAAGTCCGACAAGGCCACGGGATGCAGTGAGATACTCCTCAGAATGGTCGTCGGCAAGATTAACGGCAAGTCGGTTGCCATTCGCGCCAAGTC
>JAZLFC010000035.1:0-73587 GCA_045615565.1 Candidatus Cryptobacteroides sp. | reverse complement strand
CGTTGACCAGATCATCGCAGTTGCCGGCAAGGGTGTTATCGACGTAGTTCTCGTAGAGGACAACGAAATGCTTGAAGAAACCGTAGTCATCGGTTACGGTGTTCAGAAGAAGTCTGACCTTACAGGTGCTGTCGGATCAGTTAACTCCGATGCTCTCAAGGCTCTGTCAACGACAGACGCAGCAGACGCTCTTAAGGGTAAGACAGCCGGTGTGCACGTTATCACAAGCGGTGCTCCTGGTGCAGGTGCAGAAATCCGCATCCGTGGTGTTTCTTCAAATGGTGGTAACCTTGCACCTCTCTACATTGTCGATGGTCTTCAGGTAAGCAGCATCCAGTATCTTGATCCTTCAATGATCGAGTCAATGGAAATCCTCAAGGACGCAGCTTCTGCTGCCATCTACGGTGCTGAGGCAGGTAACGGTGTCGTTCTCGTAACCACAAAGTCAGGTAGTGAAGGAAAAGCAACTGTTTCATACACAGGCAAGTTCACCAACCAGAACTACTACAAGCGCCCTCTCATGAACCGTAACGAACTTATCGAATATCTCGGTTATGAGTATGGTAAGGATTGGGTTGACAAGATGCTCAAAGACAATGACTACTCTCATCCTATGTATGAGGGTGGCGTTATCGACACAGACTGGATTGGAGCATATCTTGAGCCTACATGGAGCCAGCAGCATGGCGTTGCTCTCTCAGGCGGCAACAAGAACGGTCACTATTTCGTTTCCCTCAACTACGTAAACAACAATGGTGTTGTTAAGGGTGACAGGGATACATACACACGTCTTACCGGTCAGGTAAATGGTGATTATCAGTTCACAAAGTGGTTGCAGGTAGGTACCACCAACTCTATCGAAAAGTGGGATACCAAGAGCGTATCACACAGAGGTTACTCTTCTTCATTCGAGTCCCTCATCAACTACGACCCTACAACTCCTGTTAACTGGACCGATCCTAGCCAGATGAGCACGGATGATAGAGGTGTCTATGAGAGAGTTCTCGCTGGTACAGACAATCACCGTTTCCTCGGAGACGAGAAGGGCCTCTATGCAATTACACGCTACAATGACGTTGAAGGTAACCCTCTTGCAAAGATCATTGCTTCAGAAGGAACCAACGGTGGATTCAACATCAACGGTACAGCTTATGCTAACATTACCCCTATCAAGGGTCTTGTGTTCACCTCACGACTCGGTTATAGAATCAGCCAAAGCACAAGCCACAACTACACCGCTCCATATTATATTGGTCGTGGTTCACAGGATAACTACAGTATCTCAGCAAACGCAAACACAGGCTGGTACTATCAGTGGGAGAACTTCGCAAACTACAGCTTCAATATCAAGAAGAATGCTTTCACAGTTATGGCCGGTATGTCATACCGTGAGAACAACAGTGATAACATCAGTACGAGTGCAACCGGTCCGGATATCCTTTCTTCTTACGGAGAGGCATTCCAGTACATGCAGTATGTAAAGAGTGATATTGCCAAGACTGTTGGAAATCTTCCTAACAAGAACAACTCACTTGCATATTTCGGCCGTATCATCTACTCATATGACAACAGATACAGCCTCCAGGCAAACTTCCGTGCTGACGCATTCGACTCATCAAAACTTTCAAAGCAGAACCGTTGGGGTTACTTCCCTTCATTCTCTGCAGGTTGGACAATCAGCAACGAGCCTTGGTTCAAAAACAACGTAGGCCAGAATGCTGTCAACTTCCTCAAGCTTCGTGCTTCATGGGGACGTAACGGTAACATAAACGTGCTCAGCGGATATAAATATGCAACTACAATGTCTGCAGGAAGCAGCTGGTATCAGTATAATGTAGACCAGGCTGGTTCGACCTTCGGTTCAGCACCTAACTACGGTGGCGGTCTTCCTAACCCTAACCTTAAGTGGGAAACATCAGAACAGCTCGACTTCGGTATTGACGCACGTTTCCTCAATAACCGTTTGACCTTCGCTGCTGACTACTTCAACAAGCAGACAAAGGACCTTCTCTTCGACATCGATGTTCCTGTTGAACTTGGTGCCAGCAGAACAACAGTTAACGGCGGTACCATTCTCAACAGCGGTCTTGAATTCGAGCTTGGTTGGAGAGATAACGTAGGTGACTTCTCATACAGCATCAGCGCTAACTTCTCAACACTTCATAATGAAGTACTCGGAGTTGCAGAACGCGTAGCACGTGTCGTTAATGACCCTGCATCCTTGAGTTCTACAAACTACAAGCTTAGAACAGCGTTCGAGGCCGGATATCCTGTATGGTACCTCCTTGGTTACAAATACACAGGTAAGGACAGCTCAGGCAATCCTACTTATGAGGATGTTAACGGAGATGGTGCGATTTCTTCAGATGATATGACATACATCGGAAGACCTACTCCTACCTATACTGTCGGTCTTAACATCAACCTTGCATGGAAGGGATTTGACTTCGCTCTTTACGGTTACGGAGAAGGCGGAAACAACATCATTCCTGTAACACACCGTACCGGTTTCAAGAACAACCTCAAATGGTATCTTGATCATGTAAACGAACTCCCTAATGCAGCCTCAATACTTGCTGCCGACTGTGAATTCTGGTCATCAACCGGCAATATGTTCAAGGGCGACTACTTCCGCATCGGTACTCTCCAGCTCGGTTACACGCTTCCTTCAAATCTCACAAAGAAGGCAGCCATCAGCAACCTCCGCTTCTACGTTTCACTTGATGACTTCTTCACATTCACCAAGTATCCTGGACTTGACCCTGCAACAGCAGCCCTTAACGGTACCAACGGTGGTGGTATTGACTGGGGTTCATATCCTACAATGCAGAAGATCGTCCTTGGTGTTAACTTAACATTCTAATCTGCATAATACAATGAAAAAGATAATTATCCCTATACTTTTAGGATTCGCTCTAATAGCAGTTTCTTGTCAGAAAATGCTTGATATCCCACAGAAGGGTGTGATGTCATCAGAGGAATTTTTTGCAACCAAAGATGCTGCAGCTGAGGCTCTTACAGCTAATATGTACGCAAGCCTTTTCGGTGGTAATGGTATTGCCGGTACAGCCGGTATCTACAACCCGCAGATGATGCTTCTCAACTATTCAGCTGATGATATTCTTGCAGCCGGTGGTGACCCTGAGGATCATGGTGATTTCCGTGTATTCTGTGAGTTCCGTTATGATAATGCGAACGTTGCTCTGAAGGAACTCTACAATGGATATGCAAATTCAATTTTCACATCCAACCTTGTAATTTCCAACTACACAAACGAGAATTTCGCTGGTTCTGATCCTGAATATACAAGTTCAGTTACAGAAAGGTGCGTTGCCGAGGCTCGCGTACTTCGCGCATATATGCATTTGATGACAGCTATCTGCTTCTACAGACCTTGTCTCGTTGACCGTCTTCTTGATCCTTCAGAGCTTCCTGTACAGGCTGAAAGCCAGGAGCAGGTTCTCAAGTGGGTCATCGCAGAGTGCGAGAAGGCAATATCTTCAGGTTCACTTCCTAAGCGTAATGGCACAGGCGACAAGAACGCTACCGCTAAGATGACCGTTGGTTTTGCACAGTTCGTTGCCGGTAAGGCAGCTATGTTCAATAACGATCCTGCTACAGCACGCAAGTATCTCGGAGACCTTATCGCATCCGGAGACTATAAGCTTGTTGCATCAGAGGATTATTGGACAAACTTCCATATTGCCGGAGACGGTAACTCTGAGACTATCTTTGCTCCTAACTACATTTATGATCCTAATTTCGCTGGAGACTTCAGCTCTATTCAGCGCGGTCGTTGGATGGTTTATGACGTTCTCTGCTGGCGTACAGACGCTATGGCTACAACACCTTCTGTAGTTGAGGCTCTTCCTCCAGCAGGTGGCGGTTGGAACGGTGGTGCAATCCAGGAAGACTTCGCTAAGAAGTTCCTTGCACACGATGGCAACTCACCTCGTCGTCGCGCTACATTCCTTACAGAGGAGGAATTCCTTTATGAGATGGACTGGAGCGGTTCAACAGTAAACGATGGCTCACTTGATCAGAAGAAAGTTGATGACAAGCGTGGTATTAAGGTTGAAACTGGTGTGTACAGCCACAGCAAATATTTCGAGTGGAAGCACATGGTTTACAATAATCCTCCAAAGATGCTTACCGGTGGCAAGGAATATCCTTCTGACCACTCGCCTGTAGGAGCTAACAATAACCAGACCAACCTTACAATGGCACGTTACGCTGAAGCTCTCCTCCTTTATGCTGAGGCTTGCATCGGCTCTAGCGATGAGGCTAAGGGTAAAGCAGCTCTCAATGAAATCCAGAAACGCGCAGGCGTACCTGAAACTGCTCTTACTTTCGAGAATGTAATGGATGAAAAGCAGTATGAACTCTGGTTCGAAGGCGCTCGCTTCCCGGATCTCGTTCGCTGGGCAGCTCAGGGCAAGGTTGATCTTAACGCTATATTCAACACATCCGGCTTCCACGACAGAATTCCTATCGTTACCGATGAATTCTTCACAAAGAATGCTCCAGAGCATAAGCTGGCAGTTGAGTATGTAAAGGCTCACTACAGCCCGTTCGAAGTTGGCAAGCATGAGTACTTCCCATTCCCACGTGATATTAAAATCGGTAATCCTAATCTTCAGGATGTTCGTGGTTGGGCTAACTAAACATTGAATTCTCATGATTTCGGGCGCCTCTTCGGAGACGCCCGATTTTTGTTTCTCATCAAGAAGTAGTATCTTGTGAAGATTATTGACTGCATATGAAAAAACGTATATTAATTAACGGATATCACATAGCGGCACTGGCTTTTGTGGTGGCATTCGCATTCTTTCTGTTTGCATACCCATACCATCTGATGCACCGTGAGCAACTTAGTCTTTTCCTTTATGACTGGGATTATATACGACAGACATATACCGGAAACGCATGGCTGGCACGCTTTGTCACCGACTTCCTGGAACAGTTCTTCTGCTTGGGAGCTGCAGGCCCGCTGGTGATAGCGCTTGTATTGACCGCCATCGGGACTGTCGCATACCGCATCAGCCGCAAATTTCTCAAGAAAATACCGTCATACATTATTGCGGCCCTTGTATTCGGGTGGGCATTTATGAGAGAGACCGGGAATCTCTATTCCACCCGCTATACGATTGTTGTCCTGGGCTACCTTTCGGTTGTCCCGGCGGCACTGCAGTTCAATAAGATTTGGAGCAAAGTGACATCTTTTGCGATACTATGCATTTTCTGCATATGGGCATTGGGGTCACCTGTTCACAAGCACTATGGGCAGCTGTGGAATATTCCCAAATTCGATTATGAAAGGCTGATAGGTCTTGATGCGGAAACGGCCAATGAAAACTGGGACAAAGTTTTGAGGCTCTCAGAGAAGGATCTGTATATGCGGGAAGCGAGCTATTGTTACAATCTGGCGCTTGGGATGAAGGGAGAACTCGGGAACAGGTTATTCGAACATTCTCAAGGCACTGCTTATGACCTTCTTCTGTTTGTTTCCAGTGAAAACGCCGTTTTTGTCAACACTATGGCGGGGGAAGCCTGGTATCAGCTGGGCAATATGACAATCGCGGAGCAGAGCGCCATCACGTCGCTCCAAGCTTCCCCGAACCATACCGGTGCAAGGTTTATCAAGCGCCTCGCCACCGTCAGTCTTGTCAAGGGAGATGACGCTGCCGCCCGGAAATATCTCAATATGCTCAGCAAGACGCTTTTCTATCGCAGATGGGCCCGGAGTATGATGCCCGGCAGGCAGGATGAAGCGACAAAAGCCCGGATACAGGAAAAGATTTCCCTGATGGCGGACACTGATTTCGTGCATCTGTCCAATGTGCCGCACGCCATACTTCAAGGGATGATAAAGACCAATCCCGGAAATGAACTCGCCCGCAACTACCTTCTGTGCTATGATCTTATGCACTATGACATTGACCGGTTCATGGAAGATTATATGCCGGAAATGATTGACGGGCAAATCTACCAGGAGGCTGTCCTGATATATCTGGCGCAGCGGGGACGACTTCGCGACGAGGATGCGGCCGAATATGGGATTTCACCATCACTGCTGAACAAAATGGATTCTTTCGCCAGGTTCCCCAACAGATATAAAAGCAGCTATTGGTACTATTTCTTAACAGATTAAATTTTTGCCTGGATATGAAAAGCAGAATACTGAAAGGAATCATTATGACAGGAGCTATAGGCATAGTTCTGTCCTCCTGCGGCAACAATAAATATACGACGGCTCCGGACGGCAGCGCCGGGCCGTTGGTGATTTATCCTGACTATAAAGAAGTAACCATCCCGGCAAATATCGCTCCCCTGAACTTTCACTATGCATTGGACGACGCGAAGAATGCAGTTACAACCTTTACTCTCGATGGCAAGTCCGCCAGATTCAAGGGAATGGAAGTCGAGTGGTCTGTCAAGAAGTGGAAGACATTCATTTCCGGAGCTGAAGGAAAAACGATAGAGGTCAAAGCTGAATTGACAGTAGGAGGCAGTCCTCAGTCTGAGATCTGGCACATATATGTCAGCGATGATTCTATTGACGGATATCTGACATATCGTCTCATAGAGCCGTCATTCCAGATGTTCCACGAAATTTCCATTCAGGAACGCTGCATCGAAAATTTTGAGGAAAATGCAGTATGCGACCATTCTATCACAGACAACGCCTGCATGAACTGCCATATTCACGCGCAGCAGCGCGGAGACCTCTCGATGTTTTACATAAGGGGTCCGAAAGGAGGCGCTATCCTGAACCGCGACGGTGAACTCAGGAAACTGACTCTCAATACTGAAGGGCTTATTTCTGGTACAGTATACGGCGAGATCCACCCATCCGGCAGATACGGAGTATTCTCTACTAATATCATCCTCCCTAGTCTGCACACTGTAGCCCACAACAGAATGGAAGTGTACGACTCAGCATCAGACCTGACTGTCGCTGATTTTGACGACAACAGGATGATAAATTCAGAGAATGTCTCAAGGGCTGACAAATTTGAGACCTTCCCTTGCTTCTCCGCTAACGGAGAATACATATACTACTGCGTAGCAGATACCGTCACGCTTCCTTCCGATATTGAAAACCTCAAGTACTCTCTCGTCCGCGCAGCATTCAACACTTCCGACGGGCATATTTCCGAACAGGTTGACACGATATGGAGCGCGTCAGAGCACAATGGTTCAGTGTGCCATCCAAAAGTTTCCCCTGACGGCAAATGGATAATGTTTACTGTTTCAAACTACGGAACATTCCCTATTGACCACAGGGAGAGTGCTCTGAAGATGATTGATCTGGAAACGGGAGAGATCAATGAACTTACAGGTATCAAGAAAGATGAGAGCGGTTCCGACACTTATCACTCGTGGTCCTCTGACGGGAAGTGGTTCGTCTTTGCGAGCAAAAGAGGTGACGGGCTATTCGCCAAGCCTTATTTCTGTCATCTGGATGCGGAGGGGAATCCCTCAAAACCATTTGTGCTCCCGCAGAAGTCTTCCAGATTCTATGAGCTGAATCTGAAATCCTTCAATGTGCCGGACCTGGGAAATGCATCAATAGGCATCAGCCTCTCAGATTCCAAAAGAATGTTCAAGGCTGAAAGCGAAGCTTTCGGGCAGTAAGCCTGATGTCATCCGAAGCACTTCCGACCAGAATCTCGAAAGTACAGTCATCATCCTGCCATCCGGCTGTTTCCGTATCCCAATAACGGAGTTCGGAAAGAGGAATTTCTATCTTTACCTTCTCTGTCGCTCCCGCCTCAATGCTGACGCGTTTGAATCCCTTCAGCTCCTTGACAGGCCACTCGACTGCGGATCCTTTCCTGCTGACATACACCTGAGCCACCTCATCTGCAGCCATATCTCCTGCGTTCTTAATATTGAACCTGACTTCTATGGCATCGGAGCGCCGTGCAACTTTAAGATCCGAATATTCAAATCCGACATATGACAGTCCGTGTCCGAATGCATACATTACAGGAATCCCGCGGGTATCATACCATCTGTATCCTACATACTGTCCTTCGGTATAATGTGCCTCCGGACTCCACATTGCGGCTTCTCCCCTGCTCTCCTTCCTGTCTTGACGGAACATCATAGCGAAGAAATCCACTCCCTCCGGAGCCAGCTGCGGATAATTGCCGAGCGCGTATGCTGGCGAATCCTCGAGCTTGACCGGGAAGGTAAACGGGAGTTTTCCTGATGGGGCTATGCGTCCGTAGAGAATGTCAGCCATGGCGTGTCCTCCTTCCATTCCGTTCCACCAGCCCTGTACGACTGCCTTGCTCAAGCGATTGACGTTTCTGAGGTCACAGGCGCCCCCGGAAAGTATGACAGAGACGATATTAGGGTTGATATTATTGACAGCCTCCAGTAGTTTTTCCTGATCTTCCGGGAGGGAAATATCCTGCCTGTCACGTCCTTCGCTTTCAATCTCACGGTTCGTTCCGCCGACGAAA
Organism: Candidatus Cryptobacteroides sp.; assembly: GCA_045615565.1. Lineage (GTDB taxonomy): Bacteria > Bacteroidota > Bacteroidia > Bacteroidales > UBA932 > Cryptobacteroides. Next base: position 65,113 of record JAZLFC010000035.1, on the reverse strand, counting down.
ACCACGACATCCGCACCTTCTGCAACCGCCGGGTCGTCAGCGCTGCACACTATGCTGTGCACACCGTCAGCCAGTCCCCTGATTACAGTTATTTCATAAGGTGTCTTCACACCTGCGCCGACACCTCCCTGCGCCGTCTTCAAATCGATATTCGGTCCAATCACTGCTATGCGTTTACACTTCAACGGAAGGATATCCCCTTCATTCTTAAGCAAGACTATGGATTTTTTCGCCACTTCATAAGCAATCTTCTGCTGCTCAGGCTGAGAAGTCATTTCCCGGTTTGCGACATCCTCCGGCACAGCTTCCACTGCAAATCTGACACGGAGTATCTCCCTGACTTTGTCATCTACCACACTCTCATCGACTGCCCCGATTCGCACTGAATCTATCAAGGCCGGGCCGAGATAATTGTCACCCGTCATCTGGACGTCAAGGCCGCCTAAAGCCGCTCCCATCGTGCTGTGCGTGCCGCCCCAGTCAGATACAGTCAGACCCTTGAACCCCCACTCTCCGCGGAGTATTTCATTATTGAGATGCGCGTTTTCCGAGCAATACACGCCATTCACCTTATTATATGCTGTCATGACAGCCATAGCCCCTCCTTCTTCGACTCCTGCCTGGAAAGGTTTGAGATATATCTCGCGCAAAGTTCTCTCGTCAACCACAGCATTCACCCAACTTCTGTTCAGTTCCTGATTATTGACAGCATAATGCTTCAGGCATACGGCTGTACCCGCATCCTGCGCCCCTTTTGTATATCCTACTGTCAACCTGGCGCTAAGGAAAGGGTCCTCACTCAGATATTCATAACTGCGGCCTCCCGTCGGTATCCTTTGAATATTGATGGCCGGACCGAGAATGATATCCTTGCCTCTGAATCTCGCTTCCCTGCCCATTCCGGTCCCGTACAGATAAGCTATTTCTTCCGACCAGGTGGCTGCCAGGGCAGAACCTGTAGGGAAATATGTTGCATAGTCCGTGTCCCATCCCAGTGGTCTGAATCCGTCGCCGAGCTCCTCCCTGATACCGAACGGACCGTCAGCATATCTGATATCCTGAATGCCGAGCCTCTCAATACCGGCAGAAGACATAATGGTCTTGCTGTGCAGCATCTCGACTTTTTCTTCAAGAGACATCGTGGAAATGATCTCGTTGATCTTTTCGTCATTCACTGTCAACGAATCCTGTGGTGTAACGGCTGTCTTACTGCAGGAAACTGTCAGTGCCGCCGCTGTCATAAGAAGCGCTATGTATCTCATACTTATTTTTTCTGTGTCTTATTGCTGATCAGGACCCTGATTGTCAGTTCCGTAGTCAGGCTGAGGGCCTTGCGGTCCGGCCTGAGGTCCCTGAGGGCCACCCTGTGCGCCGGCTGCCTTCGCCATATCTTCTGAAGCTGCATGCCAGGCTGCCTCGAGGTCTGAGTTGCATTTGTCGATAGCAGCAAGGTCTTTGGACTCGACTGCCTTCTTGAGTTCAGCGCAAGCGGTCTCGATTGCCGATTTCTTGTCTGCAGGAATCTTGTCACCATACTCCTTGAGATTCTTCTCAGTCTGGAACACCATTGCATCTGCATTGTTGACCTTGTCGACTCTCTCTTTCTCAGCCTTATCGGCTTCCTCGTTGGCCTTTGCCTCGTCGCGCATCCTTTGGATCTCTGCGTCGCTCAGGCCTGAAGATGCCTCGATGCGGATATGCTGCTCTTTTCCTGTAGCCTTGTCCTTTGCGGAAACGCTGAGGATTCCGTTGGTGTCAATATCGAAGCTGACCTCAATCTGAGGGATTCCGCGTGGAGCAGGGGCGATGCCGTCCAGATGGAACACTCCGATCTGCTTGTTGTCCTTTGCCATAGGGCGCTCTCCCTGAAGGACACGGATTTCAACTGACGGCTGGTTGTCCGCAGCCGTAGAGAACACCTGGTCCTTGTGTACAGGTATTGTAGTATTGCTTTCGATAAGCTTTGTCATAACGCCGCCGAGGGTCTCGATACCGAGGCTGAGCGGAGTCACGTCAAGAAGAAGCACGTCCTTCACGTCTCCTGCAAGCACACCGCCCTGGATTGATGCTCCGATAGCCACGACCTCGTCAGGGTTGACGCTCTTGTTAGGTTCCTTTCCGAAGAATTCTTTCACAAGTTCCTGAACCTTAGGGATACGTGTGGATCCACCCACGAGAAGCACCTCGTCAATCTGAGATGCGGAAAGATGTGCATCCTCAAGTGCCTTGCGGCAAGGTTCGATTGAGCGGCGGAAGAGATCGTCGCAAAGGGCTTCGAACTTTGCGCGGGTGAGGCTCTTCACAAGATGCTTAGGCATTCCGTCTACGGCCGTGATATAAGGAAGGTTTATTTCTGTCGAAGTGTTGTTGGAAAGCTCGATCTTCGCCTTCTCTGCTGCTTCCTTAAGCCTCTGGAGAGCCATAGGATCCTTCTTGAGATCCATACCTCCGTTCTCGGAAGCAAACTCGGAAGCAAGCCAGTCGATGATGACCTGGTCGAAATCATCACCTCCGAGGTGCGTGTCACCGTTGGTTGACTTGACTTCGAATACGCCGTCACCGAGTTCGAGGATGGAGATATCGAATGTACCACCGCCGAGATCGTAAACAGCTACCTTCATATTCTTGTTCTTCTTGTCCAGGCCATATGCAAGAGCGGCTGCGGTAGGCTCATTGATGATACGCTTTACTTCAAGTCCTGCGATCTTTCCCGCTTCCTTTGTTGCCTGACGCTGTGAGTCGGAGAAATAGGCAGGCACAGTGATTACTGCCTCGGTGATATCCTGACGGAGATAATCCTCTGCAATCTTCTTCATCTTCTGGAGAATGATGGCGGAAATCTCCTGAGGGCTGTACAACCTTCCGTTGATATCCACACGTGGAGTGTTGTTCTCTCCCTTGACGACTTTATAAGGCATGCGTGAGACCTCCTTTGAAGTCTGATCATAAGTCTCGCCCATAAATCTCTTGATAGAGAAAATAGTATTGTTCGGGTTGGTGATGGCCTGACGCTTTGCAGGACTTCCCACCTTGCGTTCGCCTCCTTCAGTGAATGCGACTATGGAAGGAGTGGTGCGCGCACCTTCTTCGTTGATGATAACTGTAGGCTGATTGCCTTCCATTACTGAGACACAGGAATTCGTTGTTCCAAGGTCTATTCCGATAATTTTACCCATGATATTGTATTGTTTTGTTTTCAAATTACGCCTAAACGGCGAAAAGCATACAACTAATCCTGTGCCACCCCGCAATTCCTGACATTTTGTCAGTCGACAGCCTGAGATTTTTTGTATTTTTGCGATATGGAATACCGCAGGCTCAATGATGAGGAATACTCAGACCTTTCCTCCAGAATACTGTATGAAGACAACCATATTCTGATTGTCAACAAAAAAGTCGGAGAGATCACCCAGGGCGACAAAACCGGAGATGAATGTCTGGCCGACAGATACAAGGCATTTATCGCCATGAGGGATGACAAGCCGGGTAAAGTGTTCCTGGGCATTCCGCACCGTCTTGACAGACCTGTCAGCGGAATCTGCATCCTTGCCAAGACCAGCAAGTCGCTTGAAAGGCTTGCTGAGATGTTCCGTGAAGGGGAGGTCCACAAAACTTACCGGGCCCTGTGCTGCCGGAAGCCGGAGAAAGCCGAGGGCTGCCTTGAAGACTGGATGTACCGCAATGAGAAACAGAACAAATCCTATGTGGTCAACAAACGGAACGGGGCCAAGCTGGCACGCCTCAACTACAGGTTCCTGTATAGCACTGACAGATATCATCTCATAGAAGTCGAGCTGCTCACCGGGCGTCATCATCAGATCAGATGTCAGCTCAGCAATATGGGTTGCTGCATAAAGGGAGACCTTAAATACGGTGCCCCTCGCTCCAATCCCGATGGAGGCATATGCCTTCACGCACACAATATCAGATTCGTGCATCCGGTCAGGAAAACAGAAATCAATGTCTCCGCGCCTGTCCCGGAAAGTTGGAGGGGAGTCACAAACGACTGACTTTCTTCCTGCTGATATACTCGCCCGGGGTCTCGTCCATAAACAGTTTGAATGCCATGTTGAATGAGACGACGGTGTGGAACCCGCACATCGTCGAAAGGTCGATAATCTTGTAATTCAGGTTTTTATCAAGTATGCTGACGGCATACTTTATCCTGTAATAATTGATGAACTGGCAGAAATTCCTGCCGGAATACAGATTGATTGCACGGGAGAGATAGGATCGGTTGGTATACATTTCTCCTGCCAGGTCCGCTATGCCGAAACCGTCCCTTAGAAAGGGTTTGCGCGTGTCCATATACTCCTGTACCTTCTTATACAGCGCATTCATACGCACTCCCTCTTCCGGGTTGTCCGTTATGTATGGACGAAGATTTCCGTGTATTATTTCCTTGATCTCATTTTCCTTTTTATGCGGCAGCATCAGCGTCTTCCCGGAATAGGCTTTCTGATACAGGGCAAAGTACATCAAGGCTGAAAGCACTGACGTAAGCGCTTCAATTCCATATCTGACGAAGAATCCGGAATGGAGCGCAATTCCTGACAGCAGCAATATCCCATAGAACATCCAGGAATAATCGTTTATGCTGTTCCACGGGGAATCCGTCTTGAACAGAGTGCATATATGCCTGTATTTCCTGACAGTAAAAGCAACGACAAGGAAAAGCGCAAACGCCATTGACATTATCAGTGTGACGTCCGTGCCCCTATGTATCAGCTTTGCCGAAATGATAGCCAGGAATGCGCTCAGGGCCGCCTTGAAGGAGAAGGAGTTGTCATCCCGGCATCTCGGGGTGGCAAACAATATGACGGATCCGGCGGTCATATCGGCAAAAACACTATTCCACACGGATGGTTCGCATCCCGCAATGATGTCCGCTGCGAACAACGAGAGCGGAAGAAGAGCAGAGAGTACTCTGATAGAAGTATGGCAATTTATTTTCATACCCCAAAAATAAATAATACCTCCACTGCAAAAAGGAAGTCAGGGAGGTATCATAGGGGGTACGGAATTAATTTGTTATTTTTTGATGTTTTTTTTCTTTGAATCTTTTATTGCATCAAAACCTTTTCCGTAAACTCCTGTCACAGAAGACACGGACAGGAAGGCATTTGGATCTATCGCTTTTATGTATCTGAGGAAAATATTCAGGTCGGACTTTCTTGTAAGCACCATAACGACTTCAGTCTCTTTTTTTGTATACCAGCCTTTCCCTTCAAGCACTGTTACTCCTCTGTGCAGTTCGTTCGTTATGGCATCCGCTATCTCGGCATGTTTTTCGGACAGAATGAACAACTGGACTGACTGCTTCGATCCGGAAAGGTACATGTCAAGCACTGTGCTGTTGACAGCGACAAGTATAAAACCATATACGACGGTAGTAAGTTTTTCGGTCCACGGCACCAGGTCACCGGAAGGTGTATATGAAGGCACCAGCATCGAAGACATAATAATAACTGCATCTATAGCAAGGAGCATCCTTCCGGGTGAAACGTTTCTATACTTGTTCACAATCAATGCTATAATATCCGTTCCGCCGGTACTGCCTCCCTGGCTCATAGTGAGTCCGATGCCGACTCCGACTGATATGCCGCCCATGATCGTACTCATCAGCTTGCCGTTGTCGACTGCAAGAGTCTGGATGATATCCTGGGGTATAATTGATTGAAAGACATTCAGTCCTACTGAGGCTATTATCGTGGCAAATATCGTCTTTCCTCCGAAACCCTTTCCGAGGACCTTGATTGCTATCAGTATCAACGCGATATTTATTATAAAGAACGAATAGCCGGCCTTTATCACCCCATGCGTAGCATACTGGATTATTGACGCAATACCGGTAACTCCTCCTCCGATAAGGTTATTCGAGATGAGGAAGATAGTCCAGCCTACGACATAAATCAATATTCCCAATGCAATCAGGGAATATTCCTTGAAAGAAGTCAGGAAAGTCTTATTCATTCTTCGCTTTCTTTGTAATTCCTACTTTAATCTCCTCGAATCCTTCTCCATAAACACTGCTGGCCTGTGACACGGATACGAATGCCTTGGGATCTATGGATTTTATCGATTTTGTCACTTCAAAGAGCTGTTTTTTCCTGATGACAATCAGAAGCACAGGCTTGTCTGATTTGCTGTACCAGCCTTTTGCCTGGACAAGGGTGACCCCCCTGTCAAGATTATTGATAATGTGGTCCGCTATCTGCTCAAAGTGTTGTGAAAAAACAAGCACCTGCACCGATGTCTTGCCTCCTACAGTGATATAGTCAATCATCAAGGAAGATACGATCATCATCATATACCCGTAGAGCATATCGGAGAAAAGCTTTCCGGGTAGAAACAGGATGGAGGTAATGACAATGAAGTCCGTCACGATGAAAAACGTTCCGGTAGAAACAGGCCAGTGCTTATTGACAAAAATAGCCAGAATATCCGTCCCTCCCGTACTACCCTGATACTTGAATACGATTCCGAGGCCCAATCCTTCAAGCAGACCGCCTATCAACGGTATCAGGACGGGATCTTTGATATAAAAGAACTGTCCTGCGACAGAGTGAAGGAAAGGAAGTCCTTCAACTGCACTCATCAGTACTGTCGTCATACCGATGCAATATATGGTCCTTATTCCGAATCCAAGTCCCATAGCGATGAACGCAAACAGCAGCAGGATGACATTCAGCGCCAGATACATTGCGGATGCGGGCAAGAAGCCGCCCGTTGCATACTGTATTATGGTACAGATACCCATCATGCCGCCGCTGGACATATTGTTTGGTATGACAAATCCTTCCCAGGCCAGCGCAAATATGAAGCATCCCAGAGTAAGGACGGCATATTCGGCAATAGCTCTCAGTACTTTGCTGTTGTTCATTTAAGTACGATATTGATGATTCTTCCCGGAACTACGATCACTTTAACGATATTCATTCCGACGACATATTTTTGAGTCTGTTCCATTCCACGGACAGCCGCTTCCACCTCGGCGGGGGTGGCGCTCTTCGGCATATCAACCGTAAAACGCATCTTCCCGTTGAACTGCACAGGGTATGTGACATTATCTTCAGCGGCATATGCGGCTATGAATTCAGGGAATGCCGCATAAGTGACGGTATCATCGTGCCCGAGCGCATGCCAAAGCTCCTCTGTTATATGAGGAGCAAACGGACTCAAAAGGATGACGAGCGGCTCGAGAATCTCCCTTTTGCTGCAGCTCATTGCAGACAGCTCATTGAGAGCTATCATAAATGCACTGATAGTGGTATTGAAAGAGAAGTTCTCTATATCTTCCTGCTCTTTCTTTATCAGCTTATGCAGAGACTTCAGCTCCTCCGGACTTGCCTTTTCATCAGTAACGACCCATTCACCGCGGTCGTAGAACAGTCTCCAGAACTTCTTGAGAAAACGGTTGACTCCGTCAATGCCCTTGGTATCCCAAGGCTTGCTCTGCTCGAGAGGTCCCAGAAACATCTCGTACAGTCTGAGGGTATCTGCACCGTAAGTATCGCAAATGTCATCCGGATTGACGACATTGTACATACTCTTGCTCATTTTCTCCACTGCCCAACCGCAGATGTATTCACCGTTCTCAAGTTCAAACTCCGCATCCGAGAATTCAGGCCGCCACGACTTGAAGGCCTCCAGATCCAGTTTGTCATTGTGAACCAGATTAATGTCAACGTGTATTTCCGTTGTGTCGTATTTGTCCTTCAGGCCATATGAAACGAATCTGTTCGTGCCGACAATCCTGTAGACGAAATTTGAACGGCCCTGAATCATACCCTGGTTGATAAGCTTTCGGAACGGCTCGTCTTCGCAGACATATCCTAGGTCAAAGAGGAATTTATTCCAGAATCTTGAATATATCAGATGTCCGGTCGCATGTTCGGAACCTCCGATATACAGATCGACAGACCTCCAATATGCATTGACGTCCTTATCCACAAGAGCATTGCCGTTGCGTGGGTCCATATATCTGAAATAGTATGCGCTCGAGCCCGCAAAACCAGGCATGGTGCTGGTCTCAAGGGGATACCCGTTATATGTCCAGTCCTTCGCTCTCGCCAGAGGAGCATCCCCGGTAGGCTTGTAAGAATCTATTTCCGGAAGCCTCAAAGGAAGCTCGGACTCCGGAAGCGGTGTCGGGATTCCATCCTTGTAATAGATCGGGAAAGGCTCTCCCCAATATCTCTGCCGCGAGAAAATGGCATCGCGCAGCCTGTAGTTTGTCTTTCTGCGGCCAAGGCCCTTTTCCTCAACGTAATCCTTTGCCTTCTCTATGGCGGCTTTCACATCAAGTCCGTTCAGGAAACCGCTGTTGCACATCTTGCCTTCCTTGGCGTCAAAGCTTGACTCGCTGACGTCACAGCCCTCTATGATCGGGACTATCGGGAGTCCGAATTTCCTGGCGAATGCATAATCCCTGCTGTCATGTGCAGGCACTGCCATAATAGCGCCGGTACCATATCCGGCAAGAACGTATTCAGATATCCAGACAGGTATTTTTTCTCCTGTCAGCGGATTTATGCCATATGAGCCGGAAAATACGCCGGATACTGTCTTTGTCTCCGAGATGCGTTCTCTCTCGGTTTTCTTTCTGACTTCCTTGATATACTCTTCTACGACCTGCCTCTGATCTGCTGATGTCAGAGGGCCGACAAGTTCACTTTCAGGAGCAAGCACCATAAACGTAACTCCGAAAATAGTGTCCACCCTGGTGGTGAAAATCGTAACTGGAAGTTCTCTCCCCTCACAAACCGTATTGAATACAACCTCTGTTCCTTCTGACTTGCCTATCCAGTTGCGCTGCATTTCCTTGAGCGATTCCGTCCAGTCGAGCCTTTCAAGCGAGTCGAGAAGCCTGCCTGCGTAGGCGGAAACCCTCAACTGCCATTGTGTCATCTTCTTCTGCTCAACCGGGAAACCGCCTCTCACTGAAAGGCCGTCCTTGACCTCATCATTGGCAAGCACGGTACCCAAGCCTTCGCACCAATTCACGGAAGTCTCCCCCTGATAAGCAATCCTATACTGCATAAGGATGTCAGACTTCTCCTTCTCGGAAGCCTCCGCCCACTGCTGTGCGGTAATGTCACCGTAGCCGTCCTTCTCCAGCTTACCGACAAGCTCGGAAATAGGGCGGGCCTTGTCAGCCTCGGGGTCATACCAGCTGTCAAACATTTTCAGGAACGCCCACTGCGTCCATTTGTAGAAATCCGGATCACAAGTCCTGATTTCCCTGTCCCAATCATATGAGAAGCCTATCCTGTCCAGCTGCTCACGATAGCGCTCAATATTTATGGTCGTGGTCTTTTCGGGGTGCTGTCCGGTCTGGATAGCATATTGTTCAGCGGGAAGGCCGAACGCATCATATCCCATAGGATGAAGCACGTTGAATCCCTTGAGACGCTTGTACCTTGAAAAGATATCACTTGCAATATACCCGAGAGGATGCCCCACATGCAGTCCCGCACCTGAAGGATACGGGAACATATCAAGCACGTAATACTTCGGTTTGCCGCTGTCCCCCTCAGCCTTGAATGTCTTCCGGGCAGCCCAGTATGCCTGCCACTTGGCCTCTATGCTTTTGAAATCGTATTCCATATGTCTTATTTCTTTCTTTCCAATCTGAATTCCACGTACAGCGATATTTCCGCCTTGACCTTCTGTCCCTTGACAACTCCTGCCTTCCAGTCTATAGAGGAGCTGACCACCCTTACCGCCTCTTCATCAAGAAGAGGATGGACTCCCTTGAGCACCTTCACATCAGTGACCTTTCCCTTTTCGGTAACGATAAAATCGACAAGCACCCTTCCCTGGATACCCTCTTCTATGGCCTTCTGAGGATATTTGACATATCTGTAGACCCACTCCTTCAGGAAGTATTCCGGATTTGTGTGGCCAAGGAACGCAGGACCCCTGTCACATTCATAATATGCGAACACTTTCGACTGACCTTCAGCATTCTTCTTGAGTTCGTCGGAAGGATTGAACAGCGGCTTCGGCCCGTTTGCCAGGGACAGGGTATAATTGTATATATACTCTGTCTCCTTCTCCATCTCTTCATATTGAAGGACATCAGGAGTATCCCTGTAAGTGTTGTATCCCGGGAACATTCCCGTTGTGAAGAATATGGAAGGGATCTGCCTGTCGTAGAATATCCGGTGGTCCGACATACAGGGTTCCTGACTGACAATCTCAGGCTGGACAGGCTGCAAAGTACCTTTCAGCGCCGTAACAATCTGATTCATGTCGGCATTTGATGACGTGTAGGCATAAAATCCGTTCGATCCCGTACCCAGCATATCCAGATTTATCATTGCGTCTATTTTGCCCGAATCCGCGAAAGAACGGTTGAGAAAATACCAGGCGCCCGCCCCGCTTTCAAGTGATGAGCCGAATGCTACGATAAGGATTGACCTGCGTATCAGTATGCTGTTCGTATTCAACTTCCCGGCAAGCTGCAGCAGCATTGACAGTCCGGATGCATTACCGTTGGCGCCATAGTTTATCCGCTGTGTAGGGACTCCGTCGATATTGACCGTATATGTGCCGAGATTATCCAGCCTGGCGCCAACCACAATATAGTGGTCGCTAAGTTTCCTGTCATACCCGGGAATAAAGCCGATGACGTTCCGTGATGTCAGGGTATCACCGTTCTCCTGCTTGATTCCGAAGAGATCCCCTTCGTCGGGACTTATGACATCCACTCCCATAAGCTCAAGCTGTTCGGCGAAATACAAAGCCGCCTCCTTCTCGCCTTCGGATCCGGCCTTGCGGCCTTCCAGCGCTGCCGATGCGAAAAAGCCCACCTGCTCTTTCATCGAAGCGACCGTTTCACTGTCGTCCAGATCGCCATATCCCCTGTCGATATATTGGGCATGGCAGACCGAAGGCAGAAGTGCAACGGACACTGCCGACAATATGAGTCTCCTGAGTATCATTATCTGACCAGAATCCAGGCTTCCTTAGGACAAAAAGCTTCTTCGCGCACTTTTTTAAGTGAATTGGCAAACTCTACTATATCATCCGACCGGCATACCCCCACTGTCGTATAGCCCGGTCTGAGGGTTATGGTCGAAGCACTGTATCCGGCATCCACCACCCTGGCTACGGTATTAAGCGCATTGTATTCATTGGAAAAAGAGCCGACAATAAGGTAATAGTCCGATTCCAGGACAGATCTGTCCAGTTTTACGAAGTATGACGCCGGTGTCATTGAAATACCGGAACCGGCAATGAACTCCCACGCTGCGAGAGAATCCCGGGTGTATTTCTCAGCCTGTACCTTTTGTTCCTCCTCAGCCTTGCGCTGCGCTTCTATCCGACTGATATATTCCCTTTTGGCTTCAATGTCCGCAGACGTGGGCCTTCCGGCTGCACGGCGCAGGAAGTCGCAACCGGATGCCGTCAAGACTAGCGCCGACAGGGCAACATAAAACAAAAGCTTCTTCATATATGCACAAAAACGTATTTCGGACAAATTTAACGAAATATTCAACCGGGACAAAATAAATCTCCATATTCACCGCATCAGAAAAAAGCGGGCCAACCGCAGAAGCGGTTGGCTCACATAATCTGACTATGACGGGATGACAATTAATTTGCTGCTGCTGATACGAAGTCGTTGTACTTGTTGTACTTTTCAAGAAAAGCTTCATCACTGTCACGGAAACGGAAGCAGGCATTCTTGAGGTACTCTGCGATTCCTAACTTGACTCCGTCATCCTTTGTAAGCTCGAATGCCTTCTCGAATGGCTCGACGCAGGCCTTGAGTGACTTTTCGAAATCCGCTACGAGCGCAAGATATTTCGCATCGTCGAATTCGTTCTGCGCAGCTTCCTGAATCTCGGCAGCCTTGTCATAGAACATTATGCCCTCTCCGATGTAGCCGTACTCGTATGAAGGGTTGATTTCTGCGCACATCTCGTATGCCTTTGCAGCATTTTCGGTATCACCGAGCTTGAGACGGATATTGCCTTCAACATAGTAGAGTGAAGCGTTGTTCGGCTCATTCTTCTTTGCGAGATCGAGGAGTTCGAAGAGCTTGCCTGGATCTTCGTTGTTGTCGATATAGAAATTGATGAGTCCCACAAGGACTGATTGCCCGTCCGGAAATGCTGCGAAACCTTTTTCAAGGTATGACCTCTGCGCGTCCTTGTCACCAAGATTCTGCGCTATGTCGGCAAGCTTTGCAAAAGTCTCGCCACCTTCTCCGTAATATCCGTAATCAATGCACTTCTCAAACAAAGACCTTGCTCTGTCCCAGTTCTCTGCAGCGTGAGCCGTGAAAGCTGCATTGAATAGAGTATTGGTATCGAGAACTGAATACGGAGCAGTATTGGAAGCCTCGAATGCCTGCTCGAAAAGAATTGATGCGTCAGCGAATTTCTGGAAGCTGTATGCATTGTAAGCTTCATCGTTAAACTTCTGAGAAATTGACTGGATAGCAGGCAGAACTGTTTTCGCAGTCTTCGGGTCAAGCTCGTAAGCCTTCCTGAAAGCATCGAGAGCCTGAGGAAGCGCGTTCTCCACAACAGGCTTTGTCACTTCAATCATAGAAAGCACTCCGCTTTCATTTACATAATAGTTCTTCGTAGCGAAAACCTGCTTAACCATATTGACGCCACCGATGACGACGTTCTCCTGGCTGATAGGTCTTTCCTTGCTGAGAATTGCAAGTTCCTGGGCTGAAGCTCCCACCCATGCATTTCCCACAGGAGCGTTGTATGCATCCAAAAGGGTCTGACCGAGTTTTACCCAAGTTGCTGCCTTTGTGGCCTTCTTGGGATTGTTGGCAGCTTCCTGGGCTGCAGCTACTGCAGCTTTTGCTGCATCGAATCCCTTAATTTGATCCTGTGCATAAACCATGCTTACTGAAGCGAAAACGGCCAATGCTAAAAAGATTTTCTTCATAATTGTACTCTGGTTATTGTTATTGATAATATTATTCGGTTTCACCGCTTTCTGCAGCCGTATCGCCTTCATCGCTCCCCGCTACAGCCGAAATCGCCGCGATGCGGTCCCCTTCGCGAATGTTGATAAGCTTCACTCCCTGTGTGGCTCGTCCCGCCACTCTGATATCGGAGACAGCCATCCTGATTGTAAGGCCTGACTGGTTGATTATCATAAGGTCGTTTTCCTCTGTCACGTTCTTGATAGCAACTACCTTGCCGGTCTTGTCCGTGATATTCAGGGTCTTTACACCCTTACTGCCTCTCGCAGTGAGTCTGTAGTCCTCCGGGTCGGAGCGTTTTCCGAAACCGTTCTCACTGACTACCAGGATGGTATGCTTTCCGGATTCTTCATCGGAAGGATTGTAGGTTATCACCCCGACAACTTCATCGTCCTCCCCGATATTTATTCCTCTTACACCTGAGGCGCCTCTTCCGAGAGCCCTGACATCTTCCTCATTGAAGCGCACGCAACGTCCGTCACGGGCAGCCATCATTATCTGCTCGGAACCGTTGGTGAGAACTGCGTCGAGCAACTCGTCCCCTTCTCTGATGGTGAGTGCGATAATGCCCTTGTTGCGGCTGCGCCTGTTCGAGTATTCTGCAAGGTTGGTCTTCTTGATGACACCCTTCTTTGTTACAAGGGTGACAAAATGAGAGGTAGTATATTCCGGATCATCGATTGAAGCGGCATTGAGGTATGTCTTGATGCTGTCGGCGGTGTCAATGCTCAACAGATTCTGGACAGCCCTGCCTTTGGACGTCCTTGTCCCTTCAGGAAGTTCATATACCTTGAGCCTGTAGCACATTCCCTGCTGAGTGAAGAACAACATGGTGGAATGCATGTTTGCAACATAGATGTGCTCGATGAAATCTTCATCCCTTGTGGCGCTGGCCTTCCTGCCCACTCCGCCACGGCTCTGCGTGCGGAACTCGCTGAGAGAGGTGCGCTTGATATATCCGAGATGCGAAATTGTAATGACCACGTCCTCGTCCGGGTAGAAGTCTTCAGGATTGAATTCATCAGCAGACATCGTAATTTCGGTCCGTCTCGGATCTCCGTATTTTTCCTTCATCCGGAGTGACTCGCTCTTGACAATGTCAAGCTGCTCCTTCTCGCTGGCAAGTATCTGTTGACAACGGGCGATGAATTTTTCGAGTTCGTCATACTCTGCCTGAAGCTTTTCCTTCTCGAGTCCGGTAAGCTGACGGAGCCTCATTTCTATGATGGCCGACGCCTGGATTTCCGTAAACGCGAATCTTGAGATAAGCTCAGCCTTCGCCTCGTCAACGGTCTTGGATGCCTTGATAATAGCGATTATCTCGTCTATTACGTCGATGGCCTTGAGCAGTCCTTCAAGAATATGAGCGCGCTTCTGGGCCTTGTCAAGTTCGAACTTGGTCCTGCGCACAACTACCTCGTGACGGAAATCGACAAAGTTCCTGATGAGGTCCTTGAGGGACAGAGTATAAGGGCGCCCACCTACAAGGGCTACGTTGTTTATTGCAAAACTTGACTGAAGAGCCGAATACTTGAAGAGTGTATTCAGGACAACGTTCGAGTTTGCTCCCATCTTGAGCGGGAACTCCACCCTGAGTCCCTCCCGGTTGCTGAGATCCCTTATGTCGGCTATGCCGTCAATCTTCTTGTCGCGTACCATCTCGCTGATGCGCGCAAGCATCTCAGCCTTGTTGACCATATACGGGATTTCAGTAACCACGATGGTCTCGCGTCCATTGTCCGCAACTTCTATCTCTGTCCTGGCGCGGACAATCACTTTGCCGCGTCCGGTATTGTATGCGTCTATGATGCCCTGGCGTCCCATAATGATACCTCCAGTAGGGAAATCCGGGCCCTTGATATGTTCCATCAGTTCCTCCGTGGTGATATCCGGATTGTCGATGTATGCGCAGATCGCGTCACAGCACTCCGCCAGATTGTGAGGAGCCATATTGGTAGCCATACCGACCGCGATTCCGGACGAACCGTTCAGAAGAAGCAGAGGAAGCTTGGTAGGCAGTACCGTAGGCTCTTCGAGAGAGTCATCGAAATTCAGCTGCATGTCGACGGTGTCTTTGTCCAGATCGTCCAGCACGTCCTCCGCCATCCTGGCAAGTTTCGCTTCCGTATATCGCATTGCAGCAACAGGATCGCCGTCCATACTACCGAAATTACCCTGACCGGACACCATAGGGTACCTCTGGTTCCAATCCTGAGCAAGACGCGCCATCGCATCGTACACGCTTGAATCTCCATGCGGATGGAACTTACCGAGAACCTCACCCACGATTCTGGCGGATTTTTTGGTTTGTCCGCCGTAGCTCAGGCCAAGTCCGTCCATTCCGAAAAGCACTCTGCGCTGAACCGGCTTCAACCCGTCCCTGACATCCGGAAGAGCCCTGGATACGATTACGGACATCGAATAATCGATGTAGGCAGTACGCATTTCATGGTCTATCTCAACCGGCTCGACAATACCCCTCACGCCTTCCGGATTCTTCATCTCTTCACTCATAATCTGTCAAAAATATAGGTCTTTTACAAACACGCAAATTTAACAAAAAATTTTTACTTTTGCACATTATTGAACAGCTATGCAAATCGGCCTTTCCGAAGAGATTAACCTGATAATAAGCTACGCAAGGGACGAAGCCATGCGCACCGGCAGCTATGCCATAGAGACCGACCATCTGCTGCTGGCCCTGCTCCGTCATGAAGACAATGACGCCTGTAAGGTTTTGAAGTCTTTCGGAATAGATCTGGACGAATTCAAGCGGTTCGTTGACGGCAGGATGTTTCACAAACAGGGCATCCCGTATTTCGACGAAGACAAGATAAACCTCTCCAGGGGCGCGCAGAATACCATCAACCTTTCTGTCCTTGAGGCTTCATTGGACAATTCCCCTGCAGCCGATTCCCGTCATCTGCTTCTTGCCATTTGCAGGTCACACGGTTGCGCCAGCGAGACATACCTCAGGGAGGAAGGCTTGGACCGCCAGTCCCTTTCGGCTCTGATAAAATCCGGCAGAACCACCCCGGAACCTGCAGCCAAGCCCGCAATCAGGCGCAGTTTCGAAATTGTTGTAAAAAGAAATGAATTCATCAGTTGATATGAAAAGGTCTTTTCTCATTTCCGCATTTGCAGTTCTGTCTGCCTTCAGCTCAACGGCCCGGGAATACACAAGCATTGAGCCGGATGCCACATACCTGTACGCAGAGAAAGACAGTACTCTGCTCTATATGGATGTCTATGAACCTTCTGCCGATAGCGTCAGCTCCTTGGACGGAGCCGGCAAGCCCACCGTTCTCTTCATGTTCGGAGGCGGCTTCAAGAGCGGGAGAAGAGACGATCTGTATTTCAACGAATGGTTCAAATCCATGACGGATGCCGGATACAGGATTGTGTCGATTGATTACAGGCTCGGGCTCAGCGATTTTTCAGGAGCGGGCATCAATATGAAGTTCATCAATGCCCTTGACGCGGCCATCGATCTGGCTGTCGAAGACCTTTTCAGCGCTACGAACTTCATCATTCAAAATGCCGGGGCGCTGGGGATTGACCCTGCGGACATCGTCATCAGCGGATCCTCCGCCGGAGCCATAAGCGTGATGCAGGCGGAGTGGGAGATATGCAATTCTGCGGACAACGCCAAAGTGCTTCCTGAAAATTTCAACTATGCGGGAGTGATGTCATTTTCGGGAGCCGTCTTCTCCAGAAAAGGATCCGTCAGATACAAAAAGGAACCTTGTCCTACGGTGATGTTCCACGGCACGGACGACAAGATAGTGCCATACAACAAGATCCAGTTCCTGAACCTTTGTTTTTCGGGATCAAGCGAGACCGTCAAGGATTTCAAGAGACATTCTTACAGTTATGCCATATACCGCATCAAGGGCCACAGTCACGAAATTTCAACCTTTATGAACTTGTTCACAAAGGAAGAGTTCGATTTCATCGAGAACTGTGTGATGAAAAAATTACCGGCTGCGATAGATATCACAGTCGATAATCCCGATATTCCTTTCCCTGACTGGGCAAAGGGCAATGATTATAAGGATCTGTATTAGTTTTTCAGGCGGTCAACCTTTCCAGACATAGCTGAAGCAGCTCTGCCATACCGTTTTTATAACCGGTATCCGCTGCCTTGTGGTATCTGTGTGCAATGGCATAGCACACCGTGCCCGCATTATGCCCCAACTTGGCGCTCATCCCGGCGAGCGCAGAGCTCTCCATTTCGAAATTGGTAATCCTGAAACCCTTGAACTCGAAGGATTCTATATCTTTCAACATATCCGGCATTGCAAGATTCTGGCGCACCACACGTCCCTGAGGGCCGTAGAAACCAGGAGCGGAGACTGTCATTCCTTTGACGGTGCAATCCTCGAAACGTCTGATGATATCCTCCCCCGCTCTCACGAAATATGGATCCGGGAGATGTCTGTTCCAATTGACGTGCTTTTTGAAAGCTTCTTCGAAATCCGCAAGGGCAAAGCTGTCACGCCCGTCATACCAGTTCATAAGTCCGTCGAAACCGACAGAGATGTGGGACAGTATGTATGAATTGAGCGGCACATCGGGCTGAATGGCGCCGCAAGTGCCGATCCTCAGGATATTTAGAGTCCTGTGCTCCGGCTTCACTTCCCTTGTCTTGAAATCGATATTGGCCAGTGCGTCCAGTTCCGTCAATACAATATCGATATTGTCAGTCCCTATTCCCGTGGAAAGACAGGTTATGCGCTTGCCGTTATACTTTCCCGTAGCCCACACGAATTCTCTTGAAGCGCCCTCGCTCTCAATCTCATTGAAATAGACTTTCACCATTGCGACTCTCCCGGGGTCGCCGACCAGAATGACAATGTCAGCCAGCTGCTCCGGCTTGATATGAAGATGAAATACGGACCCGTCTTCATTGATGATCAGTTCTGATTCCGGAATTCTCATTTTATCTGTTTTTTTCGTTTTGCCGAACGGAGTCTGGACGCGCTGCGGACCATAAGTTCATCGGCCCATATGCTTCTCGCGGCCAGAATGTCAAAAATCACTGCAACTATCGGGAACACTGCTGTGATTTTGAATATCAGGTCATTGTGCGTAAACACAAAATCGACGACCAGCCAAGTCTGGAGTGCGGTCGTCAGAATTGCCGCAAGCCCCGCCGTCCTGAACTGGAACATTCTGAACCTGCAGGTAGTCAAGGCCAGAAAATTCAGGAGCGCGACAATAATCAAAAGCACCAGATACGGTATGTATGAAACGTAGCTGACGCCCTCCGCCTTGTCTGAGAAGAGCATAATGGCGATAAGCGCAGTTGCTATTGCCAGATATAAGGTCTGTACTCTCTGCCACATAATCTATCTTGAATTGAATATTGACAATATCTTTTCCTCGTAAGTCTTTGACACCGGTATCCTGTCAACCGAGTCTATATCCAGATCTATGAAATATCCTTCCTTTTCAGACGTGAGCAGCTGCACTTTTGTCATATTGACCATATATTTTCTATGGCACCTCACCAGGTCACTTCCGGAGAAACTTTCCTCCACAGTCTTGAGACGGCATCTGAGCATATACATTTTCAATGCGCCGGAAGCATCTGAATACCAAACTTTTATATAATTATCATCCGACTCGATATAGTACAGGTTCGATGCATTCACTGAGAATTTCAACACGCCGGAATTGTCGAAGAGAGTGATTCTCTTCTCTTCACGGGCCGACGGTTCGCGGTCTCCCACGACATTCTCCATATCCATCATTCGGATAGTGTTGTTTTTCTCATTGAGGGCAAAATACTGTCCTGCAAGCCAATATGGGATACCGAGCGAAACGGTGCAGTACACAAAAGCGCTGAAGATGACGGTTTCCAACGTCTCGCCCTGAAGGTCAATCAGACCCATAACTTCTCCTTCTACAGTGAAGAAGGTATACAGCAGAGCTATCAGGATAGCCTCACCGAGGCTCCACCCGATATATCCCGCATAACTCAGGTCAATGGTGTTGCGGGTGACGTACATCAGACGCTTGCTCAGAATCACGATACCCAAGGCCAGAGCGAAGAATATGACCGTCAGGATGAAAACCTTGCCGGCTTCCAGCTTGAACCAGACATTATCCGAGAACACCCCGTTGACAAGCATCAGCACGATTGAGAACAGAGCCGTGAAAGTCACGGTCATGATAAGCTGATACTTTCCCAGCAGGTATTTCGGAAGTCGGTCGCGGAGCGGCATTGCCAGGTACTTTTGCAAGAGTGCAAATATACAAAAAATTAGTACCTTTGCCCGGATATATATTAAGTTTATGGACAAGAGAGTAGTGGTCACGGGCCTTGGAGTCATCTCCTGTGTCGGGAATGACGTCGATACGTTCTGGAACAATCTTTTGAACGGAGTGTGCGGGATCGATGTAATCACTGAGTTCCCGGCCGAAGAGCTCCCGGTAAAGATAGCCGGAAAGATACGCAATTTCGACCCTGAAAAGTATGGGATGGACAAGCCGTTCATCCGCAAGCAGGATGACTTCTCGATATATGCGATGGCATCTGCCTGGCAGGCTATGAATGACAGCGGGCTGTGCGCCTCCGAGGAAGGAAGGAACATCGACCCTATGAGGCTCGGAGTGTATTTCAGCTCCGGCGTGGGCGGATTCGACACCATTGTCAGGGAAGTCACCAAACTTAACGAAGATCCTTCCGGCCAGTGGATTTCTCCTCTTTTCATCCCGACAATGATATCCAATATGGCAGCCGGCAATGTCGCAGCCAAGTTCAATGCCGAAGGCCCCTGCATGTCAATAGCCACCGCATGCGCGAGCTCCACTCACGCTATCGGTGAAGCTTTTCACGCCATAAAGCACGGGTATGCCGATGCAATCATCGCCGGGGGAAGCGAGAAGGCGGCCATACCTTTGGGAATAGCAGGTTTCGCCAACGCCAGGGCTATAACAAAAGAACCCGACCCGAAACACGCCTGTCTCCCGTTCAACGCTGACCGTGCAGGATTCGTGATGGCGGACGGAAGTGCGTGCCTTATCCTGGAGGAGTACGGGCACGCAAAGGCAAGAGGTGCGCAAATATATGCCGAGATAGTCGGATACGGCAATTCGTGCGACGCATACCGTGCCACCGCGCCGAAACCTGACGGAAGCACACAGGCTAACTGCATTAACATAGCTTTGAACGAAGCCGGGTTCGACAAATCAAAAGACAACGTCTATATCAATGCACACGGTACCGGAACACATCTGAATGATGTGACTGAGACCCGGACATACAAGATAGTATTCGGTGATTTTGCCCGCAAAGTGCACATCAGCTCCACCAAATCCATGCATGGCCATATGTTCGGAGCTACCGGTGCGGCGGAGGCGATCGTCGCTGTTCTTGCCCTTCGTGACAGCGTGGTTCCGCCTACAATAAATCTGGACAATCCGGATCCCGAGTGCGATCTTGATTACACGCCAAACAAATCCGTTAAATCCGACATAACACTGTCACTCAGCGATTCCTTCGGATTCGGCGGGCACAACGCGTGCATCGCATTCAGGAAAATCTGATTATTCCCCTGCTTCCTTGAGCCGTTCCGCATTCTCAGCGATCTGAAGCTGATCGATGCATTCCTTGATGTCACCGTCCATAAAAACAGGAAGGTTGTACATGCTCCAGTTTATCCTATGGTCCGTAACACGGCCCTGAGGATAGTTGTACGTACGGATCTTTGCGGAACGGTCACCGGTGGAGACCATAGTTTTACGCTTCGCTGAAATCCCGTCAAGGTACTTCTGATGCTCAAGATTGTAAAGACGGGTTCTGAGTTCCTCAAATGCTCGGTCCTTGTTTTTGAGCTGCGAACGCTCTTCCTGGCACTGAACCACAAGACCGGATGGGATATGGGTAAGCCGCACGGCAGAATAAGTGGTGTTGACGCCCTGTCCGCCGGGACCGGACGAACAGAAAAGGTCAAGCCTTATATCATCCCAACTCAGGTCGACGTCGAACTCACCGGCCTCAGGGAATACGGCGACAGAAGCTGCTGAAGTCTGGATTCTTCCCTGGGTCTCTGTCTGAGGGACCCTCTGCACACGGTGTACCCCCGATTCATATTTCATTATGCCATAGACGCCTTCCGCTCCGGAGGACAGCTTGAACACTATCTGTTTGTAGCCGCCGGATGTCCCCGGAGCCTGGTCCGTGACCTCCAGTTTCCATCCTCTGGACTCGGCGAAGTGCTGGTACATCCGGAAAAGGTCACCCGCAAAAATAGCTGCTTCGTCACCGCCCGTACCGCCACGTATTTCAACCATTGCATTCTTTGAATCGTCAGGATCGGCAGGAATAAGCAGAAGTTTGATATTCTGCTCCATATCCGGTATTCTCGGTTCTATTTCGGAAATCTCCATTTTGGCCATTTCCTTAAGTTCCTCGTCCTTTTCATTGAGCAGGATATCCTTGGCCGAGGCAAGGTCATCCACCATTTTCTTGTATTCAAGACCCGCCTTGATAATAGGCTCCAGTTCCTTGTAATCCTTGTTCAACTGCACGAATCTCTTCATATCCGACATCACGTCAGGACTTGCGAGCTGAGTCTCAAGGTTCTTGAACTTATCCTGAAGGGACAATACTTTTTCCAGCAATGAATTGTTGTCTGCCATATATTATTCTGTCATTTGATCTTTTTGATATAGCAACGGCGCCTCATATAAGGATCGTGCTCATAGTCGTTCCAAATATTGGAAACGCTCGTTGTCTCAAGCTGAGGATTCGATATCGCCCTGCGGCTTCCTATTCGCATAGCCTTGTCCCCCATTTCCCTGTAATACACGGATGATATTCCTTTGTTCTGCCAATCAGGGACGGCCCCTTCCATGACAAGATGCACGAGTTCAAAGTCATTTCTGGCACGCAGAAGATGAATCCACCCGAACGGGAACACGTGCCCCTTCATTTTCTTCAGAGCCTTTGCCACATCGGGCATCGTCATAGCGAAAGCCACGACATTATCCTTTTCGTCACACAATATGCAGCATGACCTGTCGGACATGTATTTCGGATAGATGTCCGCGATTTCTTCCATTTCCTGATCCGAGAACGGCACGAAGTTATAAACCGACGACACGAAGGTGTCATTGTATATCTTCAGGAATCTGCGTACTTTTTCCGGGTCTTTCTTAATCCCGTCGACACTGGTGAAATGCAGATTGTATTTTTCCATGCAGAGGGCGGCGACTCTCCTGGCCTTGTCAGGCACACCGTGGTTGGCGACCATGATGGACTGCACCCATTCGCACTCCTTCTGATATCCGAGGGCATCCACAAGGTCATTGTAATACTGGTAATTGTATCTGCAATTGAATGGAGGCACATTTTCAAAACCTTCACATACCATTCCCTGATCCCTGAGAGAATTATAGTAAAGCGGTCCGTGGATCTCCGTCATGCCTTCGTTTTTCGCCCAGGACTCCGCTTCTCCGAGCAGGAGCCCGGCAACCTCGATATCATTGATACAGTCGAACCATCCGAATCGGGCGCGTCTGGTATGATACAAATCGTTGTACCTGGGATTGATTATCCCGCAGATACGTCCCACGACCTTTTTTCCGTCCATTGCCAGCCACATCCTTTTCGAACAATATGAGAGGGTTGAAACGGACGTCAGTGCATATCTCTCCCCGCTATGGAGCATAGGGACATATTGCGGGCACCTGCAGTACAATTCATCCGGAAAAGAGATGAATTTATTCAGGTCCTTTTTACTTGTTACCTCAACGATTTTGTACATGCTTGCAAATTTAACAAATTCCCGTGATATATTTGAGTGCGGCCTGGGCGCAAACACATCCGAATGCTGCAGGAAGATATGAAATTGTCCCGACCTGGGATTTCTTGTTCCGGCTTTCCTCTATCATCATTGACTCCCTACGCGGTATTTCGACCGAAAAGACCGCATCGAATCCCTCTGTTATACCAAGTTTGTGCAGACGCTTCCGCAGCATATGGGCAAGAGGGCACTGATAGGTTTGGGAGATATCGGCAATACGTACTGATGTGGCATCCAGTTTTGCGCCCGAGCCCATTGAAGATACAAGATGCATCCCCTTTTCCAGGCAATACCGGATCAGAGCCACCTTCGGGCTCAAGGTATCTATTGCATCTATCACGACATCCGAGCCGTCCAGGGGATTTTCTTCCTTAAGATAATCTTCGTTGACATAGTCGCAACAGACCTGAACGTCAAGCCCCGGATTGATGTCCAGAAAGCGTTCTTTCAGGACATCGGCTTTCTTCCTTCCCACCGTCGAATTAAGTGCGGAGAGCTGCCTGTTGATATTGCTCGTGGCAACGCAGTCACTGTCAATCAGCACTATGTGCCCCAATCCGGCCCGTACGAGCATTTCGGCGGCATATGCCCCTACTCCTCCCAGGCCTACGACAGCAACGCGGGACGAAGACAGTCTTTCCAGACCGTCTCTTCCGAGAATCATTTCAGTCCTTTCCGTCCACACTTGTTTCACCGGATTTTTTCTATTTTTGCAGTCGCAAATTTAATATAATTTCAATGCACACCAAAGAACAGAAAACAGCCTCGTTCGGCAGGCTTCTCGATATTATGGACAAGCTCAGGGAAAAGTGTCCGTGGAATGCCGAACAGACTATGGAGTCCATCCGTCCCATGACCGAAGAGGAAGTGTATGAACTGAGCGATGCCATTATCAGAGGGGACAAAGCGGAAGCGGCAAAAGAAATCGGAGATATTCTCTACCATATGGTTTTCTATGCCAGAATCGGGCAGGAGGACGGTTCATTCGATATCACCGACTGTATTGACAAGGTGTGCGACAAGATGGTGTTCAGACATCCTCACGTTTTCGGCGACACTGAAGGAAAAGAATTGACGGCAAAAGAAATCGCCGACTCATGGGAGCTTGTAAAGGCCAGGGAGAAAGGCGGCAACAAAACGGTACTTTCCGGCATACCGGATTCAATGCCTGCCATCCTCAGGGCTATGTCAATGCAAGAGAAAGCCAGGGGATGCGGATTTGACTGGGAAAAGAAAGAGGATGTCTGGGATAAAGTCAAAGAGGAGCTCGACGAGGTACTCGAAGCCTGCGGAGAAAAGGACAAGGGGCATATGGATGAGGAATTCGGCGACCTTTTGTTCGCCGTCATCAACGCCTCCAGACTTTACGGCATCGATCCGGAAGCCGCTCTTGGAAAAGCTTGCACGAAGTTCAGGAGACGCTTCACTTATCTCGAAGAGAATACTCTCAAAAAGGGAATCAGATTGTCGGATATGACTCTTGCACAGATGGATGCCATCTGGGATGAAGGCAAGGCCAAGGGTCTATGATTTTTTGGCAAAAAAGGTGAAATGCACCCTGCCGTACACTTTTTCCTTTACAAAGAAAGGATGTTCCCTGAAACTGTGCTCATCCCCGTGTTCCAGGATGAAATAGCACTCCGGATATAGGATATCCTGTGCAAACACCTTATCGGGAACAGTCTCAAGCCCGTCCAGGGCATAAGGAGGATCAGCAAAAACCATATCGAACTTCTCCCTGCATATCGGGAGGAAATCGAATACGTTATCCCTAACAGTCACCACGTTCTTGAGACCAAGACGGTCCGCTTCGGTTTTGATGAAAGAAGCGTTCTCCCGGGTCATCTCTACGCAATAGACTTTTGCCGCTCCCCTGGACGCGAATTCAAATGATATCGCCCCGGTACCGCCGAAAAGGTCCAGGACTTTCAGGTCTTCAAATTCGTATTCGCTGTTCAGCACGTTGAACAGGCCTTCCCGCGCGAAATCGGTTGTCGGCCTAGCCTTGTAGAAAGCAGGAGGATTTATTGTCTTTCCTTTTAGCGAGCCGCCGATTATTCTCATATACGGTCAACGGCCTTGAAATATCTGTACAAAGACATTTCGTCCTCCGCTCCTATCGGCTTCCGCCAGTAAACGGTAGACACTTCCGGATTGAGTTGGAGGGATTTCATAGCCAGGAAGATAAAATATTCAGCCGTGGTGAAATCCTGCGCCTCATAAACATTGCTGAGAAGAAGGCTGTTGCCCTGGGCTATCGCCAAAAAGAGCCAGCCGTCTGTGAAAGTGGCAAGAATCTTATTGTATTCCGGGCACTTGCCTAGATCCCGTAGAATATAAAACATCTCAGGCAGAGCAACCGGACTCTCGCCTGAGACGTTTTCATCTATTTCTTTTGAATACTTTCCCTCCTCCGAGTCAGCATAAACAAGCACGGCATCATACTGAGGTATCCCGACGCTCTTTATTGTATCCCTACTATCCAGCCGCACCACCTCACCGAGGGCTTCCCTTGCAGAATCCGGCTCAAAGAAATGTGCAGGAACGAGCGCGCATTTCGGAGTAAGAAGGGAAATCTCCACTACTACTCCCAGTTACCTGCGTTGTTGTTAGGAGCCTCGATGCTTCCGACCTGAAGTCCTTCATATCTGTTCTGGGCCCTGCACTCGGCGTCAAGATTGATGCGGAGCTGGTTGTTGAGACCCTTGAGAAGTGACTTGTAAGGAATCTTGGCTTCGAAAAGAGGAACCTGTACTCCGGAAACCTGCTTGATGGTCGCATTCATAATGATTTCCTCTCCCTCTGAGAACGGAATGTACTTGAGTCCGTTGATATCGAAGTTCTCACGGTCCGTGAAGAGATTCTCCTTGACAGGTGTCTTGTTCTCAACTGAGAATACGAGGTCCTTGTCACCTGCAAGATACATCTGATAGAGCTCAAGTCCTGAAATCTTGCCCTTGTTGGCTTTCTTGACCGCCTCGGTATGCTGAACGGCTGTAGAGTCATCCATTGAACCGATCTGCATGACAACCGTCATATGTCCGTTGTTATAGAAATCAATGAGAGTATCCACAGCCGGTGCAAATCTGCCGTTCTCAGCCTTGAATGCAACCTGAAGCGTACGGATGTCCTTCATCTGCTGGACGGCCACGCCCTTGCGGAAATCTCTCTGCTTGTTAAAATTGACCGGCTGCATGATGCTGCTGACAATCGCTACTGCGAGAACGATGATGATGACAGGGAATACAAACCAAGTCAAAATCTTTTTAAGTGTTTGATTCATATCGTGTAATTTTATTTGTTTCCAAAGTCGGACAAAGTTATAAAAATGATTTATGAAATGCAATATTTTGACTAAATTTGCGATCGATGAACAAATGGTGCAAGGATACTGTCACTGATGACAAAATCAAAAGTCTGGACTATCTTCTGGACTCGCATCGGCACATTGTCATAGTCACCCACATCAACCCCGACGGGGATGCCGTCGGCAGTTGCTGCGCTCTTTTGCATTTCCTGACCGAGACCCGGGGAAAGGATGCCGTGGTAGTGCTTCCGAACAAATAT
Source organism: Candidatus Cryptobacteroides sp. (assembly GCA_045615565.1). Taxonomy (GTDB): domain Bacteria; phylum Bacteroidota; class Bacteroidia; order Bacteroidales; family UBA932; genus Cryptobacteroides. Next base: position 38,770 of record JAZLFC010000035.1, on the reverse strand, counting down.
CCCGATTCCCTGGCTTTCATCGCCGACGGAAAGAACATTCTGATTTACGGAAGCTCCGAAGCGGAAGACGCGCTGGCATCCTGCGGGTTGCTCATCGGCCTGGATTTCAACAGCCCTGAAAGGACAGGGATTCTTTCTGGATACATAAAGGAAGCCCCGGAGGCCAAAATTCTGATCGATCATCATCTGAACCCGTCGGAAAGCGATTTCGACCTTTGCTTCAGCAAGACGGACATTTCATCCGCAAGCGAACTGCTGTACAATATCCTGATGTCTCTGCCGGAGATCGGCGGCGACGTTTCAAAATTACCGCTGACGACCAGGATGGCGCTGATGACAGGCATGACGACGGACACCAACAATTTCGCCAATTCCGTCTATCCCTCCACCCTTCAGATGGCCTGTGATCTGTTGGCTTCAGGAGTGGACAGGGATGATATCATAAACAGCCTGTACAACAGATACAGGGAAAACAGGGTTAGGGCCATGTCGGAACTTTTGAAAGATTATCTGAAGATTCTGGACAATGGCACAGCTTATGTTATTGCATACAGGGACTTGCTTGCCGGGTACGACATCAGGGAAGGCGAGCTGGAAGGGCTTGTAAACATTCCTCTCAGCATCGACAAGGTCAAGATGAGCATTTTCCTCAAGGAGGACGATGGCTTTTTCAGGGTGTCCATCCGTTCGAAAAAAGGTGTCTCCGCGAACAGGATGGCGAAGGATCATTTCAACGGAGGCGGACACGAGCAAGCTGCCGGAGGCAGACTGTATTTTCCTCAGGACATCCAGTCTCCCGAATATGCAGAGGATTATATCAAGAAAGTTAGCGAGTAATGAAAAAAACATTGTTTCTGATAGCTGTCGCAGCCGTGTGCTGCAGTTCTTGCGCAAAAACGAGCCAGGAGAAGAAGAATTCCGCGGAGAAGTCCTATTTTGATGCCTGGGTCAGGGTGAACTACCCGGATGCAAAGAAGACTTTCCCCGGTCTCTATATCGTCGAAGATCAGCCGGGCGAAGGGGAACTTGTCGGAGATCCGACAGGCAGCACCTTCCTTGAAGCTGATTTTTCAATAAGCACGCTGGACGGCTCGTATGTATCATATACATATGAGAAACTGGCCAAGCAGCTGGGAACGTATGACAAAAAAGACTATTACGGTCCGAAGCTTATGGAATTCGGCGAAGGAGCGACATATGCCGGGGCAGAGTATTCCTTCAACACTATGAGAGTGGGAGGCCGCAGAAAGACCGTCATTCCGGGGTGGCTGGTCACCGTGAACAGATACGACACCGAAGAAGGTTATATCGCCAATGTCACCGGAACGAACTACATATATGACGTCACCATCCGCGCGAAGGTTGAGAATGAAACCGAATGGGAAGTGGATTCCGTAGGAAGATATCTTCAGCGCAATTATGGCAGGAGCGCCGCTGACTCCCTCAAATACGGCTTCTATTACATACAGACCGCCGCGCCGAAGGACACATCTCTATTCCGGAATGACAGTACATTCTATATCAATTACATAGGGCGCAGGCTCGACGGACAGGTGTTTGACACGACCATAAAGGACACTGCAAGGATGTACGGCATCTTCAATCCGGACAAGACCTACGAACCGGTGAGCGTCAAATACAATGACGTATACAGTTCGATTACCCTCTCAGGCAATTCAGTCATAGACGGTTTTGCTTATGCCCTGTATCAGATGCACCCGTATGAATCCTGCACTGCGGTGTTCGTTTCCGAACTCGGATATTCCGCATCGGCACAGACATACATTCCGGAGTTCAGTCCGTTGAGATTTGACATCAGCATTGTTGATAAGGAATAGGGAATGGAGCAGGGAATGTCGGCTCCACTTGAGCTTGGAACCAAGAAGATAGGCACTTTACTGAAGATGTACGCAGTCCCGGGTATCATAGCCCAGACTGCGGCTTCTTTATACAATATGGTGGACAGCATCTACATAGGCCATATCAAGGATGTTGGTTCGCTGGCCATTTCAGGTCTGGCTGTCACTTTCCCTATCATGAACCTTTCCGCCGCTCTCGGTACACTTGTGGGAGTGGGAGGGATGACCATGATCTCCGTCCTGTTGGGGCAGAAGAACTATGACAATGCCAATAAGGTACTCGGCAACATTCTGTCTTTGAATGTAATCATCGGATTTCTGTTTGCCGCATTCACTCTTTTGTTCCTTGATCCGATACTGAGGTTCTTCGGCGCAAGCGACAACACACTTCCGTTCGCCAGATCCTATATGATAATAATCCTTATCGGCAACGTATTCACTCATCTGTATTTCGGTCTGAACGGGGTTATCCGTGCTAGCGGCCATCCGAGAACAGCAATGGGGCTGACTCTTTTCACTGTCATTTCCAATGCTATCCTGGACCCTGTTTTCATTTTCGTGCTGGGATTGGGGATAAAGGGAGCCGCTCTGGCCACAATCCTCTGTCAGATGATGGCACTGACATATTCCCTCAGGTTCTTTATCAACAAAAACAGAGTCCCTCATTTCCCGAGACCTATTTTTCAGATTGACAGAAGGATTGCCAGACAGTCCCTTGCCATAGGAATAGGACCGTTCCTGATGAACGCCGCAGCCTGCATTGTAGCTCTTTTCATAAACCAGCAGCTGCTCAGATATGGCGGAGACCTTGCAATAGGGGCCTACGGAATCGTAAACAGGATTACATTCATATTCGTGATGATAGCGATGGGATTCAACCAGGGTATGCAGCCTATTGCCGGTTACAATTACGGAGCCAAGCAATATGCCAGGGTCAAAGAAGTTTTCAAACTGACTGCGATATGTGCCATCGCGACCACCACAGTATGCTTTCTGGTCAGCCAATTACTCTCCGAACAGGCAGTCAGCCTGTTCACCAATGACCCGCATCTGCGGGAGTTGGCGGCAAGCGGGCTGAAGACCATGAACCTTGCCATTGCCCTTGTCGGTTTCTCGATGGTTTCCGGCAATTTCTTCCAGTGCATCGGGATGGTCAGGATATCCATTTTCCTTTCACTGAGCAGGCAGCTTCTTTTCCTTGTCCCTCTGATTTACCTTCTTCCGCTGTGGTATCAAGAAAACGGTGTGTGGATCAGTTTCCCTATTTCCGACACGATATCGGTATTGGTTTCAGCATTCTTCATAATCAGACTGTTCAAAAAGTTCAGCAAGCTGAAAGATGGAGATGACGCAGAAATACTCGGCAGCGAATTATAATCAATTGCTATGTCAAAAAAAATCATCATCAACGTCGGAAGGCAGTTCGGAAGTGGCGGCAAGGCCGTCGCTGAAGAGCTTGGCAACCGTCTCGGCATCAAGGTCTACGACAAGGAACTGATCAGAATCGCCTCAAAAAAAAGTGGATTCAGCGAGTCCCTGTTCACTTTCCGTGACGAAAAGAGGCGTTTCTGGAAAATCAGCAACATATTCGGATCGAACAGGTACGGGGTAGGCAGCTCGCAGGCCGGGCTTAATGACGGCGAAATATTCAAGATAATGAGTGACGTGATACGTGACATCGCCTGCAAGGAATCCGCGATTTTCGTCGGCAGGGCCGCAAACTATATCCTTAGAGACTTTGACTGCTGCCTCAATGTATTTATCACGGCGCCAATGGCCTTCAGAAGGGCAAAGATAGCGGCCAGCGAAGGCATAAGCGAGGAGAAAGCGGAAGAATACATATACAGAAAGGACAAAGCCAGAGCCGAATTCTACAACTTTTTCACTTTCGGCCACTGGGGCAAGTCCGTCGAATATGACCTCTGCATTGACGCATCAAAACTGGGGCCGGAAAAGACCGCCGACATCATAATCGATCTGGCCGGGAAACTGGGTATGATTCAATAATTTATCATCACAAAGATATGGCACTTATAGAAAGCATTATCGAACGCGCCAAGTCCAACAAACAGCGCATTGTGCTCCCGGAATCCCTTGAGGAGCGGACAATCAAAGCTGCAGACCAGGCTCTTGCAGATGATCTCGCAGAAATAATTCTCATCGGCAGCGAGAAGGAAATCAAGGAAAAGGCTGAGAGCCTTGATCTTAAAAACATTTCCAAAGCCACGATAATCGATCCCGCCACAAGCAGCAGGACCGCCGGGTATGCAAACCTCCTTTATGAGTTGAGGAAAACCAAGGGAATGACTCCGGAGCAGGCAAATGAATTGGTAAGGAATCCTTTGTATTTCGGATGTCTGATTATCAAAAGCGGAGACGCAGACGGACAGATAAGCGGCGCGCTCTCAACCACAGGAGACACGCTCCGACCCGCTCTCCAGATTATCAAATGCGCTCCCGGAATCTCCTGCGTCAGCGGTGCCATGCTCATCGTCTCCAAAAATGAGCAATACGGCGAGGACGGCGTTCTTGTTTTCGGAGACATAGCAGTCACGCCGGCTCCTGATGCAAACCAACTAGCACAGATTGCTGTCTGCACCGCGCAGACAGCAAAGAGCGTGGCAGGTTTTGCCGAGCCGAGAGTGGCTATGCTTTCCTTTTCAACCAAGGGCTCTGCCAAACACGAAGTCGTTGACAAGGTCGTAGAAGCGACATCCATCGCCAGGCAGCTCAACCCTGAGCTCAAGATTGACGGAGAGCTTCAGGCTGATGCCGCCCTGATACCTTCTGTCGGAGAGAAAAAAGCACCGGGCTCTGAGATAGCGGGCAAGGCGAACGTTCTCGTATTCCCTAACCTTGAAGCGGGCAACATCGGATACAAACTGGCCCAGAGGCTCGGCAACGCCGATGCAATAGGACCTATTCTCCAGGGCATCGCCAGACCGGTCAACGACCTCAGCCGCGGATGCTCTGTGGATGATATCTATAAGATGATTGCCATTACCGCCTGCCAGGCAATGGACGCCGAATAAGGCCTGTCCTAAAGGGAAGCGGCAATATGCATAGTGTCACGCGCTATGACAAGTTCCTCGTTTGTAGGAATCATAGCGACTTTGACCTTGGAATCCGGTGTCGAGATTATGGTCTCCTCACCGGAATTCTTATTTGCCTCCTGGTCTATGGCAATCCCGAGGTAACCGAACTTTTCGCAGATCCAGCTTCGCACACGAGGATTGTTCTCCCCTATTCCGGCTGTAAAAACGATAAGATCCACGCCGTTCATCTCCGCCACGTACCCTCCGACCAGTTTGGCTACGTCGTTGATGAGCTTCTTGATTACAGTTTCCGCTTTCTTGTCCCCCTTGTCGGCCAGTGCAAGCATATCACGGCAGTCCGAGCTCACGCCGGAAAGGCCGAGAAATCCGCTCTTCTTGTTGAGAATCCCGGTCATCAGGTCGGGAGTAAGATTTTCCTTAGTCATCAGATATGTCACTATGCTGGCATCGATATTGCCGCATCTTGTTCCCATTATCATTCCTTCCAGCGGCGTGAATCCCATTGAAGTGTCTATGCACTTTCCGTTCCTGACTGCCGTCACGGAGCTTCCGTTACCGATATGGCAGGTGATTATCCTGGAGTTGTTCAGATCGAGTCCGGCCAGTTTCGCTCCTCTTTGGGAAACGTATTGATGCGAAGTTCCGTGCGCTCCGTAACGGCGGATTCCGTATTTCTCGTAATATTCGTATGGAAGGGCATACATATATGCATACGGTTCCATAGTCTGATGGAAGGCGGTATCGAATGTGACCACCTGGGGCACTGAAGGGAGAACATTCTGCATCGCACGGATGCCCAGCAGGTTCGCAGGATTGTGGAGAGGTGCGAAATCACAGCAGGACTCGATCTTCCTGATTGCGTCATCGTCCACCAAAGCGCTTCCGCTGAAATATTCCGCTCCCTGTACGACACGGTGGCCGACTGCCTGAATATCATCAAAACTGCCGATAACCCCGTGCTCACGGTCAACCAGCGCGTCAAGAACGAGCTGGATGCCCACCTTATGGTCAGGTACGGGCAGCTCAGTCTCATATCTGTCCTTGCCGGTCGGACGGTGGCTCAGACATCCTTCCGGGAGTCCGATCTTTTCTACGAGGCCCTTGGCAAGAAGGTCATATTCTTCGTCATTTTTCATATCAAGCAACTGGTACTTGATTGACGAACTGCCGCAGTTTATTACAAGAACAATCATCTCAAATGTATTTTTCGCAAGGCAAATTTAGCAAAAAAGAGTATCTTCGCAAAAATCGGAAGAGAATGAAAGAGGCGGGGGATATTTGTGTGGTTTCCATTCCATTTGTGGCCGGGATAGTGCTTTCCGCACTACTGGAAAGCCCTTATTTCTGTTCTTCCGTATCCCTTGTGCTGGCAGCTTCCTTCATGCTGACCGTTTCACTCAGCAGGAAAGACTGCCGGATTCCTGCGGCTGTCCTGTATTTCTGCATAGGGGCATTCTGCCACTCCGCGGCTGCGCTCAGAGGAAGCGGAACTTCCGACAGCATACTGCATTCCGCTTTCGTCACAACGTTCAGGGAGTTTGTGTTCTCAATGCCGTTTTCCGAAGAGACCACGCCCCAACTTCTATGCGCATTGCTTTCCGGAGACAGATCCGGTGTGGGACGGGATATTATCTCAGCATTCAGAGACAGCGGCGCTTCCCACATATTGGCATTGTCCGGCCTTCATCTGGGTGTGATATATTCCATTATAGTCAGGCTCAGCGCTTTTGCCGGAAGGGCAAAGAAGGTTTCCCTGATAAGGAGTCTGGCAACTGTCCTGATATGCGGGACATATTCTGCCGCTACCGGGTGGTCCCCTTCCATTGTACGTGCATTCCTCTTTATAACATTGAATGAAATTTCAAAGCTTCAACCCGGAAGGAGACACAGCCCTGTGTCAGTATTCTTCGCAGTTCTTACCCTGCAGCTGATAATCAATCCCCTGGCAATAGGTACGATAGGATTCCAGCTTTCCTACCTTGCAGTGCTCGGCATAGTGTTCATATTCCCGGTCCTTGAAAAATTCTATCCCGGTCAGGGAGAATACGACCCCGTGCATAAAATCTGGTCTTCCGTGGCTCTTTCCGTTTCCTGCCAGCTTACCACCGCGCCCGTCGTATGGATATATTTCCACACTTTCCCGAAGTATTTTCTTCTCACCAATCTGATTTCTCTCCCTCTTGCGGAACTCGTCATCCTGACAGCACTTGCAGCGGCGGTCTCGTATGCTGTGCTGCCATCCTTCACCGCTCCCGTCACTATTTGCGAGCAGTGCACACAGGCGCTTGTCTATTGTCTGCGCGTTATTTCCTCAATGTAAATCCCGGTGATATCCATAGTGTGTCCGCCGTTATCAAGCAGCCTTCAATGTCCGTACGGGACAATATGAAATCACGGGCTTCCTGCGGCCCCACCACCATACAGTATGTGGCAAGGGCATCCGCTTCGGCAGCTGTCGGGGCCACAATCGTCGCGCTCAGCAGATCGTGGGACACCGGATATCCTGTACGCGGGTCGATTGTGTGGGGATACTTCTTTCCGTCCCTGACATAGAATTTTCTGTAATTGCCGGAAGTAACTATGCCGCAGCTCTTCCCTTCGGAAGTCCATATCGCCCGCATATCCTTCCCTGGATCGTTGTTGCCGTCGACCGGATTGTCAATGCCTATAGTCCAGCCCGCTCCGGATGGATTGAGGCCTTCGCAATAGATTTCACCTATGTCCACAAGCATATCACGGACGCCGAGAGAATGAAGGTATTCCGCCACGACATCACAAGTGTACCCTTGCGCTATTGCATTGAAATTCAATATTTCAGCATCAGTACAACGCTCCAAGGCCTCCTCTACGGCACGGGAGGATGGGAGTGAATCCCCGGTAAAGCCAAAGCCCCAGACATCAAAGAGAGGCGCAGCATATGCATTGAAGGCGCCGCCGGTGAGTTCCCTGAAATGTTCGGACAGACGGAGCAGCTCATCGAAATATCTGTCAGCCGCGACTGTCTCCCCGGCATTGCGCCGGCTCAGAAGGGAATTCTTGTTGTATCCTGAAATGGAGAAGTCAATTTCTGAAAGGATGTTCTCCACACTGTCACGTACGCTCCCGGGTGTCACGCCGACACCGTCGGAATTGTACTTCACGGTATATACGCCACCCTGAGCATATCCGCTGAATGTCACGTATCCGCCCCTGCTGCATGAAATAACAGCCACAGAGAGAAAAAGAATAAGGAAAGACTTGCTGATTCTCATTTGAGGCAAAGTATTTGTACTACAAATTTAGCGGTTTTTTGCTCAAAATTGTGCATATTTGTATTTCATAACCGAAGTTTCGTATGAAGTTTAAGACAGCCTTGGCAATCGGCATTTCAATACTGGCAGCCGTTGCGTGCAAGAAAGAAGAAAAAGAAGAAACATCAGATTATATGTCCGGGGGCATTACTATTTTCCTCCCGGATTTTGTCGAGCCCGGATATACCATCGAAGCCGATGACATCAGCGATGACCTTTATGCCGGAGGAAATGAAATCGGATACATAGTACAAGATCCCTACACGGACGTCAGGGACACGGCGGCCGCATTCAAATACAGCAAGTTGCTCCCTTTCACGATTCCTGACATACTCGGCAGTTTCGAATTCACGTGCAGAGGATGCGCCACCGGATATTACAATGCTTCGACCACGGCCGAGTACACTGTAGTCGACCCGAAAATGAACGGGTCGCTCAAAGGACTTGGAATCGATGAGGCCAAAGACTCCACGGCAACCGGGAAAGACGGCAAGAAATACTATTTCACAAGACTCGGCGGATTGGACTGGCTTATGCAGAATGTAGCTGACGAGTCATTCGGCAAGTCTTACAAAGGGTGCACCGCAACATCTGACATGTTCGGACGATTCTACACGAGGGAAGATGCAGAGAAAGTCTGTCCGCAGGGTTGGAGGCTCCCCACATCGGAGGAGTGGGACGGTCTGACCGCCGGAGACGTCATGACTGACGCTACCCTGAACGGTGAAAAGATGTGGAATCTGAATCCTGAAGTCAATATTACCAATGCGGCAAGACTGTGCGTCATTCCCTGCGGCTATGCGGAAGTGGAAGATGAGGACAGCTACACTTTCAAAGGGTTCAGGACATACGCGACATTCTGGACATCCTCCACTTCCGAAGGCAAACCTGTATACAAATGCATCTTCGAGGGAATGGATGAAATCACCGATCTCGCAGCTGCCGACAATAAATCATTTGCCGCATCCGTCAGATGCGTAAGATAAACTTGACTATGGAAAGAACTTTACCTTACAACACCGAGCTGAAAAGGCTGAACATGCCCGAATACGGGCGCAACATCCTGAATATGGTCGAACATCTCAAGCAGATTCCGGACCGCGCGCTGCGCACCCGGCAGGCCAAGGCAGTCATAAAGTCAATGGAGATACTGAATCCGCAGGTGCACGCCCAGGAGAATTTCGAACATAAGCTCTGGGACCATCTGTATATGATTGCCGGATTCGATCTGGATGTGGATTCTCCATACCCTTGTCCCGTTCCCGCACAGTTTGAGACCAAGCCTGTCCCGATTCCGATGAAGGGGTCCAGGATCAAGGCCACCCATTATGGAAGGAATATCGAAAAGATTATTAACCTCCTCTGCGACGAACCGGACGGTGAGACCAAGACGGCAATGATAAAGTCTCTTGCGACATACATGAGGCAGCAGTATCTTATCTGGAACAAGGACAGTGTCGCTGACAGAACCATTTTCGATGACATTGAGAAGCTGTCCGACTATCGCCTGAAAGTACCTGACGGGCTGGAACTCGGCAAAATATCTTCCGACATCAGTTTCTCAAGACCGGGAATGAGCATCAATGTCGGTCAGGCAGTTTCAAAAAAGAACGGTTCACGGAAGAATAACAGAAAGAGGAAGTGAGTATGAATCTGCGAGTTCGGGACAATTGGAACGGAAAAGACAGGACTTCTGTAACCAGGGTCCTCGGTCTGCTTGTGTCTGCCTTCACTATCTTTGTTTTCGTTTCAATTCTGTCATACCTGTTCCATTGGCAGGAGGATATGAGTCTTCTGTCACCCGGAGCGGCCGGCAGCGCGGCGAACAAGGCCGGGACTCTGGGCAACAAGACCGGTTCCCTGCTTGTCGGTGAATGTTTCGGGTTGGGAAGCTTTTTCCTCCTGATCGTCCTTATTGCGCTGTCTGTTAAGATTTTGGGCAGGAAGCGCAGGATATCCATCTTCAAACTCACGCTGGTTTCCCTCTCCGGGGCGCTCGTGTTCTCCATTGCCCTTGCATACATAGGATTCATATTGAACACCCCGAATGCTTTCCGGGGCGGTCTGGGAGGCCGATGCGGAGCGTTCATCATCAACTGGTCAAATGGGGTGATGGGTGAGATCGTCACCGGAATCCTTTCCGGAGTTTTTGTCATAAGCTGGATCATTCTCAGCAGTATCAGGATTCCGAAATGGTTGTTCGATGCCGCAGGAAAGATTGAAGGACACTTCGGCCGGAGAAAAGAGAAGCGCAAAGAAAAGACAGCTGATGACGCCGCCGTTCTGGAAGTGTCCGAAATCATTGAAAACAATATCGCCGACCAGACCGAGTCCGGTGAGTTGTACAATGGTGACGCGTTCAACCCTGAATTCGAGCCTGTATTTGAGGTCGAGCCGGAAAACGGGATAGAAATAATCCGCGACGACGAAGGGCTGTCAACGGAGGTCATAGAACCGCTGGCGCCTATTGACAACAGACTTGACCCTCCTTATGGCCTGCCACATTTCAAAATGCCGTCCCTTGAGCTGCTTCAGAATTACAAATCCGCAAGGCACGAAGTAACAACGGAAGAGCTTACCAGGAACAACAACAAGATCCGGGCTGCGCTGTCAAACTACAGAATCAACGTAGATGACGTCAAAGCCATTGTCGGACCGACTGTCACTCTCTATAAGGTCTACCCTTCCGCCGGAGTGAAGATTTCCGACATAAAGAAACTGCAGGAAGACATAGCGATGTCACTGAACGCCAAAGGCGTGAGAGTGGTTACGCTGAATGATTCCGTCGGAATAGAGGTTGCCAATGACTATTCTTCCATTGTGCCGCTGAAAGCTCTGCTCAATGACTCCGGATTCAGGGAGAGCAAGGCGGATCTTCCGGTTGCGATAGGATACACCATCACTCAGGAGGTCAAGGTCTTTGACCTGGCGGATGCGCCTCACCTGCTTATCGCCGGCGCCACCAAACAGGGCAAATCCGTGGGTTTGAACGTGATAGTCTCCTCACTGCTGTATGCAAAGCATCCTTCCGAACTGAAGTTCGTCTTCATCGACCCTAAGATGGTGGAGTTCACCGCCTATTCCCAGCTTTTGAAGCACTATCTTGCTGCCCTGCCTGAGGCGGCCAGCGAAAAGGACGAGAAGGACAACGCCATTGTCAAACTGCCGAAGGACGCGGAAAAGATGCTGAGGTCTCTGTGTATGGAGATGGATGACAGATATGCGCTTCTGAGCAAGGCCGGCGTAAACAACGTCAAACTTTATAACAATAAGTTCAAGGAGCGGCATCTCAACCCTGAGCACGGACACAGATTCCTTCCATACCTCGTCGTAGTGGTTGATGAATACGCAGATCTTACAATGACCGCCGGAGCTTCTGCCGACAGCAAAGCAGCCGGGAGAAGCATAACGAATTCAATCATCAGACTCGCACAAAAGGGTCGCGCTGCGGGTATTCATGTCATTCTTGCAACACAACGGCCTTCCGTCGATGTCATTTCCGGCCTCATCAAGAGCAACTTCCCTATGCGCATCGCTTTCAGAGTCGCATCAAGAGTTGACTCGATGACGATTCTGGACAGCCCGGGCGCCGAGAAACTCATAGGAAAGGGTGACATGCTGTTCTCAGCAGGCATCGATTCGGAAAGAATCCAGTGCGGATATGTCAGTGGCGATGAGACGGAAGCGCTGACAGAGGCCATCGGCAAACAGACAGGCTACGGCAAATGCTATAATACCCCGTACTATCTTCCTCTTCCATCCGAGGGCGGTTCTTCCGAGGGCGGTTCACTGGACGTAAACGATATGGACGAACGCTTCGAAGAAGCCGCGAGACTCATCGTAACGAACCAGAAAGGCTCGACCTCAGACCTCCAGAGGCGCCTTGGTATGGGTTATGCAAAAGCCGGCAGAGTCATGGATCAATTGGAAGCCGCCGGAATAGTCGGCCCGCAGGAAGGCTCCAAGCCTCGTCAGGTGCTGGTATCCGATCTGGACTCCCTGCAAACCATCCTTGATAACTATAAGCGATGAAAGCACTGGTTGTCCTCGTTTCCATAATCACTGAAATCCTGGCCATGGTCCCTGACCACAGAGTTGACGCAACATACTCCTGCGAGATGACCGTTGCGAACGCAATCGTTTTGGTAACAGGCCGCATTACCGCTCAGCAAAACTATTATTTTGTCAGCGGAAACGGACTTGACATATATTGTGACGGAGAGTCCAGATGGACGGTTGACAGCGAAGCCAGGGAAGTTTACATTGAACCGGCCTGCGGCCTTGAAGAGTTTCTTTCCGACCCCGAATCATATCTGGGAGCCCTGTCTGACTTGAAAATCAGGAACGTAGAATATTCTTCGCCGGAGGTCGACCTGTCATTGTTCAGATTTGACACGAATTCAATTGACAGTTCCTGGGTGGTTACCGATTTGAGATAGCTCAGACATCCACTACCTTATCTTCCTTTACATACCAGACAACGCCGCGGACATTTCTGTATCCCATTTGCCTGTATAGCCTGACATAACCCCGCACCTGACGGATATACGAATCCATCTCTTCTCCGAACTTATAGTCGATGACCAGCACTGAATCCTCTCCGAACACTACCCTGTCCGGCCGGTACTCTTTTCCGTCGGTGCCGATAAGGGCTGTTTCATTGCGTCCTTTTGCGTCGAACCATTCCTTGCGGACATTTATCCGCTCTGACAGAAGATTGAAATAAACTTCTGATTCACCTTCGGAAAGCAGGCCATTCTTCACTGTCCTTTCCATCGCCTTTCTTAGATCCCCTATGCAGTCAAGTTCTGACAGAACGTTGTGCAGAACAATGCCGGCGCGCCTTGCAGACGCTGATGCACCGGTCTCCCCTCCCGTCCCGAAAAAATCCGAAGCATCGGAAGAAGGTGAAAGCCTGCCTCCTATGCTGAACGAAGGATATGAAGCCGGAAAATCCTTGGCCGTCTCCGCAGTTTTCCTTTCCATTTTTGAGAAATCATACATTCTGCCATATTCTCTGTCGTCGAAACATCCGCAGTACTCATATAAAATCTCAGCCATGTTTGAATATTCATAGCCGTTTTTCTTCACCCCTTCGCGGCACTTCTTTGTCGGGCTTTTTGAAATTACATGAAGACACTTCTCCGCCCTTGTCAAAGCCACATAGAACAGATTGATATTGTCCACTCTCTGCTTCTGTCTCTCCTGACAATAGTCGTCTGCGAAATATGTATCCTCGGAAGAGGCAGACAGTTCAACGGGATATATATTCCCGTCATACATACACCAGCGTACGTTTTCCGAATAAAGTTTTACCTTTTCCGCATACGGGAAAATGAGGTAAGGGAATTCCAGTCCCTTGGATTTATGAATGGTGAGCACCCTTATGGAATCCGAACTTTCGGGTGAACCTATGTAAAAATCCTTTTCCTCCCAGTGCTTCAGATAATACCTCAGGTTATTTCCGTTCACGGCGGACCACTCTCTAAGATCATCCATAAATGCCTGAACATAAAGGGTTTCACCATCAAACGCAACTGAATCCACGTCTCTAAGTCCGCGCAAGATACCTTCGCAAAGATCTATAAGTGAGTGATACCTTTCCGGCATCCGCACATCAAGCGATTCGGCAAGAAAACTATTGACCTCATCTTCGGGATTCTCAAGGCAACTCAACAGGGAAACGAGCCTGCGGACGATTATCGATGATTTCAGGTTGAGTGAATCATCGGAAATGACCGGAATCCCGTTCCGGATAAGTTCGGCGGCTATGAGAGAACCTTCTTTCTTGTTACGGACAAGAATCGCTATGTCACTCCATCGCGCTCCCGCATCACGGGCTGTTTTCACCGAGTCAAGCACCGCAGAAATCTGATCATCCGTGAATGTAACCCGCACATAGCCGTTTTGCCGATCCTTGGACTTGACCTTCTGACGCACGTCCGAATAAATCCTTTCAAGCCCCAGTTTCTCCGAAGCCGCCTTAAAGAATTCATTGTTGAAATGAACCACCTCGGACAGACTCCTCCAGTTCGAGTCCATAGGATCCTCAGTTGCCGAAGGGAACTGTTCCTTCACTTTGCTTCCAAGAAGTTCCCAGTCAGAATCCCTGAATCTGTAAATACTTTGCTTGACATCACCAACGATAAGGTTTTCTCCTCCTCTGGACTCGCTTTCCTTCAGCAGCGGGAGAAAATTATCCCACTGGATGTTTGAAGTGTCCTGGAACTCGTCCAGGAGGAAATCGTCAAATCTGACTCCCAGTTTCTCATATACGAAAGGTGCGTCACTGCCATCGATAATGTCCCGAAGGATAGTATTTGACTCATCCAGACACATAACATTCTTTTCCTTCAGAAGACTGCTGAATTCCTGATAGAATTCTCCGGCAAGACCGAGTGTAAAGATAAAGTTATTGACTATTACGGCTGTGTTATACTTTTTGTACGGTTCGTCAAACAGTTCATACAGTTCCGCAGGACCGGCTTTCATCGCCCGGGAGCCGGGTCGTTTCACTTTCGTTCCCGATCCGGTTTTCACTCCAAGTTCCGCAGCCCTCTTTTCGAATCCGTCAATGACCGCCCTGCAATCCTTTTTGATTTTGTCAAGGTGCTCTTTGTCATAGATTTTCAGCTCGTCTATGCCAAGTCTTGCAACCATTTCCCTGTGATCTTCCGACTTGAGCACGCGACCCATCTCATACAGAGCCTTTTCGATGTTGCACTTCTCGCCCCGTTCGAGACTTTCAGAAACGGTGGAGCGTATCCACTTCACAAGTTCAGGCTTTTCTTCCGTCAGGGAATCCAGAATCCTGTCCATGGACTCCTTGATGAGAGAATCCCGGTCAAGTTCAATCTGATAATCCGCGAACTGGCCTATCTCCCGGGAAAACGCTTTTAGCGTCTGCTGGAAGAACTTGTCGATAGTGCTGATTGCAAATGCGCTGTAGTCATGCAGGATATCTATGAGTATTTCCCTTGCACGGTTATCAGTCTGTGCAAGTTCGCTGAGATCTTTCAGTATCCTGCTTTTCATCTCGGCCGTCGCCTTATTGGTAAAGGTCACAGCCAGGACGTGTCTGTATGCATATCTGTCCTTTGACTGCAGAAGCAGGTCGATATATGTATGGGCGAGGGTGTAAGTCTTACCCGAACCCGCCGATGCTTTCTTTATCTTCATCTTCCGCAAATCATTTTAAATTCACAATATGAACACGTGTACTTAACGTCATCCGTCCTCCGGAACGGAATGGAAGGATCGGCAAGTTCGGAGAGCACAGTCTCCAGACGCGCTTCCATTTCAGCTTTTCTGTC
Organism: Candidatus Cryptobacteroides sp.; assembly: GCA_045615565.1. GTDB lineage: Bacteria > Bacteroidota > Bacteroidia > Bacteroidales > UBA932 > Cryptobacteroides. The sequence goes on along the minus strand of JAZLFC010000035.1, from coordinate 23,252 downwards.
AGTGTCCATCTCCTCATTTTCAATCTTTTCCACAAACATCCTGGACAGATGATATACCGAATTGACAAGGTGATTCCCTTTTACCGGACCATCCTGACTTATCAGCCTCTCATAGAGGAACAATTGAAGGTCCACCTTGTCACGGTCCAGGCTGCCTGTCTTATAATCAACCACTCTGACTTCTCCCGGCACGAAACTGTCAAGCCTGTCTATGTCACCTTTGAACAGGAATCCGCCGATTGTTTTTTTCCTGTGCAGTTCCAGTCCCAATATCCTGAACTCCCTGACCCCGTATGATTCCATAAGTTCCAAATCCCTCTGGAGCGTTTTCCTGACATACCTGCAGATGATGTCTTCGTAAATGAGGTTGCGCCCGGACACTTCAAAACTGTTGAGTTTCTTCTTTATCCTTTCTCTGACCACATCGTGCACCTTCGGGTTTCCCTTGAAGATCAGTGACTCGAGGTATGATTTGGTGATAATGCCGGAATCTGTCCTGTAAAGGTTTTCCATCGTTGAATGGAACACCGTGCCCATCTTCCCCGCATCGAGGACTTCCACCACTTCGTCTTTTTCACGCAGGCCCCGGACAAACCTGTAATAGAATTTCGCAGGGCAAGACTCGTAGTCCTGAATCCGGCTTGCTGACAGGTATTTTTGCCGTATCAGGCCGATATCTACCTCCGTTTTCGCGATAAAACCCTCTTCCGGACTCTTCTCTATTCTGGACTTGACAACGAAACGGTTGACCTTGATACCGAAATGAAGTTCAAGCTGGCTGATGTAGCGGCTCGGTTCTCCGGACCGGCTGACCTCGGTCCTTGAGTCATAGAGCATCCACACCCTGCGGCTGCGCTGTATCATCCTGTAGAAATAATACGCCCATACAGCGTCCTGATATTCGTACGTAGGGAGGTTAAAGCCTTTGCGCAGTTCCGGAGGAATGAATGAAGGACTTACATTTCTACGGGGGAAAATACCTTCATTGCTGTTCAGCAGTATTATGTTTTCAAAATCCAATGCCCTGGTCTCGAGCGGGCCCATTATCTGAAGTCCTTTGAGCGGCTCGCCCTTGAAAGGGACCGATGCACTGCCCACAAGCTGTCCGAGCATTCTGAAATATGTAGCGGGGCGTATTTCCAGTCTGCACGTCTGCAGCCGCCCGATGGCCTGATAATACTCTTTGGCAAAATCCAGTTCGAGCGACATATCCTCCTTCTCTTTCAAGACAGGCGCAATGCGCAGGATAATGCTCTTTTCGTATTCTTCCAGACGGTATATTACATCGGCATTACGCTCAGACGGATCCTTTACCACCGGAGTGAAGATAAGCTCCAAAAGCTCATCTCCCCGGAAATCTTCAGCAGGGATATAGTATTTCGTGGATTTCTTGATCTTTTCAACCGTCTCCCGGCCCGGTTCGGTAATCACGGTTTTGAAAATACTGTTGGAAAAAATCGCCCAAACCTGTCTGTGGTAGAAATAAGTTCCATCTCCCTGATACCTCAGATGCATCTGCAGCGATGACAGTTCATTCATAAGTGACCAGAGCTCGCTACCGTTCATCGGATAGCCCATCGTCACATTTATGTCCTTGATGTGTTCCGGTATGGAATTCAGCACCGGGATCAGCAAGCCTTCGTCCGGAAGCACCACCGCGGTATTGATTCCGACATCTCCGCCGAGCCGGTCAAGTATTGCAGGAATCTGTTTGGTCTGTCCTATGGCAGAAGGGACACTTACGGCGTTGATCTCAGGAATTTCAAGCCCCAGGGGGTCGATAGTGAACGACGGTTTGAAATCCAGGATGTTACGGGCCATGAAGAAAGATGACTTGTTGTGGCTGTCCTTTATCATTTCACTGGAATAATCCCAGCAGAATTCAGCCATTCCGGCATCCCTCAATTTTGAAAGAAGCTTTTTTTCACACTCGTTCAACGCGTTCAGACCCACAAAGACGAAATTATCGGTTTCCCCCATTGAAGCAGCCAGAACATCTTTCACGGGATGCTCCGAGAGGCTCTCTGCCAGCTCCCTATAGACCTGCCCTTCATAGGCAAGACCTTCACGGGACAATGATTCTTTGAATTCGTGGTACAACGGGCGCAGTATTTCCCAGGTTTTGAGAAATTCCGTCTTATAGCTTCCTCCCGTACGGAAATGGCTCAGGAACCTGTTCAACGCTTCCAGCTGCGTCCGGTCGAGATACTCTTCGGGAGAAAGCATCGATTTGAAATCCGAAACATTTGCAAAAAGCCTGTCAGCATCCACAAGGTACTTGTCAACGTCATTGAAATCAGAAAGGAGCACCCCTCCCCAAAAAATGAAGTCATCCAGTTCCTCATCACGCCTGTCAAACTTTTTGTAGCAGTCATACAGCCTCAGAACAAGCTGTTCCCGGCTTGCGGGGCTCTTGCCGGTGATACGGTAGAAAAAATCGTTCATCGTATACATCTGCGGAGATACTATCGGCGCTTCGCCCGCCGCCACACATTCGCCGAGATATTTCTTGAAGAATACCGTCGCGCGTCTGTTCGGAAAAACGAAACAGCGTCTTCCGACGTTTCCCTGCCCGAAATAATGGGCTGCAACCTGTTTGAGAAAAGGAACCATACTATACAAATATAAGAATAAAAGAAAGTCTCATTCAGAAAATTTGGTAAATTTGCGTTCTATGTCAAGGGAGAATGATTTTTCAAGACTTGAGCTTGATCTGGCTGCCTGCAAGGACAATTATTCATATTTCAGGTCGCTGCTCAAGGCTGAGACCGGACTGCTCGTACTGGTCAAGGCAAATGCATACGGACACGGAGCCGTCGAGTTCGCATCCATGATGCAGTCTGCCGGTGCGGACTATCTCGCCGTAGCCCTTCCTGTTGAAGGCATCGAACTCAGGAAAGGCGGAATCTCCCTTCCGATACTGGTCCTTACGTCAGGTACAGACTATTTTGAAGAGATAATAGACAACAGGCTTGAGCCCGGAATTCCCAATATTTTCACTCTCAAAGCTTTCTGTGACACTCTGAAGCGAAGGGGAATCAAAGGCTATCCCATACACATAAAGCTGGATACGGGGATGCACAGACTGGGATTTATGACTTCCGAGCTCGGTGAATTGTGCGATTTTCTCAAGTCCACCGACCTGGTAAGGGTCAAGTCCATATATTCTCACCTTGCCGCTGCGGAAGACCCGGATTCTGACGATTTCACATTGGGACAAATCAATATGTATTCGCAGAATGCAGACGCCATATCAGGGAGTCTGGGCTATCGTCCGTTACGACACATCCTTAATTCTGCAGGCATAGAGAGATTCCCGCAATACCAGTTCGATATGGTCAGGCTGGGTATCGGGATATACGGCATAAGCGCCATACCGGGCAAGAAACTGTCACCGGTTGCATCCTTGAAAGTCAAGATACTGCAGATCAAGCGGCTCAAAGCCGAAGACGGGACTATCGGGTACGGAAGGAATGGCAAGATAGCGGAATCCGGCACAGTCACGGCCACCATTCCTGTTGGCTATGCGGACGGACTGAACAGGCATCTCGGACAGGGTCGCGCATCCTTCAGCCTGAACGGGCACAGAGTGCCTACAATAGGCAATATATGTATGGATATGTGTATGCTTGATATCACCGGCATCGATGCCAAGACGGGTGACACGGTTACAATCTTTGGGAACGACCCGACCGTAGAGGAACTTGCCGGCATCCTTGACACAATCCCATATGAGATTCTGACCTCCGTGCCAAGGAGAATCAAACGGGTAATAGTTAAATAAAAAGAGCCGGCCATCCGGTCAGCTCTTCCTATTTTGATTTGCATCAAATTAGAATCTGTCCTCTGAAGAGACCGTGAGTCTCTTGCGTCCGTGACGGCGACGTGCAGAGAGTACACGACGGCCATTTGCTGTGCTCATGCGCTCACGGAATCCGTGCTTGTTGACTCTCTTGCGGATTGATGGTTGAAATGTTCTTTTCATATCGTTGATTTTTATTTATTCAGTTTTGGGAGGGCAAAGATATTATTTTCCTATATGAATTACAAATTTTTCTGCGAAATAATCGTCTTTCAACCAGTCGATTATCGGCCATACACTTACTTTTGAGGGATTTACGCGGCACTTTCTGCACATTGCGGCAATTTCTCCGTTGACGTCCCCTCCTTTGAGATACAGGACTCCTTTCCTGTATCTGCCTTCCACCCAGGGATAAAAATTCTCCAGTGAAGTGACGGCGCGCGACACGACATAATCATATGTATCCGGCAAGTCTTCCGCCCTGCAATTCAGACATCTTACGTTTTTTAAGCCGAGACCGTCAGAAACAGCAGAAGCCACTTTTATCTTCTTGCCGATACTGTCGCATAAATCAAATTCCGCCTGTGGCCAGGCCATAGCCAGCGGAATACCGGGGAAGCCGCCGCCTGTGCCCACATCCAATATCCTTGAGCCTTCGAGTCCCTCCTCCGGAAAGACAAGACGCATATATTCCGCTATCGCCAATGAATGCCGTATGTGGTGCTCATAGATATTATCGATGTCCTTTCGGGAAATGACGTTTATCTTTTCATTCCACTCCCTCCAAAGTCTTATCGCATCGCTGAAATCACTTTTGTTCATCATCACATTTCATCTTTTCGATCAATGCCTTCGCCCTGCGTATCCGAGTGCGCACGGTATTGAGTTCCATATCAAGTTCCTCGGATATTTCCTTGTAATGAAGGCCGTCCACAAGTCTTTTTCTGGCCACGTCCCTGTACAGTTCAGGCAATCCGTCTATGTATCTTTCAGTCTGTTCCTGATCTTCCGACTTGATTATGGATTCGAGAGGCGTGTCTATTTCGTCACGGATAGTATCCACAAGCACGCCCGACGGTTTGCTGTCATCGTCCAGATAGATATACTTCCTCTGAACGCGCTTTTCCTGGTCAATCAGGTCAAGGGCCGTATTGTGGGCTATGGTCCTGAGCCATGTCGAGAACTGGCTCCTGTTCCGGTCATACGTGCTTATCTGTCTGAAAGCCTTTTCAAAACTTTTGGAACAGATATCATCAATATAGAAGCTGTCCAACTGCTTTACCGTACTTCGAAGATATGATTTCAACGCGTCGATATGGGTATCCCAGAGCTGCGTGAATGCAGCTCCGTCACCGATCATTGCCAGACGGACAAGTTCGTCAATGGGCTTCGAGCCAGGTCTTGCCATAATTACATTCAACCGTTAAAGGTACCGACAACTCCATTACCCCTTCCATCTCCTCAACAAGAATATTTTTCACTTTTTCTATTTCATCTGAAGGGACTTCAAGCAGAAGTTCGTCATGAATCTGAAGCACCATCCTTGACTTGAGCTTTTCTTCAGCAAGCCTGCGGTCAACCCTTATCATCGCTATCTTGATGATATCCGCGGCTGTCCCCTGAATCGGAGCATTTACCGCATTCCTCTCTGCAAAAGCCCTGACCTGAGCATTGTGGGCGTTGATATCGGGAATGTACCGTCTGCGTCTGAAAAGAGTCTCGACATATCCTTTGAACCTGGCATCCTGAAGCGTCCTGTCAATAAAGAGTCTGATACTCGGAAACGATTCAAAATAATCCTCGATAATCTTCTTCGCTTCACTTCTCGGACAACGCAGCCGCTGTGCGAGTCCAAAGGTTGAGATTCCGTACATTATCCCGAAATTCGCGGTTTTAGCGACTCGCCTCTGGTCGGACGTCACGCTTTCCAGAGGGACTCCGAATATCCTGGAGGCGGTCACGGCATGCACGTCAGTACCCGAATTGAATGCTGCCGTCATATTCTCGTCCCCGCAAAGATGAGCCATCACCCTCAACTCAATCTGGGAGTAGTCGGCAGACATCATTACGCTATCTTCATTACCGGGGACGAAGGCCTTTCTTATTTCACGTCCGCGCTCTGTCCTGACAGGTATGTTTTGAAGGTTGGGATTGGATGAGCTCAGCCTCCCGGTAGAAGTCAGCGCCTGATTGAACGTGGTGTGCACCCTTCCGTCCAATTCTGACACATAACCCGGGAACGGCTCGATGTATGTTGACAGAAGTTTCTTCACACCCCTGTATTCAAGAATCTTTCCGATTACCGGGCTTCTGTCCGATAATTCGGTAAGGGTAGTCTCATCCGTGGGCCAGCTTCCCTTTGACGGTTTCTTCGCCTTAGGATCCAGCTTCATTTTTTCGAAAATGACCTCGCCGACCTGCTTTGGGGATGAAACGTTCAGTCCCGGCTCGGCTGTCAGTTCCCTTATTTCCGCCTCGGTGGCCGACAACTCGTTTCTCAACGAATCCGCGAACAGATTGAGAGAAGTCACATCCACTCTCACTCCGTTTCTCTCCATCCTGGAAAGGACCCCGATCAGAGGTTCTTCAATTTCATCATATAGCGCGGAGATACCGGCGGCGGTCATCTCTTCATACAGTCTGGCGCTCAAAGCATCCGTCACAACCGCGACCACGCTCATATTCCTTTCCTTTTCGGCAGATTCTCCGTCATCGTCAAAGAGCGAACCCACAACCGCTTCAGAATCATCTTCATCAGTCAGATCCACGCCGAGATAGCTCTTCGCAAGGATATCCAGCTGATGCCCTCTCTCCGGATTGAGAAGATAATGCATCAGTTCGATGTCATATTTCTTCCCTTCCAGCCCGACACCTTCTGCGGCCAGTTCGTTCATCATAGATTTGATCGAATAGCCGCACTTGGCTACTGCGGGATCTTCAAGCAGTTTCCTACAGGCCTGAATTGACCCTTTCGCAACCTTCCGGCCTGCAGAAATTGTCACTATTCCTTTGGAAAGGCATACTGCGACCCTGGCGGAGTCTATGCTGTCAAGAGCGACTTCAGTATATGAAACGTCCTCTTTTGCCGGAGCACTTTCAATCCGGGCTTCAGATGTCAGAGGAAGAAGACGCTTCAAGGAATTGAACTCATAATATCCGAACAGTTCGGATAGCTGCGGAGTCATCGATACGGTAAGCCTGAGATCATCCATCCTGATGTCCAGAGGTATGTCTGTCTTGATGGTAACCAGCTGCTTTGACAGCTCAATATGGTCAGAAGCAGCCCTGAACATCTCTTTCTGCTTCTCAGTCAGTTCCTCGATATGTCTGTAAATATTCCCGACGCTGCCGTATTTCTTCAGCAGTTTGGACGCTCCGACGGGGCCGACGCCCTGCACACCGGGCACATTGTCAGCTGAATCTCCGCAAAGGGTCAGGATATCAATAACCTGAGACGGACTGTCTATCCCCCATTTCTGGCAGACTCCGGCAACATCGATAATCTCATTTTCCCCGCCTTTCCCCGGCCTGAACTGATATATGTTCCTGCCTATCAGTTGTCCGTAATCCTTATCCGGAGTGACCATATAGACATCGAATCCCTCCGAGGCAGCCCGCACTGCCATCGAACCTATGACATCATCTGCTTCGAATCCGTGAATCATAAGGACAGGGATATCCATTGCGCGGCAAATACTGATGAGCGGTTCGAGCGCGTCAATGACCAGTTGGGGAGTTTCACCTCTGTTCGCCTTGTATTCGGGATACATCTCATTCCTGAAAGTTCCTCCCGGAGGGTCGAACGAAACGGCAATATGTGTCGGATCTTCTTTCCGGATCAGTTCCAGAAGGTATTTTGTAAAGCCGAACAGTATGGAAGTATCAATTCCTTTGCTGTTTATCATCGGCCTGCCCAAGAATGCATAATACATCTTGAAGATAAGGGCGTGTCCGTCGATAAGGAAAAGTTTCATGCAGCAAATATGAAACTTTTTTCAATAAGTTTCAATGCTTATGCATATATTCGCGGTATGGAAACCGATGAAAAATATATCCGTGAGGCTTTGGCGGAAGCGGTGAGGGCCGCTGAAGAAGACGAAGTGCCTGTAGGAGCCGTCATCGTATGCAAAGGCAGGATAATAGCCAGAGGCCACAATATGTGCGAAAAGCTGAATGACCCCACCGCACACGCGGAGATGATCGCCCTCACTTCAGCAACCGAAGCAATAGGAGGCAAATATCTGAATGACTGCACATTGTATGTCACAATGGAGCCTTGCCCCATGTGCGCCGCCGCCTTGAACTGGGCTCAACTGGGAAGGCTTGTCTTCGGAGCGTCAGACCCCAAGAGAGGTTTCAGACTGTTCTCCCCCTACCTCCTTCATCCGAAGACTGAAATCACATCAGGCATTCTGTCCGACGAATGCTCAAAGCCGGTAAGCGAATATTTCAAAAACAAAAGATAAGTCTTATCTTTGCAAACGGAATTGAGATATGGTGTAATGGTAGCACTACAGATTTTGGTTCTGTCTGTGGAGGTTCGAATCCCCCTATCTCAACTATTCTCTTACACTCAATTCAAACACCGGAGGGCGGGATACTACAATGTACGCTTGATCTCAACAATCTGGAAGGCCTCGATAATGTCACCTTCCTTGATATCATTGAAATTAGCGATACCCATACCGCATTCCTTACCGGAAACGACTTCTTTTGCCTGATCCTTCCCTATCTGGAGAGAACCGAGTTCACCGGTATATACCACGATACCGTCACGGATGAGTCTGACTTTGGCGCGTGCCGTCATCTTGCCGTCACGGACAAGGCAACCTGCGATTGTGCCGACCTTGCTGATCTTGAAAGTCTGCTTGACTTCAGCTGTACCGACAACCTCTTCCTTCTTTTCAGGCTCGAGCATACCTTCGATACCATCCCTGACCTCATTGATACAGTCGTAAATGACTGAATAAAGTCTGATTTCTATGCCTTCCTGCTCTGCGGACTTTCTTGCCTCGACGGAAGGACGAACCTGGAAACCTATGATGACTGCATCGGAAGCTTCGGCCAGAAGCACATCGGATTCGGATATTGCTCCGACCGCCTTATGTATTACGTTGACCCTGACTTCTTCGGTAGAAAGCTTGATGAGGGAATCGGACAGAGCTTCGACGGAACCGTCCACATCACCTTTGACGATAACGTTGAGTTCCTTGAAGTTTCCGATGGCGATACGGCGGCCGATCTCCTCGAGCGTCATATGCTTCTGAGTCTTTATTCCCTGAATGCGGATGAGCTGCTCGCGCTTGTTGGCAATACTCTTCGCCTCCTTCTCGTCTGAGAGGACGTTGAATTTCTCTCCGGCGGCAGGGGCGCCGTTAAGTCCGAGCACTGAGACAGGAGTCGCAGGACCGGCTTCGGCAACTTTCTGCCCGCGTTCGTTGAACATGGACTTGACCTTTCCGTAGAAACTGCCGCAAAGGATGACATCCCCTACATGCAAGGTACCCTCCTGAACAAGAACAGTGGCCAGATAGCCGCGGCCCTTGTCAAGAGAAGATTCTATCACCGCACCGACTGCCATTTTGTTAGGGTTCGCCTTGAGCTCAAGAATATCCGTTTCAAGAAGAACCTTTTCAAGCAGCTTGTCTACATTGAGTCCCTTTTTGGCGGAAATCTCCTGGCACTGGTACTTGCCGCCCCAGTCCTCGACAAGGATATTCATTTCTGAAAGTTGTCTGCGGATTGTTTCAGGATTTGCACCGGGCTTGTCAATCTTATTGATTGCAAATACCATAGGCACGCCTGCAGCTTGGGCATGGTTGATGGCTTCGATAGTCTGAGGCATCACTGCGTCATCCGCAGCCACTATGATGATAGCAAGGTCGGTAAGCTGGGCTCCACGTGCACGCATGGCCGTAAATGCTTCATGTCCCGGAGTATCAAGGAAAGTGATTTTCCTTCCGTCATCCATCTTTACGCTGTATGCGCCGATATGCTGCGTGATTCCTCCGGCTTCACCGGCAATCACATTGGATTTGCGGATATAATCAAGGAGCGAGGTCTTGCCATGGTCGACATGACCCATCACTGTAATGATAGGAGGCCTGGATACGAGATCCTCGGGTCTGTCTTCCTGCTCGGTGCTGCTTATTTCCTCTGAAATATCGGCAGTAACGAATTCGACCTTGTATCCGAACTCTTCCGCAACCAGTACAAGCGTCTCGGCGTCAAGTCTCTGGTTGATGGAAACCATCAATCCAAGGCTCATGCACGCACCGATAACCTTAACTACAGGAGTGTTATTCATGAGGGTGGCAAGATCGTTGACGGTAACGAACTCAGTTACCTTGAGAACACTCTTCTCTGCTGCAATCTGTTCGAGTTCTTCCTGACTCTTCTGGGCGGCAGCCTCCCTCTTCTCCTTGCGGTACTTGGCTCCGAAATTATTCTTTCTGCCCTCATTCATACGGGCATAGGTCTCTTTAACCTGCTTCTGGATTTCCTTCTGCATTTCTTCCTGCTCAGCTTCCGTCATTGCAGGTTTGAAACGGTCACGTTTGCGGCCCTTGCCCTGTTGCTGCTGATTCTGCTGGCCTTTATTCTCCCTCTTCGGAGACCTTTCAATATTGGCGCCGGCTTTGGCTACGTCAACTTTCTTGCTGCTCTTGGATATCCTTTCACGCTTAACCGGCTTGCGGTCAAACTGGGCAAGATCAATCTTCCCGACAACCTTGAACGAGGACTGGACCTTTTCTTTCTCCGGTTCAGAAGGCGACTCAGGCCGGGGTTCCGGCTCAGGCTTCGCTTCCGGTTCAGGCTCCGGGACAGGCTCCGGTTCCGGTTCAAGTTCAGGTTCAGGCTCAGGCTCCAGTTCAGGTTCCGGTTCAGGTTCCGGGACAGGCACCGGTTCAGGCTCAGGCTCCGGAACAGGCTCCGGCTGAGGAATCGGTTCTTCTTTCTTTACATTGAGGAAAGTATTGCTCTTGATGATTGTCTCTCTCTCAGGTTCCTCATCCTCAGACTCTTCCCTATCACCTTTCCTGTTTGTCTTCTCAAGGATTTCCGCCATTTTGATATCAACTTTTTCAGCTGCTTCCTTCATGGCCAGATCCTTGCCGAACTGTTTATCGATAATCGGCAGATACTCGTCGGAAATCTTTGCATTCGGGTTGTTCTCGACTTCCAAGCCCTGTTTGACGAGGAAATCCACAAGATCCTGCAGTCCGATATTGTATTGCCTGAGAATTTTATTTAATCTGATATCTGCCATTCTTTAGTCCTCAAACTCTGCTTTAAGAATATTAATTACTTCAGCCACTGTCTCATCTTCGAGATCGGCACGTTTCGCTATGTCCTCAGCAGAGATAGCAAGGACATCTTTTGCCGTATCGCATCCGATTGATTTGAGTTTCTCGATAACCCAATCATCAATCTCATTTGCAAATTCATCGAGAGCAACGTCTTCCTCCTCATCAATCTCATCCTTCGGAAGTTCCCTCCAGACTTCGATTTCCCTGTTCACGAGCATTCCGGCAAGTTGGATGTTGCAACCCCCGCGGCCGATACCCTTGCGAACCTCATCCGGCTGCATGAATACCTTGACTTTGTCCTCTTCGCTCTGCCCCATATCGATAGATGAGACTCTTGCAGGATTGAGAGCACGCTGAATCATCAGCTGAGGATTCTGGGACCACTGGATGACATCGATATTTTCATTACGGAGTTCACGGACAATACCAAGGATTCTTCCTCCCTTCACACCGATGCAGGCTCCGATAGGATCGATTCTGTCATCATATGACTCGACTGCAACCTTGGCTCTTTCTCCCGGCACGCGGACAACCCTCTTGACTGTGATAAGTCCGTCGGCGATTTCCGGGACTTCCTGCTCGAAGAGCCTCTCGAGGAATTCATTGGAAGTACGGCTCAAGGTGATATATGGAGTAGTGTTGTTCTTCATCTCGACACTCTTGATAACGGCCCTGACATTGTCGCTCTTCTTGAACCTTTCACCCGGTATCTGCTCGTTCTTAGGGATATGGAGTTCGTTTCCGTCTTCGTCAAGGATGAGCACTTCCTTTGCCCAGGTCTGGTAAACCTCACCGCTGAAGAGCTCGCCCACTTTCTCGGAATATTTCTTATAGACATTGGCCTTCTCGATATCCATTATGCGGCCCTGCAGATTCTGCCTGATATTCAGGATTCCGCGGCGTCCGAATGCTGAGAGCGGAAGCTTCTTGGAATACTGGTCACCGATTTCATAATCGTCGTCTCCGCTTTCAGCCTTGACCTGCTCGAGTGTCATCTCCGCATTAGGATTTTCAACTTCCTCCACGATGTCGAAATTCTGATAAATTTCGCACGTTCCCTTGTCCACGTTTACGATAACGTCAAAATTGTCTGACGAACCGTAAGCCTTAGCAATCTGTGTCAGAAACACATCTTTGAGCACGCCCATCATCACCGGGCGGTCAATGTTCTTCTCCTCCTTGAAATCCTTGAAGGCATCAATCAGAGTAATAACCTGTTCTTTTTCCATTGTATTCAGTCTTTTATCGTTTTCAAAATTTCATCCGCCTCGTCGGAATCGATACCGACCGAGCCCACAGTCAGAGCATAATCTTCAATATTGCGGTCAAAAGCGGCTAGTACAGCTCTGTGGACATATTCACAGTCACCCAAATCCACTGCCCCGTCCTCCTTGTCGATCGTTACCTCAAAAATATTGTCGTCATCGTTGAACATAAGTTCAACCACCTTGCAGCCACGCTCCTGCGCAGCTGCGTCAAGCACTTTCTGTAATTCTGTCTTTTCCATATTCCCATAAAAAAGATAGAAGCCTCCCGGCCTCTATCTCGTTCACGGTTGCAAAGTTAATAATTATTCCTTAAATAGCAAATCGATTCCGGCCCTTCGTTGAACAACAGATCCATCACGGACAGGTTGGGCACGAAACCGAACTTATCCCGGAACACCTGCCAATACGGGCTGTTCTCCAAGACCGGAGTGCGCTTCGGGTGGATCAGAGACCTTAAATCATCCTCTCCGGACAGCTCACGGCATTCCGTTATGATTTCCGGAGATATGCCAATCTTCCTGCAGAAGAAACGGATGATTTCCATATCCAAATCCCACAGCAGGGAAGGCCTGGCGTCAAGCACCGAGAACAACTCGTCCCGATAGTATTCAAAGAACGGAGAACTGTAATACGCAGAATCAATGGCGTATTCCGTTCTCCTGAGCCAGTCGGTAGAATAATCAACCTGCACTTCCCTTATTCCGTAGGAACCGTTGTGGATTATCGGAAAGCTCAGGTCCATCGGACCGTTTGCCGTCAATATCCTGCACCGGTTGCGGTATGACTGCTTCCGATATCTTTCCGCACCGTCCATATAAACCGAAGAATACCTTGCAAGCAATGCAAAGTATTCTACAGGTGGAAAATATGCTATTGAAAGTATCACCTACTCGATACCGCCTTTTTCGTGCTGGTCGCCGGCGCGCACAATGCCGCGCTTTGAAGCACGCACGAAATCAAGGATTACGCGTTTCTCTTCGGAATCGGCAAAACCTTCCTCTATTCTTGCCACCGCATCGGAGAAATTGTATCCCTGGTAATACAGGACATCATATATGTCCTTGATGTTTCTGATGATGTCAGAATCGAACCCGCGCCTGCGCAGGCCGACGATATTGACACCGGCATAGCAGATAGGGAGACGTCCGCACAGAGAATAAGGAGGTATATCCTTATTGACTGCACACCCGCCGCCGATCATGGCGTGGGCTCCGATTTTTGTAAACTGGTGGACCTTTGTCCCGCCACCGATGATGGCCCAGTCATCCACATCCGTCTCACCCGCAATACCGACAAAGCTGACAAGAATGCAGTGGTTCCCGACATTGCAGTCATGGGCGACGTGGACGTACGACATGATAAGCGTGTCGTTTCCGATCCGCGTGACACCTTTCCCGCTCGCCTTCGTGCCTCTGTTGATAGTGGCACATTCCCGGATATTTACCCTGTCCCCTATCTCCACATAGGTCACTTCGCCGTCAAATTTCAAATCCTGGGGAATAGCACCTACCACAGCCCCCGGGAAAACGTTGCAATTCTTCCCGATCCTGACGTAGGAAAATACTGTAGCATGAGGAAGAATCTTTGTTCCTTCGCCGATCTCCACATTGTCGTCAATGTAAGCGTATGGGCCGACTTCAACATTCTCCGCCAGTTTTGCACCCGGATGAACCGTTGCCAAAGGATGAATTTTTGCCATATCCTGTCAGTTTACTAATTAATCTGTTTTCTAATCGCTTCCGCAGCCATAGTGTTAAGCCTGTGTCCCGGCTTATATGCCTCTATTTCAGCCATAAGGAAACCTCCGGAAAGTCTCAGGTCTCCGATAAGGTCCATAAGTTTATGCCTTCCGCACTCATCAGGGAAACGGAGCTTCAAATTGCTGAAATAACCCTCGGGTGTCACGGAAACCATAGGTTGCCTCAACAATTTTGCCATAAGCCTGAGATAAAAACGGCTGACCGGTTTTTCCACGATCACAATGGCGTTGTCAAGGTCCCCGCCTTTCACCATGCCCAACAAAAGCATCCTCTTGATCTCATGGAAGAAGCAGAAAGTTCTGCAAGGCGCCAATTCATTCACATAGTCCCGACTGCCGTCCCATCGCACCGTCTGCACTCCGAGCACTTTTGAATCAAAGTCTATGGTCGAAGCATAGGCAGTCCCGGAGAAAGGTCTGATAATGACATATGACCCGTTCCGGCCATTCTCCACTTTAATCTCCTTGTCGATGGTGATCCATTTGCGCTCGGCATCCTGTTCGACTAACGGGTCGTCAGCCATGGCCTCGACAAAACATTCCGCACTTCCGTCAAGAATCGGCATCTCCTCCGAATCGATCTTTATCAGCGCGTTGTCAACTCCGAGTCCGGTCAATGCGGACAGGATATGCTCGACAGTCCTGACCGACGCTTTGCCGGATGCCAACTTCGTGCTGCGCGCGGTCGACCGCACATTCTGAGCCAAAGCATCCACGAAAGCATCTTCGCTTATGTCAGTCCTCACAAAACGTATTCCGGTCCGAGCAGGTGCGGGACATACCGACGCGTGTGCATACTTGCCGGTATGAAGACCCTTTCCCTCAAATATATACTCCTTACTGAGCGTTCTCTGCTTCATATCGGCCGCAAAGATAGGAATAAAAAGTCATTATTCGTCCGCTGCGGCTTTGAACTTGGCGTAACTCTTCAAATATGTCCTGTGCAGAATAGCAGGCGAGCCCATATAGGTCTCCCCGCTTTTCTTAATATTCCCGATGACTCCCGCCTGGGCACCGATAGTAGTATTGTCCGCTATTGTAACGTGGCCCACAACACCCACCTGCCCCGCAAGAATGCAATTCTTTCCTATCCTGGTCGAGCCTGCAATCCCTGTCTGCGCCGCCATTACCGTATTCTCTCCAATCTGAACGTTATGGGCTATCTGGCAGAGATTGTCTATCCTCACGCCGTTCCCGATGACAGTGGACTCCATAGGAGCCTTGTCAACAGTCGTGTTGGATCCGATCTCCACGTCATCGCCTATTATGACATTGCCGACATGTTCGATTTTCTTCCACGTACCGTCAGGCTGCGGTGCATTTCCGAAACCGTCATCCCCGATAATGCAACCGGCATGCAGAATGGTCCTGTCACCAATCACCGTGTTGTCAAAGATGCGGACTCCCGGATAGATGATGCACTTGCCGCCTATCTTCACGTTTTCTCCGACAGTAACGTTATTGTATATCCTGGTAAAATCACCGACAACAGTCTTCCTGCCCACGGTGACAAAATCCCCTATCCAGACTTTGCGGCCTATCCTGGCGCTGCACGCCACACGGCAGAGACCTCTGTGACACTTGTACGATTTCTTCTGCTCGGAAACGTATTTAAGCAGCTGAGCCAGAGCGTCATATGCATCCGGAACCCTTACCAGAGTCGGTTCCACCGTCTCTTTCGGCGTAAAATCAGAATTCACCAACAGCACGGAAGCCTTGCAGATATAGACATACTGCTCATACTTTGGATTTGCAAAAAAGCAAAGCTGTCCCGGTTTCCCATGCTCAATCTTTGCAATTGTCGTCACAACAGCCTGAGGGTCCCCCTCCACAACACCGCCGAGAATATCGGCCAATTCTTTTGCGCTTAATTTCATATTTTCTAGAATCTGCAGCCGACAGTCAGCACAATGTCAAGCAGCGATCTGCTGTTTGACACTGTCGGAGAAGGCACTGTCAGTAAATTACCGTCATAGATATAGTCCGAATAAGGCATGAAGGTCGATGTCGGGTACTTCGTATATCTGGCCGCCAGGTCGAAAAAGAGCGAGCCCGGTGTCGAATATCCGAGACCGGCAGCGAAAGACATGGTCTTGTCCGCATAATACTTTGGAGAAGAAAATGCCGTATACTGGAAATCAGCATAATTCTCAGATGTGACTCTCTCTCCGTTATACATATAATACCTCTCCGGAGTTGTCGCAAGGTTATAACCGGCCCTCACGGTCAGAGCAGTGGTGAGACGATATTCCACACCGGCTCTGAACATATGCTGCACTCCTCTGAAAAGTTTGTTAAGTGAATTCGAGTAGAAATAATCCGAATTGTAATCATAGACTGAGTTGAACCGCATAATACTGTAATCAGCCATTTCATAATCCAGGCTGACAAATGCCCTGTTGGAGAATGTATAGGCGACACCGGCATTGATTCTGTACGGAGCGCGAAGCCTGTATGACCAATTGTCACTGGCGCTGGAATTGTTTGTGAAAGCACCGGTGGCAAGATTCCCGCTCACCGTATAGCCTTCCGACACATTGTATGACACAGGTGTCTGTACCGCAAGACCCAGACGCAGATTGTCGGTCGGGAGGGCTATCACGCCGAATTTGGCATACACTCCTGACACGACTCTGTCGAGCTGATATGAATAAGTCGAAGACTTGAAATACGTGTCGCTGCAATAGACAGGATACTGCTCCGGATTCGTCGATCCCTCAGAAAACCTTTCCAGATAGGTGGTTGTAATCCTCGGCATACCGAAGTTTACGCCAAGATAGACTTTGTTGGAAATGTTGAAACCCATATTCAACACAAGGTCGCGCTTTGTGCCGTAGGTGCTGACCGACGAAATCTGCAGCAAAGGGTTTTTTGCTCCGAGCGTCCTCCATATTCCTCCTGCATCGGGAGATTCAGTCGCTCCGAAATACTGGCTGTCCCCAAGTTCAGGATCCACGTCGGAACCCCTGATTATCATATAGGAATTGCCTGCCACCTCGTCATTGAGTGACCAGAAATCATTATAAGTATCTATCGTGGCATCGCTCGCAAGCGCGCCCAACATCGATGTCTCGATATTCTGTCCGGAAGCGGAAAAGCCATCCAGATAGTTGTTCGTCACATTTGACAGGATACCGAACGAGAACGATACCAGTCCTGCGCTGTTGCCTGTTTCGAAGTTGAAATTGGCACCTATGTTCGGCAGCACGAATCTGGTATTTTTATTTTTGGCAAGAGGGCCGTAGTCACTCTCCGACAGTCCTCTTGAAATATCGAAAGTCGGGGCATATCTTGAAGCGTTGAAAGCCACGGAGATATCCGGAGTCAGCGTAATCTGGCTGAAACCGCTGACTGCGGAACCCGCCGGATTGACGGTAAACGATCCGATGTCACCGCCGACTGCAGTCATCGCATTGCCGAGCGCTATGCTTCTGGCTGTTCCGGCGTAGTTGTTCTCAGAAATATCAGTTGCAGAATAAATGTCCTGCGCCACTGCCGACAGGACTGAAACAAAAAATATAGCCGATATGATTGTTCTTTTCATAGCTTTTAGATGTAAAAGTTTTGTCAGCGTCTGCCGCCGCCTCCCATTCCACCGCCGCGAGAACCCCCGCCACCGCTATGTGATCCGCCGCCACCGCTATACGAACCGCCGGATGAACGGGAACTTGAAGAGCTGCCGCCGCTGTTGGACGGTGAATATGATGAGGTGCTTCTCGAAGATCCGCTGTTATATGTTCTGGAAGAACCGCCTCCCCTGCGTATTACCCCGGAAGAAGATCTTGAATGGTCAGGTGTAACACGATACTGCGTCGTGCCTGCCGTTCCGGAACTTCTCACCGTGCCTCTCGTTATAGGGTTGACATTTCCGTTGCCGCTTCTGCCGTAGCCGCCGCCTCCGGACATTGAAGATCTGCTTCGCGTCATCGTTCCCATACCTCCGGAACGGGCGGGCCCCACTCCTCCTGTCGTCAAAGGTCTAGGATCCGGTCCGTGAGGAGTTACCGGAAACACAGGTCCCGGTATCGGGCCATAAGGTCTCCAATGATACGGTCCCCATGGTCCGGGTCTCCACGGACGATACCACGGGTCGTACCAGGAGCCGTACCAAGGGCCGTACCATGGATCGTACCAAGGGTCGTACCATGAATGATGCCACGGGTAATACCACGGATCCCAGCCCCAGCTGCCGTACCAGCCGAACCTTGGACCGAGCCACCTGTTCCACCCGAAACTCCATCCGAAATCAAATCCGATTACGATGTTGACTTTATCTTTGGGAACGACGACCAGCACTGTCGTATCCATTTCTTTGTTACGGATATTGGCCGCAGCCAATTCGACGAACTCCTCGTCAGTCTTCAGCTTAACCTTTCGAACTTTTGCAGGCTTGTAGTATATGCCATCATAAAAACTTTGCTCGGCGGCAAACTGGGCTGCAGTACCGCACGATGTCACTGCCAGAACGGCAAGCAATAAAAGTGTGACGCTACGTTTCATAATCTACCTTCCTATTGATAAAAGTTGTTATCTTTGCCTTCGCAAAGACTATGCCGAATGCTTACATCAGACAGTATAGTGCAAATTTCGAAAAAAAACGCAGAATATCAAGAATAAACTATGGCAAAGGAAGTAACTTCTCGCTCAGAGAACTATTCACAATGGTACAATGATCTGGTTGTCAAAGCAGATCTCGCCGAGCAGTCAGCGGTAAGGGGATGTATGGTCATCAAGCCTTACGGCTATGCCATTTGGGAAAAAATGCAGTCCATCCTAGACGGTATGTTCAAGAAGACAGGTGTACAGAATGCATATTTCCCGCTTTTCATCCCTAAATCTTTCTTCAGCAAGGAAGCGGAGCATGTTGCCGGTTTCGCAAAGGAATGCGCCGTCGTAACCCACCACAGACTGATGAATGACCCTGAAGGAAAGGGTGTCGTCGTGGATCCCGAAGCCAGGCTCGAAGAGGAACTGATTGTCAGGCCGACTTCCGAAACAATCATATGGAGCGTATACAAAAACTGGATCACTTCCTGGAGGGATCTTCCAATCCTTTGTAACCAGTGGTGCAACGTAGTGCGTTGGGAAATGCGTACGCGCCCTTTCCTTCGTACTGCTGAGTTCCTCTGGCAGGAGGGCCATACAGCCCATGCGACGGCTGAAGAAGCTGAGGCCAAAGCGAACGAAATGGTAAGAGTATACGCAGAATTCGCACGCAACACCCTTGCCCTTCCTGTAATCGTAGGGCACAAGAGTCCCAATGAAAGATTCGCAGGGGCGCTTGACACTCTTACTATCGAGGCAATGATGCAGGACGGAAAAGCCCTTCAGGCCGGCACTTCCCACTTCCTCGGACAGAACTTCGCTAAATCATTTGACGTCCAATACACCGACAAGGAAGGCCGGCAGCAGTATGTGTGGGCCACTTCCTGGGGCGTCAGCACAAGGCTCATGGGTGCACTTATCATGGCTCATGGCGACGACAACGGTCTTGTTCTTCCTCCGGCACTGGCACCTATCCGGGTTGTGATGGTCCCTATTTTCCGCACTGACGAGGAACACGCCGCAGTGATTGCCAGATTCGAGCAGATCAAAAAGGCTCTCGAGGCACTCGGCCACAGCGTGAAGATTGATGACAGAGATACGCTCAGACCGGGATTCAAGTTTGCCGAATGGGAGCTCAAGGGCGTGCCGGTAAGGCTCGCTATGGGAGCCAGGGACCTGCAGTCAGGCACGGTGGAAGTGGCCCGTCGCGACACCCTTGAAAAAGAAACGGTAGAAATTGACGGCGTGGAGACTTATATTGACAACCTGCTCACCGATATCCAGAAAGGTATTTATGACAAGGCTATGAAATTCAGGGACGCCCATGTGGAAAAGTGTGACGATTGGGATGAATTCAAGGAAAAGATCCAGACAGGCAAATTCCTTCTTTGCCATTGGGACGGCACCGCTGAGACGGAGCAGAAGATCAAGGATGAGACTAAAGCCACTATCAGATGCATTCCTATTGACAGTTATGTCTGCGAAGAGGAAGGGAAAGATATATATTCAGGAAAACCTTCACACGGCAGAGTTGTATTTGCAATTGCTTACTAGCTATGAACAAGACTCTTTTTACAGGAATTCTTCTTCTGGCCGGGATTTCGCTGTCTGCACAGAACGTTCAGGATGCAGCTTCCGCCGCAGCGGCGGCAATCGCCAATGCGGGAAAGGCAGAAAAGGAAAAGGCGAAGCCCGATTACTGGACCAATTCTCTGTCCATAGATCTCGGTTTCAACCAGACAGGTCTCTTCGACTGGGCGGCCGGCGGCTATAACACTCTGGCCCTAAGCACAGGCCTTGATGCTAAAGCAAACTACGCAAAAAAGCTCACAAGCTGGACAAACCGTCTTCAGCTGAATTATGGATTCCTATGGTCCGCCGACAAGAAGAATCTTCTTCAGAAAAGCAATGACCGCATTTATCTCGAAAGCAAATTCGCGTTCAAGACCGGAGAGGCCTCAAAGTGGAACTATTCCGCGGGTCTTGACTTCCGTTCACAGTTCACTGACAGTTACAGTGATTATGTTGCGGTTGACCCTGCCGACCCTATGACAAACTGGACAGGGACGCTCAAATCCGGATGGTTTTCTCCTGCATACACGAATCTGGCGCTGGGTATGGAGTGGACACCGGCTCCATGGTTCAATGTCACGCTCTCTCCCGTCACGGGTGGTCTTACGGTTGTGACCAATCCTCTGCTCCGCAAGCAGTATGGCATGCAGCCGGACAAATTCACAGAAGGTGCCTTCAATTCCATCCTTTTCCAATTCGGCGCCCAGATCAAGGCTAATGCAAAGTGGGTGATCAATGACAAGTTCAACTTCGAAACTCAGCTGGTAGTTTTCACGGATTACCTCAACAAACCTTTCGTCAGCAACAGAGTCAACTGGGACAACAAGATCGAATGGCAGGTCAGCAAGATTTTCAAGGTCGGCCTCAACACCTGGCTTATCTATGACCCTCTTGTCCTTATCAAGGACAGCACACACCCTGACGGAATCCAGAAGGTTCAGTTCAAGGAGTTCATCTCATTCAGCATCACCCATTCGTTCAGTAATAAGAAATAGCGGATGCGTATTCTTCTTGCAGTGAGCGGAGGTATCGATTCGATGTACCTGGCATACAGGGCTCCGGAGTTTTTCCCCGGAGCCTCTTTTGCTGTCGCCCATTGCAATTTTCACCTGAGAGGCAAAGAATCAGACGGAGACGAAGACTTCGTCAGGCAGTGGTGCGAGAGCCGTCGGCTTCAACTTTTCGTAAACAGCTTCAACACCCTTGAATATGCATCCAAGAATGGTGTCAGCATCGAAATGGCTGCAAGAGAACTGAGGTACGGATGGTTTGACGAACTTCGCGCCAAAGAAAATTTTGATGCCATAGCTGTGGCGCACAACGCTAATGACAATGCGGAAACGCTGATTCTCAACCTGCTCAGGGGTTCAGGCTCGAGAGGGCTCAGAGGAATGTCTTCCGAACGTATCCTGCGGCCTATGCTGGGGATCTCACGCGCTGAAATCAAGGACTGGATGACAACGCACGGCTATCCGTGGAGAGAAGACAGCACAAACTCCGACAACGCTTACAAGCGCAACAGAATCCGCAATGAGGTGTTCCCTGTGTTCGAAAAAATTAATCCTTCTTTCCTGCGTACCCTTCAACGGGATATGAAACACCTCGGTCAGGTTGACGACATTGCGGAAGAATATTACCAGAAAGCCAAGACTGGAATCATGAAGGATGGAGCAATCTCGATAACCGAGCTCCGTCGGTCCGGGCATTGGGAATATCTTCTTTGGAGGCTCCTGCAAGAAGCCGGCCTGAGCGAGGAGACTTTCGAAAAACTGGTTGAACTTCTGAAATCCGACAGGACCATCAGCGGCAAAGTTTTCGAGTCCCCCACCCATATAGTATCCATCAGGTTGAAATCAATAATTGTCTGCAAGCGGTAGAAAAGCACGAACTGCTGCTCTGACATCCGAACAGATTATTGATAATTTTGTATTTTTCATAATTCTGCATATATTTGCAGTCCAACATCGCGGGGTAGAGCAGTTGGTAGCTCGTCGGGCTCATAACCCGGAGGTCAGAGGTTCGAGTCCTCTCCCCGCTACAAAGGCGGAGAATTCTACGGAGTTCTCCGCTTTTGCGTTGTATGCGGTGCGGTATTCGTTTGATATTGAACGGAATGCAGCGAAAGCCGGATGTTCGCTGACGGTTCGAGGCGCGGATGTGGTCCGGTCATAGATTAGTCCGTCAGGAAATACAAGTTTCTGTAGTCTCTGCTTGGTTCTGTAATCTCTCTGCTGCCATAAAGTGTCTAAGTGACAGGCAGTTGAAAGGATGTCATCGACTATGGATTCACGGTTCGAGTTCTGTTTTTGGAGAGCGGTAATTTCATCCTCGATTTGTGCGAGCTGGCTTTCCAGATGCTTCGAGGTGATGTTATATACTTCCTCACCTATGGCGCCGAGTCCGAAACGTACCGTAACGTCCTCAAACTGCTGCCGGTTGGCTTTTTTCAAAGCTTTCAGTTCCTGCATCCGTTGCGCGTTTTCTTCGTTGCGCTCCCTGAGCACGTTCAGCATAATCTCCCTTACGATGGGAAGAATCTCCTCTGGGAGAGTGTATTGTTTCAGCAGGTCTATGAACTGCTCGTGCAGTTTCTTTGCACTGATGTTGCAGCGGCAGCCTTTCGTGTTGCACTTGTAGTAATGCAGCCCTTTCTTCTTCACTTCGTATCCCGTAAGGAAGAATCCGCACTCGCTGCACTTTATGAATTTGCGCAGCGGGTATTCCGGCGTTTCCTCCTGCTTGATGTATCTGTCATCCGTGCGGTATGTTCCGTTGATTCGGTCAAACACTTCCTCGCTGACTATCTGCGGATGGTTTCCCTTCACGATACGGTCTCCCAGTAGGGAATGGGAAATGCGCCCGCAATAGAAAGGATTGCGGAAAATCTCTCCGAGCCGTTTATTGCTCAGATCAAGTCCCCTTGTTCTCAGGCGTTCCTGAATTTCCACGTCTGTGATTCCGCCTTCGGCCTTCCACTCGAATGCCTTTGCGATGAG
>JAZLFC010000034.1:0-9421 GCA_045615565.1 Candidatus Cryptobacteroides sp. | reverse complement strand
GTCGGTAACCTTCTTGTAGTAATCCATAAGGGATGATACAGGATAGTAGTCGACGTGATATCCGAGACGCTGCTCGAACTCGACGCGGTCACCGTCGGTGACGGCGACGTTGTTCATATTCATACCGAACATAAGGCAGCGTACGTTCTTTGCATCGGCCACAGCGGCTGCGACACGTGCCCAGACGGCAATCTTCTTCTGAGCCTCTTCGCTCTTCCAATAGCCGACCACCACCTTGCGCGGTATGCGCATGCGTGTGCAGATGTGACCGTACTCAATATCTCCGTGAGCCGACTGGTTGAGATTCATGAAATCCATATCCATGGTATCCCAAGGAATCTCGGCATTGTACTGGGTATGGAAATGGAGCAGAGGCTTCTCCAGGGACTGGAGTCCCTTGATCCACATTTTAGCAGGAGAGAAAGTATGCATCCAGGTGATAACGCCGGCGCACTTCTCATCGTTGTTTGCGGCCTTCATTACAGCCTCAACTTCCTTGCTGCTGTTAGCGGTACCTTTATATACTATCCTGACAGGAATATTTCCGGATGCGTTGAGACCTTCAACCATTTCCTTTGAATGTCCGTCCACTGCAACGACAGCGTCTCCGCCGTAAAGGAGCTGGGCACCGGTCACCCACCAAAGTTCTACATTATCATATTGCTTGATCATAGTGTGTTATCAATTATCTTTTTTCTTTTGTCCATAATATGCATTCGGGCCGTGCTTGCGGCTGAAATGCTTCTCTATCAGAGCCTCCTTGACGGAAGGCTTCCTGTCCCACAGCGTAATGCAGCGGGAGAGTCTTCTGACCTTGTACAGTGTCTCGGAGATGTAGTTCATCCTGGCTACTTCCTCCAGTACCTTTGCGTGATAGACAGCCTCGGCTGCATCCTTGCCCCATGCGAAAGGCCCGTGATTCTTCACCAAAACAGCCGGGGTATGCACCGGATTCCTGCCATTGAAAGTACTGACAATCACATTGCCTGTCTCCTCTTCATAATCACCGCCGATCTGTTCATTCGTCATATCGGAAGTGCACGGAATCGGGCCGTGGAAGTAGTCGGCGTGTGTTGTTCCGAGAGGTTTGATGTCCATTCCGGCCTGAGCCCAGGCTGTTGCATAAGTGGAGTGGGTATGTACCACGCCACCTATCTCCGGGAAAGCCTTGTACAGCACCAGATGGGTCGGCGTATCCGAAGAAGGATTCAAATCACCTTCCACCACCTTGCCGGTATTCAGGTCCACGACGACCATATCCGAAGCCTTCATAGTGTCGTAGCTGACACCTGAAGGCTTGATGACTACAAGTCCCTTTTCGCGATCGATACCTGAGACATTTCCCCAAGTAAAGATTACCAGGCCTTGCCTGACTAAGTCAAGATTGGCCTGGAATACTTTTTCTTTAAGTTCTTCAAGCATTACCAGAGAACTATATAAATGACAGCAACGATGGCGATGATGCCGAGTGCACCGATCTTGTATCCTTTGTTCGTGTGGAACAGGCTCAGATCAACAGGGATTGACTTGCGGTCACGGAGTTTGTCCATTGAGTTGGAGTAGAGCCATACTGCAGGGCAGCCGACAAGTACTCCGAAGAAGAAGAATGCCTGGAAGCCGATATCGTTCAGATAAGCGATAAAGTTGGTCTCAGGAGTTGCACCTGCAGGGAGGCAAGCGCCCCAGATCACTACCACGGCTGCAAGAAGGATGAAGAATACGCCGAACGCGCCGAGAATCTTGGCCCACTTGAGCATAGTCTTCCTGTCTTCCTCTGAAGGAACTTCACACATCTCAGCCCTCTTGTTGTCGATGAGCGAGATGATGATCATCATAGAGAGAAGGATGATGAAGATGTAACCGGCACGGAACTGGAACGGAACGTCTCCAAGGAAGATCTTGAAGAGAACTCCGAGAGGAATTGTTGCGATGGCTGTCCATACGGCCGCCTTTCCGGAAGCTCTCTTCCAGAGAAGACCGAGGCCGAATACGATCACGATACCCGGATAAATGAATCCTGAGTACTCCTGAATGTACTGGAATGCCTGATCAAGGTTGCCGAGAAGAGGCTTGACAGCGACAGCTGCAATAACAAGCGCTGTAAGAGAAGTGAGACGGCCAACCTTCACGAGTTTCTTGTCACTGGCGCCCTTGTCGATGTACTTCTTGTAGATATCCATAGTGAAGAGGGTGGAAGTACTGTTGAACATTGAGGCGAGTGATGAGATGATGGCTGCTGAAAGTGCGGCGAAGGTAAGTCCCTTGATTCCTACAGGAGTAAAGTTGCGGACGAGCCAAGGATATGCGTCATCGGATACGTTGATCGAACCCTGAAGACCGGCGAATGCATCCGGATGGAGGGAGATATAGTATGCGCATACTCCCGGAAGGACAACGATGAAAGGAATGAGGATCTTGAGGAAGCCGGCGAAGATGAGACCCTTCTGAGCCTCATGTACGCTCTTGGCAGCAAGTCCCTTCTGGATGATGTACTGGTTGAATCCCCAATAGCCGAGATTGGTTACCCAAACGGCGCCCACAACTGCAGCGATGCCCGGTACGTTTGCGAATGCGCTCTCACCGTGGCTCTGCTGCACTACAAGGTGGAGGTGGCTGTCGTTCAGATGCTCACCTGAGGTAAGGTCAGTGAATACGTTGTGCAGACCTGCGAACACGCCATCACCCGCACCGACTGCTTTGAGGGCGAACACTGCGGTGATAAGACCGCCGCCGACAAGGAATACTACCTGAAGCACGTCAGTCCAGGCAACAGAAGCGAGACCTCCATAGATGGAGTAGATACCTGCGATGATATACAGGAGCATGATAATGACGGTTCTCATCGAGATTGTGAAAGTACCGATCTCAAGCATCATACCCTGAAGTCCGAGTATCTGTTCGATGGCAAGTGCTCCCAGCCATGCTACGGATGTAAGGTTGACGAATACGTAGAGGAACAGCCAGAGGATGGAGAAAGCAAGGCCCACACCGTCATTGTAGCGTTCGCGGAGGAACTGAGGGATGGTGAAAATCTTTCTCTTGAGCATGGTAGGAAGCAGGAACTTGCCCACCACGATAAGGGTTACGGCTGCCATAAGTTCGTAGGCTGCAGTTGCGATACCGTCAGCATAACTGGTACCTGACATACCGATAAACTGCTCTGCGGAGATGTTGGCGGCGATGAGGGATGCACCCACAGCCCACCAGGTGAGAGTATTTCCGGCAAGGAAATAGTCATTTGCGCTCTTCTCCTCGCCCTTCTTTGTACGGCCGAGGAACAGGCCGAGGAAGATAAGGAGGCACAGATAAGCGAGGACGATTACAAGATCGACTGTCCTGAATCCCGACGCAGCGATGGTTTCAAAAATATTCATATGTTATCAATTAATCTTTTACGCTGAAGGCGAAAATGCAATGGCTGTAATATTTCTCTCCCGGACGGAGTACTGAAGAAGACCAGTCTTCCTTGTTGGGATTGTCAGGATAATGCTGAGACTCGAGGCAGATGCCGGCTCTCTTCTGATAAACCGCACCGTTCTTTCCGGTAAGGGTACCGTCAAGAAAGTTTCCGGAATAGACCTGAACACCCGGCTCGTTTGTGTATTCCGCCATTGTGATGCCTGTCTCAGGGCAATAGAGGACAGCGGCGACAGCCGTGTCGTCACCAGCCGTGTCGAGAATCCAGTTATGGTCATATCCGCCTGCGAAGGTGATGGCCTCGAAGTCAGCATCGATCCTGTCGCCGATTCTTGTAGACTGACGGAAATCAAGAGGAGTGCCGTCAAGGGAAGCTGTCTCTCCGGTAGGGATAAGAGCCGCATCGGTCGGAGTATAAGATGATGAGTTGATGTAAAGCACATCATCCTCCACACAATGGTTGGCAGGATCTCCGGAAAGATTGAAATATGAGTGGTTCGTCATATTGACAACTGTAGGAGCGTCTGTCTCAGCTTCATACTTGATGTCGACGGCATTGTCCGGAGTAAGTGTGTAGGTCACGAAAGCAGTGACTGCGCCGGGGAAATCATTGTCTCCGGCAGGTGAATTCATTTCAAGCTTGAGATGGCTTCTGTCAGCTTCGACCACCTTGTAAACCTGATACTGCCATCCGCGAGGTCCGCCGTGAAGGCAATTCTCACCGTCGTTCTTCGGAAGCACGTACTCGACTCCGTCGATTGAGAACTTGGCCCCGCCGATACGGTTTGCAAAGCGTCCGATAGCAGCGCCGAAATCGGATGAATGGTTTTCAGGGAAATAGTCGCTGACCTTGCTGAATCCGAGGACGACGTCCTTGAACTCTCCGTTGCGGTCAGGAACGCAGACCGATACGATACGGCCTCCGAAGTTTGTAATGCATACCTCCACGCCATTGTCGTTGGCAAGCGTGTAGAGTGCTGTCGGCTGACCGTTGTACTCATTGACGAAATCCCGGGGATCGAGTCCCGACTTGGTCAATATCGGAGCGTTTGCAGTCGAACATGCGACCAGCATGGCCGCTCCGGCCAAAATTGAAAGATAACGTTTCATTTTATGACAAATTATTTGATTTCGATGGTGATGATTGATGCCGCAGGCATTTCGAATTCGATGCCGTCGGCCGTCTTCCTGATATTCTTGAACTCCTTGTTGCAGACCTTCGGTTCTATGCCGAAGTCATTGAAATCATGAACGTCCTTTGCAGAAAGGATAACACCGGAAACGTTTGCCTTTGCAGAAGACTTGAATGTCTCCCAGCCGAGGGTAACCTTTTGGCTCCGGTCCAGCGATGGGTTTACAAGTGAAACGTGGATGGCTCCGTCCTTGCGGGAAGCGGAAACGCTCAAAGAAGGCACAGCGCCTTTCTCTGTCCATACGAGAGGCTTGCTGTCAAACTCAACAGGGATGAATTCGGCATCCTGGTGCACCTTGTACATATTGAACACATGATAAGTAGGAGTAAGTACCATCTTGTCGCCCTGTGTGAGCACCATAGCCTGGAGCACGTTGACAACCTGTGCGATATTGGCCATCTTGATACGGCGCGTATACTTCTGGAACACGTTGAGGGAAAGGGCTGCAACCATTGCGTCACGCATGGTGCTCTGCTGATAGAGATGACCCGGATTCGTTCCCGGCTCAACGTTCCACCATGTTCCCCATTCATCGACGAGAAGATCGATCTTTCCTTCCGGATCAAGCCTGTCCATAATGGCGATATGCTTCTGAATGGTAGGTTCGATATCGAGAGCCTTAGCGAGGAACTTGTAATATCCTTCGTCGTCGAACTTTGTCGCAGCAGTCTTGTCATCCCAGTCAATCACGGAATAATAGTGCACTGCTATGGCGTCCATCTTGTCGCCTATGGCATTGAGGCAGACTTCTGTCCAGTTGTAGTCATAGTCGGAAGCGCCGGAAGCGATCTTGTAGAGCTTCTCGCCCTTATAGTCGCGGGTGTATGTCGTATACCGTCTGAAAAGGTCGGAATAGTACTCCGGACGCATATTTCCTCCGCATCCCCAAGCCTCGTTGCCTATTCCGAGGTACTTGACATGCCAAGGTTCTTCCCTTCCGTTGGCCCTTCTCATATCCGCCACCGTGCTCGGTGCATCGGAATTCATATATTCAACCCATTTTGCGAGCTCCTCGGGAGTGCCGCTTCCGACATTTCCGCTGATATACGGCTCGCAACCGAGTTTTTCGCAGAGGTTCAGGAACTCGTGTGTTCCGAAGCTGTTGTCTTCAAGTGTGCCGCCCCAGTTGTTGTTGGCGATCTTTGTACGCTGCTCGAGAGGGCCGACACCGTCCATCCAGTGATAGTCGTCAGCAAAGCAGCCGCCCGGCCAGCGCATGACAGGCACCTGAAGCTCTTTCAATGCATTGAAAACATCGAGACGATATCCGTCAACATTAGGAATATCAGAATCCTTTCCTACCCAGAGTCCATCATAAATGCATCTCCCGAGATGCTCAGAGAACTGCCCGTAGATTTCTTTAGGGATAATAGTACCGTCAGCTGCACTTTCGCGGAGCTTGACATCGGCTTTTTGCTGGGCGGATGCAGAGAATCCGGCCGTAAAGGTGGCCAGAACGGCACAAATCAGACTGAATTTTTTCATATAAAATATAATTGGTTATCAAATCCTTCAAATTTAACTATTTCTTCGTAAATTCAGGCAATATTTTTATCGAATTGTTCCTTTTGCTGAACATTATGAAAAAAAGATTAGAACCTATTGAAAATGCCTCAATTTTTTTCTAATATTGCTTGAATATTGGAAAATGAATTAAATATCGGATATGAAAAAACTTATGGTATTCCTCGCCGCAGCTGTTACGTTATGTTCATGCGGTCCTTCGAAGCAGCTTTCCAACCCGGGTGACGAAGAGATCAACGTAGGTTACGGCACGACCACAAAGGACAACAACAATTACTCCGTTTCAAAATTGAAGGTCAATAACGGCAAGCAGGCAATGACATACACGGATATGTATGATTACCTCAGAGGCCGCGTTCCGGGAGTCACGGTCACAGCCAACAACACAATCGTCATCAGAGGGGTGAGTTCAAACAACCAGACCGAGCCGCTCATCCTGGTGGATGGAGTTGAAGTCGAGGACCTCTCGTCAGTGGACCCTCAGATGGTGGATTCCGTAGAAGTTCTCAAAGACGGTTCTTCGTCCATTTACGGAGTACGCGGAGGGAACGGCGTTATCCTGATCACCACAAAGAAATAATTCACACTTATTTATAACACTGTTTTTATGAAAAAAATCGTTATCGCAGCTCTTTCAGTGCTTGCACTTGCAAGTTGCTGCAAAGAAGCAAGCACTCCAGTCCTCACAATAGAGGGCGGACAGATTCAGGGTGTCACAACTGACATTCACGGCGTTTTCGCCTACAAGGGAATTCCATACGCAGCAGCTCCTATCGGAGATCTCCGTTGGAAAGAGCCTCAGCCGGTAGTTGCATGGGAAGGCATAAGGGATTGCTCAGAGTTCGGTCATCCCGGATATCAGGCAGTTCATTATCCTGGCGGCTACACCACAGAGTGGGGTTACGGTGAAGAGTCACCTTACAGCGAGGACTGTCTCTATCTCAACGTTTACACCAAGGCTCCGGGACAGGTTGACAAGAAGCTCCCTGTTGCAGTTTGGATCCATGGCGGCGGCTATCGCGAAGGTTGGGGCTCAGAGCCTGAGTTCGACGGACAGGAGTGGGCAGCCAAGGACGTTGTCCTCGTTACTCTCAACTACCGTCTCGGCGTATTCGGATTCCTCACACATCCTGAGCTCAGTGCAGAAAGCCCTCACGGAGTGTCTGGAAACTACGGTATCCTCGACCAGATCGAGTCTCTCAAGTGGGTTCAGAAGAACATCGCACAGTTCGGTGGAGATCCTGACAATGTCATGATTTTCGGCCAGAGCGCAGGCGCAGGCAGCGTCAAGACTCTCTGCGAGTCCCCTCTGACGGTCGGCCTTTTCAACAAGGCAGTCATCATGAGCGGCGGCGGCATGAACAAGGTTTCAAACGCTCCTCAGGTAGGTATTCCTAACGGCGCACTCGAGGCTTCAGCTGCAAGAAGCAAGGAGATCCTCGACTGGGCAGGCCTCACCGACCTCAAGAAAATGCGCGCAGCATCAACAGAGACAATCTATGCTCTCAGCACTATCAAGGGTATGGTTGACCCTGCACCGGCTCCTGCCGGATTCGCAGGATTCCGCGGCTTCGGTCCGGCTCTCACAGGCGCACCTGTAGTTGACGGTTACGTAAGCCTCCGCAGCTTCGATGAAGCAGCTCTTACAGACAACCTCCACAAGATCACTTATATGATCGGTTACACTCTCAACGATATGGGTGACATGTCACAGGGTATCGCAGACTTCTGTCTCAACCGCGAGGAACTCGGCGGCGTTGCATACGCTTACGAATTCGCCCGTCCTCTTCCTGATGACGGTTCACATCCTGAGGTAACTGCAAGACTCAAGGGCGCTTTCCACTCTTCAGACCTCTGGTTTGTATTCAAGTCCCTCAAGCACTGCTGGAGGCCTTGGACAGATGGTGACTGGGATCTTTCAGAGAAGATGATCACAGCATGGTCCAACTTTGCAAAGACCGGCGAGCCGGGCATCGGCTGGGAGCCATACACAAAGGAGAATCCTAACTTCATGGTATTCAAGCTTGACGAGAACGACGTCGAGGCTTCCGAGATGGGTCAGCCTATCAAGGCACCGGCTCCTGCAGGCTTCGGTTTCTAATCGTTCAGACAATACACTCATATCAGGCCGGCCATTATGTCCGGCCTGATTTTTTTGTTTATATTTGCGACAGAAGCAACGGTATCTCTGTGCGATGTTCGGTCTGGAGAATCTAGGTCTATTCGGTTTGTTTGTCGGCGCTTTCCTTGCCGCCACCATTTTTCCGTTCAGTTCTGACGCACTGTATGTAGCAGTGCTTCTGCTGACCAAAGATCCTCTCGGATGTCTTCTGGTCGGTACCGCAGGCAACTGGCTGGGAGGCGTGACGACATATTTTCTCGGCCGCTGCGCGAAATGGTCCTGGATCGAAAGGACTTTCAAGGTTAAGGAGGAAACACTTGAAAAGCAGAAAAGAATGATTGACAGATACGGAGTGTGGATGGCTCTGTTGAGCTGGGTTCCGGTCATCGGAGACATCATATCGCTCGCCCTGGGCTTCTACAAGTCACCGGCAGTATGGACAATCGTGCTGCTTCTCATCGGAAAAGCAGCACGATTCTCACTCTGGACCCTGTTCTTTCTCTAAATCACCTTTGATTCTGGCGGAACCAGTCGAAGTCGGCATATCCTCCCCCGGATTCCGTATTGTAGCAATACAGGGCTGTCCTGTACCCGGTGAAGAAATCAAGGGTATATCGCATCTGAAGGGCATATCCTATGCAGTTCCATTCTTCGCCGTCATACGAATATGACATTGTGGCCGTGTCACTGTTGAAATCATAGCTTATCCTCAGACAGATCCCTTCACCTTCCATTTCGGTGCGCAGGATTTCCTTCTCATAATCGCGGGCAACGAGATATCTGCCGTCAGCTTCGCATTCGACTTCGATAGCGCAGAAATGGCTCTGGAAAGCGCAAAGTCCGGCATGATCGCCCGGCTTGAGCCCCGATGCATCCAGCATGACCTCGCTGAAACAGCCCGGTCCCACCGTCCGCTGGGTAAGGGTGTTTCTGGCATCCATGATACCGTCCGCATGCCTCACCGTCCTGAGCCTGAGCCATCCCGGTCTCTCCGACAAGGACCAACATGCGTCCACCGGCTTGTGGTTCCACTGCCACACAAGAGCCAACCCGTCATCATCGAATTCGTCAGACGACCATACATAGTCCTCACCGTTCGGAGCAAGGTTGACACGGAACGATTTGACAGGAGTCGAATAGTCGCCTAACAGCGGCCAGTCATTCT
>JAZLFC010000033.1:0-15740 GCA_045615565.1 Candidatus Cryptobacteroides sp. | reverse complement strand
GGCAGAGTCATTCAAGCATGCTCTTCGAGCCTATATCCATTACTGCAATAATGATAGAATCAAGTTGCGATTAAACGGAATGAGCCCGGTACAATACCGGACTCAAACCAGATAGAATAAATAATTAATCGTCCAACTTTTGGGGGTCACCTCAGTCACTCGCGTAATGCGCAACTTTTTTGTGTTATCGGGGACTGTCGGTTATTTAACAATCAGGTAGTGCCTGCCGAAGCGCTCGAAAGCGGCTCTCTCGAGGGCCTCGTGGTCGTCCGGATGGGCGATGGAGGTCAGAAGGCGCGCGCGCTCCTGGTAGCTCTTGCCGTAAAGGTTGACTGCACCCCACTCTGTGACAACCCAATGCACGTGGAATCTTGAAGTGACGACGCCTGCACCTTCCTTCAATACAGGAGATATCTTGGATACGCCCTTCTTTGTGCGGGAGGACATTGCTATGATAGGAACGCCTTCCTCGGCGAGGGAAGCTCCATAGATGAAGTCAATCTGCCCGCCGACACCGCTGAAGTGCTTTGTGCCGATGGAGTCTGCGCAGACCTGTCCGGTGATGTCCATCTCCACTGCGGAGTTGATGGCAGTCATACGAGGGTTTCTGGCAATCACAAAAGGATCGTTCGTGTAACCTACGTCCATCATCAGGACGTCCGGGTTGTTGTCTATGAAATCATAGACTTTCTGTGAGCCCATAAGGAAGGTGGATACTATCTTACCTTTGTCTGTAACCTTGTTGGAACCGTTTATGACGCCCTTCTCAACCAGGTCGAGCACGCCGTCAGCAAACATTTCGGTATGGATACCAAGGTTCTTGTGGTTCCCGAGCTTAGCCAGGATTGCATTAGGAAGAGCACCGATTCCAAGCTGGAGACAGGCTCCGTCCTTGATGAGAGGCAAACAGTTCTCTCCGATGGCGAGGTCTGTCTCGTCCGGTACGACAACCTTAGCCTCCATAAGAGGCGTGTCGTCCTGGACGAAGATATCAATCTGGTCGATGGAGATCATAGCCTGGCCGAAAGCGCGCGGTACGTGCGGATTGATTACGGCGATAACCGTTTTTGCGCACTCCACGGCGGCAAGAGTAGCATCTACGCTGGTGCCGAGGGAAACCATACCGTTCTCGTCCGGAGGACAAACCTGGATCATTGCCACGTCACAAGGAACGGCTCCGCAACGGTAAAGTTTCTGGGTCTCGGAAAGGAATACCGGAATATAGTCCGCATAGCCGCTCTGTACGCCGCTGCGGACATTGCCACCGATGAAAAAGCCCTGATGGAAGAATATTCCGCTGTATTTTTCATCGACATAAGGCGCAGGACCTTCAGTATGAAGATGATGGATGCGCACATCCTCCAATTCTCCGGCATCGCCTCTGCGGCACAGAGCCTGAATCAGGCACTGAGGCGCACTAGCCACGCTGCTGAAATGGATGTGGTCACCGGATTTGACGACTTTGACAGCTTCGTCCGGGCTGACAAAATTAATCTGTTTCATAAGCTTTTACTATTCTTTTCCCATCATAAGTTTCATCATTGTCGCAGCAGAATAAGCTACTGTGGTACCGGGACCGAAGATTGCTGCAACTCCTGCCTTATAAAGGAAGTCATAGTCCTGGGTAGGTATCACACCACCGGCAACTACCATAATGTCCTCGCGACCGAGTTTGCGAAGCTCCTCAATGAGCTGAGGTATGAGGGTCTTGTGACCTGCGGCAAGTGAGGATGCGCCCACGATGTGCACGTCATTCTCGACAGCTGCGCGTGCAGCCTCCTCCGGAGTCTGGAAGAGAGGTCCCATATCTACGTCATATCCGCAGTCGGCGTAACCTGTTGCTACAACCTTTGCCCCGCGGTCGTGTCCGTCCTGTCCCATCTTGGCGATGAAGATACGAGGACGACGTCCTTCCTTCTTTGCAAATTCGTCTGTAAGGCGGACAGCTTCCTCGAACTGCGCGTCCTTCTTGTATTCTGAACTGTACACTCCTGAAATTGTTCTGATTGTTGCCTGATAACGGCCTACCACCTTCTCACAGGCATCGCTTATCTCACCGAGGGTGCAGCGCAACTTGGCGCACTCGATGGCAGCTTCAAGAAGGTTTCCGTTTCCTGTACGTACGACCTCGGTAGGAGCATCGAGAGCTGCGCGGCAAGCCTTCTCGTTGCGATTGGCGCGAAGTGCTGCGAGAGACTCTTCCTGCTGCTTCCTGACCTCGGCATTGTCGATTTCAAGAATATCGATAGGATCTTCGTGGTCAAGGCCGTATTTGTTGATGCCGACAATCGTCTGTGCGCCTGAGTCAATGCGTGCCTGCGTGCGGGCTGCAGCCTCCTCGATACGCATCTTAGGAACTCCGGTCTCGATGGCCTTTGCCATACCGCCGAGTTTCTCGACTTCCTCGATGAGGGCCCAGGCCTTATCAACGAGTTCGTTTGTCAGGCTCTCAACATAGTATGAACCTGCCCATGGGTCGATCTGCTTGCAGACCTTGGTCTCGTTCTGGATGTAGATCTGAGTGTTGCGGGCGATACGTGCGGAGAAGTCTGTCGGAAGTGCGATGGCCTCGTCAAGAGCATTGGTATGCAAGCTCTGGGTGTGGCCGAGCACTGCGGACATAGCTTCGACTGCTGTACGTCCCACATTGTTGAACGGATCCTGTGCTGTGAGAGACCATCCTGAAGTCTGGCAATGCGTGCGCAGAGGCATTGATTTGTCGCTCTTTGCGCCGAAACTCTTCACGATCTTGGCCCAGAGAAGACGACCTGCACGTAGCTTGGCGATCTCCATAAAGTGGTTCATACCAATGCCCCAGAAGAATGAAAGCCTTGGTGCGAATGCATCTACGTCAATACCTGCATTGACACCTGCCCTGAGGTATTCCATACCGTCGGCGAGGGTGTATGCGAGCTCGATGTCAGCGGTAGCTCCGGCCTCCTGGATGTGGTATCCGGAGATGGAGATGCTGTTGAACTTAGGCATATTCTTGGATGTGAACTCGAAGATGTCGGCAATGATCCTCATCGAGAACTCAGGAGGGTAGATGTATGTATTGCGCACCATAAACTCCTTGAGAATATCGTTCTGGATGGTTCCTGCCATTTCCTCGAGTTTCGCGCCCTGCTCGAGACCGGTCACGATGTAGAATGCAAGAATAGGGAGAACGGCACCGTTCATAGTCATTGACACGGACATCTTGTTCAGAGGAATACCCTCAAAGAGTCTCTTCATGTTCTCGACCGAGCAGATGCTTACGCCGGCCTTGCCGACGTCACCTATGACTCTCATATTGTCAGGGTCATATCCGCGGTGGGTAGGAAGGTCAAAGGCAACGGAGAGTCCCTTCTGTCCGGATGCAAGGTTGCGTCTGTAGAACGCGTTTGATTCTTCGGCTGTGGAGAATCCCGCATACTGACGGATGGTCCACGGCTTGAAAGGATACATCATTGAATAAGGTCCGCGCAGGAAAGGTGGGAGACCGGCGACGAAGTCCAGATGCTCCATTCCCTCGAGATCTTCCTTAGTATAAACCGCCTTCACGCCTATCTGTTCAGGGGTTTTCCAAACTATATCATTCTTTGCCATAATTAGATACCGAGTTTTTGGTTAAACGATTTCAAGGTCTCGAGCTGATTGACCTTTACGTGGATGAAGTTCTCGATGCCTGCGGCCTTGAGTTCTTCTGCGCATTCAGGATTGCCCGCTACCACGAACAATGCCTTCCCGGCAAGACAGTTGTATGCAGGGATGGCATACTGAGCATATTCCTCGTCTGAAGAGCATAATACCACGATGTCGGCTCCTGCCTTCATAGCGGCATCCACACCTTCCTCAACGGTGGCGAAACCAAGATTGTCCACAACTTTGTATCCTGCGGAAGCAAGGAAGTTGCAAGAGAACTGTGCACGTGCCTGACGCCATACAAGGCTGCCGATGGTCAGCATAAAAGCAACCGGCTGTTTCTTGGCTTTTTCTGTAGAGAGACGCAGAGCCTCGAACTCGGAAGAAAGTCTGGATGTGCTGATGCCCTTGTAAGGTGTCTGGTCATTTGCGCATTTGCAGCAGCAGGCCATAGGAGCCTTGCCGTCGGAAACTTCAGTGAAATTAGGGAACTGGTTGGTTCCGAGAATGAATTCGCGTGACTGTGCGGCGAGGGTATGGCGCTTTGTGTCAGAAGCGATAACGTCATCCTGAACAAGTCCCTTCTTTGCATATTCAACGATACCGCCTTCCTCCTGAACCTTGAGGAAAATCTTCCAGGCTTCACTTGAGAGGGAATCTGTAAGTACCTCTATGTAGTAGGAACCGCCGGCAGGGTCAACAACCTTGTCGAAGTGAGACTCCTCCTTGAGGAGAAGCTGCTGGTTGCGGGCGATGCGCTCGGAGAATTCGTCCGGTTTTTTGTATGCACTGTCGAAAGGTGTAACGGTTATGGAGTTGACACCTGCGATGGCAGCGGACATTGTTTCTGTCTGGGAACGAAGCAGATTGACATATGAATCGAACAGAGTCATATTGTAATAGGAGGTCTTTGCGTGGATGCATGCCTTGCAGGCTCCCTTGTCATTTCCTGCATATTCCTGGGCAATTCCGGACCAGAGCAGGCGTGCGGCACGGAATTTTGCTATTTCCATGAAATAGTTGGTGCTGATGCCCATATTGAACTTGATTCTGCGTGCGATTTCGCTTCCTGCGACGCCTTCGTCAGCAAGCCGCTTCAGATATTCAGCGCCCCAGGCAAGAGAATAGCCGAGCTCCTGAACGATGTATGCCCCGCTGTCGCTGAGCGCTGAACCGTTCACGGATATGACCTTGAAACAAGGATAATCCTTGACAGCCTCGATAAGTGCCTTGCCGGTAGATATCAGGCTCTCTGTATCCTTACCCTTCATTATCATACCCTTGATAGGGTCGAAATCGATGGACGCGTTGATGCGTGCAGGGTCATAGCCCTTGTCTGCAAAGTAAGTGGCAAGGATTTGCGCGAGTTCCAGCGCGTGCTTGACGCATACTCTGAAATTGAGCT
The DNA here is from genome assembly GCA_045615565.1 of Candidatus Cryptobacteroides sp. Lineage (GTDB taxonomy): Bacteria > Bacteroidota > Bacteroidia > Bacteroidales > UBA932 > Cryptobacteroides. The sequence continues at coordinate 10,711 of JAZLFC010000033.1, read as the reverse complement.
CTACGCAGTCGCAATAGATGCCGTTGAGCAGCGTATTGACGTATTCTGCACTGAGCTGTTCTGCAGGTACGTAGAAACCAAGCGAATCGATGCCCTTTCCGAGAACATCAAGCGCTTTCCTGTTTGCCTCTGCAGCTGATTCGCCGCAAATATCCTGACGGACGAACCAGTTGTTGTCACCCGCCTTGTTACCCCTTACATAAGGGAATTCACCCGGCTCTGAGCCGAGGGTGCCTAGTTTCTCCAAATCCTCTTTCATATAGAAAGGCTGTACTGAGAAGCCCTCATCGGTCTTCCAGACCAGCTTTTTCTGGAAATCGGCGCCCTTGAGATCGACTTGAATCTTGTCAAGCCAATCCTGGCGGGAAGGAGAAGTGAATTCAGAAAAAAGTTTTTTGTCTGACATTTTGGTTATAGTTAATAAATTCAGAAATATTCTATTTTATCAGTTTGTAGTATTCGTCCAGCAGTGAATGTGCGGCAGTGAAAGGAGTCATCTTCCCATTCCATACACCTTCTTCCGCCTGGTTGATGCGTGTTTCCATCCTGTTGTAGAAATTGCCCAGAATCGCGGAATCGATGGTCTCTTTCATCCAGTAGTTGTTCTGCCTGCGGCGGCGTATGTCGAAGTGCCCGTTGGACTTCACATAGTCGATATAGGAGAAAATCATTTCGAAAATCTCCTTTATGCCGGTGCCGTTCAATCCGGAGTAGGTCAGGACCTGGCGTGTCCAGCCGCTTTCCGGGGCAGGGAAGAAATGAAATGCATTGCGCAGCTGTATCGCTGATAGTTTGCAGGCATCTACATTATCCCCGTCGCATTTGTTGATAACGATTCCGTCCGCCATCTCCATAATGCCGCGCTTGATACCCTGAAGCTCGTCTCCGGCGCCGGAGAGCTGGATTACAAGGAAGAAATCCACCATTGACTGGCAGGCTGTCTCGCTCTGCCCGACTCCCACGGTCTCGATGAAAATCTTGTCAAAACCCGCGGCTTCACATAGCAGTACGGTCTCTCTTGTCTTGCGGGCCACACCGCCGAGGCTGCCGGCCGAAGGACTCGGACGGATGAATGCGTCCCGGCGCTGTACAAGAGTTTCCATACGGGTCTTGTCTCCAAGTATGCTGCCTTTGCCGAACTCTGAGGACGGGTCGATGGCAAGCACTGCAAGTTTGCCCCCGTAGTTTTCCAGAAGATGGACGCCGAACTTGTCTATGGATGTGCTCTTCCCGGCTCCCGGCACGCCGCTTATGCCTATGCGTACCGAATTTCCGCTGAGCGGAAGACATTTTTCGATTACTTCCTGAGCTTTGGCATAATGGTCAGGGTTAGTGCTTTCCACAAGAGTGACAGCCTGCGAAAGGACAGTGATATCTCCTTTTGCTATGCCTTCGACCATCTCAGCCACTGACAGTTCGTTGTGGCGGAAACTGTTTCTCTTGAGATATGGGTTGACTATCGGTGGCTGGGCGACACCTTCGTTCACTACCAGCCCCTTGTAGGCCTTATCGTTTTCAGGATGTTCCATATTCCCGGCCTTTTAAAGTTTCGTGTCAGCTATGCCCGCATCTGCATTAATCCTGCGGGAAAGCGCGAACAGCAGGTCGGACAGACGGTTGAGATACTTTAGGACTCCGTTGCTGTCAGGGTCAATCTGATTTTCGCGAAGGAATGTCACCACGCGGCGCTCAACCCTTCTGCATACGGTCCTGCATACCTGACATTGACAGGATGCAGGGCTTCCAGCAGGGAGTATGAAGCACCTGAGCGGCGGCAGGCTGCCCTCAATGGAGTCGATTTCCGCCTCAAGCGCCTTGATTTCTTCGGAAAACATAGTCCCGGAACCAGGGCAGGCTATTGCGCCTCCAACCGCGAAAAGTTCCCGGACAATCCTTTCCAGCAATTGATTGTAATACGAAACTCTGCGGCTGGCAGGGATACTGCCTTCCGCAGAGCATAACGCATTCAGAAAAGAGATTTGCGAGCTCAGTTCATCCACATCGCCGTAGGCTTCCACCCGGGCATCGTCTTTGGACACTCGTTTTCCGTCCGGCAGGGATGTTTTCCCGCTATCTCCTTTCCGGGTATAAAGCGACATTACTTTTTCTTTTCACAAAGTTCTGTGAGAATGCTTTGGGTAGCCTTCGGATGAAGGAAAGCGATATTCATACCGTCAGCGCCGGCTCTAGGAGCCGCGTCGATGGTACGGATTGACTTTTCACCGCACTCGGCAAGTGCATTGGCAACGCCATCCTCCACAGCGTAGGCCATGTGATGGAATCCGGGACCCCTGGTCTCGAGGAACTTTGCCACTGTGCTGTCCGGGCTTGTAGGCTCGAGAAGTTCGAGCTTCGTGTCTCCGACCTTGAGGAAAGCGGTCTTAACTTTCTGGTCCGCTACTTCTTCAGTCTTGTAGCATTCAAAACCAAGAACGTTCTCATAGAATGGGAGAGCCTCTTCTATGCTGTTGACGGCTATGCCGATGTGTTCGATATGTGAGATTTTCATATTACTGTTGAATTAATTGTTTTTACTATCCAAGGAACCCGAGGAGGATACCGGCTGCAACTGCAGAACCGATTACGCCTGCTACGTTCGGTGCCATCGCGTGCATCAGGAGATGGTTACCGGGGTCGCACTCGAGACCGACCGTCTCGGATACACGGGCGCTGTCAGGCACTGCTGACACACCTGCGTTGCCGATGAGAGGGTTGATCTTATGTCCTTCCTTGCAGAAGAGGTTCATAAATTTCACGAAGAGTACACCGCAGGTAGTCGCGATTACGAATGACAGGAGTCCGAGCCCGAAGATCTTCACTGAATTTCCTGTGAGGAATACGTCTGCCTGTGTGGATGCACCCACGGTGAGGCCTATGAGTGTGGTCACCACGTCAATGAGCGGTCCGCGGGCGGTCTCTGCGAGACGGCGGGTAACTCCGGACTCTTTCAGAAGGTTACCGAAGAACAGCATTCCGAGCAGCGGAAGTCCTGAAGGGACGATGAAGGCTGTGCAGATGAATCCGATGATAGGGAAGATAATCTTCTCCTTCTGGCTTACCGTACGAGGGCGTGCCATTCTGATCATCCTTTCCTTCTTCGTTGTTAGAAGGAGCATGATAGGCTTCTGTATCACAGGTACGAGGGCCATATACGAGTACGCTGACACTGCGATGGCTCCCATAAGCTCAGGAGCGAGGCGTCCGCTGAGGAAGATGGCGGTAGGGCCGTCAGCTCCTCCGATGATACCGATTGCTCCGGCTTCGCTAGGGGTGAAGCCAAATGCAAGCGCAAGCAGGTATGCACCGAAGATACCGCATTGTGCTGCCGCGCCGATGAGTATCAGACGGGGCTGTGATATCAATGCCGAGAAGTCGGTCATGGCTCCGATGCCCAGGAAGATCAGAGGTGGATACCATCCCTGTTTTACACCCTGGTACAATATGTTGAGCACGGAGTTCTGCTCATAGATACTGACCTGGAGGCCCGGGAAAAGCGGGATATTGCCCACGATCATACCGAACCCGATAGGCACCAGAAGCAGCGGCTCCCAATGTTTGACAATACCCAGTGTGATGAAGATGAGGCCTATACCTATCATCACCAGGTGCTGCCAGGTGCAATTCGCAAATCCGGTGAATTGCCAGAATTGCTGGAGGCTTTCAACTATATTTTCCATTAAGCGATACTTACTACGTTGGCACCTTCGAGGACTGAGTCACCCTTTGCTACGTGGATGGCTGATACAGTTCCGTCAAACTCTGAAAGAATCTCGTTCTCCATCTTCATTGCCTCGAGGACAGCAAGTTTCTGACCTCTCTTGACTGCCTGACCTTCCTTGACGTCTATGCTGAGGATAACGCCCGGAAGAGGGCTCTTTACGACTTTGCCGCCAGCCGGAGCGGCTGCCTTAGGTGCTGCAGGGGCTGCTGCAGGAGCAGGAGCTGCCTGAGCTGCCTGAGTTGCAGGGGCTGCTGCAGGAGCTGCAACCGGAGCTGCAACCTGAGCCGGTGCAGGAGCGTTTTCAAGCTCTACACTGTATGATACACCATTTACTGTGACGTCGGCGTTCTTGCCTTCGATACCGTTGATGGCTACGTTATATTCGTTGCCATTGATTTTGAATTTATATTCTTTCATGATTATCTCTGTTTTCTGAGGTTCAACATTTTGTTTCCCCATGCGCTTTGGCATGGCTTTATGGTGAGCACGAACGGTCCACCGTCGTGTGAGTTGCAGTTGAGGTGCAAGTGAAGCGCGGTGGCGATGGCCGCGTAGACCTCGTCGCCTCCGTTCATCTGAAGAGCCATAGCTATGGCAGTAGCCACCTCGTCGTCCACCTTCCCGGCCGGTGCTTTCTTCACGGCTTTCTTCTGCCTCCTCTCCTCGCGGGCTTTCTTGTACTTCCCGGAGAAAATATTACCGGACAGATTGTAGATGAAGTAAAGTATGATCAGACCGATGAATACGGAGCTTACCGCAATTAAGGTAAGCACGAAGCCGTTAGGGTCAGTCTGCCATAGACTTTCGGCTTTATCTGTTATTGTGTGGCCGTTTATGTACGGTCTTGCTTCAAGTAGGTTTATCATAATGGCAGATTATCGTGTTTCTTGGCAGGGACGTTCTGCTGTTTGCCTCGAAGTGATTCGAGCGCGCGGATCACGCGGAAACGTGTGGTTGCCGGCTCGATCACATCCTCGATGTAACCTTTCTGGGCTGCCTGATAAGGATTTGCGAAGAGCTCATTGTACTCGGCTGTGCGTGCGGCTTTGATTTCCGCTCTCTTTGCCGGATCCTCTTCGTCCTTGAGTTCCTTTCCGTAAAGGACGCCCACAGCGCCGTCGGCACCCATTACGGCTATGTTGGCTGTCGGCCAAGCGTAGTTGATGTCGCCACGAAGCTGTTTGCAGCTCATCACGATGTGTGCTCCACCGTAGCTCTTGCGGAGAGTTACCGTAACCTTAGGAACAGTAGCCTCGCCGTATGCGTAGAGAAGCTTTGCTCCGTGGGTGATGATGCCGCCGTATTCCTGCTGTGTGCCGCAGAGGAATCCCGGAACGTCCACGAGTGTTACGAGAGGGATGTTGAATGCGTCGCAGAAGCGTACGAACCTGGCAGCCTTGCGGCTTGCGTTGATGTCGAGCACGCCGGCCATAGCCTTCGGCTGGTTGGCAACGATGCCTACGCTCTGTCCGTTCATATGAGCGAAGCCTACGATTATGTTCTTTGCAAATGATGAGTGTACTTCGAAGAAATCTCCATCATCCACGATGCTGTTGATGACGGTGTACATATCATAAGCCTGGTTGAGATTCTCGGGAATGAATGTGTTGAGCGAGTCGTCGAGTCTGCCGACAGGGTCGTTGGTAGGCTTTGCAGGAGCTTCTTCCAGATTGTTCTGAGGAAGGAAGGAGAGAAGTTTCTTGATGGATGCGATGGCTTCGTTCTCATTGTCGGCTGCAAAATGAGCCACGCCGCTCTTGGAAGTATGAACCCAAGAGCCTCCGAGGTCCTCCTGACTTACGACCTCTCCTGTCACGCTCTTCACTACGGACGGTCCGGTGAGGAACATATAGGATGTGTCCTTGACCATGAGTGTGAAGTCGGTCAGGGCAGGTGAATAAACCGCACCGCCTGCGCAAGGTCCGAAAATACCGCTGATCTGAGGGATCACTCCTGAACTGAGGATATTCCTTTCGAAGATATCGGCATATCCTGCGAGTGCGTCGATTCCCTCCTGAATGCGAGCTCCGCCGGAGTCATTGATACCGATAAAAGGTGCTCCGCACTGCAGAGCCATATCCATGACTTTGCAGATTTTCTCGGACATCGTCTTGCTAAGGGAACCGCCGCTGACGGTGAAATCCTGAGCGAAAACGTAAACGATACGACCGTCGATCGTGCCTCTACCCGTCACGACGCCATCTCCGTCAGTATGGGATTTTTCCATACCGAAGTTGGTGCAACGGTGCTGAACGAAGGTGTCGAATTCTTCGAAGCTGCCTTCATCAAGCAACAGTGCCAGACGCTCGCGTGCGGTCAGTTTTCCTTTCTCGTGCTGTGCATCGATTCTTTTCTGACCACCGCCAAGCTCGGCTTTGGCCCTGCGGGCCTTGAGAGAACTGAGTTTGTCTTCCATATTTTTGAATGAACGTTATAATTTGTTGTCGAATTGCGGTACTATCAAATAATCTACAAATATATTGACTTTATCAATCCTTCAGAAGCGTTTATTATTATATTTTTCGATAGCGGCAATCGGTTGCTATCGAAATTTACATCTACCGTTCAAGTCTGACAACGGCCTGGCCGAACTCTTCAATAATTCCGGTCGCGCCTCCGGGAGCGGAGGCTTGGGTGCTGCGCCGTGCGAGTGCTTCCGCCAGTTTGTCCAATTCTTCGTGAGTGTTGTATTCCTGACCGGTAAGGTCCTTGAGACTCACAGGATTAGGCAATTCGGGCGGCCAGTCTGTCTGGTTGAGGTCCAACCCGACTCCGACTATTGAAAATGCAATTTTGCCGTCATTGATGGTGTTCTCCACGAGTATCCCGCAGATCTTTTTCTCCCCGACCCAGATGTCGTTGGGCCACTTGATCAAAGGCTCTATGCCTTTCTCGCGCAGGTAGTCGCGTATGCCGAGCGTCATTATCGACGTTACGGCGAGCGCGTCCGAAGCGTTCAGGCAGCGATGCCGCAGCAGTATGGAGAAGGTAAGGTTCAGCCCCGGCGCTGAATGCCAGGTATGCTCGCCCTGACCGCGTCCGGCGGATTGCATTTCTGCCGCTATTATGGTGAGATTGTCCGACTGGTCCAAACGTCTTCTGAGTTCCCTGTTGGTCGAGTCGGTGCTCTTCAGCCAGATAATGTTGCTTCCCATTGTCCTTTTTTTGAAATAAGCGCCGCAAATTTACAATTTTACGGGCTTATCAGGAAAAAAATGCACTATCTTTGTGAACATCAGGAACACTTCCATATGGAACTCAGGCAGTTGAAGTATTTTGTAAGAACGGCGCAGACTCTGAATTTCTCCGAGGCGGCGCGCAGTCTGTATGTCAGCCAGAGCACTCTTTCGCAGCAGATCAAGTCGTTGGAGAACGAACTCGGGGCAATCCTGTTCCAGCGTGACTCCCATTCGGCCTCTCTAACCCAGAGCGGGGCTATGCTGCTGCCGCTTGCAATTCAGACCATTCAGGACGCGGAAGCCTGCAAGGTGCAGGTGAATGACCTTCAGGAGATGCTTACGGGAGAGCTCAATGTCGGCGTTACATATTCTTTCAGCCATATTCTCACGGAGACTGTCAAGAAGTTCGCAGGGGAGTATCCCGGCGTGAAGCTAAACATCTTCTACAGGAATATGGAGGAACTGATGGAAGCGCTTCGCCACAGGGAGGTGGACTTGGTGCTGGCATTCAAGCCCGGGCAGTCATACAATGAGATCGAGTCCAGCAGTCTTTTCAGTGACAAGCTTGCCGTAATAATGCGCAAGGACCACCCGCTTGCCGGCAGGAAATCCATAAGTCTTGAGGAACTGGACCGTTATCGTCTCGCTATTCCGGCAAAAGGCCTTCAGGCGCGCAATGCTCTTGAGGAATATATCTGCATCGAGCACTCCGGCCTGAATGTCTGCCTGGAAATCAATGAAGCGAATATCCTGCTTGACATTGTCCAGGACAACAATCTTCTGACTATGCTGTCCGAAGCCTCCATCAGGGGACGTGACCTTCTGAAAGCGGTGCCTCTTGATTTCCCGGACAACAGGATGCAGGGCTGCGTCCATACTCTCAAACGTGTATTCCACAAGCGGAGTGCTGAAGTTTTCGTGAAGATGCTCCGCGATTCAAATATCATTCAGGAACTTTCAGGAAAATGGCAATAATAAGAGAACTTAACGGCAAGTCTCCCGGGGTCGGTCAAAGATGTTTTCTGGCGGAGAACGCCGCATTGATAGGTGACGTCACCATCGGCGACGACTGCAGCATCTGGTATGGCACCGTGTTGCGCGGGGACGTCAACCCTATAGTTATCGGCGACAGGGTGAATATCCAGGACGGCGCCGTATTGCACACACTTTACAAGCGTTCGGTCGTGGAAATCGGCAATGACGTGTCCGTGGGGCACAATGCCGTGATACACGGCGCCAAAGTCGGCAGCAACGTGCTTGTGGGAATGGGAGCGATACTGATGGACAATGCCGTCATTCCGGACAATACGATAATTGCAGCAGGTGCGGTCGTGCTCAGCAATCAGGTTCTCGAGCCGGGCGTCTATGCCGGCATTCCGGCGAAGAAGGTCAAGGACGCTTCAGAAGCCGTGGCCGAGGCCGCCCATAAGAACGCTCAGGGCTATCTTCTCTACAAGGACTGGTACAAGGATTAGAAGTTGGGTACCTGAACAGTTACACGAAAACAAATAAGATTCAAATACAATGAAAAGAAGAATTCTTACACTTTTCCTTGCAGTCCTCACGGTGGGACTTCTGGGTTCCTGCAAGAAGATCAACGATCGGCTCGACGGCATCGACCGAAGGGTCGGGGACATTGAGCAGGAAAAGATTGCCTCGATTGAGAACCAGATTGCGGCCATCAACGCAAGCATCGCTGACCTCGGCGTCATCAGGAAAGACATCACTGACCTGCAGGTTGCAGTCGGCGACAAAGCCGAGGAGATAGCCAAACTCAAAGAGGCCGACGAGGCCCTCGGAAAGAGAATCGACGAGCTGAAAGCCTATGTCGGCGACCTTTCGAGATATGCCGAGGAGGATTGGGTCAAAGCCACCTTTGCCACGCTGGAGCAGCTCAAGGAGACGAACGCGGCTCTCAGCGCATTGGAGGAGAAAGTCGACAAGCTTGGTGAAACTGCAGATGCCAGGATAGCAGGGCTCAAGACAGAGCTCACCAACTCGATCAGCAGCGCAATCAGTGGAGTCAACTCATCAATCAGCGCTCTTGAGGCCAGGGTCAGCGCTCTTGAGGAGATGATTCAGACGGTGACCATCGTTCCCGCATACGGGGACGGCAGTGTAAAAACAGAGAACGGCATCCTCTATTTGGACTGCATAATTAGTCCCGCATCGGCAGTGAACAGCCTGACGAATGCCAATTTCACTGTTCTTGTCAACAAAGTGTTGACTAAGGCTGTAGATATCAAGACAATCACAGCAATCGACTCGCTCAGCAAGGACCCTTCAACCGGATCCGTATCTTTCTGTGTTTCAATCGCAAAATACCTTCCGGCTGATGACAGCTCGCTCACTGTTGCCGTCAATGTCAAGAACGGCAAATCCGATTATACGACAAAGTTCCACTATGTCAACTATTCAAGGATAAAGGAAGATGAAACAACTATAGAAGTGTCTCTTCCAAAAGATGATGACTCCCCGAATTCCGTTTCAGGAACCATTCCTGTGGAAGATTCCTTTAAAGAGGGCAAAGAAACTGAAATAACAGTTGAAGGCATCGGCAAAATTACGTTCGATGCGGAAGCCGCAGAGCAAATCAAGGAAAATGCCGGAGGGGCAACCGACATTCTCATAAAGGTAGAGAACGTGACTGAGCAGGCACAAGTACCTGATTATATAGATGTGGTCCTTGAGGTCACTATGAAAACCTACGATGAGAACGGCACCGAAGTTTTCAGTGAAGATAATGCACAGGGCGAAGTCACTATAGAGATCCCTCTGGAAGGAGATATTGCTTATGTAAATAGTGTGACTCTTGTCGATGAAGATGGGAATATCCTCACAGGTGGAGTTGTGGAAGGCAGCAAAAAATTCGAGAACGGAATCCTGACCTTCAAGGTCAACCACTTCTCAAAATATGCCATCGATTATTTGAAGACAGCGGAGTACAAGGCAGTGACAGGCGTCAGCATTGACCCGGTATCCGCTACATTGGAAGTTGGCGACACTCTCAGGCTCATGGCCACTATCGCTCCAGACAACGCCAGTGATAAGAAAGTGATGTGGAGCAGCAGCGACACCACCAAGGTTAAGGTGGACAATACAGGAAAGGTTACGGCAGTAGCAGCCGGCACCGCCACCGTCACCGTGACCACCGTGGACGGAGCAAAGACCGCCACCTGCTCGGTGACAGTAAGCAATCCTATCGTGAGCGTTACCAATGTGAGTCTCAACAAGACCACAATGACCCTTACCGTTGGTGAATCTGAAACTCTTACCGCAACCGTTGCTCCCGACAACGCCTCCAACAAGGACGTGACGTGGAGCAGCAGCGACACGGCTGTTGCCACCGTAGGCAATGACGGCAAGGTTACGGCAGTAGCAGCCGGCACCGCCACCATCACGGTGACCACCGTGGACGGAGCAAAGACCGCCACCTGCTCGGTGACAGTAAGCAATCCTATCGTGAATGTTACCAATGTGAGCCTTGACAAGACCACAATGACATTGGAAGTGGGCAAAGATGAAACTCTTACCGCAACCGTTGCTCCCGACAACGCCTCCAACAAGAACGTGACCTGGAGCAGCAGCAACACGGCTGTTGCCACCGTTGATAAAGACGGAAAAGTAACAGCCGTAGCAGCCGGCACCGCCACCATCACCGTGACCACCGTGGACGGAGCAAAGACAGCAACCTGCACAGTGACAGTCAGCAATCCTATTGTGAACGTTACCAATGTGAGTCTCAACAAGACCACAATGACCCTTACTGTAGGTGGAACTGAGACTCTCACCGCAACCGTTGCTCCCGACA
>JAZLFC010000032.1:0-2103 GCA_045615565.1 Candidatus Cryptobacteroides sp. | reverse complement strand
CGTAGGTGCCCTGCTTGATGATGCCCAGTATCGTCAGGCTTGTGTCAACGCGGTAAATGCACTCAATGAACGCGGTTTTACCTCTTATCTGGATGCGGCGACCAACTATCTGGATGAAGAGGCCAGAGCCTACAAGTACGCATATGATTTGGACCAGGCGGGAGAATTCACGGTCAATATGATAGGATTCTACAACATCCGAAGTTATGACTGGGGGTTCCCGAAAAGAGGACCTATGCCGGAAACCGTAAAAAAGAGGCTTGATTACATCGGTACTCTTGCCGACAAGTACTCCAGCCGCCACGTCATCGCCAATGGTGTGAAACTCTTCGCGGACGGCGTGACTGACACCGGTACGGGTTGGATAAGCAAGGAATATCTGATGGAGGGACTTCCTGAGGACAAAAAGCACGGCAACATCATCTGGGAGCAGGATGAACTGGACGCCATCGTTGATGCAGCCAATAAAAGAGGTATGCCTGTTCATACCCATACTTTCGGAGACCTGGCCTGCGAAGCTGTCATTAATGCATATTGTGCATCTTCTGCGGCTTCATCGCTGACTGTGCCCAACTCGCTCGCTCACGTGAGAAACATTATGGATAAGGACATCACCCGCTGTGCGGGAAACAACATTCTCATCGCATCCAATATCATCTGGCACGCCGGGGATCCCGATTGGGCTATGCCATATCTTTCCTTTATCCCGAAAGACATTTATGAAAGCGGATATCCGATGAAATCGCTGTTGGATGCAGGTATCGTAGTGTCATCCTCCACCGACTCTCCAGCCGGAAATACGCTGGGCACCGTCCCGAACATCATAGGAGTGGCGGTGAACGGAATATGCCCCGAGTTTCCTGATGCGTCTCCTCTCAATCCTACAGAACTGCTGACCGTTGCCCAGACACTTGAATGCCTCACTATGGGCGGAGCTATTAGCCTCGGCCTGCAGGATGAGCGTGGCTCCATCGAGGTCGGGAAATATGCCGATTTCGTGGTGCTGGACAAGGATGTCCTGGAGATGGAAGCACAAGGAAAACAAAAGGAAATCTTTAAGGTCAATGTTGCCAATACCTGGTTTGAGGGCAACCAGGTCTACCCGAAACAATGAAATCTCCATTCATCAGAGACCTTCTGGCAACTGCTGCTCGATATGAAAACAAGGTTGCCTTCGTCGATCTGGACGGTAGTCGCTCGACCACATATGGACGGTTGCTTGCTCTTGCACGGAAAGTAGCGGTATATCTGCGTCATGAAGGAGTGACTCCACACTCAAACGTATGTATCCGTATGCCCGATACAATGGAGTTCATGGCAGCTGAGCTTGGAGTCTGGCTGAGTGGGTGCGTTGTTGTGCCCATCGGGATGAACTCCCCTCAGGAAAGGGCTGATGCCATTGCTCAAAATTGCGAAAGCGCGCTGCTTATTGATAAGGCGGTAATGCAGAACGTTAAAGACTTGAGCATTTCTGACACGGAGGAGATGACATTGCCAGAATCGTCGGATGATGCGCTGATAGTTTATACCTCAGGCAGCACGGGCGTTCCAAAAGGAATAATACACACCTTCGAACCTTTCGACAATAACTATCCGCACACTTTCGGCTTGGCGGCACCATCTTCTGAAACGGTATTTGGCAACGGCGTCCCATTTTACTTCATGGCTATCGTCTTTCTGTATGATATGCTGCGTGCCGGAGCCACTGTCCACCTGTATTCCGACTTGGTGAAAGCGGATGCAAGAAATCTTCAGAATTACATTCAGTCTCACGGCATCACCGTTTCGCATATCAGTCCAGCTGTCCTGCTGCACTTCCTAAACCGTTCTTCCAAGTTGAAAGCAGTCATCACGGCAGGAGAAAGACTGACGACACAATGCTCGAAGAACGGCTATGTGCTTTACAATCTATACGGTCTTTCCGAAACTTCAGGCACCGTGACTTCCTTTGAAGTGGAGCCGTCACCTGAGGAGAAGGTTCCTCTCGGCGTTTGCAATCCGGGAATCGAATTCCGGATTGTCGGAGAAAATGGAGAAGACGTTCCTATTGGAGAAGAGGGCGAACTGTACCTGAGGGGTTCGTTCTGCAAAGGGTATTACAAA
>JAZLFC010000031.1:0-4341 GCA_045615565.1 Candidatus Cryptobacteroides sp. | reverse complement strand
CGAATCAAAGAAATTGTAAAGCTTCTTGCTGCCTGCCAGGTCGTTCTGCGTGATAGGACTTGTAAGGCTTCGTTTCGGCGTGTGCGCGATAATCAGCAGGCTCCAGCCATACTTCTTCTTAAGGTTCATCAGGCTTATCATAAATAGTCCGGCCACGTCTCCTTTCTCGCTGTTGTTGCACAGGTAAGTCAGGTTGTCGATGATTATGATTCTGGAGCCGGTTGTCAGAGCAGCTTCCTCGATGTTCTTGATAATCTCATCCTCGAAATTCTTCAGGTTCATCTTTTCAGGGTTTATCTCAGCACGAGTCAGAGCTTCCGGGAACTGGTACAGATTGCCGGTCTCCGGGTCCGTGTACCTCAGCTGAAACTGTTTGTCCGAAAGCTCGCAATCCACATACAGCACATTTTGGAACTGAGCAATCTCATCGGCCATCTGTACGGCGTAGATGCTCTTGCCCAGGTTGGAGTCGGCGAACAGGCAGCATACTTCGCCCTCATACCAGAGTTCATGATACAAATCCACCGGGTCAGGACGCATCGCAGCTTCCATCAGGGTACGGTTGGCGCTTCGCAAAGTCAGCATGCCGAAATCCCGACTGCCGCTCTTCGACTCGATTTCTCCCTTGATAATATCTACAGGGTTCTCATCCATAATAGCGCCTACTCTTTCTTCGTATTTTCACAGGAGGGGAGTCCGTTTTCGCTCACGTCCCATTCGATAAGGGTTTCGATTTCTTCGTCAGTCAGATCATCGAGACTGATGATACCGCGCCTGATGAGTTCCGCCTGCATAAAAGGGCATCGCCTGAGAACTTTTCCGAAATCATCTTTCTTGTCTGCGGCAATCCGCACAAGAATCTGGCTTATGTGTTCAGGCTTGCTCATCTCCGACCCTCCCTTTTCGAATTGACAAAACGGATGCTCTCTTCATACATCTCCTCCTCGGTCTTGTGATATGCGCTCTTGAGCCAGCTGTCTATTTCAGACTTGAGGAAACGGAGTCTCTTGCCATCCTTGTGATATGGCACTTTCCGGAGCGTCACCCAATCATACACGGTCTTTTTCGCCGGTTTGTCAGGGTGATATTCCATCAGCTCCTCGATGTTCATCCAACGGTCCGGTTCCTCGGCCGCGGGTTTCTCCAGAGCGGCAAGGCTGGTTTCGATTTTCCCGACCTTGTCCAGAATCAATGACACTGCACTGGGCAGCGTTTCGAAAGTTACACTTTCCATTATTGAGTCCCTGCGCGGAATAACCTTGCTACACGGTGGTCCCCGCAGGGTTCAAGCTGCCAAAGGCGGTGCAGCAAACCCAATCACCTCTGCAACTTGACGGTACAAAGGTGATATAATACGGAACTTGAACCGGTGCTGTGACCGGTTACAACTTATCGGTTTGATACGGAAAGGCCTTCTTCGATGCCCAGAGAGGCGAGTACTGCGCCCGCCTTGTCGGCTTCGGCCTTGTGCCTGTAAGAAAGGGGAGAGCTGTCGGAAAGCCTCTGCCGGATCTTGTCTTTGGAGTACCCGGTAAGAAGTGATATGAGCTCTGCCATCTTGGTATTGTCTGCATATGCGGAGATTCCCGCTTTTCTCAGAAGAATCAGCATCGTGTCAGTGGCAACATTGAGACAGACGATTTTCTTTGACTGCGATTCTTCCGGAGCCGTGCCCATAAGGGCTATTCTGCTCTCCTCGGCTTTGATGTATTCCAGCCAGTCGTTGTCACCTGATGCAATCAGTTTGCGCAGAAGAGACATCATTCCGACCTGTACGGGATGCGGATAATTCTTCGTCTCCGCGAAGATTGCGCTGATTTCGAGACTTTTTTTTCTTGAATATTCCCATAGCTCAGTCCTCCTTTCCATTATTGAGTTTGAGCCTTGAAACGGCCTCCCGTTTACTGCTGTCCACAATATCCGCATAGATCTGCGTTGTACTCACATTTGCGTGACTGAGCATATGCTGCACGGTATAGATGTCCGTTCCGGAAGCCACCTGCAAAGTGGCGAACGTATGGCGGAAGCAGTGGAACGTGATATGCTTCGATGTGATGCCGGCAGCCTTGAGCCAGGTCTGAAGCTTGTGTTGCGTCATCTGGCGGGTGAGGCCCTTGAATACAATGCCGGTACCGGGATCACCGCAGAGCGAATAAGCCTCATCGCTTATCGGAAGAGTGCTCTCGGCCTCAGTCTTCTCAGAGAGGAAACGGATGCACCAGCCTCCGTCCGGAGATTTCTCGATATTCTCCCAACGCAGAGCAAGTATGTCGCTGATTCGCAATCCTGTAAGGCAGCTGAACAAAGATGCTGCTTTAAGTACCGGCTCGCTACAAGGAGTGTCGGCCAGTGCCTGAAGTTCGTCAAAGTTGAGGAACTGCCTGCGGCTCTCGATGGTCTCGATTTTCTCCAAATCTTCGTTGAGGTTTTCGAACAGGTACTTGTCCTTGTACGCAATCTTCAGCAGCGCGCGGAACGTGCTCCAGTATCCGGCAGCGGAATTGCGCGTCAGCTGCTTGTCTTCGTTGCGCAACTGGGTTGTGTTCATCAGATAGTTCCGGAACCCGTCACAGAACTGGACCGTAACTTCACCCATTGTACAATGACCCTTGCAGTACAGGAGGAAATGATCATACACCCTCATCCACTTCTGGTCGTGGTCGGGTAGAAGGTTGCGGAAGTATTCAAGGAAATCCATCTTCCTCACACCTTTGTCCAGGAATCCGTACTGACCTTTCATCAGAGCCACCTCGCGTTCAGCGCGGATAGCCTCGGCCTGCAGGAGTTTTTCTTTGTTTGAACGTTTCTCAAAGCCCGGCCTCGGATTCTTGACAAGGTAGATGCCCAGATAATCGTGGCGCACATACTCCCTTGTCTTCGGGTCCCGGACAGGCGGATAGTAATCCAGATACAGAGTGATCTTGCCACTCTTCAGCTCTCGCTGTCTCAGTGTAACTTTTGTTGCCATATAGTTTTGGTTTATAATGAATTTCCACTGAATATCTTTTACCTATGCTTGCCGAATACCCTGTCAAGATCTTCGCGCCTGTACCACATATGGCCATAGGCTTTCATCTTCTCGACCTTGAAGGCCTTGGTATCAGCACTGAAACGCTTCTGGCCGATATGATATACCGACAAGGCATCCTTTGCGCTGACATAATCCCTTGTAATCTCCTTTGGAATCTTCGGAACATCCTCACCGAACAGCTTTTCAAGGTCCGCCTTGCGGAAATACACAAACACTCCGTCCCGATGCCTCTCAATCCCAGCGGCATTCACTGCCTCATAGAAATGTTCCTGACCAATGTGATAGTGTTTCTTTGCCTGGTCCACAGTGAAGAAATCTTCCTCAAGCTGCCCCTTTGTGAAACGATTGAGATTCCAGTCACGACGATTGATAAGGACATTCTGGCCGACACGCAGCTTCTTCAGATTGTGCTTGCGCGCGAAATCACGCACATACTTCGCAGTCATGCCGGTTGAGGCCGCAAGTTCCTCCACGGTGTACCATTCTTCAGGATTGTATTTGAGAGGAGCGGGGAAGAGACGGTCAAGATCCTTCTTGGGGAAATAATCAACCTTGCGAATATGCTTCGGACGAATACCGGCCTTTCTCACAACATTGAAGAATTTGGTGCGAGAGACCTGATAAAGCTCCAGCGCGGCTTCAAGTTTAATCGGAATGGAGAAATCACCGGAATTCGGGATCTGCTCTATTTCGCAGTCCTGCAGCAATTCCTCCACGGCAATACGGATGGTCTTGGTGGAAACCTTGAACGGATGAAGCTCACCGGCCTCGATTCTGCGGTATATGGTAGGACGGCTCACACCGAGCAGCGTGGCAGCATCCTTGATGGAAACGAACTTCGTCTCAGACGGCAGGGAAGATATCAGCTCAGACTTGGATTGAACGGAAGCAAGACTCTCCAGACGGCGCTTCGCCCTCCGGACATCATTATCCGCTTTGTTCCGGCAATCCTCACTGCAGAACACCTGTCTTCCGAACTTCCGCTCGAACACTCTTCCGCAGCACCTGCAAACCGACATCCCCAAAGACGCCATACGAACCACATTCACGCCACGCAAAAAACCGATTCCCACCGGAAATGCCAATCAGAAGACCTCCACGCAGCACTCTAAGCCACTGATTATGCCAAAATGTGTAAATCTACGTAAACCTATGTAAACCCGTACACAATGGCGGAACATTCCGGACACTTGAACCACCGTGGTTCAAATGTGGTTCAAATATAAGCGAAAAATCCCGAAACAAGCAAAAACAACCCGAAAAGTTGTTAACACCCACTTGCTTGTATTACAGCATTTTGTGCGGTATCA
>JAZLFC010000030.1:0-2536 GCA_045615565.1 Candidatus Cryptobacteroides sp. | reverse complement strand
AAGCTTCGACATACCAGCGTACATATATCAGATTGCTGACATTCTGACCCCACTCCGGAAGATTTTCCACGGGGACAACCACCCCTCCGAAGCACAGGATGACAGATGCATTGAGCGTGTTCAAAATATGGTTTGCATTGGCCTGATTTTCACAGAACAGTGATACAAACAGTCCCAAGAAGACAGATGTGGCGACATAGACGGCTGTTACCAATGTGACTATCAGGACGGAACCGCGGAACGGAAGGCCCACAAGGAATACTTCCGAGAGGAAACACATCAAAGCCATAAGCATTCCGAGCACAAAATATGGAGGCAGTTTACAAGCATATAAAGCTCTCTTGCTGATAGGAGAAAGTGTGATGGAATCTTTCGCTCCATATTCCTTCTCCCTGACGAGACCGATAGCGGTCAGCATAGAAATAAAAAATAGAATAATCGAGATAATGCCGGGTTGGAAAGAATGTATGCTCAGATGGTGAGGATTATACAACATTTTTTGGGTAAAATATTCTTCACCTGCCCCCATCTCCTGACTGATGGTGGAATATATGTACATATCGGCACTGGAGCCTACCACGCAATCGGAAGCATCGACCAGAATCTGAACAGGAGACGGGCAATTCCTGTCACCGCCTTTCACCCTCGCCACAAGCTCGTCATAATCAGGACGTAATACAACTATGGCATTGAGACGATTGTCATACATCAATTTCTTGGCTTCTTCCACGTCATCGAAGTATCCTTTGAAACGGAACACCGGATTTTCCTCGAACCGCGATATCAGGTGTCTGCTTTCTTCTGTATGATGTGGCACTACCGCTGCGACTTTAACATATTGGATGTCTGTGGACAATATCTTGCTGGAAAGGAACGTGGCGACAACCGGTGCGACCAAGGCAAGAACTAACACACCTTTGTTTCTGATGATGTGGCGGAACTCAGTCGTCATTATCTGTATGAATGCCGATTTCATAGGTATGCCTGAGTTATAAGGTCAAACACGTCGTCGAAATCAGGGGAAACTCCGCCACTGACGAGTGCCCCCAGATTGCCCATTGCCTTGATGGAACCGTCCACCATAATGCTCTGGCGGTCGCACCACAGCGCCTCCTCCATATTGTGGGTGGTCACAAGAATAGTCGTGCCCCGCCCGGCCTCAGAGCGTATGATATCCCACATCTGTTTCCTGGCCTCAACGTCCACGCCACTTGTTGGCTCGTCAAGGAAAAGCAATTCCGGATTGTGCAGCATTGCTGCAGCGAAACTGATACGTCTTTTCCAGCCAAGAGGCAAACTCCCGCACATAAGGTTTGCGCAATCCTGAAGGCCAACTTTCTGCAAGCAGACGTCCGTCCTCCTGTCCGCCTCTTTTCTGCCTATTCCGTAAAGACCCGCAATCAACCTCAGGTTCTCCTTGACAGTGAACTCCTTGAAAAGGCAATCCGTCTGACAGACATATCCGATATGGAGCTTTATCTTTTCGTATTCACGGTTGATATCCATTCCTGCGATTCTTCCTGTACCGGATGTTGGAGCCAACAAGCCGCAGAGCATATTGATAGTAGTAGTCTTTCCCGCCCCGTTCGCACCGAGGAAACCGAATATCTCACCCCGCTTAACGCTGAAATCTATATTGTTCACAGCCGTGAAATCGCCGAAGCGCTTGGTCAGGCCGCTGACTTCAATAATGTTTTCCTTTTCGATTGCAGCACTGTCATAGATTGACAGAGATTCCGGGGGAAGAATATCCAAAGGATTTCCCAAAGACACTATCCGCCCTTTTTCAAGAAGTGCTATTCTTGAGCACATCATCAGTTCGTTCCTGTACGGTGATGACAGGATGACTGTGGTCCCGAATTCCTTGTTAAGATCCTTGATGCATCCTATGAACTCCCTTCTCGATACGGTGTCAATGCCGGTGGTAGGTTCATCCAATATAAGCAGACGCGGTTTGTGTATCAAGGCGCAGCAGAGGGCAAGTTTCTGCTTCATACCACCGGACAACTGCTCTGCCCTACGCCTGGAAAAGGGAGCAAGCTGGCGATAGATTGGCGCAATCATCTTATCGTCCTCATCGAAAGGAAGGGAAAACAAACCGGCGTGGTACTTTATATTTTCTTCAACAGTCAGGTCGGGGTACAGGGAGAACGTCGAAGGAACGAAGCCGATAAACTTGCGGATTTCCTGCTTGTCCTTCACAATGTCGAATCCGAATATGCTGCAACTGCCGCCGTCAGGTGCGCAGAGCGTGCACATTATCCGCTCCAGAGTGGTCTTACCGGCACCGTCGGCTCCGTAAATGCCGAAAATCTCTCCCTCCTTTACTTCAAGGGACACTCCGTCAAGAGCCTTCACCTTACCGAAGCTCTTGGATAAATCCTTTATGCTGACAGAGCAGTTTCCCATTGTGCGCTGACTAATTGAAATACACCTCTCCTGCGATGCCGGCTTTCAGATAGCCGTCGTTCTCTATGGTGATCTTCGCCTCATAGACGAGGTTGGAGCGCTCGTCGTCGGTGAGGATGGTCTTGGG
>JAZLFC010000029.1:0-91027 GCA_045615565.1 Candidatus Cryptobacteroides sp. | reverse complement strand
ACGGATGCTGGCCTCTCTCTTTGAGAAGTGAAGCAGATCAAGTGCATGGTTTACCTCAACACCTCTGACTGTGTCAGCGACAAGACGCATCTTGCGAGGAGATGTCGGAACATCATTGAGCTTTGCAATAGCTGTGACCTTCTTCTGCTCTTTGAGCTTTTCGGCCATTTGTTTTTTACGAACTCCCATTGTTAAATCTCCTTATGCATTACTTGTTGTTGCCAGAGTGGCCTTTGAATGTACGTGTCGGCGCAAATTCACCGAGTTTGTGGCCAACCATCTGCTCAGTTACGTAAACAGGGATAAACTTGTTTCCGTTGTGAACAGCGATTGTGTGGCCGATAAAGTCAGGGGAGATCATACTGGCGCGAGACCAGGTCTTGACCACCTCTTTCTTCTTGCTACCTTCATTCATAGCAAGAACCTTCTTCTCCAGAGCTTCCTGGATATATGGACCTTTTCTTAATGAACGACTCATAATCTCTAAAGTTTAATTCCTGTTATTTCTTTCTTCTCTCGATGATGAACTTGTTGGAAGAAGCCTTAGGATTACGTGTCTTGTATCCCTTTGCAGGCAGACCCTTGCGAGAACGAGGGTGTCCACCGGAAGCACGGCCTTCACCACCACCCATAGGGTGATCAACAGGGTTCATAACAACACCACGGTTGTGAGGACGACGGCCGAGCCAGCGGCTGCGACCTGCCTTACCGTAGGATTCGAGGTTGTGATCCGGATTGGATACTGTACCGACTGTGGCGCGGCAGCTCACGAGTACCATACGTGTCTCACCTGAAGGCAGGCGAAGAACAGCGTGGTTGCCTTCACGAGCGGCAAGCTGCGCAGACGTACCGGCTGAACGTGCCATTGCGGCGCCCTGACCGGGACGAAGCTCGATATTGTGTACAAGCGTACCAACGGGAATTTCACTCAGAGGGAGGCAATTGCCGACTTCGGGAGCGACACCGCTGCCGGAAGCGATAACCTGACCTACCTTGATGCCGTCCGGAGCGATGATGTATCTCTTCTCTCCGTCTTCATACTGAACAAGAGCGATACGGGCACTGCGGTTAGGATCATACTCGATGGTCATAACTGTTGCTGTGCACTCGTCCTTATCACGCAGGAAGTCGATGACACGGTACATTTTCTTGTGACCGCCACCGATGTAACGCATAGTCATCTGACCGGTGTTGTTGCGACCGCCTGTCCTCTTAAGAGGCTCCAACAATGATTTTTGAGGTTTTCTTGTAGTAATCTCAGCGAAAGCGCTGATGACCTTGTTCCTCTGACCCGGGGTTACCGGTTTGGATTTCTTAACTGCCATTGTCTTTCCCTCCTAATTAAATGCTTGCGTAGAAGTCAATCTTGTCCTCGCCTGCAAGGGTGATGTAAGCCTTCTTGAAATGATTGGCGCGACCACGGAGAAGACCAGCCTTTGTGTAGCGTGATTTTCTCTTTCCGTGATAATTGACTGTATTGACATCGGCGACAGAAACGTTGTACATCTCTTCAATCGCCTTCTTTATCTGAAGTTTGTTGGCTTTAACGTCAACGATAAAGCCGTAACGGTTCAACTTTTCGCCCTGAGCCGTCAACTTCTCTGTAACTATCGGCTTAATTAAAATGCTCATCTCAGTATCTTTTTAGCGCATTCTTGCAGCAAGGATATCCTGTACACCGTCAATGAGAACGAGTTTGTTGGCGTTCATGATGGCATATGTGTTGATTTCGTCAACAGTGATGACCTTGACCTCGGGAAGATTGCGGGATGAAAGGAAAATGTTGTCTGAATTCTGAGGAAGCACATAGAGGACCTTGCGGCTGCCGGCCTTGATGGCTGCGGTGATGCCGAGGAGTTCCTTTGTCTTGGGAGCTTCCATTACGAAGGGCTCAAGCATAATGATATTCTCCTCCTTTGCCTTGTAGGTAAGTGCAGAATAGCGGGCGAGAGCCTTGACCTTCTTGTTCAGTTTTGTGTGATAGAAACGGGGTTCGGGTCCGAAGACGCGACCGCCGCCTACGAAAATGTTGGACTTGAGGGAACCGTGGCGTGCTCCGCCGCCGCCCTTCTGACGTCCGAGTTTCTTGGTACTGTGAGCGATCTCGCTGCGGTCCTTCGTCTTGGCATTGCCGTGACGCTGGTTTGCGAGGTACTGTACTACATCAAGCCAGATGGCATGATCGTTGGGCTCAATTGCGAAGATTGCGTCCTCAAGAACAGCTTCCTTTCCGGAAACGGTTCCGTCGATTTTATAAACAGGTAATTTCATAATTAAGCCTCCACTAAAACATAAGAACCCTTGGCTCCGGGAATGGAACCTTTCACAACGAGAAGATTATTCTCAGGAATAACCTTAACAACCTTGAGGTTGAAGACCTTGACACGGGCATTTCCCATATGACCGCCCATACGCATTCCGGGGAATACGCGTGAAGGCCAGGAAGATGCGCCCATTGAACCAGGGTGACGAAGGCGGTTGTGCTGACCGTGAGTCTGTCCGCCTACACCGGCGAAACCATAACGGTGAACAACGCCCTGGAAACCCTTACCCTTTGAAGTACCGACCACGTCAACGAACTCAGTCTGAGTCTTGAGAATCTCTTCGACTGTGATGACGTCGCCTAAATTCAGCTCTCTGCCAAAGTCTGCCGGAAATTCGACAAGCTTTTTGTGAGGAGTGGTTCCTGCCTTTTTGAAATGCCCCATCAGAGGCGCGCTGGCGTGCTTTTCTGTCGTTTCGTCATAGGCAAGCTGTACAGCGGCATAACCATCTTTCTCTACTGTACGCAACTGCGTAACAACGCACGGACCAGCCTCGATAACGGTGCATGGTATATTCTTACCATCGGCACCGAAAACGGAAGTCATTCCGATTTTCTTTCCAATTAATCCAGGCATTGGTTTAAATAATTAATTGTTAATCAATACTTTATTAGTATTTCCGCAATTTTGCGGGCTGCAAATGTACGAATTATTTCGCAAATTACAAAATGTTGATTACTATGCATTAAGAATTTATAAGTATATTTGTGGGCTATGCTTTTGAATATATTCGGATTTCTCAACTGGTCATTCATCGACCTTCTGGACATCCTGATGGTTGCAGCCATCATATTCGTGATTTTCAGATGGATCAGGGGATCTTCGGCGATGAACATCTTCATTGCCATCATCATTCTGCTCATCGTCAGGGTGGTCGCGGTGGCCTTGAACATGAAGATGATGTCAGTGCTTATGGGGACAGTGCTGGATGTCGGTGTGATTGCCCTGATTGTAATATTCCAGCCTGAGATACGCAGGTTTCTCAACAATTTCGGCCACAACGCAGGCTTAGAGAAAGGCAGGAACTTCATCCTTGAAAAAATACTCAACCGCAAGTCTTCCAATATGGGAAACGAAGCCATCAAGGAGATAGTCGAAGCCTGTCGGGAAATGTCCGAGCAGAAAACCGGTGCACTCATTGTCATCCGGCATCATGACAGCATAGAAGAAATCATATCCACCGGTGACGCTATCGATGCGGTGGTGAGCAAGCGTCTGATATTGAATATCTTCTTCAAGAATTCACCTCTTCACGACGGAGCTATGGTCATCGACAATGACAGAATACTTTCTGCAAGATGCACGCTTCCGATAACTTCAAGGGCAGACATCCCCGCATCATACGGAATGAGGCACAAAGCCGCCATAGGCCTGTCCGAGACCTGCGATGCGGACATTATCGTGGTGAGTGAGCAGACAGGAAGGATTTCATTCGTACACGACAATAAGGTCACCAACGTCAAGGGGACAAACGTGCTGAAACTTCTGATCGGCGGCACCGAAGAAGAAGGGGAAGAAGAAAATAAAGAATAAGTGGAAGAGAGCAGAATAGACAGAAGACTTGAGAACAAGCTGGGATTTGACAAGATCCGGGAGGCTGTTTCAAACCGCTGCCTGACCGACTACGCCGCCGGACGCGTTGCAGGAGAAGAATTCTCCACTGACGAGACAACAATCAGGACAAGACTGCTTCTTACTGACGAGATGCGGCTCATCCTGATGTTTGAAGACAATTTCCCGACTACCGGATATATTGACGCCCTGCCTTTCCTTGAGCCTCTTCTGCAGGATGGGTACAGTCTGGATGTTCTCTCTGTGGCTAAGCTGAAAACCCTGATGGACACCACCAGGAGAGTGGTCAACTTCTTTGCCGGCATAAAGGACGGAGTCTATCCAAACTTGAAAAAACTTTCCTCCCCGATATCCACCTTTCCGGAAATACTGCGGAGAATTGAAACGATTCTGGACAAATACGGAGACATCAAGGATTCAGCCTCCGATGAGCTCTTCAATATCAGACGCTCTCTGCACGACAAAGAGAACGCAATCTCCAAACGCGCGGGGGCTATTCTGAAGAAGGCGCAGGAGGACGGCATCGTGGATGAGGGAGCCTCAGTAACCATCCGCGACGGCAAATTCCTCATCCCTGTAAGTTCCGCAAGCAAACGCAGGCTTTCAGGGTTTGTATACAACGAATCCGCTTCCGGAAAGACTGCATTCATCGAACCGGCAGAGATAATCGAGCTTGAGAATGACATAGCGGAACTGCATTTCGCGGAAAACCGTGAAATTGCCAGAATCCTTTTTGCGTTCAGCGAGTTCCTTCGTCCTTATGTCCCGGACCTGATGGAGTGCGCTCAGTTTATCGGGGAAATCGATTTCCTGATGGCCAAGGCCCAGACTGCACTGGATTTCATTGCCGGTATGCCCGTGACGTCCAAGGACGGAAGGATGGACTTGAGAAAAGCCCGCCATCCGCTTCTTGAGAAGGCTTTGAAAAGGGAGGGCAAGGAAATCTGTCCCCTGACGGTGACTCTGACCCCTCAGAAAAGGATACTTCTCATATCCGGGCCGAACGCGGGAGGAAAGTCCGTCTGCCTCAAGACCGTGGGCCTTCTTCAGTATATGTTCCAGTGGGGAATGCTGATTCCTACGTCTGAGATTTCCGAACTTCCGGTGTTCAAGAGAATCGTGGTAAGTATCGGCGATGACCAGTCTCTGGAGAATGACTTGAGCACTTACAGTTCGTTCCTTTCTGACATGAGGGGGATGCTGGACTGTGCCGACGGGGAATCACTGATTCTCATAGATGAGTTCGGAGCAGGTACGGAACCTGCTGCCGGTGGGGCAATAGCCGAGGCGATACTCAGCGAAATTGACAGGAGAGGCGTTTACGGGGTAATCACCACCCACTACACGAATCTGAAACTCTACGCCGCCTCAGGGAACACTTCCGTCATCAACGGCGCAATGCTGTATGACTCTTCCAGGATTGAGCCGCTGTTCCAGCTGCAGATCGGACTGCCGGGCAATTCGTTCGCTTTCGAGCTGGCAAGAAAGATGAGGCTGCCTGAATCCATTGTCAAGGATGCCGAATCCAGAGCCGGCGAAGAATTCGTGGGCATCGAGAAGAATCTGCGCAGAATCGCGCGAAACCGCCGTGCACTCGATGAGAAGCTGCAGAAGGTCAAACACGCCGACAAGAACCTCGAAGGGCTCACACAGAAATACGAGCAGGAACTTGAAGATATAAAGAACCGCAAGAAAGAGATTCTGGATGAAGCCAGAAAGCAGGCGGAGGATATTGTGAAAGGTGCGGGAAGCCAGGTGGAAAAGACTATCAAAGTCATCAGGGAATCCCAGGCGGACAAGACGAAGACCAAGCAGGCCAGGGCTGAACTCCAGGGCTTTCTTTCTGCGATAGAGCAGAAGAAGACCCGGCAGCAGGCCATCCAGGATGAATACATAGACCGCAAGATAGCGATGCTCCAGAAAAAGAAAAAAGTGAACGGGAGCGTCGAACAGCATAAGCCATCACAACTGCAGGTCGGTGAAAAAGTCAGGATCAAGGACAACGGACTCGTCGGAGAAGTGTCAAAAGTCTCCTCGAAATCAGTGACCATCATAGTCGGGAACATAAGCAGCACCATGGCTCCGGGCCGGGTCGAAAGGATTTCGTCAAATGAGTTCAGGGAAACTTCCAAAAAAGTATTCAAACCTGCGCTCCAGCGCATCGATCATTCGATTGCGGAACGGAAATTGAAGTTCTCACCGGAAATCGACATACGCGGAGAAAGGCTTTCCGATGCGCTCGACATAGTGACTCATTTCGTCGATGACGCAATAATGCTGAACGTGAATACGGTCAGGATTATCCACGGCAAAGGTACGGGAGTGCTGCACGAAGAGATACAGAAATACCTGAAGACCATTCCGGGAGTCGCTTCCGTGAAGGACGAAGACATCAGGAACGGAGGATCGGGAGTGACTATAGTGAATTTATAATGGGAAAGGAAAGACAGAAGGTCGGCAGAAGAGGAGAGGATGAGGCCTGTCAATATCTGATTGGAAAAGGACATACTATTGTGGAGAGGAACTGGAGGAGAGGACACCGCGAAACGGATATCATTTCCCTCAAGGGAAACGAACTCCATTTCGTAGAAGTGAAAAGCAGGACGGAGCCCACGGCGGCTGACCCTGAGGTGAATGTCAACAGGGCAAAAAGAAGGAATATGATTTCCTGCGCGCTCGCCTTCCTCAACGGCACAGGCAGGCGGCAATTGCCTGAAGACCTTGAAATATGCCTCGACGTCCTGACTGTGGTTTTCCACGCGGACGGGAAGGTCAGTGAAATTGAATATTATCCAAAAGCATTTATACCGATATATGATTAATCATAATTATTGTGTAATCCTTGCAGGTGGCGGGGGCTCAAGATTCTGGCCTGTCAGCAGAGAGAACAGGCCCAAGCAGTTCCTCAACCTCACCGCATCCGGCAAATCACTGCTTCGGATGACTTACGAAAGAATGTCCGGAATCATTCCGTCTGAAAACATTCTTGTAGTAACCATCGAAAAATACGCAGGCCTGATAAGAGAGGAAATCCCCGAATTGGAAGACAGGAACCTCCTGCTCGAACCGTTCGGGAAACATACGGCCCCATCCATTGCGTTCGCTTCTTACAAGCTGCTGCGCAGAGACCCCGAAGCCGTGATGATTTCCACTCCGGCAGACCACGTCATAGATAATGTGCATCTCTTTGAGCAGACTATCGAAAACGCTCTCGGCTATGCTGGCGACAAGGATGTCCTGATTACCCTGGGCATCGTACCTACAAGTGCGGAGACGAATTTCGGCTACATCCAGATGGCGGACTCCGAAATCAGAGTGGGCGAACCTGTGAAGGTCAAGACTTTTACGGAGAAACCGGATGCAGAACTCTCAGACGTGTTTTTCAAGAGTGGAGAGTTTCTCTGGAACTCAGGCATTTTCATCTGGAAAGCCGAGGCCATAAGGAATGCGCTTGAGACTTTTGCACCCGAGGTAACCTGCCTCTGGAAAGGTTGGGACAGAATATTGAACACTGATGGAGAAAGAAAATTCCTGGAAAAGATTTATTCTGACAGCCCTACACTGTCCATAGACTACGCGGTGATGGAGAAGTCGGATAATGTCTGGGTCTATCCGGCAAGTTTCAAATGGGCTGACATAATCAACTGGGATTCCTTCTGCGATTATATCTCAAAGCCTGACAAGGATGGCAATGTCCTGAAGATAAAGGGGAAGAAAATTGTCAAGAAGACCGGAGGCACTATCGTGTATTCCGGTAAAAAAGACAAGCTCATAGCAATAAAAGGACTCGATGACTTCATCGTGATAGACACCGATGACGTGCTGATGATATGCCCGAAGGATGACAAGTCGTTCAGCGACTTGAATTCCGAACTTGCTATGCCGGAATTCGAAAAATACAGGTAAATATGAAAGTACTGAAGTTTGGAGGCTCTTCCGTTGCTGATGCAACCAATATGTCCAGAGTGCTTGACATCGTCACTTCCGAGGCGGCTGCCGAACGTGTCATTCTGGTCAGTTCAGCCATCAGCGGCTGCACTGACAGGCTTCTGGAGATAGGTGAAGGCCGCGTCGATTTGATCGATGGCCTGCAGCACAGGCACAATGAGATAATCAAAAGGCTCTTCACCGGAAAGGAAAGGGAAGAGATGATGGAGGAGTGCGCTTGCGTCTTTTCCCAAATCAGAGACTGCAGGCACTGCGTCGAATCGTTCGGAGAGATTCTCTCCACCAAGATATTGGCCGGAAAACTCTCCTGCGACGGATACTCCGTAAGGTGGGTTGACTCAAGGGAACTCATCATCAAGGACAATCCCGGACAGACTTATGCGAACATCTCGAAATGCATCGGAGCATGCAATGAACGAATCATCGTGGCTCCGGGCTTCATCGCCTCCGATACCGAAGGCAACGTTACCACTCTGGGAAGAGGAGGGTCCGACTTCAGCGCCGCTCTATTCGCTGCGGCTGTCGGGGCTTCGATACTGGAGATATGGACAGACGTACCCGGAATGATGACCGCCAATCCAAAGGATGTCCAAAAGGCTGAGACTGTCCCGTTCCTGTCATACGAAGCGGCGTGGAGGCTGGCCGAACACGGGGCCAAAGTCCTTTATCCGCCTACTGTCGAACCGGCCAAATCTTCAGGGATAGGCATAAACGTCAGGAACACCTTTGACAGCAGGAACCCGGGAACTATCATCGAGCACAAGGCTTCTCCGTCCGTCTGGGCAGGAATTACAGGCTCGGGAGACACTCTGTGTCTGGTTGCCGACCATCCATTCAGCATAGCCGAGACAAACAGCAAGATACAGGCTGCGCTTCAGCATTGCTGCATCGACGAGCCGCAGATAGGTCACGGCGAGGGTTTCGTAACCGTGAAAGTGCCTGAAGGGATGGGGAAAGAGGCACTGAAAGCTCTTCACAAGGAGTTTTTCGAAATAGAAGAAAGCAACACAAGGAATCTCTATATCGCAGGGAAGGGAGCCGTGGGCACAGCCCTGAGGGAGATGATTGAACAGACCGCCGTTTCCATAAAGGCGGGAAGCGGAAAAGTCCTGCGCATTATCGAGCAGGTGGACAGCAAGAGCCCGGATTTCTGCGGAAAGCTCATCGAAGCCGCACCGAAGAATGCGATATTCGTGGATGTCACCGACAGCGAGGACATCTACAGATGGTACAAGCCTCTGCTTGAAGCAGGCATAAGCATCGTATCATCCAACAGAAGGTCACTCTCGGTACCATACAGCGAATATGCTGAAATGAAAAAGGCTGCACTTCTGAGCGGCTGTTTCCTCAGATACGAGACCACCGTGGGTGCCGCCCTCCCGGTGCTCGAGAGCATTGCGCTCAGCGCAAACAGCAACGATGAGATAACCGGCATCGAGGCTGTCGTCTCCTGCACGCTGAACTATATCCTGAGTTCCGGACTCCCTTTTGAGGATGCATTGCAGAAGGCTCAGTCCATCGGACTTACAGAAAAGGACCCGAGCCAGGACCTTGAGGGACGCGACGCCCTGCGCAAACTGCTGATCCTTGCCCGCGAGGCCGGTGTACATCTGGATGAAAAGGACGTGGAAATAGAACCGGTCAAAGATTTCGGAAACATCAGGCCTGACCAGAGGTTTGTCGCATCCCTTGTCAAGGATGATTCAAAAGCTCTCGGATACAGGGCATCCATCAGGATGCAGACAGTCGATGAACGTCACCCGGCCTACTGGCTTCAGGGGACTGATAATGCAATTATTGTCAGAAGCGCTTACCATCCTTCCCCTCTGGTTATCCAGGGTGCCGGCGAAGGGGCACGGCAGGCGGCTTCCAGTGTACTTAATGATATTTTGAAATGAAAGTTGCAGTTGTAGGTGCCACCGGACTGGTGGGCACAAGAATGCTTCAAGTGCTTGAAGAGCACAAATTCCCGGTCACAGAACTGATACCTGTGGCCTCTGAAAAGTCGATAGGCAGAAAAGTCCGTTTCAACGACAGGGAATGGGCGGTGGTCAGCGCGGAGGAGGCAATTGCCGCAAAGCCTGCACTCGCCCTGTTCAGCGCCGGAGGAGGGACTTCCGAAGAACTCGCCCCACGGTTTGCGGCGGCAGGATGCAGGGTCATCGACAATTCTTCCTTCTGGAGGATGGATCCGACCAAGAAACTCGTGGTACCGGAAATCAACTCAGACGTACTGACGGAGGACGATATGATTATCGCGAACCCCAACTGCTCGACAATACAGATGGTACTCCCCCTTGCCCCTCTGCACAAGGCTTTCCACATCAAGCGAATCGTTGTCAGCACATATCAGAGTGTTACCGGGGCAGGATACAAAGCCATCAATCAGATGAATGCGGAACGGGGAGGAGAGACGGAATACGAGATGAAATTCCCTCACAGGATAGACCAGAACATACTCCCCCATATAGACAGCTTCCTTGACAACGGATATACCAAGGAAGAAATGAAGATGCTCAACGAAACAAGAAAGATATTGAGGGATGAGAGAATCGCCGTCACTGCGACCACCGTACGCGTTCCGGTGCAGGGGGGACATTCGGAGTCTGTCAATCTTGAGTTCGAGAAGCCGTTTACTGTCGAGGAGGCCAGAAATCTGATGGCAGGAATGCCGGGAGTGACTGTATTGGACGATCCTGCACATAATGTATATCCTATGCCGCTGGATGCGTGGGGAAAGGATGACGTTTTCGTCGGAAGAATCAGAAGGGACGAGTCCATCGCCAACGGCTTGAACCTCTGGTGCGTAAGCGACAATATCCGCAAGGGAGCGGCCACCAACGCCGTACAGATTGCAGAAGTACTTCTGGAAAAAGGCTTTATCGGATAAGACTGTCATGAAAGTTGTCATCAGCGGTTATGGCAAAATGGGCCATATGATTGAGGATGTCCTCAATCGCAGGGGCATTGAGATTGCAGCGGCAACAGAGGACGTGCTCTCCACGCCTCCTTCGCTCGCTTCGCAGTGTGTCTGTATCGATTTCACTACTCCGGATGCTTTCAGGGCGAACTACAGGTTTCTCGCAGAAAACTTCAAGGCAGTGGTTGTGGGGACCACGGGGTGGAATGATATCGAGGGGGACGTATTCAGGTGTTTCGAGGAGAACGGGACGACTCTCATCCATTCGTCGAACTACTCCATCGGAGTCAATGCGGTGTTCGCAGCCGTAGAAAAGATAGGGGAAATTCTGAAAGGATACGGATACTCCCCGCATATTGACGAGACGCACCATATCCACAAGCTGGACGCTCCGAGCGGTACTGCAAAGACCCTCGCGGGTATTGTGGAGGGAAGCCTTGGCGTCAAGCCGGAAATCAGATCCTTCCGCGAAGGCGAGGTACCCGGCACCCACGTCACGGAATTCGAATCCGGAGTGGACAGAATAAGCGTCACGCACGAAGCATTCTCGAGGGAAGGTTTCGCCGAAGGCGCCGTGGTGGCAGCCTTGATGACGGAAAGTCTGAAAGGTGTACATGATTTTAAAGAACTTATACTGAAATGATGGAATTAAAAGGTTGCGGAACGGCGCTGGTTACACCGTTCATTGAAGGAGAAGTCGATTATGAAGCCTATGCCAATCTGATAGACAGGCAGGTTGACGCTGATGTGGATTTTCTTGTCCCGCTCGCTACGACAGGCGAGACCCCTACCCTGAGTCCGGAGGAAAAGATTGCCCTCCTGAAACTCACAAAGGGCCGTGCGGCAGGCAAGCCGCTGCTCGTCGGATGCGGTTCCAACAGCATACCGGGCACACTCTCCAATATGAAGCTTCTCGAAGGTTGTGGAGCGGATGCATGGCTGGTGGTGGTGCCTTTCTACAACAAGCCCACCCAGGAAGGACAGTATCAGTATTTCAAGGCAATAGCCGCCTCAACGGATAAACCTGTCGTCATATACAACGTCCCCGGACGCACCGGAGCCAATATGACGGCACAGACCTGTATCAGGCTCGCAAAGGATGTCCCTAACATAATAGGAGTAAAGGAGGCATCAGGCAAGCTGGACCAGGTATTTGAGATTCTCGACGGAGCACCGGAAGGGTTCTGCGTGCTCAGCGGAGACGACGACCTTACCCTCGAGATGATGAAGCACGGTGCAAAGGGAGTCATTTCCGTAGCGTCAAATATCGCTCCCGCTGCCGTCAGGGAAATGACGGAGGCCGCGCTGAAAGGCAGGTTCGACGAAGCCGGAGCAGCGGACTCAAGACTTCAGCCTCTTTTCAGGAACTGTTTCGTGGAAAGCAATCCTATCCCCGCCAAAGCAGCTCTCTCTCTGATGGGTCTTATGTCCCGGGAAGTCAGGCTGCCTCTGAGCGAAGCAACCCCGCAGACCGTTTCCATAATGAAAAAGACTTTGGAAGAACTGTCTCTTGTCTAGACCAGTTTTCTGATGATAT
Organism: Candidatus Cryptobacteroides sp.; assembly: GCA_045615565.1. Lineage (GTDB taxonomy): Bacteria > Bacteroidota > Bacteroidia > Bacteroidales > UBA932 > Cryptobacteroides. The sequence continues at coordinate 78,726 of JAZLFC010000029.1, read as the reverse complement.
CTTCCACGTCCCCTGCCAGATAATCGATGACAGGAATCTCTATCATCGTGCGGCATCCGGGTTTCTGCTTTGCGCAGGCGCGCGCCGCCATTACCAGGATCTGGCCTGTAAGAGCAGGATTGTTGATGCGCATATTGAATTCGGCCTGCTGGCCTGCCGTTCTGCCTGACACACCGCCGCGCTCCAGTCTTACCCCGTGCATAAGTGTGTCAATGGCATCGACGTCAGGGACCTGTGTCACTGTAGTGCGGTCGTTCACGAAATACGGATCTTCGACTATTGCCTTGCGGACCGTCTCAATATCCGCCCCCGGGGCCAACTCGACATAAACTTCCCTGTTGTGTACGCCTTTCCCGGCAGGTATCGTCATACTGAGAGCCTTGATCACGCCGGGTTTTGAAGCCGCCACCACGGAATGTCCCATAGAACGTCCGGGGCCGAAATTGGTATAGGTCTGCCCTTCAGGGAAAAGGCCCTCCATAAGAGCCCTTATTACGGAGTCGCTGCCCGGATCCCATCCTGCCGATATTATGCTTGAGACTCCGTGTTCCTTTGCAACTGCGTCGAGCCTGGTCCTGAGGTCCCAGATTCCGGTATGGATATCGAAGCTGTCCACGGTGCTGATCCCTTTGGCAAGATATTTCAAGGCATTCTCCTCAACCTTCCTGGAAGGAGTAGACAGGATGGCCACGTCAACCTGACCCAGTTCGTCGATGTCGCTCGTGACTTTATATCTTTCAAGCTCGCTGTATTCCCCTGCTGTCCCGCTGCGGCGCACGATTCCGACACATTCCATATCCGGAGCGCTTTCCACAGCTTCAAGCGCATATTTTCCGATATTGCCGTATCCTACTATTGCTACCTTTACCATATTCTCAGAATTTGATTGTGAATAAACAGTACTATTTACAGGGTCCGAGATTTTCCGCCGGGCCGGTGAGGAAGATCCCTCTCTCATTATGTTCTACTGACAGATCCGCTACACGCGCGTGCACCGTAATGAAAAAGTACCCTCCGCCTGCAGGATTACAATGGTCTGCAACCACTGCGGAAGCCACGGCTCCGGTCCCGCAAGAGAGGGTTTCACGCTCTACTCCCTTCTCGAAAGTCCTGATTTTTATGGACCCGTCGGACATTCTCTGGACAAAATCGACGTTCACTCCTTCCGGGGCAAAGGCCGGTGACCATCTGACACTCCTGCCTTCCAGCTCTACGTCAACGGACTCCACATCCTCCACAAAGCGGACGAAATGGCGGGCGCCTGTATCTACAAACCATCCGCCGTCCGCTTCCTCCAGTCCCGTCGCTCCGGTCATCCTCAAACGCACGGTACAAAGCCCGGAGTCTCCGTCTATGACAATGGCATCGTGCAGCCCGTCAGAGGCTTCGAAAACATATCCGTCACCGGAGGAAGGCCTTATCCCCAGACAATCGGCGAAAGCGGCTATGCAGCGGCCCCCGTTGCCGCACATCATACCCGTGGAACCGTCTGGGTTGTAGAATTCCATACGGAAATCAGCCCTATCCGACGGGGACAGAATCATCAGCCCGTCAGTACCTTGAGCGGCACAAACAGACTGCACTGTTTCCGGCAGCCTGTATCGGGAAACATCCTCCGCACGCCCGTCCAGGACTACAAAGGTATTGCCGGCTCCGGAATACCTGTACATTATTTTCTCGCTTTGATATTGAGTTTCACAGGCTTTATCATATTCTCAGGTCTGAGGATCTCATCAAGTTCCTCCTTGCTCAGGATACCCTCTTCAAGGACGATGTCATACACTCCGCGTCCTGTTTCCTTGGCTTTCCTGGCAATTTTGGTGGAGTGCTTGTAACCGATGACAGGGTTGAGGGCGGTAACGATACCGATGCTGTTCTTTATGTAAGCCTCGCATCTTTCGGCGTTGGCGGTGATTCCGTCCACACAGTTGATGCGCAGGGTGTCGAATCCGTTCATCAGGATCTCCGCGCTCTCAAAGCAGCACTGTATCATCACAGGCTCCATTGCGTTGAGTTCCATCTGAGCCGCTTCTCCGGACATTGTCACGCAAACGTCATTTCCCATCACCTTGTAGCAGATCTGAGTCATAACCTCAGGAATTACAGGGTTGACCTTTCCCGGCATTATTGAAGAGCCCGGCTGCTTCTCGGGAAGGTTGATTTCTCCCAGTCCGCAACGCGGCCCGGACGCCAGAAGTCTCAGGTCATTGCTAATCTTGGATGCCTTTACTGCAAGTCTCTTCATCGCTGCAGAATAACCTACAAGGCAAGAAGTATCGGATGTCGCACCGACAAGATCCTTCGACAGCTTCACATCCCAGCCCGTGATATCGGCAATCGCTTTCGTGCAGAGCTCTGCGTATCCCGGCTCCGAACAAATACCGGTCCCTATGGCTGTCGCACCCATATTTATGGTCAGGAAGTCTTCCGCCGCCTCATCGAGATGCTTTATCTCATCTTCAAGGATTGAAGCGAAGCCCCCGAAAGTCTGTCCGAGCGTCATAGGCACGGCGTCCTCGAGCTGGGTGCGACCCATCTTCAGGATGTGCGCGAACTCGTCGCTCTTGGCGCGGAAACTCTTTATGAGTGCCTCAAGGTGCTTCTTCAGTTCCAAATGCGTGAAGTACAGGCCTATATGAGCGGCCGTAGGATACGCGTCATTGGTTGACTGGCTGCGGTTGACGTCATCGTTCGGCCAGCAGTGCACGAAATCTCCGAGCTCATAGCCCATAATCTGGAGGGCCCTGTTGGCGATGACCTCATTTGCATTCATATTGGTCGAAGTTCCCGCTCCTCCCTGTATCATATCGATAGGAAACGCCTCGGAAAGCTTTCCTTCGCATATTTCCCCGCAGGCCTGCAGGATGGCTTTGTAAACCTCGTCAGTGATGAGTCCCTGTTTGTGATTTGCTTCTGCAGCCCCCATCTTGGTGATGGCCAGTCCTTTAAGATAATCAGGATACTCGTTGAGATGAAAATGTGAAATATTGAAGTTTTCCAGACATCTGAGTGTCTGTATGTCATACAAAGCGTCTGCAGGTATCTGTTTCTCGCCTATCAGGTCGCTCCCGATTCTGAATTTTCCCATATTTGATTAGTATTTATTGTCTGGTAATCTTCGCGCCAAGGGTATTCAGACGACCTTCGATATCTTCGTATCCGCGGTCGATCTGTTCGATGTTGTCAATTTCGGACTCACCCTTCGCTGACATTGCGGCAAGCAGCATCGCGATACCGGCACGGATATCGGGAGATGTCATACGCCCTGCCTTGAGCTGGAATTTGTGGTCGTGTCCTATGACCACTGCCCTGTGAGGGTCACAGAGGATAATCTGCGCACCCATATCAATCAGTTTGTCCACGAAGAACAGTCTGCTTTCGAACATTTTCTGATGAATGAGCACGCTGCCCTTGCACTGTGTCGCCACTACCAGCATAACGGAAAGGAGATCGGGAGTCAATCCCGGCCAGGTGGCATCTGCAAGTGTCATTATCGACCCGTCAAGGAAAGACTCTATCTCATAGCTTTCCTGTGCAGGCACATAGATGTCGTCTCCGCGCTGCTCAATCTTCACTCCAAGCCTTCGGAACGAGTCCGGGATTATTCCGAGATTCTCGTACGATACGTTCTTGATGGTAAGGGAACTGCGTGTGATGGCTGCCATACCAATGAAGGACCCTACTTCTATCATATCCGGAAGCACTCTGTGTGAGGTGCCGTGCAGAGAGTCCACTCCTGTAACTTTTATGAGGTTCGATCCGACGCCTTCAATCTTTGCGCCCATAGAGATGAGCATACGGCAAAGCTGCTGGACATAAGGTTCGCAGGCTGCGTTGTATATCGTGGTCGTTCCTTCCGCGAGCGAAGCGGCCATTATGATGTTGGCCGTACCTGTGACAGAAGCTTCGTCAAGCAGCATATATGCACCCTTGAGCCTGTCTGCTTTCAGGCAGAAAGCCTTCTGCGGATCGGAAGCGTCGAGTTCCGCTCCGAGTTTGATGAAACCGTCAATATGGGTATCGACCCTCCTGCGACCGATCTTGTCACCTCCCGGTTTTGGGAAATATGCTTTCTTGAACCGTGCAAGCAACGGTCCGACAACCATTACGGAGCCGCGCATGAAAGCGCATTTCTTTACAAAATCATCGCTCTGTACATACTTGTGGTCGATGTCCATGGTCCGGAAACTGTAGTCTCCCTTGCCGTTGCGGGTGACCTTCACTCCCATCTGTTTCAGGAGATCGATAAGATTCTGCGTATCAAGAATCTCAGGGATATTGGATATTCTGACCTCCTCGGAGGTGAGGAGTACAGCGCTTATCACTTCCAGCGCTTCGTTTTTGGCTCCTTGCGGGATGATGCTTCCGCTGAGGGTATGCCCTCCTTCAATAATGAATTTTCCCATATTCTCTATATGTGCTCCACTTCAGGATGAAGTTCCACTCCGAATTTGTCTTTTACCGCGTCGATAATCCTGTTTTCCAGTGCTATTATCTCTGCGGGGGTTGCAGTTCCGGTTGCGTTGACCAGCACAAGCGGCTGCTTCTCATACACTGCCACGTTGCCTTCCTTATATCCCTTGAACCCGCACTGTTCTATCATCCAGGCCGCAGGCACCTTTACGAAACCTCCGTCAAGGACATAATGCGGCACCGTATCATAACCCTGCGCCACTGCTGCAAACTGCGCACCACTGAGCACCGGATTTTTGAAAAAACTTCCGGCACTGCCAACTTCAGAAGGGTCAGGCAACTTTTCTTTTCTTATCCTGATGACTGCCTCGCGGATTTCTGCGGGAGTAAGGTTTTCCCTCCCTTCGAACAATCCGCTCAGTCCCCTGTATTCCAGCTTTGGCGAATACTTGCGCGTCAAGCGGAACAGCACGCTGGTCACAATGTAGCGGCCCTTCTCCTGCTTGAACATCGAATCGCGGTATGCGTATGCGCACTCAGGGGTCTTGAAAATGACCTTCTTTCTCTCTTGCAGGTCGAAACATACCACTCCCGCTATTACGTCCTTGACCTCAACTCCGTAGGCCCCCACATTCTGAACGGCGGCAGCTCCGACCTCTCCGGGTATGAAAGAAAGGTTCTCGAGACCCCACAGACCGTAGCCGCAAGTTTCCTTCACCAGGTCGTCAAGGATGACCCCGGCCCCAACTGTCAGCAGGACCATATCGAGTCCCATATCCACGTATTTTACGTACTTTATGGCAGAGTGGAATACCGTTCCCTTGAAATCTCCGGTGAACAGCAGGTTGCTCCCTCCCCCGATATGCAGCCAAGGTTTCGGCAGACTGTCAAAATCAAGTGACTGCAGCTCCTGCGAGGAGGAATATTCCACATAGGTGTCACAGGACACCTTCATGCCGAAAGTATTGTGCCCGCTGAGATCAAAATTATGCTCCACTGTCACCACAATCTACAAATTTACTAATAATCCTGTGAGATTGCCAAAGTTTATCTTTTGCACAAAACGATTGTTGCGCAGGACAGCCCCCGTTGATAAGGATTTTGATATTCTGGAAATCTGAATTATTCGCTGTAAAGACCTTCCCGTGACAGAAGATGGTTGAGGTTGGCCAATCCGTATGCCACCACCGCGCTTATGACCGCTGACGGCTCCATATATTCGGGAATAAGCTTGTTGTACCGGTCGTTCTCCGTGTGCCATATCTCGCGGTAATCGAAATTGTATCCGAACGGATCGCTTTCACCGAAAGAAATGGCAGGGATACCGTTCAGAGCAAAATATGCGTGGTCTGACCCTCCCGCATTCTTAGGGCGCGGACGCGGATCCCCTTTGCGTTCATAGACAGTGAAATGAGCGTCCTGCACATAATCCCCGATAGGCTCACACACCTTCCGGAAGTCTTCATACATTGCAGGAGGCACGGTAATGGATGTCGCCAGAGTAGGACCGCCGTCGCGATTGAAATAGTTGGATATCCTGTCATAAGGGACGGTCTTGTTCTCGACGAAATACTTCGAACCGAGAAGGCCGAACTCCTCTCCTGTCCACAGGCAGAACATTATTGAACGGTCGGGCTTGGCTCCGCTTTCTGCGAGGAGTCTCGCCGCTTCAATCACAACTGAAGAACCGTTTCCGTCATCGACTGAGCCTGTAGCGCTGTCATACGAATCCAGATGGGCGCCCAGCATCACATATTCGTCAGGATGTTTCTTTCCTCTGATAACACCTATCACATTGTGGTACTTTACGGGACCGACACGGAAATGGTTCCTTATGTCGAACTCAAGCAGGAAATCCTTCTTGTCCACCACTTTCTGTCTGATTATGTCGTACTGCTGCGAATCAAGCTTGATGTCACATACTGACGGAAGATTGTCAGGCGTTATCTTGTAACAGTATTTTCTGTCATAGAGAAGGGTAATAGGCAACTTGGCTTTCTGGATGAAGCCGAGAGCCCCAGCCTCAACTATCTCATTGAAGAACAATGAGTCTGTCTGCTCCCTCCAGTCGATAGGCCAGCCTTCCGACATTCCGTCCACAAGCACCCACGCACCTTTAAGCCTACCCTTGACCCTGTTGAATTCATTCAGGGTTTTAGGAGCGATGACAACATGTCCTTTCTGCGGTCCTCTTGTACCTGCAGTGTATGACGGAGTACCGAAATGAAGAGTCATCCCATCCTCCGAAAGCATTCTTCCTGACCACGGCCCCCTTTCGAATCCGACGTTGATTTCTCCGACTTCCTGCTCAATTACCTCCAGCCCCCAGGAACGGAACTGAGAGGCAACCCATTTCTCTGCTTCCTCCAGTGCGGCCGAACCTATTATCCTTCCTCCTATCCGATTGGAGAGATAATCCGCGTGCTGCATTGTGCGGTTGTCGGTACGCCCTTTGTCGAGCACTTCCCTTACCACCTTGTCCTGGGAGAATGCAGGAGAGGCGTTCAATGAGACAATGGCAATCAGGCTGATAACTAATCTTGCTGTTTTCATAGGCTTGCGTATAAAAATATCCGCGGCAAAGCAGCCGCGGATGTTATGCGATTATTTGTTCTTTCTGATATCAAGCTGTAACTCATCAAGCTGCAGCTGGTCTATCTGAGAAGGAGAGTCAATCATTACGTCGCGGCCCTGATTGTTCTTTGGGAATGCAATGTAATCACGGATTGTCTCCTGCCCGCCGAACAGGGCGCAGACACGGTCAAACCCGAATGCAAGTCCCCCGTGCGGAGGTGCGCCGAATTTGAAGGCATTGATGATGAAACCGAACTTGTATTCCGCATCTTCCTTGCTGATACCGAGGACTTCGAACATCCTCTGCTGCATATCGGCATTGTGGATACGGATTGAACCTCCTCCGAGCTCTGTGCCGTTGAGTACGAAATCATAGGCATTGGCACAAACTCTCTCGAGGTCTTCCTTCTTGTCTGAATAGAACCACTTCTCGTGTTCCGGCTTCGGTGCCGTGAACGGATGGTGCATTGCGTAGAATCTCTGTGTCTCGTCATCCCATTCGAGGAGAGGGAAATCCACAATCCACAGAGGGGCGAACACCTTAGGGTCACGCAGACCGAGGCGGTTGCCCATCTCAATACGGAGGACGCCGAGCTGTGTCTGGGTCTTGCGCTTCGTTCCGCAAAGAACCAGCAGCATATCTCCCGCCTTCGCACCAAGCCGGTCACAAACCTTCTGCAGCTGCTCAGGAGCGTAGAACTTGTCAACCGAGGACTTTATACCCTCCGCCGTGAGCTTGATATATACAAGCCCCTTTGCTCCTACCTGAGGACGCTTTACCCACTCGGTAAGTTCATCGATCTGCTTGCGTGTGTATTCCGCTACAGGCGCACAGATGGCTCCGACATACTCTGCAGAATCGAATACTGAGAATCCATTGCCTTTGACAAGGTCTGAAATCTCGTGTATCTTCATCCCGAAACGTACGTCCGGCTTGTCCGAACCGTAATTGTCCATAGCGTCATACCAGCTCATTCGAGGAAGAGGATCAGGGATGTCAACGCCCAGGGCGTTCTTGAACATCCGACGCATCATTCCCTCGAATGTATTCAGCACGTCTTCCTGCTCTACGAATGACATTTCGCAGTCTATCTGTGTAAACTCAGGCTGACGGTCAGCACGGAGATCCTCGTCACGGAAGCAGCGCACAATCTGGAAGTAGCGGTCGTAGCCGGCTACCATAAGGAGCTGCTTGAATGTCTGAGGTGACTGCGGAAGAGCATAGAACTCTCCCGGATTCATACGTGAAGGGACAACGAAGTCACGCGCTCCCTCAGGTGTCGACTTGATGAGATACGGGGTTTCAATCTCCATAAAGCCCTGAGCGTCAAGATAAGAGCGAATCTCCTGTGCAAGACGGTGTCTCAATGCAAGAGCTCTTTGAAGAGGTGCCCTCCTGAGGTCGAGATAGCGGTACCTGGCCCTGATATCATCGCCTCCGTCAGATACTTCCTCAATGGTGAACGGAGGAGTCTGGGCCTTGTTGAGCACGTTTACTGTCTCTATCTTGACCTCAATGTCACCGGTATCCATCTTTGGATTCCTGCTCTGGCGCTCTACGACTTCTCCTGTGACCTGGATCACCCATTCGCGTCCGACTTCGATTTCCCGCTCGGTGACGAGCTGGGTGATGCCGTAACGGTCACGAAGGTCAATGAAAGTCATACCACCGAGCTTGCGGGCTTTCTGTACCCAACCTGCCAGCGTGACTTTCTGTCCTGCATTGCTTATGCGGAGTTCTCCGCACGTATTGGTTCTATACATATATCAGTCTTCCTCCTGCTCCTGTGCTGCGTATTCTGCAAGCAGCTTGGTCTGAACGTCTCCCGGTACAGGCTGGTAGTCTGCGAACTCCATTGTGAATGAAGCTGAACCGGCTGTCAGTGAACTGAGGGTTGTTGAATAACGGTAAAGTTCTGCGAGTGGAACGCGTGCCTTGAGGATAGCGAATCCCTTGTCAGCACCCATATCTCCAAGGATACCGCGACGGTTCTGGAGATCACTCATAACTGCTCCCTGATACTCTGCAGGTGTCATAACCTCAACATTGTAGATAGGCTCGAGAATCTTCGGACCGGCATTGCGGAATGCTTCCTTGAATGCGTTGCGTCCTGCGATGATGAAGGCGATTTCCTTTGAGTCAACCGGGTGCATCTTTCCGTCGTATACGAATACGCGGATGTCACGCGCGTATGATCCGGTAAGAGGTCCTTCGTTCATCTTCTCCTTGATACCCTTGAGGATGGCCGGCATGAATCCGAGGTCGATGGCTCCACCGACAACGCAGTTGTAGAACTCGAGCTTTCCGCCCCACTCCATCTCGGAGATATCCTGAGTCTTGACATTGAGCTGTGTATCCTTTCCGTCAATCTTGAACTTGGTGTTGAGTTCTCCCTCTGCAGGGCAGACAAGAAGATGTACCTCGCCGAACTGACCGGCACCGCCTGACTGCTTCTTGTGACGGTACTGTGCCGTAGCGACCTTGGTGATGGTCTCACGATAAGGAACCTTCGGTGCGAAGAGCTCGACATCGAGGTTGTACTCGTTGTTGATGATCCACTTTACGATGTTGATATGCTGCTCGCCGTTACCGCTGAGGATGGTCTGGCGGAGCTCCTTTGAGTACTCGACCACTACTGTCGGATCTTCTGAAGCGATCTTCTTGAGAGCGTCTCCGAGCTTCTGCTCGTCCTGCTGTACCTTTGCCTTGATTGCGCAGCGGTACTTAGGTGCAGGATAAGAAATCCTGTCATACTTGATTCCTGATCCAGGGAGTGAGAGCGAGGTGCTTGACTTTCCGTTCTTGAGCTTGACTGCACAACCGAAATCACCGGCCTTGAGCACGTTTACAGCCTCTTTCTTTGTGCCTGCCACAGCATAGATTGCTGAAAGACGCTCCTTGTTTCCTGCCGGATCCTCAAGGTCGATACCTGAAGTGATGGACCCGCTCATTACCTTGAAGTAGGAAACTTCTCCGAGATGCTGCTCGACAGCGTTCTTGTATATGAACAGAGATGCAGGACCGTCTTCCTTTACCTTTGGTGCCGGAGCGACGTTCTTTATGAACTCCATAAGTCTCTTTGTGCCGATATCCTTCTTGGCCGATACGCAGAATACAGGATATACTTCTCCGTTAGCCACACCGATGCCAAGACCTCTGCGGATCTCATCCTCGCTGAGCTCTCCGGTATCGAAGAACTTCTCCATAAGGGAATCGTCAAACTCGGCTGCTTTCTCGATAAGGGCATTGCGATACTCCTCTGCCTGTGCCTGAAGGCTTGCAGGTATCTCGAGATCCTCGCGTGTGCCGTTTGCATCCTTGAAGTGATAATACTTCATCATAAGGACATCTACGAATCCGTCGAAGGAAGGACCAGCGTTTGCTGGGAACTGGATGTTGATGAACTTTCCTCCGATAGACTCCTTGAGGGAGTTCTGGATATTGTCCCAGTCGGCCTTTTCAGTATCGAGCTGGTTCACCGCTATCACGAGAGGAAGCTTAATCCCTTCTGCACGGCGGATGAACGCCTCGGTTCCAACCTCAACACCCTGCTGGGCATTAACCACAAGAACACCGCTTTCGCAAACTCTGAAAGCCGAATACGCCCCGCCGATGAAATCATCTGCCCCCGGAGCGTCGATGAAGTTGATCTTGCTGTCCATGAACTCAGCATATAGAGGAGCAGCATAGATTGATCTCTGATTGAGCCTTTCGAGCTCCTCATTGTCAGATACTGTGTTCTTGTCCTCAACAGTACCCCTACGGTCGATTACTTTACCCTCGTAAAGCATCGATTCAGCCAATGTCGTCTTACCTGACTTAGTACTGCCGAGGAGAACCACATTGCGGATGTCTTTGGTTTGATATTCTTTCATTGTATTTGAATTTGTTAATTATTAGTCCTTAGCGTGCCGCACCTTGAAGGAAATGCATAGCTTGCAAAGCTAATAATTTTTCGAGGCAATATCAAGCACTTCCTCGCCTGAAAAGCCAAGTTCTGACAATAAAAATTCGTCAAAGGAAGCGGGAGACACCTTTTCTTTCCTGCAGAACTCTTCAAAACATGTTCTCTCACCTCCAGTCATTGATTCTTTTTCTATCATCGCCCAGAATCGCGGGTAGCTTCTTTCTACTTTGCACATACAAAAATCGTTTCTGCAAAACTGGCTCATCCGGTCCGAAAAACAAACCTTCACGAGGGGGTATTTAATGGGGTACAAAATAAAATAGACTGTTTTTATGTCTGTCAGACCGTTTTTCGGGCCCGTAAAAGGATTTGATAAGAAATAACTTTGCTATGCAATTCAATATGGACAAAAGGAAAATTTCATATCGTATCAAGGCGGCCCGGGACAGGACGGGGATGAGTCAGGTGGATATCTCTTTGAAAATGGGAATAGGCACCACCACCTACAAGAATTTCGAAGACGGAAACATCAATTACGTATCTGACCATTTCGACGAGTTTGAGAAAGTTACCGGTGTGTCAGCGGAAGAGCTTCTCATCGGCATCAGGCCGGAGGCGTTCTCAGACAACCTGCTGAACGACTACGAGAACGCCAAGGAGAAATTCAGGGCGATGACGGATGACTATGAAAGGAGGCTGGAAGATAAAGAAGCTATCATCCGGAACCAGAAAGAATCAATAGAACTTCTCCAGAGACAGAACGGAGTGCTTGAAAGCATTATCACGAAACTGTCCAAAAATGATTAAATTTGTGGCGCAATGTCACGCGCCGTCAATCTTCTTCCTTTTCTGAATGAAGGTGTCCTGGAAGCAGGATGCGATGAGGCCGGACGCGGCCCTCTTGCAGGACCCGTCTATGCTGCCGCTGTGATACTGCCGAAGGATTTCCGGCATCCTCTGCTCAATGATTCCAAGCAGATGAGCCCGAAGGCCAGGGAAGAGCTCCGTGCAGTGATTGAGAAAGAAGCCGTGGCATGGGCCGTTGAAGCGGTGAGCGTAGAAGAAATCGATGCACTGAATATTCTGTGGGCTTCTGTCACGGGTATGCAGAGGGCCGTGAGGAAATTGAAGGTCAAGCCGGAATTCCTGCTTGTCGACGGGAACAGGTTCCGGCCCTTCGACGATTACGGATACAAGACTGTGGTACACGGTGATGCAACCTATGCATCAATAGCCGCAGCATCGGTCCTGGCGAAGACGTACAGGGATAATTATATGAAGAGCCTCGCGCTGGAGTATCCGCAATATGGCTGGGACCGCAATATGGGATACCCGACACCGGAACATCTGGAAGCTGTCAGAAAATTCGGCTATACTGAATATCACAGGAAAAGTTTTCATCCAAAAGGGCTTGAGCCCGCTTTGTTTTAAATATGACTGAACAGGAAATATTGAATTATCTCAAGGAAGTGCACCATCCGGGCAGGCAGGACAGAGACCTGGTCGACCTCGGTATGGTCCACTCCATCTCTCTTGAAAATGACTCTGTCTGCGTGACACTGGCTTTCCCGAAAAGAAGGGATCCGCTTTCCGAATACCTTATCGGAGCGGCGAGAGCCACTCTTGTCAAAAATCTGCCGAAAGGCACGCCTTCCGAAGTCAAGACCATAGTGGTGGATGAAGAGACCCCGAAGAAAAAAGGTCTTGACCTTGACCTGGAGCAGGTAAAGAATATCAGGCACATCATAGGGATAGCCTCGGGAAAGGGCGGCGTCGGGAAATCAACCGTAGCCGTCAATCTCGCCTGCGCCCTTGCAAGACTGGGATATAAAGTCGGACTTGCAGACGCGGACGTTTACGGCCCGTCAGTACCTACTATGACGGATACTGAAGGATTCCAGCCATCAGCCGTCAGGGACGGGGACAAGGAGTTCATCATCCCCGCCGAGAAATACGGGGTGGAGTGGATGTCCATCGGTTATTTCGCAGAAAGGGGACAGGCTCTGATCTGGAGAGGCCCTATGGCCTGCAATGCCCTGAAGCAGATGATTCTCCAGGTCAAATGGGGAGATCTTGACTTCCTGCTGATCGATATGCCTCCGGGGACCGGTGACATCCACATCAGCCTCGTGCAGGACATTCCCATGGAAGGGGCCGTCATCGTCACGACACCTCAGAACGTAGCTCTCGCCGACGTGGAGAAAGGCGTAAATATGTTCCGCAACAAAAACGTTAACAGGGAGATTTTCGGAATCGTAGAGAATATGTCCTGGTTTACCCCTGAAGAACATCCTGATGAAAAATACTTCCTTTTCGGCCGCGACGGGGGAGCTCGGATGGCAGAAAATCTGGGTGTCGAGCTTCTGGGCCGGATTCCTCTCGTTCAGAGTATCCGGGAAAGCGGTGATGACGGAGAACCGGCCGCGCTGGGGACCCGTCCGGATGCGCAGGCATTCATAGAACTTGCTGACAGGCTCGCTAAAAAAATAGGTTGATGGAAGTTCGCGCAAAAAAGGCTCTCGGCCAGCATTTCCTTACTGACCTGAACATCGCCAGAACCATTGTCGATACCCTGGAATGCGACGGCTCCCTCCCTTCCGACGTGTTGGAGATAGGGCCGGGAATGGGGGTTCTGACGCAGTATCTCCTCAAAAGGGAAGACCTGGACCTGAAAATGGTCGAGCTGGACGGAGAGTCCGTGGACTATCTCCTGACCCATTTTCCGAATATGCAGGGCCGCCTTTTCCAGGCAGACTATCTGAAGCTTGACATTCACAGAATCATACCCCGCCCGTATCGGGTAATAGGGAATTTCCCGTACAATATATCATCGCAGATTTTCTTCAGGATACTGGATGACAAGGACAATATTCCGGAAGTCGTATGTATGATACAGAAGGAAGTGGCTGACCGCATTGCTGAGAAACCGGGGTCGAAAACCTATGGCATACTGTCGGTGCTTCTTCAGGCCTGGTATGACATAGAATATATCGTTGCCGTGGGTCCGGGAGCCTTCGCCCCGCCTCCGAAAGTCAAGTCGGCAGTCATCAGGCTGAAGCGCAACGGCCGGACGGATCTCGGTGTGGATGAGAAACTGTTCAAGCAGGTGGTGAAAACGGCATTCAACCAGCGCAGGAAGACATTGAGAAATGCCTTGAAACCTATGCTCAACGATGATATGCTCTCCCGCGGAGTGCTGGAGAATCCTGTGTTCGACCTTCGGGCTGAACGCCTGGGCGTGGAAGATTTTATTGAACTGACTCGACTTTTTTGATTATTTTTACTGCAAATGGGCAAGAACATTGAAGATACTCCCCTGCTGAAGCAATATTTCGCAATAAAAGCTCAGCATCCTGAAGCGATACTCCTGTATCGCGTGGGAGATTTCTACGAGACATACAGCGATGACGCCCTGCTTGCCAGCAAGGTGCTCGGCATTGTTCTTACCAAAAGGTCCAACGGTGACAAGGAAGCCACTCCTATGGCCGGCTTCCCGCATCACGCCATAGAAACCTATCTCCAGAAACTTGTCAGGTCCGGATACAAGGTGGCTATCTGCGACCAGCTTGAAGATCCGAAACTTGCCCGGTCGAAGCTGGTCAAGAGAGGCGTTACGGAGATACTCACTCCCGGCGTTGCCTTCGGTGAAAGCATGCTGGAACAGAAGGAACACAACTATCTTGCAGGCCTGACCTTTGACAATGACAGTTGCGGAGCCGCCTTTCTGGATGTCTCCACCGGTACGTTTCAGGTAGCCCAAGGTTCCATCGACTATATCGGTTCCCTACTTTCTTCGCTCCATCCGAAGGAACTGGTGGTCCAGAGGGAGATATGCAGAAGGGTAAAGGAGAAATTCCCCGACTTTTATGTCTCCTCCCTGGATGAATGGGCCTTCGTGTTTGACGCGGCGTATGAAAAACTTCGCCGGCAACTCGGAGTCCCTTCCCTCAAGGGTTTTGCCATCGACAATTTCCCCCTCTCGATATGCTCGGCCGGCGCTTTGATCGTATACCTCGAGCAGACTCAGCATACCGGGCTCAGGAACATATGCTCCATCTCCAGAATCGATGAGAACAAGTTCGTCTGGATGGACCGTTTCACCTTCCGTAATCTTGAAATCTTCTCTTCCGCGTCCGGACGGGACGGAGTGGCGCTTGTTGACGTAATCGACAGATGCTCTTCACCTATGGGCGCCCGTCTGCTCAGGGAATGGCTGGCTATGCCTATCATTGATATACAGGAGCTCAACGACAGGTACGATGTTGTAGGATGGTTCCGTGACAACGAAGAAATCCTAAGATCCCTCACTTCTCTGATAGGCAATGTGGGAGACCTTGAAAGAATAATTTCCAGGGCCGCCACCGGAAAGATTTTTCCGCGCGAAGTCAGACAGTTGGGGAGAAGCCTTGCACAGATGGCCCCTATCGGTGAGATATGCAGGAATTCGGGATGCCGCGTCATCAACAAGTTTGCCAGGGGTATGCGTGACTGCGGAAAGATACTCTCACGCATCAACTCCATTCTCGACGACCGGAGTGCATCCATGCTGGGCAAAGGAGACGTCGTCTGCCCCGGTGTGGACACCGAACTTGATGAACTCCGGTCAATTTCAAGGGGAGGGAAGGAGTATCTTATGGAAATGCAGCGCCGTGAAATCGAACGCACCGGCATCAGTTCCCTGAAAATCAGCTACAACAACGTCTTCGGCTACTACATCGAAGTCAGGAATACATTCAGGGACAAGGTACCTGCGGAATGGATCAGGAAGCAGACGCTCGTAAGCGCCGAAAGATATATTACAGAGGAACTCAAGGAGTATGAGTCCCGGATTATGAACGCCGAGGCGAGAATCTATGAGATTGAATCGAGAATCTTCGCCGAACTCGTCGGCGACATACAGTCCTGCATCAAGGATATTCAACACAACTGCGCCATCGTCTCCAAACTGGACGTTCTCTCCGGTTTCGCCGTACAGGCTCTGGAGAAAAACTACTGCAGACCTGTCGTGGACAAGAGCCTTACGCTTGACATCAAGGGAGGAAGACATCCGGTCATCGAGACCCTGATGGCTCCGGGTGAGGAATATGTTGCAAACGATCTTCTTCTTGACAGTGCGAAGGAGCAGATAATGATTCTCACCGGCCCTAACATGTCGGGGAAATCCGCCCTTCTCCGGCAGAGCGCGCTGATAGTCCTAATGGCTCAGATCGGCTCTTTCGTACCGGCTCAAAGCGTACGGATGGGCTTCTTCGACAAGATTTTCACACGTGTCGGTGCGACGGACAACATTTCCAGAGGAGAATCCACATTTATGGTAGAGATGCTTGAGACCGCAATGATAATGCACAATCTCTCTTCGCGCTCACTGGTGCTTCTCGACGAAATAGGAAGAGGAACCTCAACATACGACGGGATGTCCATAGCGCGTGCCCTTGTGGAATACACCCACGAGCACGGCAAGGGGGCGAAGACCCTTTTCGCCACCCATTATCACGAACTCAACGATCTTGAAAACCTTTTCCCGAGAGTCAAGAATTATCACATATCCGTCAAGGAAGACGGAAAGAACGTGATTTTCCTCCGCAAACTGTGTCCGGGAGGAGTGGCTCACAGTTTCGGAATCCACGTGGCAAGGATGGCAGGAATGCCTAAGGAAGTCATTGATTCTGCAGAGAAGACACTCCGGGATCTTGAGCGCAAGGAGAAGAGCGTCGAGAATGTTTCAAAGCAGGGCAGGGTGGAAGAAGACGGAAGCGTCCAGCTGTCTTTCTTCCAGCTGGACGATCCTACATTGTCTTCCATCAAGGAACAGCTCGAAGGAGCCGACCTCAACAATATGACCCCTCTTCAGGCCTTCGACCTTCTCAGGTCAATGAAGAAGGAACTCGGTATCTGATATTACGGAATATTCTTCTTGTCGGTAGTCCATCCTTCTCTCTGGGAGAGCCCGCATGGACTGCCTTTGAAGAATTTGCCGGCTTCAGCATCACTCTTGAGCTGCCATTTCAGCCACGCTGTAGCCACTATGGCAAATTCTCCTCCGAAAGGCTTTGAATATGTGCCGCCGTGTCCCACAGGATAGTTTGCAGCGAACGCAGGAACGTGATTGATGGTAGCAAAATCATCCATTCCGTTCTCGTAGGCAATGTCCTTGCTTCCTCCCAGAATATATATGACAGGAGTATGGATCTCGGCGAGACGGTCCTTGGAAGGCATAGGCATACCCGGCACTGCCGTAGAAGCATTCGACTGCTTGAAAAGTCCGCTGTTGCATATCATGATGGTACGGATGCGCGGATCCTTTGCAACATCGAGGGTCATAAGTCCGCCGCAGGACATTCCCGCAACTGCAATATTCCATACGTCAAGCTTCCCGTAATACTGGCTCTCGGGATCATTGTTCGTCTTGATGACCCAGTCCATGGCATCAACAAGCTTTGACGACGGTGACTGTCCGACCCTTGGCCTGACGTCAAGAGGTTCCGGCATTGTCCCTACAGCTACGACAAAGAATCCGTGTGAAGCTATCTCATTGAGAAAACGGACGTGCTCCCACGGTGAATCCGTGCAGGCTCCGTTGCCCCAGACAAGGACAGGGATAGGGTTGGATGAGTCAAAGGGACTCAAATCCTGAGGCTTGAAAACAGTGTGTGTGGTCAATGTGGCATCCGATACCATTACAGACTTGAAAGCACCTGTCCCGCCTTCTTCAATTACCAGAGAGGTAAGGTCTTGAGCCTGCATTGCAACTGCGGCAAACAGCATCGATGAAATAAGGAAAAATCTTTTCATACTATTGGTTATTTAATGAAGTTCGATAAGAATATGGCAATAATCATCACCGGAGCTACGTACTTGATGACAAAGTAGAAATATGGGAAGGTCTTTTCCCTTTTCCTGCTTTTGCGCATGGAGAACTGGTCGATGGCACTTTCCCTGTCCATCTTCCAGCCCACAAACAATACGAACAGCAGCGCACCGAGGGTCATCAGATAATTGGAAGCCAGAGTATCGAAGAAACTGAAAATCGTGTTTCCGAAAATCTTGAAGTCTCCGAGGACTCCGAATGACAGGGAGCATAATATTCCCAGCAGCCAGCCGCTGATGAAAACAATCAGGGATGCCCTGGTCCTGCTGATATTTCTGTCTTCAACAAGGTGCGCCACACATACTTCAAACAGGGATATCAGGGAAGTGATAGCCGCGAAAAACACTGAAAGGAAGAAGAATATCGTCACACACCTGCTCAACACAGGAGATGTCAGTCCCATTTTTGAGAAAATATACGGCAGAGACTCAAAGACAAGAGACGGTCCCGCTCCCGGTTCGAGGCCGGCTGCAAACACAGCCGGGATAACCACAAAGGCTGATATTATGGCGAATAAGAAATCGAATATTGAAGTGTAGAGTCCGGCTGATGCTATGGAATCCTCATCTCTCATATATGAGGCATAGGTAAGCACTGTACCCATTCCGAGCGAAAGCGAGAAAAATGATTGCCCGAGGGCAAAAGCCAGTGTCTTCGCGGAAAATTTCGAGAAATCAGGCCGGAGCAGATACTTCACTCCTTCCCCTGCCCCGTCAAGGCTGAGAGAAAAGAACATAATGAATATCATCAGGATAAAAAGGATAGGCATCGTAATCTTGGTGAATTTCTCGATTCCGTTCTTGATACCCAGCTTGATGATAACCGCTGCAAATCCGATGAATACCGTATGTGCGATTATTGGCTCCCATACAGATGAAGAAACCTTGCTGAAAAGTGAAGTCGCAGAGTCCCGTGACAGATTTTCAAACCCGGTAACGACAGAGCGGGCCAGATAATCAATCGCCCATCCGCCGACAACGCTGTAGTATGAAGTGATTATAAAACAGGATACGATGCAGAGCACGCCGACAAGTTTCCATCTTGTCCCGGGGGCAAGTGACGAGAATGATCCGAAGGCTCCTTTCCTTCCTTTTTTTCCTATTATGGCCTCAGCGTAAAAAACAGGCAAGGACAGGAAAAAAGTAAAAATCAGGTAAAAAATCAAAAATATCGCTCCACCGTATTCTCCGACCATATACGGGAAACGCCAGATGTTGCCCAGGCCTACCGCTGAACCTGCAAGCGCCATCACGACAGCCATACGGCTCCCGAAGTGCTCTCTGTTACCTTCCATAATAAAATACTACTACTAACTGAAACTGTTTATCTTCTTCTGTAAACAACGAATTCGAATCCGTATCCCGTCTCTCCGTCCCTAAAAGTCTCCGAACGGGTTTCCACTTCCCAGATATCACTGCTGATCTGCGGAAAAAAAGCGTCGGCTTCGGGGATGTCGGCATGGACGTGCGTGATGAAAAGCCTGTCCATATCATTGACCGCTGCCCTGTAGACGGAAGCCCCTCCCATTATGAAACATCTCTCACACGGTTCTGCAGCCGCATAAGCTTCTTCAAAACTGTTCGCGCAGATAACCTCGGGTATAGGGTCGCCTCCGAGATTGAGCACAATGTTCTTCCTGCCTTTCAGCGGACGGAAGGGCAGTGAAAAATATGTCGTCCTACCCATTATCACCGGGCATCCGGATGTGGTTTTCTTGAAATATTTCAAGTCTTCAGACAAATGCCATGGCAGCTGCCCCTTGACTCCTATCTCATTGTTGGCTCCTATAGCCACTATCAAACATTTTTCCATCTGTTTCTATCTTTGTATTATACGGCTACCGGTGCCTTGATTGCCGGCCACGGGTCATAATCCTCAAGCGTGAAATCCTCATATTTGAAATCGAACAGACTCTTGACCTCAGGGTTGAGTTTCATCTTCGGAAGAGGACGCGGAGATCGCGAAAGCTGCTCCCTTACCTGGTCAAAATGGTTGAGATAAATGTGAGTGTCGCCTGTGGTATGGACAAATTCGCCCGGCTTCAGTCCGCATACCTGCGCAAGCATCATCGTAAGCAGGGCATAAGATGCTATATTGAACGGCACGCCGAGGAACGTATCCGCGCTTCTCTGGTACAGTTGGCAGGAAAGTTTGCCGGAAGCTACGTAGAACTGAAAAAGACAATGGCAAGGAGGCAGGGCCATCCTGTCTATCTCACCGGGATTCCAGGCACAAACCAGCATTCTGCGCGAATCGGGGTTGTTCTTTATCTGGCTGATGACATCGGAAAGCTGGTCTACGGCTTCCCCGTCAGGAGCAGGAAAACTGCGCCACTGATGACCGTAAACAGGTCCGAGATCTCCGTTTTCATCGGCCCATTCATCCCATATGCTCACTCCGTGGTCTTTGAGATATTTGATGTTGGTATCTCCGGAGATGAACCACAGAAGTTCATAAATGATGGACTTGAGATGCACTTTCTTGGTGGTCAGAAGAGGAAAACCTTCCTGAAGGTCAAAACGCATCTGATAACCGAAAATACTTTTGGTGCCGACACCGGTCCGGTCGCCCTTGACCGTTCCGTTATCCATTATTTCTCTTAAAAGGTCGAGGTACTGCTTCATTTCGTCGAGAATGCATAGATGATAGCCTGCTTGAAAATCTTCCCGGGTTCAAGTACGGTCGTAGGATACTCAGGCTTGTTGGGACTGTCAGGGAAATGCTGGCACTCGATAGCCACTCCATCATAATCGCGGTACTTGCGTCCTCTCTTCCCTTCAGGACATCCTCCGAGCCAGTTTCCAGTGTAAACCTGCACTCCAGGCTGTGTGGAATAAACCTTCAGTACCCTTCCGCTGACCTTAGAGTAAAGCTCTGCGACATCGTTGAGCTGGCCTTTCATATATCCGTCAACGCACCAGCATGCATCATATCCCTTGCCGTAGTTCAATGCAGGAAAGTCCTTGCGGACATCCCTTCCGAGCGTCTTGGCATTGAGGAAGTCCATCGGAGTGCCGGCCACCTGCTCGGGTTCGCCCAGAGGTATGAGGGTGCTGTCCGTCGGAAGGTATTCTGAAGCATTGAGCTTGAGATAATGCCTGAGGACAGACCCTTTTCCGTTAAGGTTGAAATATGCATGGTTGGTAAGATTGATGACAGTCCTTGCATCCGAACGTGCCGTGAATGTGAGTCTGAGCTCATTCTGCTCACTCCATTCGTAACGGACTACAGCCTGAACCTTTCCGGGATATCCCATCTCTCCGTCTTCGGAGATGCACATGAATTCCACTCCGCCCTTGCGCTTGCGGGATTCCCAGACTTTGTTCTGGAATCCGTCCGGTCCTCCGTGAAGATGATCCGGTCCGCAGTTGACAGGAAGCGTGTATTTCCTGCCGTCAAGAGTGAAAACTCCCTTGTCTATGCGGTTTGCGAACCTGCCGGGACATCTTCCCATACAAGGTCCGTCGCCGAAATAGCTTTCAGCCTTACGGTATCCGAGAGCAACGTCCCCCAGCTTTCCGTTCTTGTCAGGAACGTTGATTGAGAGAATGCCTGCACCTATGTTGCAAAGCACTACTGATGCACCTTTGCTGTTGGTGATTGTGTACTTGTAGATTGCTTTTCCGCAATTGGTCCTTGACCAAAGTCTTCTTTTAACTGCCATAGTATTGATATTTTAGATATTATTCATAAAAAGAAGGAGTTTCTCGAGCGGAGCGTCCTTCATCAGCACCCGCTTGTCCGAATCCAGCACGTAAATGGAAGGTATCGCCCTGACATTGTATATCACATCTTCCCGAATGATATAGTCCGGGTCATATCCGTTTATCCAATTGCCAGGGTATTCGTCCTGATAAGATTTCCAAGCTTGGATGTCTTCGTCAATGTAAATGTTGAGGACCGCCACCCTCCCGCCTGCTATCATATCATCCACTCCTTCAAAGCCGCTGACTGCATCGACTATTTCCTTGCAGGAGTGGCAGCCCGGATTGCTGAAAAGCATAATCAGACAGTCCGCCTTGATGTCAGACATCCTGTGGTCCTTCCCGTGAATGTCCCTGTACGTGAAATCAGCCGCCACGGTGCCGTATCTGTTGAGGGCGCACATTTCAGCCTGATACAGATATCCGGGACGGCGGTCTTCGGATGTAAAACGGGATGACGCCATCTTCCTTACGAAAGGCAGATAAAGGTCTTCGTCCCTTACAGGAGAATTAGGGTCATAAAGGTATTTGGACACCCACTCGGTCACCTGAAGATATGTCAGAGACGACGTGTCGGAGGCTTGCTGCTCCTCTATGGCATCGAAGAATTCCGACACTTTGGCCTGTGCCTCCGTCTTGTTAAGAGTCTGCCAAAAAACAACGTACCGTGAAACATCCTGCTCAGTCCATTGCCGGGACTGGTCCTGACGGCCGCAGGCACACGATGCCAGCATAAGGGCGGAGAGGATTATGACAGCAGAATTCTTCATCACGGGGTGAGATAAACAAGGTAAAGTTAGTTAAAAATATTAAATTTGTATTATTATGCGAGCAGTGAAAATCAATCATATCATTCTGCCATTCCTCCTTGCCCTCCTATCCATCGACGCGGGGGCTCAATTTTATCTGAACGGAGAAGACCCGGGAGACCTTGACTGGAAGGAAATACAGTCAACAACTTACCGCGTGCTGTATCCTGAGGGGCTTGACTCTCTTGCAAGGCAATACCTGATATCCCTTGAACTGCTTACTGAACCCGTTTCCCGGAATCTGGGCTTCCTTCCCAACCAGACTTCAAAGAAGAAATTCCCCGTTGTCCTGCACCCGTATTCCGTTCAATCGAACGGTATGGTTGCAACGGCTCCGTGGAGGATGGAACTCATCACGACTCCTCAGGCCTACAAACCGGAATCGACTCCCTGGATGCTTCATCTTACCCTTCACGAATCAAGACACGTAGCGCAGATGCAGTATGCCGATGACGGGTGGCGCAAGTATTTCAGATATCCTTTCGGGGAATTGTCAACCGGAGCTTTTGCCTCCCTGTATTGCGGTCCTGTGGTTTTCGAAGGCGATGCCGTGGTTGCAGAGACCGCTCTGACAAGCCAGGGCAGAGGCCGCAGCGCTGATTTTCTGGAGTATCTGAGGGCTTGCTTCGTACAGGGCGATACCCGTGACTATTGGCAATGGAGATACGGTTCAATCAAAAATTTCACTCCTGACTACTATAAGATCGGCTATGTGTCAATGGCCGGGATGTACGTCAACAAGGGTTTCAGGGAGTGGCCTTTCTCCGCATTGAGAAAGGACTTCGCCGCAGCCTTTCCTTCCATTGCAGACAGCCTGAAGACAGTTTGGGAAAAGGACAATGTCCGACGCGGGGCGTTTATTCCAGCCCGGAGAATCACCCGGCAGAATGATGATTTCACCCAGTACTTCGGTTCCTCCGACCATTCGGACGTCATATACAGTGTCAAGGAAAAGATATATGAAACTCCTGTACTGGTGAGGGTCAATCCCGAAAACGGTACTGAAAAAACCGTCTCGCAGTTTACTTCATATCCGGCGTCAGGACTGGCTTCCTGCCCTGCCCAGGGCCGCGTCTATTGGAGTGAGACTGTCCCGGACAGGCGCTGGCCGGCAAAATCATTCTCAGACATCTTCTATCTCGACGACTCCGGGAAAACAGTGAGGCTGACCCGAGGGCAGAGATATTTCAATCCCGCCTGCGCCGATGACGGCGGGGAAATATCGGTAACGGAATATACCTTGGACGCCAGAAGCAATCTGGTCATTCTTGACCCGGACCGGGGAACGGCCCTCAGAAGCATAAGCGCTCCGGACAATTTCCAGATTGTGGAATCCGCCTGGATAGGAGAAAAGGTCTATGTCAGCGCCATCACACCTGACGGTTTCGGACTGTACGGCATTCCCGATTTCAAACCTCTGCTCTCCGGCCAGCCTGTCAAGATAAAGGAACTCGGCAGCCACGAGGGCAGGCTGTTCTTCATCAGTGACAGGGACGGTGTGGATGAACTGTACTCCATTGACCCTTCCGGCAGTGAAGTATGCCGGCAGACCGCCACCCTGAACGGTATCAGCGACTACGGCTGGTCTGACAACGGCTTATATTTCTCCGCACTCAAGCCGGAAGGAAGGATGATATACAGCTCGGACAGTCTTCTGGACAGAGCTGTGAATTTCAGCGACATCAGGAGCTACCCGCTTGCAGACAAACTTGACGTAGTCTTTCCTGAAGAGATAAAGTTTAAGGAAGTCGGGACAAGCGAGCCTTCCGATTATTCCAAGGCGGCGCATCTGATTCATTTCCATTCGTGGGCTCCCGCGTATTTCAAATATGATGACGTGGACAATATCAGTATGTCCACCTTTATGTATGATGCAGGGTTGGGCGTATCCGCTTATTTCCAGAACGAACTGGGCACCGCTTCCGGATATGTCGCCTATTCCGCCTGGACCAAGGGATCCGGTTTCAGGAATGCGGGACACGCGAAGTTCTCCTATTCCGGCTTCTATCCGAAGATTGAGGTGAGCGCGGACCTGAATGAAAAGGCCGCATCCTCTTTCGGAATCCGTGACAGCCTGGACGTTGAAAGCGGAAAAAGGTATCTTGTCAAGGAAAGGATTGCCGACAACAGGCCGTATTTCAATACTGAAATCAAAGTCTACGTGCCTTTTGACTTTTCTTCCAGGGGATGGCTGCGAGGAGTAATCCCTCAATTTGTTGCATACTTCGGCAACGACAGGTACTATTATCAGGGTTCGAGGGCATCTGAGGCTGAAGTTGCTCTCAAGGCAAGGGCATATTCGATGCTTCCCCGGGCCAAGGGAAGAATATATCCGAAATTCGGTGCGGGAGTCGAACTCGGCCTGTCCGCCCACACCGGGCCATACGCGCTGTTCCCTTGCGACGCTTATGCCTTCATATACGGATACCTTCCGGGATGGAAGAACCACGGGATAAAACTTGCCGGCACCTTCCACGGTTACCCCGGCAGGGACCATAAGAACACTTACCTCACATTTGACTATGCCGTTCCTTTCGCTTCCGTGGACTGGAGCAGATTGTCCCCTTATGTCTATGTGCGTAATTTTGAATTCAACCTTCACGCCAGGTACTACCATGACCATAATTACGAGAACAACGTAAGCAGGGCCGGATTCGGGGCCAGCCTCGTGGCTCACCTGGGAAATCTGCTGTGGATACCTTATGACACAAGAATAGGCGTTTCCTATCTTCACTATTACGTGGATTCCGTTAATCTTGTTTTTTCAATCGAACTCTGACATGTCTCTGTCCTCAATACACACCATGACCTGTCCGGTCTGCGGAAAGACCGGTGACGCAAATCTGTACGGCAGCGTGAACGTTCACGAAAATCCCGAACTTAAGGAAAAGTTTGCGAACGGGGAGCTGTTTGTATGGACCTGCCCGGAATGCGGGCACAAATCAGTGCTCAGGTATCCTGTCCTGTATCATGACCCCGATGAAAAAGTTATGGTATGGCTCACTTTCGATGAAGAGGCGCAGCAGCAGGCAAAAAAGTTCTTCGACAGCATGGAATCATTGAATGAGTACACAGGCAGGCTGGTGGACGATACGGGCTCCCTGATAGAGAAAGTCCACATATTTGACGCCGGCCTTGATGACCTCGCCATCGAAATGTGCAAGTATGTGATAAGGCAGGAAAAAGGTTCCGATCTGTCCCTTAAATTCGTAAGGATGGACGGTGCAGAAGGAGACCTCATTTTCACTTATCCGAAGGACGGGCAAATGGAAATGCTTGCTGTCGGGTTGAATGTCTATGAAGACTGCAGGGGCATTCTGAGCCGCAATCCCGATGTCGCTTCAGGCGCAAAAGGGCTTGTGCGCATCGACGAAGGATGGATAGCCTCCGTTATACGTTGAACAGGAAGTGCATTATGTCCCCGTCCTGTACGACATACTCCTTCCCTTCCACTCCCATCTTTCCGGCGGCTCTGACTGCAGATTCAGTCTTATAGTTTACGAAGTCGTCATACTTGATGACCTCGGCCCTGATGAATCCTTTTTCGAAATCCGTATGGATGACGCCGGCGGCTTTCGGCGCCTTGTACCCCTTGTGAATAGTCCAGGCCCGGCACTCGTCCGCTCCGGCGGTGAAGAAGGTCTGCAGGCCGAGAAGATGATATGCGCCCTGAATAAGACGGACAACTCCTGATTCTTCAAGCCCCATCTCGGCAAGGAACATCTGCCTGTCCTCGTAGTCCTCCATTTCTGTTATTTCAGATTCTGTCCTGGCGGAAATGATAAGTATCTCCGCATTCTCGTCCTTCACCGCCTCCCTGACGGCTTCCACATACCTGTTGCCTTTCGAGGCTGAAGCATCGTCAACGTTGCAGACATACAGGACAGGCTTGTTGGTAAGCAGGAAAAGGTCGTGCGCAATCGAAGCCTCTTCGTCATTCATCAAAGCTACGGAACGGCAAGGCTTACCCTGAAGCAGGGCCTCCCTGTACCTTATCAGCAGGTCAGAAAGCTTTTTAGCTTCCTTGTCCCCAGCCTTTCCAGCCTTCTCAGCCTTGCCCAGCCTGCTCTCAATGGTCTCGAGGTCTTTGATCTGGAGCTCAGCGTCCACCACTTCCTTATCCCTGACAGGGTCCACACTTCCGTCAACGTGCACGACATTGCCGTCGTCAAAACAGCGGAGGACGTGAAGAATCGCGTCACACTCCCTGATATTGGCAAGGAACTGGTTGCCAAGTCCCTCTCCCCTGCTTGCACCCCTGACCAGTCCGGCGATATCCACTATGTCAACAGTTGCCGGAACGACGCTCTTCGGTTTGCAAATGTCTGCAAGCACCTCCAGACGCCTGTCAGGAACGTTTGTGGAACCAAGGTTCGGCTCTATCGTGCAGAATGGGAAATTCGCGCTCTGCGCTTTTCCGGAACTTACACAATTGAAAAGTGTTGACTTGCCCACGTTAGGCAGACCTACTATACCGCATTTGAGAGACATAATTTATATTTTTTAACTCGCAAATTTACTCATTATATTATTGTTTTTACGTTTCTTTCTCAATTTTACGCCCGCTTGTACGATATTGCAGCCATGATAACGCTGCTCACCCTTCTGAACGTATCAATAGTATTCTGGAACCTTGAGAATTTCTTTGCGCCGGATCCTGAAAGCGAGAAGCACTGGACCTCTTCCAGGTTTTATTCAAAATGTGAAGGCATTGCCAAAACCGTGATGCTGATAGCCGACTCCGAAGGTTCCCTTCCGGATGTCCTGTGCTTCGCTGAAGTCGGGGACAGCTCGGTTATGAACCGTCTCCTGCGCTACACCATCCTGCACAAGGCGGGCTACAGGATAATCCATTACGAGTCTCCTGACCACAGAGGCATCGACTGCGCTATGCTGTACCGGACCGGTTCCCTGAAGAAACTGTACAGCGAGCCCTGCCATCTTTATGACAGTCTCGGAAATATAATTCCCACCAGGGACATCCTTCTCGCCAAATTCGTGACCCCTGCCGAAGATACTCTGGCCTTACTCGTCAACCACCATCCCTCAAAGGTCGGAGGCGGCTCTTCGGGCGGCCGGAGCATCGCGATGGAAACCATGATTGCCATTTGTGACAGCCTGAGCTGCCCTACAATTTCCGTCGGAGACTTCAATGACGGTTCCCTGTTTCACGGTGAAGGCACTTACAAATATGACGGCAGATGGGAGAAACTGGACGGATGCTTTCACTTCCGCGTCAGGGACATACGTGAAAAAGTCTTTTCCCATCCATACCTGACCGTACCTGACAGGGCCCACGGAGGCATCAAGCCGAAAAGGACATACGTGGGTCCGAGATACCAGGGAGGTATCAGCGATCACTTCCCGATTGTCATTACTGCTGAATTTTAACTATTTTTGCTGAAACCAATTTTTGAACATATGGAGCAGGAAATCCGGGAAAAATTCGTCTCACTATTCGGTGACAGCTACGATATGTATGCTTCCGCCGGAAGAATCAATCTGATCGGTGAGCATACCGACTATAATGGAGGATATGTCTTCCCCGGTGCGATTGACAAGGGAATAGTCGCAGCCGTCCATCCGAACGGGACGGACAGGGTCAGGGCATTTTCCATCAATCTTTCTGAATATTCGGAATTCGGCCTTGAAGAAAATGACAAACCCTCGCAGTCCTGGGCTCGTTACATTTTCGGCGTCTGCCGCGAGACCCTGAAAAGAGGAGGAACGGTCAAAGGTTTCGATACCGTATTTGCCGGTGACGTACCTCTTGGCGCCGGATTGAGTTCTTCCGCCGCACTCGAAAGCACCTACGCCTTCGCCATCAACGATCTTTTCCACAACGGCTCCGGCCTTTTTGAACTGGCCCGGATAGGACAGAGCACCGAGCACAATTACTGCGGGGTCAATTGCGGAATAATGGACCAGTTCGCTTCCTGTTTCGGGAAGAAAGGCTGCCTGATAAGGCTCAACTGCAAGACCCTGGAGTATAAATATTTCCCGTTCGATCCGGAAAAAGCCGGATACAAGCTTGTCCTGATAGATTCGTGCGTCAAGCATGAACTGGCCTCGTCAGCATATAATGATCGTCGCAGATCCTGTGAAAATGCTTTGGCGGCTATCCGGGGGAAGCATCCTGACGTTGAAAGCCTGAGCGACGCCAAGAGAGTCTGGTTGGAAGAAGTCCGCGCAGAGATCTCTGAGGAAGACTTCCTGAGAGCAGAGTATGTCATCGGAGAAGTGCAGAGAGTCCTGGATGTCTGCGACGCTCTCGAAAGGAACGACTACCGGACCGCCGGCGAAATGATGTACCAAACCCATTTCGGGCTCAGCAGACTCTATGAGGTCAGTTGCGAAGAGCTGGATTTCCTCAACAGGCTTGCCCGCAGGATGGATGTAACCGGGTCCAGGGTAATGGGAGGAGGATTCGGAGGCTGTACGATAAATCTTGTCAGGAAGGAACTGTACCAGCCCTTCGTAGACGCAGCCGTCAAGGAATTCAGCTCACGCTTCGGCCACGCCCCGAAAGTCTATGATGTCATAATCTCCGACGGAGCCCACAAAATCTGAGAGTTTCCGCTAGAAGAAGCGCGCTCTGTTATCCTTTGTGTCAGATGACTCGATCATTACAGGGAGAACCATCTGTGAAGCGTACTGTGCCTTCTGGAGGGCCATATTGTTGGCGTCCTCCTCTGTATAGAAGTTTCCGACCTGACGGTTTGAAACTGTGAATACATATACTCCGGCAGCGCCTGCAACAGGTGAAGAAACCTTTCCTTCCTGTGCCGTATAGGCAGCACCGAGAAGAGCAGGCTCAATGGCTGTGCTCATTCCTGAGAAAGAAACGGCCTCGCGTGTCGATACCACTCCGCCAAGCGCCTCGGCAACTTCCTCGATAGTATTGAGCCCTGCAATCTTTGAAGCCACAGTCTCAACGGTCTTCTTCTGAAGCTTCTCGAAATAAAGCTGGTCATAGATGCTTGATGCAGCCTCCTGAACGGTAGCGTATCCTTCTTTATGAATTTCCTTTACCGTGGCGATGAAGAAATAGTTCTGGTTCACAGTAATGATGTCTGAAGCCTTGCCTTTCTTTGCATCGAATGCCCATCTTGTAACTTCCTTGGCCTGGTCTACTGCTCCGTATGAGGAAGTGGCCTCTGTAATCTTGAGTGAATGAGAATAAACACCGAGAGAATCTACAGCCTTTCTGTATCCTTCGAAAGAACCCTTTGCGATTGACGCAAACCTGTTTGCCTTGGAATAATAGCTGCCGAAGGTCTCCTTGCCTGCGATGGATGTCTTCTCAAGGATTGCAACCTGCTTCTTGGCAACAAGTTCAGTCCTGTCGATAACTTCAGCTGCAATCTGTCCGTACTGTGCCGTCTGGATAAGCTGAGGATCGTTAAGCTTTGCTGAGAAAAGTCCCTCGCATCCCGGGATGAGATAAGACTGTGTCATAGTCATAGGCTCTGAGAGCCTGAGCTCTGCGAGAACATCGTCGACACTTGCCGCATTGTTGGCAGCAATAAGTCTGACGGTAATCTGGTCAGGAAGCTTTGCCTGATCCATTACCTTGACAGCGTAGAAGGTGTTACCCTCACGGATGATAGGAGAAACTGCTCCGACACCGTTCTTGTCAACGAAATCGCTTACAGAAGAAGAAATGCTCACAAGCTCCCCTTCCTTGTACCAATATGTACTGAGGGCTCTGTCCGAGTTCTTTACAAGGAAGTTCTTCATATTCTCAGTTGCAGAGAACTCTTCGTAAACTTCTGCCATCCGGTCGTTTGTCTCAGCGATGTCGGACTCTGAAGGAATTACCTCGAACACTACATACTCGATGTCCCTGTTGGCATTCTGCTTATAGAACTCCTTGTGTGAATTGTAGTAATCCTTGATCTCGTTGCTTGACACCTGGATGGTTGAATCAGGAGAGTAGTTGTAGATTGCGGATACGTAATTGATGTCTGCCGTGGTATTTCCCTGCGCCATGTCATCCTTGAGCATAAGTGCGTTCTCATAGTTCCCGTTTACGAAGAGAGAAGCGTACTTTGCGTAGAACTCCTGAGTGTAGATTGAGTTCTGGATATAATTCCAATAAGTTCTGAGCTGGCCTGTCTCGTCGCTGTCGACAGCCTGGATGAAATCCACAAGCTTGCTTACCGAGAATGCACCGGATTCGTCTGCGAATGCAGGGTTCTGAGAAATCACTGAAGAAACGTTTGCTCCTGACGTAAGGTCAACAAGCTCATCGTCACCGACGGTGATACCTGCTGCCTTTGCATTCTTGATGAACAGATATTTGTCAACAAGCTCCTGCCATGCAGCATCACGAATCTGCTGCTGTGTCTGCTCGTTCTGTACAGAAGAGCCTGTAACTATCTCATTGATCCTTGTGTATCTCTCGACATCCTCGAGGAAATCTGTATAAGATACTTTCTTGCCTGCAATCCTACCTACGTCATATTTTGAAGACATTGAATTGAGTGCAGACTCCAACGTGCTTGGATCAATAATGAATGAAAGAAGGGCGAGTGCGATGATTACAGAAATCACAACGCCGAACTTTACACGAATTTTTTGAAGAACCGCCATTGTTGTATATTTTTAATTAATAATCAATTTGGGGTGCGAAGATAGTAATTTTCTGTGAAACTGCATTATTTTTTAGGGAAAGGACCTATAAAATTCACGGAATCGATAATCACGACTGTAGTATCCTTCTCCACAACAGTGTAATTGTTGAAAGGCCTGTTCAGCACCGCATTGCGCGCGCGCTCGTCCGAACGCATTCCGTATCCCTGCATAAAGCCGTCGGGTGAATACATTTTCACGTAACAATCAGTGTAAATCTCCTTCAGGGTCCTGTTCCAGAAAATGGTGTCCGTCTCCATTGTCTGCTGCTTTGTGACATTGTGAACCACAACATCCCCGTATGCCTCCCACACATCATCTCCCTGGCGCTTTTTGCTGGTGGCGTGTCTGGCGACTTCCGATACCATCACTGTCTCCAGCTCCCCATCGGCCGTGTATGAAAAAACGGACAGACCTTCGGGAAAAAGCTCTATCTTGGCAGTGTCGCTGTCGTAAGTCTCCATCTTTTTCGCCTCAACCCTCTGTGTCATCTTTCCGTTTTGCGTCTGAACGGCGAACATATCGTTCACCGTCTGCACCGGGGTTTTAGTCAGGTCGAGAGTCTCGGCCACCTTCAGTTTTCCACTGCAGGAAACGACAATGCTGGCAACCACAGCAGTGATTGCCAGCAAAGGAAAAATATTGTCCGAATATCTCAATTTACTTCTGGGTTCTTACAGTAGTGACTGCGCTCATACCATTGCAGGCCACCTGGTAAGACTGACCGTCAGTAAGGTCATACATGAATGCCTCAGCTGTCTCCGGATAATACTTTGAGTACTGTCCGATCATCCTGGAAGCCTCCTCTGCAAGTGAAGCGTCTGCATTTCTCGCCTTGATAAGATAATCAACAGCAACCCAGTACGGTGCACGGCGTGAAATTTCGTCTCCTCCGCAATTTGTTGCTCCCCAGATGTTGGCAATCAGGAAGTAGCACTTGCCAGCAAGGCTGTCGTCAAGGTCGGCAGCTTTGCGCGCGCTCTCATAAGCCTTGGCGGTGCGTCCGTTCTTGTAGCAGAATGTTGCGAGCTCATAGTAGTACTCTGCATCCTTCGCATTGTCTGACTCAGGATAAGAGATAGCCTCTTCCATATAGTTGATTGCGTCACTGACATTGGACCTTCCTGCATTGAGTTTGAACAGGAAGTATGCTGATGTGTGTGAAGGATCAAGCTTATACATTGTCGTCGCAGCCTTGAGGAAAAGATCATTGTCAGTACAGCCTTCCGTAAGGCTCATCATCTTGACGATATTGGTAGCAATGTCAAGGTCGTTTGGATTTGCATCGTAACGAGGGGTGAAGAGAGTAAGAAGGTTGTCACAGCTTGCCACTTTGCTTGTGATGAAAAGTGATTCGAGGTCTGTCTGAACCTTCTTGTTGCTTTCTGCCTCCTCCTCATTCTTGGCAGGGGCCTGGCCGAGAAGGGCAATGTTCTTCTGGTATGTTGCAATCACTTCCTCCGGTCCGATTGCGCCCTTCTGATAGAGATCGACAGCTGCGTTGAAGTCATTGATATAGATGCTTGGCTTGGTGTCCTTCTGGAGAGCCTCGATAACCTCATTGAGAAGCTGATATGCTCTCTCCGGATCGTCCTTAAGATAATTGGCCACGTCGAGTCCCTTGTTGTTGAAAGCGGTAGCGGCGTACTTTGGATAATATTGGATGCGGAGGTCGTGGAGAGTAAGGAGCGTGTCCACAAGGGCAGCCTTGTACTCAGCGTTTGAAGCATTCTTTGCAATCAGACGACGAACGAGTGTGGTACCGTTGATCAGAAGGTTCTGGTTGGCAGTAGGAGGACAGAGTCTGTATGCCTCTCTCCAACTAGGGATAGCATCGTCATAGCTCTTCTGCTTGTAATACTCGCTGTAATACGACAGATACTTGATACATTCCGTACTGTCCGGGCCATACTTGCCCTGTGCTGATGCGTTTGTTCCTGTCAGCACCATTGCAATGGTTAAAATTGCCAGTGTTAGTCTTTTCATATCTCAATAAATTTTGTTGTTCTGATTACTGGTATCTCGGCTTCTGGAACCAGATATCAAACAAGTTGATACCGATCGATAAGTTTACGTAATTTTCTCTGACGAGATCGTTCTCAACAGTGCCCCTCCTTCCGAAATCCACTCCCAGGGTGACTCCGTTGTACCAGCGGAAGACCGGCAGAGTGACACCGAGAGTAAGTCCGTATGAATTGATCTGATGTCCGTTGAACGTGAAATAATCTTTCTTGTAATAAGCTCCCGCACGATAGTAGCATCTCTTCAGATAGTATCTGATGTCGCTCCTGTTGGGAATAATCTCAAATCCAAGTCTGAAATCCTCGCTCACTGCCGGACTGAATCCCTCGCTTGCCTTGAAGAAGCCGTATTCGTTGAAAGAGGATTTTTTCCAGTCTGAACGTGTGTAGTCAAACGCTATCATCCACTTGTCGGCACCCCTGAAGGAAATTCCCACACCTATCTCCTCAGGCACGTTCAGTCCGTCGTGGACAGTGAATGTGTCAACCTGCGCAACAGCATCGGAATAATAGCCTTTCAGTTTAGCCTTCATCGAATACGTGGCACCTATGCAGAGAGTGTTTTTCCCTATCGGCTGCTCATACTGGAGTCCGAACTTGAATGCGCCTCCGTTCAACAGCACATCATACTCTTCGTTGAGCCCCTGTACAGTAGCGCTGGAAACGGTCTGGCTGTAGCCCTTGACTATATCGCCGAAATAGAAGCTGTACTGCACTCCAACCGAAAGTCTGTCAAAGAACGATGCCCCGAGAGCTCCGAAGACATTGTACATTCCCCCCTGTCCGTGAGCGGTATACCTGACTTCTCCCATCGACATCATAACATCGTCAGAAAGAGAACCGCAGGAATCGGAATACTTGAATCCCATACCGCTGAAAGGCATTATTCCCACCAACATAGCCATACTTTTGCTTATAGGGAAACTTACCATCAGGTCTCCTATGTTGAAAGTATTGCTGACCGAGGTTTTCGCGCCGGACTTGAAGTATTTATTGTCCTCGTACATCGAGTAGTCAATCATCAGGGAAAGGGAATCCCTGGCAGTGACCGCGGCAGGATTGAGGGCGTTGACGAAGTGGTTCGACCTGACGCCGATGCCGACTCCGCCCATTGTCTTGTTATATGCACTCCCCCCGCGAAGCAGATCCCCCACTCCGAAAATCGAATATGGGGTGTTGCTTGCATAGGTTCCCCCGTCCGCCGATGCGACGAATGACGCTCCGAAGAGAACCATAAAAGCCACCGCTATCTTACTAAAGATATTTCTTGACATAGTCATCAGTTATCAAGGCCAACCCCATCAATACAAGGTTGGAAACAACAAAGATGGAGTTTTTCATCTTCTTTGCAAAATATATCGCGTCTCCTCCGGTGAAAATCATAATATTTTCAGGATTCTGACGGGCATAGCCCTCAATTTCAAACATTATGCCGTTAACGACCCCAGCACCGACAGACGTCTCCGGAGAATTTCCTTTCGCAGCCGGGATTACCGGCGTATTTACCACAGGAAGCGACTTTGCATACCTGTTCAATGATTTGAACCTGGTCCTGCAGCCCGGTGAAATGTTACCGCCGAGATAGTTTCCTCCCACATCAAGGAAATCGATGGTCAAAGTAGTGCCAAAGTCAAAGATTGTGCACGGTTTGTTCTTGAAAAGGAACCTTGCGGCCACAATCGATGAAGCCCTGTCATACGTCAAATGCTCCGGAAGCGAATGCTTGAACAGGAAATCCGTATGCGCGCCGTCCATAATCACAAGATGGCCGCATTTTCCCTTCAAGGCTTTCTCTTCTTCCTCCAGAATATCTCTGGATGATGCCACTGTCATTATCTCCGGTCTTTCCCTTTCTACGAGCGAAAGGATGTAGTCGATCACTTTCTCTCCCTGATATCTGAAAGTCTTTCCAAGGGTTGTTCCCTCGGACCAGGCTGCCTTCAATGCAGTGTTCCCTATCTCTATCAACAGGTTGGACATAACGACAGACTACAAATTTATGAATTTTATCGCAACTTTCTCAGTGTTGCAAGTGCTTTTTCCAGGTTATCCACTCCCCTCGTGACTATCTTAAGTTTGTCCTCCGTCTGTTTCAGGGCGAATTCCGGATGTTCGTTTATCTTCCGGATCACTGAAGAGAATACGTCGGATTCATAGTATCCGGTCATTCTGTTACCTACAAAGAAAGCTATGAACATTCCGTTCTTGACTATGATTTTCTCAAATCCCAAGGATGCTCCAAGATTTCTTATTTTCACTACATTGAACAAGTTGTCAACTTCTATCGGAAGTTTGCCGAATCTGTCTTCAAGCTGCTTTCTGAATCCGTCTATCACCTTATCCGCAATCATCGAGTCAAGCTGCTTGTATATGCGAATCTTTTCCGCGGTGATGTCAATATATTCATCAGGGATCATAGCCTGCCTGTCAGTTTCTATAGTACAGTCATCGACATAGGTGTGCTTTGATTTCCTATCTATGATTC
Organism: Candidatus Cryptobacteroides sp.; assembly: GCA_045615565.1. Classification (GTDB taxonomy): domain Bacteria; phylum Bacteroidota; class Bacteroidia; order Bacteroidales; family UBA932; genus Cryptobacteroides. The sequence goes on along the minus strand of JAZLFC010000029.1, from coordinate 43,310 downwards.
CTGATTCGACACCGAGCTCCTCCATAGCTTCTGCAAGTATCTTCTGGTATGTTTCGAAGCCCATTTCCATTATGAAACCGCTCTGCTCCGCCCCAAGCAGATTCCCGGCTCCCCTGATATCCAGATCCTGCATAGCGATATTGAACCCGCTTCCAAGGTCGGAGAACTCCTCTATTGCCTTCAGGCGTCTTCTTGCATCGTCGGTGAGAGTGACAAGAGGTGGTACTATCAGATAGCAGAAAGCCTTCTTGTTGGACCTTCCGACTCTTCCGCGCAGCTGGTGAAGATCGCTCAGCCCTATATTCTGAGCCTGGTTTATGATTATCGTATTGGCATTCGGAATGTCAAGTCCGTTTTCAATGATGGTTGTACAAAGAAGCAGGTCATAGTCACCACGTATGAAATCAAGCATCTTGTTTTCAAGTGAGCCTGAATCCATTTTCCCGTGCGCTACACATATTTTCATATCAGGCACCAGCCTGTGCAGTATATCCTCGATAGCTCCGAGTTCCTCGACTTTGTTGTGAAGGAAGAATATCTGTCCTCCCCTGTTGAGTTCGTAGTTGATGATGCTTCTGATTTCCTTCTCATCGAACAGTATTATTTCCGTCTGTACCGGAATTCTGTTCTGAGGAGGAGTGTTGATAATACTGAGATCCCTCGCACCGAGGAGCGAGAACTGAAGCGTCCTCGGTATCGGGGTTGCTGTAAGGGTAAGAGTATCCACTGAAGTCTTAAGCTGACGGAGCTTTTCCTTGGCGCTTACGCCGAACTTCTGCTCCTCGTCGATGACAAGCAAGCCGAGATCCTTGAATTCCACGGTACCGCCAAGTATCTTGTGCGTGCCTATCAATATGTCTATCTGACCGTTTTTCAGGCGCTCCTTGATGCCGTTTATTTCTTTTGCAGTACGCAAACGGCTGATGTAATCCACGTTGCAAGGAAGATTCTTCAACCTTTCCCTGAAGGTGTTGTAATGCTGAAGGGCAAGTATGGTAGTCGGGACAAGCACCGCCACCTGTTTGCTGTCATTCACCGCCTTGAAGGCTGCCCTTATTGCAATTTCAGTCTTTCCGAATCCGACGTCCCCGCACACAAGACGGTCCATCGGACAATTGTCCTCCATGTCTTTTTTTACGGCAACAGTGGCAGATTCCTGATCAGGAGTGTCCTCATACATAAATGAGGATTCCAACTCTTCCTGCAGGTATGTGTCGGGAGAAAAAGCAAATCCTTTGGAAGCTCTTCTTTTTGCGTAAAGCTGGATGAGATCCCTGGCTATGTCCTTGACTTTGGATTTGGCGCTTGATTTCAGGGCCGCCCAGGTCTTTGAACCAAGCTTATTGATTTTCGGCTGCTCTCCGTCGCGCGAGCGGAAGCGTGAAATCTTATGCAAGGCGTGGACTGATACGAAGACCACATCTCCGTCCTTGTATGTCAGTTTGACGACTTCTTTCATTCTACCGAAGCTGTCCTTCATTCTGACAAGACCTCCGAACACTCCAACCCCATGATCTATATGTACTACATAATCACCTATATTGAATGAATTCAAGTCATTGAGAGTCAACTGTTCCGTCTTTTCTACAGATTTTCTGATACTAACCCTGTGAAATCTTTCGAATATCTCATGGTCTGAATAGCAGCATATTCTGTTTTCCGAATCGATGAAACCGGAATGGACGTTTTTGCCTGAAACAAAAATAGGAAGCATCGCCCCTGTCTCAGAAAGAATGGATCTGAGCCTTTCAAGCTGGGATTCCTTATCTCCGAATATATATACCGCATACCCTGCTTCACGATGCCTGTTGATATCGTCAGTAAGGATTTCAAAGTTTTTGTTGAAACTCGGCTGCGGACTAATGCTGAATTGAACAGGATCTTCTATCTGCTTTGAGAAAGGAACATCAAGATATACCTTCTGAAATGCTGAAAAATCATTGAAGAATTTCCTGTCACAATACATATCGGATGAATCCAGCCAGACAATACAGTCAGCGGATAAAGCTTTGATGATGCTTTCTCCGCTTTCCTGCAGATCTGATGAAATGTCGGACATTATATCTGCTTCACTCAATTCTGTCTTGGAAAGCTGAGTGTTGCAGTCAAACTCCTGAATCTTTTCAAGTTCCTTATCCCAGAAAGACAGGCGGTAAGGATAATTGTTCGAAAATGAAAATATATCGATGATGGAACCTCTTATGGCAAACTGACCAGGACCTGATACGAAATCAACCCTTTCAAATCCATTTGACCCGAGTTTTCCGATCAGAGACTCATATTTATATTCCTCGCCTCTGCTTATATGAAGAATTGAATTTTTAATATTGCTGACTGAAGGAATATTCTCTTCCAAGGCTTCAGGATAGGTTATTATGAAAGTCAGTTCTCCCTTGTATCCGATTATTTTTTCTATTGCAGCCGTCCTCTGGACACTGAGAGAAGATTTATAATTGCTTCTCTCTATTCCCTTTCCGGAAGAAGGAAGAAAGAAAACATTATCCCCTTCAATAAGATCGTAAAGGTCTGCGGCGCAATATTCAGCAGCTTCTTTATTTGGGAGAACAATAAAATGAATTCCTTTTTGCGCAATCTGGCTTATCATAAACCATCTTGCCGACAAATAAAGTCCACGGCAGAACACATCCTTGCCGGATTTTATTCTGTCGTTCAAAATGCTGCAAGCATTGGAACTTATTAACATTTCTTATAAAAACACTGTTGAAAACCGGTTGAAAAACTTGTTGATAAACCTGATTTTTCAGTGGATATTTTTTACGACTGTTTTATCAACAATCCATATACAACGGAACAAACATGTTTATTAACATTGTATATACATTATAATTAATTAATTATTAATATATTAGATTTGTTATTAACATATAAACAACTATAATAACATCATCAAGATATAAAAATAAAAAGAACTATATTTGTAATTGAATTTATCAGAGCTCTTAAATGTCCGGATTCAATCCACATAATTCTATCGAGGACAAAGATAAGGAATTGGATGGAATAATCAGGCCCCGTGAACTTGAAGATTTTACAGGGCAGGGTGAGATTGTTTCAAATCTGAAAATATACATCCAGGCTGCAAAAATGAGAGGTGAGGCCCTTGACCATGTTCTTTTTCACGGTCCTCCGGGCCTTGGAAAGACTACGCTTGCACATATCATCGCTAATGAAATGGGTGTAAATATGAAGGTTACTTCCGGACCTGTTCTTGACAGACCCGGTGATCTTGCCGGCCTTCTTACTTCACTTGAATCCGGTGACGTTCTGTTTATTGATGAAATACACAGGCTTTCACCTGAAGTTGAGGAGTATCTTTATTCCGCTATGGAGGATTACGTGATAGACATTATGATAGACAAGGGTCCCGGAGCCAGGTCAGTCAGAATATCCCTGAATCCTTTTACTTTGGTAGGTGCGACTACGAGAAGCGGTCTTTTGACTGCTCCTTTGAGAGAGAGATTCGGTATCAACTGTGCTCTTGAGTATTATGATACTGATGAACTTATAAAAATAGTGAAAAGAAGTTCCCATATTCTTAACGTAGAGATAGATAACGATGCGGCACGCGAGATTGCGCTGCGCAGCCGCGGGACTCCGAGGGTTTCAAATGCTCTTCTCAAGAGGGTAAGGGATTTTGCTCAGGTTATAGGAAACGGAAGGATAGACATTAAGATTGCAAAATATGCCCTCGATAAGCTGAATATTGACACCAGAGGACTTGACTCAATCGACAATAAAATACTTAGGACTATAATTACTACTTTCAAGGGAGGCCCTGTAGGAGCAAATACAATTGCTACGGCAATAAATGAGGATCAGGGTACTTTCGAAGAGGTTTATGAACCTTTCCTGATAAAAGAAGGATTTATAGTCAGAACTCAGAGAGGAAGAATCGTTACCGAAATGGCGTATAAACATCTCGGATTGGAAAAATATATACCTGAAGAGGAAAACTCGCTTTTTAGTTTGCCTAAAAATGACTAAAATTGCAGGCTTTTTCAGTAAACATCTATTAAAAATGGCCGATAAATTAATTTCAAAGATTCCTGAGGGACCGCTCGAACAAAAATGGACTAAACGCAAGTCGGAAATTCATCTTGTAAGTCCGAACAACAAAAGAAAACTTGAAATTATCGTAGTTGGAACCGGTCTTGGTGGTGCTTCTGCAGCAGCAAGTCTGGGCGAACTCGGATACAATGTCAAGATTTTCTGTATAAGTGATTCTCCTCGCAGGGCGCATTCCATTGCCGCTCAAGGTGGTATAAATGCCGCTAAGAATTATCAGAATGACAATGATTCAGTGTATCGTCTTTTTTATGATACCATAAAGGGCGGTGACTATCGTGCACGCGAAGCTAACGTATATCGTCTTGCGGAAGTAAGTGCAGCGATCATTGACCAGTGTGTAGCTCAGGGTATTCCTTTCGCACGTGAATATGGCGGATATCTTGCAAACCGTTCTTTCGGTGGAGTGCAGGTAAGCCGTACATTCTATGCAAGAGGTCAAACCGGCCAGCAGCTTCTCCTCGGTGCATATGCTTCTTTGAACAAGGAGATTGCCGCAGGAACAGTCAAGTCATATCCTCGTCATGAGATGCTTGATCTCGTTGTTGTCAACGGAGAGGCAAAGGGTATAGTTACACGCAACCTCGTTACAGGTGAAATAGAGAGTTTCGGAGCACATGCCGTGATTATTGCGACAGGCGGATATGGAAATACATATTTCCTTTCTACGAATGCAATGAACAGCAACGGTTCCGCTGCCATGCAGTGCTACCGTAAGGGAGCTTTCTTCGCAAACCCTTGTTTCGCGCAGATACATCCGACGTGTATTCCCGTTCATGGAGATCAGCAGTGCAAGCTGACTCTTATGTCAGAATCATTGAGAAATGACGGACGCATCTGGGTTCCGAAGAAGCTTGAGGATGTGGAAAAACTCCGCAAGCATGAAATTCTTCCTTCACAGATAGCTGAAGAGGATCGTGACTACTATCTCGAACGCAGATATCCTGCATTCGGAAATCTCGTACCGCGCGACGTTGCTTCACGCGCCGCAAAGGAGCGTTGTGATGCCGGATTCGGTGTCAACGAGACTGGAAAAGCAGTATTCCTTGATTTCGCTGAGGCTATTCAGAGGCTTGGTCATCAGAAAGTTGCCGAGCGTTACGGTAATCTTTTCGATATGTATGAGAAGATTACAGCTTCTTCTCCTTGGAAGGAGCCTATGATGATATATCCTGCCATCCATTACACTATGGGCGGTATTTGGGTGGACTATGATCTCCAGACAACCATCCCTGGTCTTTTCGCCATCGGAGAAGCCAACTTCTCTGACCACGGTGGAAACAGACTCGGCGCTTCCGCTCTTATGCAGGGTCTTGCCGACGGATATTTCATTGTTCCGGTGACAGTCGGAGATTATCTTTCAAAGAAGTTTGCCGAACCTAAGACAAAGACAGACACCAAGGAATTCATAGAGGCTGAAAAGGCAGTCCAGGCACGTATCGACAGACTCCTTTCAATAAAGGGAACAAAGACTGTGGATTCAATACACAAGAGACTCGGAAACATTATGTGGGATTACGTAGGTATGGCCCGCGATGAGGAAGGTCTCAAGAAGGCTATCAAGGAGATTGACGAACTCAAGAAGGATTTCTATGAGAGTGTCAACGTACCGGGAAGCCAGTATGAATTCAATCAGGAACTTGAGAAAGCACTCCGTCTTGAGGATTTCTTTGAAATAGGAAAACTTATGGCTACAGATGCTCTCAACCGCTCCGAATCCTGTGGCGGTCATTTCCGTGTGGAAAGCCAGACAGAGGAAGGTGAAGCAAAGCGTAACGATGCCGACTTCATGTATGTAGCTGCCTGGGAGTTCAAAGGCGAAGGTGTTGAGCCTGAGCTTCATAAGGAACCACTCAAATACGAATTTATTGAAGTTAAGACCAGAAATTATAAAGACTAAAGAGATGGAATTCAACTTAAAGATATGGCGTCAGAAGAACGCTAAGGCTAAAGGACATTTTGAGACTTACCATATTTCTGGTATAGAGGAAGATGCATCTTTCCTTGAAATGCTTGATATTCTCAACGAACAGCTTATCCGTGAGGGTGCCGATCCTGTAGCGGTGGAGAGGGGTTGCCAGAGCAGCGGTCCTGTTTCTTTCGACCACGATTGCCGTGAAGGTATTTGCGGTGCCTGCTCACTTTACATTGACGGCAGGGCACACGGCCCTGATGATCACGTAACTACTTGTCAGCTTTTCATGCGTCATTTTAAGGATGGTGCTACTATCACTGTAGAGCCATTCCGCAGTGCGGCTTTCCCTGTAATCAAGGACCTTGTTGTTGACCGCAGGGCTTTCGACAAGATTCTCCAGGCAGGAGGATTCATTTCTGTAAGGACAGGAGCAGCCCAGGATGCAAATAATATTCTTATCTCACACGATAAGGCTGAGGAGAGTATGGATGCAGCTGCTTGCGTAGGATGCGGTGCCTGTGTAGCTACCTGTAAGAACGGATCCGCTATGCTGTTTGTAGCGGCAAGGGTAAGTTCTCTTGCACTTCTTCCTCAGGGACGCCCTGAAGCTAAGAAGAGGGCTAAGGCAATGGTTGCTAAAATGGATGAACTCGGATTCGGTAGCTGTACAAATACACGTGCCTGCGAGCTTGAGTGTCCTAAGGGTATCACAGTGGCTCATATTGCCAGACTCAACAGAGAGTTCCTTAAGGCCAAGTTCTCAGACTAGTACGCCACTACCAAAGGAAATTATTGAACGGATATCTTCCGGCATGAATCTCCGCGACCATCTTGTAGATGTCCTCGCGGAGTTTTTCTATCCCTTCCCTATTCTTTGCAGAGATAAAGATACAAGGGATATTCTTTTCTTTCCACTCGCTCTTGATTTCTTCGAAAGTACGGTTCCTGAAATTGCGCGGTTCAAGTGAGAATTCGTCGTATTCTTCGTGGGTGTAGGCATCTATCTTGTTGAATACGATATAGACAGGCTTGTTTTCAGCTCCTATGTTGTGCAGGGTCTTTTCAACGACTTCAATCTGCTCTTCAAAGCCCGGATGGGATACGTCCACGACATGAACGAGAATATCGGCCTCCCTGACCTCATCCAAGGTGCTTTTGAAAGCCTCTATCAACTGTGTAGGGAGTTTGCGGATAAAACCTACAGTATCGCTCAGAAGGAATGGAACGTTGCCTATTACGACCTTTCTGACCGTAGTGTCAAGCGTGGCGAACAGTTTGTTTTCGGCAAATACGTCTGATTTTGACAATATATTCATCAATGTACTTTTTCCGACATTGGTATAGCCTACTAATGAAAGTCTTACAAGCTGTCCCCTATTGCTCCTCTGGGTGGCCATCTGCTTGTCAACTTTCTTCAGCTGTTCCTTGAGTCTTGCTATTCTTTCCCTGACGATTCGCCTGTCAACCTCAATCTGAGACTCACCCATACCTCCTCTTGTACCTATTCCACCCCTCTGTCTTTCCAGGTGGGTCCACATACCGGCAAGCCTAGGGAGCATATAGTTGTATCTTGCAAGTTCAACCTGCATCTTTGCGTAGGCGGTCTTTGCTCTCTGTGAGAAGATCTCAAGAATGAGACTGGTTCTGTCAATTACAGATGATTTTTTGATAACGCGCTCAATGTTACGCTGTTGCATTCCGGTGAGCTCGTCATCGAATATAACATAGTCGATACAGTTTTCCTCACAATAAGCTGCGATTTCTTCCAGCTTACCGCTTCGGATATAGGTTGCATTGTCCGGTCTGTCCACTCTCTGAATGAACTGTCTGTCCCCTGTTGCACCTGCGGTTTCTGCCAGGAACTGCAGCTCATCCAGGTATTCCTTTACTTTGAATTCTTCATCCTGAGGCCTGATAATGCCTACAAATACTGCTTTTTCTGTCATATTCAGCTAAAAAAGGCCATCCTGAGGACGGCCTTTAATATTTGTTTTGTCCGGTTTATCTGAGCTGGAAAATTACAGGGAAGGTATAGGTAACCTTAACTGCGCGGTCTCTCTGACGGCCAGGCTTCCACTTAGGTGAACTTGATACGACGCGTACAGCCTCCTTATCAAGTGAAGCGTCAACTCCACGGACCACCTCTACGTTTGATACGGAACCGTCTGCATTAACTGTGAACTTAAGCATTACACGTCCCTGAACGCCGTTCTCCTTTGCAATCTCAGGATATACAAGTCTCTGATTGACCCACTTTGAGAACTCGTTGGCGTCACCGCCATTGAAAGAAGGCTTCTGCTCTACAAGCTGGAACGGAATGGCTTCCTCTTCAACATTCTCTTCCGCTACCTCCTCGACGTAGTCCATAATTTCAACACCGAGATTTGCATCATCCTCAAGGTTTATAATGTTGTCATCAACCTTGATTTCATCATCGACAATATCAATCTGGTCCGAAAGGACAGGAATCTTGTTGACCTCAGGTGGAGGTGGAGGGGTTTCCTGAGTAATAGGAACCATCTCTTCTTCAATAATTTCCTGATTTACATCCTCAAGCAGGGAGGTCTTCTTCTCCTTGGATGTCCACTCGAATGCGAGGAATACTACCAAGAGGGCAAAGATAAAACCGCACTCTGTGAAAAAGAGTTTCCAGTTTTTAAGATCTGCCTTTTTTGATTTTTTGATTTCCATATTTGGTTATTGTTTACTATATATCATTCTGAGTTTTCAAAGGTATAAATAAATAAATCAAATTCCAATATTTTGATTTAATAGTTGTAGATTTGCAATTCCTACGGTTATGGTCAGATATTTTACGGAAGACATTTCCTTCACTTTCAAGGAGAAGTCGCTGAACAACAAATGGTACAGGCTTGTCGCATCCAGCGAGGTGCGCAGGTTGGGGGATATCAATGTTATTTTCTGCTCAGACAGATACATACTTGATATCAATATGCGTTATCTCCAGCATGATTATTTTACCGACATCATAACTTTTGACTATTGCCGGGAGGACCTCCTTTCGGGGGACCTTTTTATCAGTGTGGATTCTGTCAGGGAGAATTCCTTGTATTACGGTACCGATTTCGAGGACGAATTGAACCGAGTACTTGTCCACGGTGTGCTTCACCTTATCGGATATGATGACCACAGCGAAAAGGAAACAGCTCTGATGCGTTCCAAAGAAGACTATTATCTTGAGATTAGAAGGGCTCTGAAGGGATAGGGGATGAAAGGGAAGTATGACATTATTGTTGTCGGAGGAGGTCACGCCGGTTGTGAAGCAGCTATGGCCGCTGCGAATCTCGGATCTGAAGTTCTTCTTATTTCGATGGACAGATTGGGATTTGCAAAGATGTCTTGCAATCCTGCGGTCGGGGGAATAGCGAAGGGTCAGATTGTTCGTGAGATTGATGCGCTTGGAGGGTATACCGGACTGGTAACTGACAAGTCGACTCTACAATTCCGTATGCTCAACCGATCCAAGGGTCCCGCAATGTGGAGTCCGAGAGCTCAGTGCGATAAAATCAAGTTTTCCCAGAATTGGTTTCAAGTACTTGTAAATAATTGTAAGATAGATATTTACGAGGATATTGCAACTTCTTTTCTCTTCGAGAATTCAAAAATCACGGGAGTGTGTACAAAAGGAGGGGCTATTTTCAAATCTCAGGCACTTATCCTGACTGCCGGAACCTTCCTTAACGGGAAACTTTTCATTGGAAGGCAGCAGTTTGTAGGAGGAAGGATAGGGGAGAGTTCGTCTTACGGCTTGACAGAACAGCTTGTTTCTCTCGGGATCAGGAAAGACAGAATGAAAACCGGTACTCCTCCAAGAATCGACATTACTTCAATCGACACTTCAAAATTGGAGCTTCAATTCGGAGACGAAAAACCTGAGAGATTTTCTTTTCTTCCGGTTGAGTCTTCCGTCCAGAAAAGCGGAAGGCAGATTCCTTGTTATATCCTGCATACCAACGAAAGAGTTCACGATATCCTTCGCAGCGGATTTGAAGATTCTCCTCTTTTCACCGGAGTCATCAGAGGTAAGGGGCCTCGATATTGTCCGAGCATTGAAGATAAGTTGAGAGTATTTCCGGATAAGGATTCCCATCAATTATTTCTGGAACCGGAGGGGAGCAGCATTAATGAGTATTACATTCAGGGCTTCTCTTCATCATTGCCATTGGAGACTCAGTTGGAGGCTTTGCATGCGGTAAAAGGTCTTGAGTCAGCGAGAATATACCGTCCTGCATACGCAGTGGAATATGATTATTTCGATCCTACCCAACTTGATTCAACCTTGGAAGTAAAAGGATTCGAAAATCTTTATTTTGCCGGACAGATAAATGGCACGACAGGGTACGAAGAAGCGGCTGCTCAAGGAATCATTGCCGGCATCAATGCTGCACTGAAAATTAATGGAAATACTCCTTTCATACTGGGGCGGGACAGCTCGTATATCGGTGTTCTTATTGATGACCTGATTACCAAAGGCGTCGATGAACCTTATAGAATGTTCACTTCAAGAGCTGAATACAGGATATTGCTCAGGCAGGATAATGCGGATATGAGACTTACTGCGAAATCTCATTCAATTGGACTTGCTGATGATTATCGATATGAGTTGACAATGAAAAAGTATGACAACGTCAGCAGGCTCATAGAGTTTTGCGATAGTAATAATATCAAACCTTCTGATGCCCGGCCATATCTTGATTCTGTCGGCTCTGCGCTATTGTGTGAGTCAAAAAAAATATCCGAAATTGCAACACGTCCGGAGGTCAAACTTGATAAGTTGCTTTCAATTGTTCCACGTAGAACATTTGAAAAGTCCGAAATTGAAATACTCGTAAATACAGATGTTGTTCAATCCGCTGAGATTGAAATCAAATATAAGGGTTATATTGATAGGGAAAGGAAGCTCGCAGAAAAGTTAAAAAAACTTGAGAACCTTTTTATTCCCGACGGGTTCGATTTTGACAAAGTCTCCAGTCTTTCGATAGAATGCAGGCAGAAATTAAAACGCTATGCGCCTAAGAGCATAGCGCAGGCATCACGTATTTCAGGGGTGTCTCCGGCTGACATTTCTGTCCTTCTGGTATATTTCGGAAGATAATTGTTCCACGTGGAACTATAAAATCTGAAGAGCTGATTTAATGATCTCTTCCACCTTTGCCGACGGGGTGATCTTAAGAATAGACTGAATTGCTTTCTGGATATTTGCTTTATTGAAGCCAAGCATCTGCAGTGCGGAGCTAGCTTCATCTACGATGGCATTGCGTTCTGTGCTGAACAGAGAATCTGTGCTGGAGCCTTCTCCTTTGACGATTTTATCCTTTAATTCCAGGACGAGCCTTTGAGCGCTTTTGAGTCCGAGTCCCTTGACGCTCTTGATTCTGTTTATGTCTTCGGACAGGATTGCTTCTCTGAATTCGTCACTGCTGAAGGTAGATAGAATCATCCTGGCGGACGATGCTCCCATTCCTGATACAGAGGTGATGAGTCTGAACAATTCCCTTTCGGACTTGGTTGCGAATCCGTAATCAATGGTAGTGCCTTCTCTCTGGTTTACCTGCTGCTGGATGAAAACTGTAACGTCGGTCTTGCCTTCAAGGGCGGAATAAGTCTGTAGAGATATTTCCGAGATATATCCTATTCCGTTGTTGTCAACAACAACCTGAGTTGGGGTGAGGTCGGCGACCTTTCCTGAAATATAGTCTGTCATAGCGAGGACAAAAATAATAAATTATGTTAAATTTGTACTCCATAAATGCTTCTTCTGTATGATGCTCGACAAAGTCAGACAACTTGTTCCTCAACTCCGCGAGGAAGTGTACGGCAAGCCTTTGGTGTACCTGGACAATGCCGCAACTTCTCTGCGTCCCGTAACTGTAGTCGGGAAATGGGAGGAAATGTCTCTCAAGTACAATGCGAACCTGCATCGTGCCGTGCATTATATGGCAGATAAAGCGACGGGGGAGTATGAGAAGGCGAGGGCAAGCATATCTGATTACATCAATGCGGGGAACTGCGGAAAGGTTATTTTCACTTCCGGAGCCACAGCGGCCATTAACCTTGTAGCGTTCTGTTTTTCAGAGCTGGCAATAGGTGAAGGAGACGAAATTATCGTTGCGCAGAGCGAGCACCATTCGGATATAGTGCCATGGCAGATGGTGTGCGAGAGAAAAGGAGCAAAACTGGTTGTGCTGCCGGTGGATGATTCCGGACAGCTGCGTCTTGACTTGTTGGAAGGACTGATAGTTGAAGGGAAGACCAAGATTGTCTGTGTCGCCCACATTTCAAATGTCCTTGGTATAATCAATCCTATAAAGGAAATTGTAAATATTTGTCACTCAAAGAATTGCGCTGTTCTTGCCGATGGTGCGCAGGGTATCGTGCACACTGTCCCCGATATGGAAGACCTGGGTTGTGATTTCTATGCTTTCTCCGGCCACAAGGTATATGCCGCTCCCGGTACCGGGGTGCTCTTTGTCAGAAACGAATGGGCCGACAGAATGCCGCCGTATATGGGAGGAGGTGAAATGATAGAAAGCGTTTCCTGGGCGGGAACCAGCTACGCAAAGGCACCTCTGAAATTTGAAGCAGGCACCCAGAATATCTCCGGCACTCCGACGCTCGTTCCGGCGCTTGAGTTTGCCGGGATGTTGAGAAAAGAGGAAATTGAGGAATCTTACGGCAAGATCAAGTCTTTTGTCTTTGACGCATTGAAGTCTGACAGACGTATCAAGCTTTACGGAAATCCGTCAGATCCGGAGAAAAAGATTCCTTTGTTCTCCATTTCCGTCGAGGGTGTGCATCACGAGGATATGGCATTGCTGCTGGACAAGATGGGCATCGCAGTGCGGTCAGGCCATATGTGCGCAGAGCCTTTGATGACAAGATTCGGTGTAACCGGTATGTTGAGGGTCTCCTTTGCACCATATAATACATTGGAGGAGGCTGAGTTCTTCATCCGGTCCCTGGATAAGGTGATAAAGATGTTGGTATGATGAAGACGTTGAAAGAAGCAAAAGAAGAGGTCGTCGGGACGTTTTCGATGTATGACGAGTGGCTTGACAAGTATGAGTATCTCATTTCCCTTGGCAGGGAACTCGAACCGTTCGACGATGCATTGAAAACGGATGATAAACTTATAAAAGGCTGTCAGTCAAGAGTATGGCTGGATTGCAAAGAGATTGACGGACATCTTTTCCTGAAAGCTGACAGCGATGCCATCATTACAAAGGGTATTATTTCCCTTCTTGTCGGAATATATTCCGGGAGGGAAAAGGCTGAAATCGCCGGAGATGACTTTGATTTCATAGAGAAGATTGGGCTGAGGGAGAATCTGTCTCCGACCCGTTCTAACGGTCTGGCTTCCATGATTGCCACAATTAAACGTTATGCAAATGAATAATGAAGTGCTCACATCCGAGGACGTTAAGGAACTTGCGCCTTTGTATGACGCTGTTGTTCTCTCTCTCAAGCAGGTGTTCGATCCGGAGATACCGGTAAACATATACGACCTGGGACTCGTTTACGAGCTCAATATCGACAAGGAGCACAAGGTATACGTAAAAATGACGTTTACGGCTCCCAATTGTCCGATGGCCGATGAAGTGATAGCTGACGTCAAGAGAAGCGTTGAGCTTACGCCCGGAGTAAAAAGCTGTGACATCGAGCTGGTATTCGACCCGGTCTGGGACCAGAGCATGCTGTCAGATGAAGCCAGGGTAGCTCTTGGCTGGGATCCTGAACTGTGATGGAGAAACTTTACCTGGCACTCGGATCCAACCTTGGAGACCGGAAAGGGAACATTACCAGGGCTCTCGGACTTCTGGATATGCGTCTCAACGGCCGGTTTCTGTCCGTTTCTCCGATGCTGGAGACTGAAGCTGTCGGATTTGAGGGAAATGATTTCATCAACTGCGTTGTCATTTACAACTGTGAATCCGACCCTTTTGAGGTGCTGGACATATGCAAATCCATCGAAAGGCAGATGGGCCGCACTGATGAACCCGAATACGATGGAGAGGGACACAGGGTGTATCACGACAGGATAATAGATATTGACATACTTATGTACGGCGACAGTAAAATCGATACCGACAGACTTGTATTGCCGCATCCGCAGGTGGAAACCAGACCGTACATTAAGGAACTTTTACTACTTTTGTAAACTTTTGACATTCAGATTATAGTTATGACACAGGATGAATTATTCAAAGTGCTTGTCGCGCATTGCAAGGAATACGGTTTCATATTCCCTTCAAGTGAGATTTATGACGGATTGGCTGCCGTTTACGATTACGGCCAGATGGGAGTTGAACTGAAGAACAACATCAAGCAGTACTGGTGGAATGCAATGACCAGGCTGAACGAGAACATTGTCGGAATCGATTCCTGCATATTCATGCATCCCCGTATCTGGGAGGCTTCCGGGCACGTAGGGGCATTCAATGACCCTCTCATCGACAACAAGGACAGCAAGAAGCGTTATCGTGCGGATGTCCTCATCGAGGACTATCTCGGCAAGATCGAGGAAAAAATCAACAAGGAAGTGGAGAAGGGCCGCAAGAAATTCGGAGACGCTTTCAACGAGGAACAGTTCCGTGCCACCAATCCCAACGTCCTTCGCGAAAAGGCGAAATATGACGAGGTTCACAACCGTTTCGTAAAGGCCGAACAGGAGAGCAACTTTGAAGAATACCGTCAGATCATAGTGGATTGCAACATTGTCTGCCCTATCAGCGGCACCTGCAATTGGACGGAGGTACGTCAGTTCAATCTTATGTTCAGCACTTCAATGGGAAGCACCGCAGACGGCGCAAACACTATATACCTGCGTCCTGAGACAGCCCAGGGTATTTTCGTGAACTATCTGAATGTCCAGAAGACGGGAAGAATGAAGATTCCTTTCGGCATCGCGCAGATAGGAAAGGCATTCCGCAATGAGATAGTTGCCCGTCAGTTCATATTCCGCATGCGTGAGTTCGAGCAGATGGAAATGCAGTTCTTCATCAAGCCCGGCACCGAGCTTGACTGGTTCGCAAAATGGAAGGAGCAGCGTATGAAGTGGCACGTCAATCTCGGAATGGGTGCGGAGAATTACCGTTTCCACGATCACGAGAAGCTTGCTCACTACGCAAATGCCGCCACCGACATCGAATTCAACTTCCCGTTCGGCTTCAAGGAGCTCGAAGGCGTGCACAGCCGTACGAACTTCGACCTTGGCAACCACCAGAAGTACTCGGGAAAGAAAATAGAGTATTTTGATCCGGAAGAAAACCGGTCATACATCCCGTATGTCATCGAGACATCCATCGGAGTCGACCGTATGGTGCTTGCAGTGCTCAGCCATTCGTTCCACGAGGAGCAGCTTGAAGGAGGTGACTCAAGAGTCGTTCTCAGTATTCCTGCACCTCTTGCACCGGTCAAGGCTGCAGTATTGCCTCTTGTAAAGAAGGACGGCCTTCCTGAGTTCGCCCAGAAAGTCCTTGATGAGCTCAAATATGATTTCAACTGCCAGTACGAGGAGAAGGATTCCATAGGAAAGCGCTACCGCAGGCAGGATGCAATCGGGACGCCGTTCTGCATCACTATCGACCACGATTCACTCAATGACAACTGCGTTACCGTCCGTGACCGTGACACCATGCAGCAGGAGAGGGTCCCTGTCTCAGAGCTGAAATCTCTCATCGACAGGAAGGTCAATTTGAACAATCTTCTGAAGAATCTTTAATTTTTAAAATTCTTTACAAACACAAGGCAAAATCGTCCAAATACTTATATTTATCAATGATTGTTTTAACAATATTAGAAGAATAAAATAATTTTTGTAAATTTGGGGCGGAAATTGTGAAGAGGTGTTGTGCTCCTTCGCATTTTCGAAATGAACAAACTAAAATTTTATCTATTAACCAATGCGAATTTTTAAGAAATTCATTGCCATCGCAGCGTTGTTTGCGATGACAATCTCTGTGAGCGCACAGAACGTAACGGTAAAGGGTAGCATCAAAGACGCTTCAGGCGAGCCTATTATCGGTGCGACTGTGATGCAGACAGGAACAAACAACGGTACAGTTACCGATTTGGACGGTAATTATCAGCTTTCTGTTCCTTCAAACGCAACCCTTACATTCACTTGCATCGGCTACACCGACCAGGTTGTCGCTGTTGCAGGCAAGAGTGCTATCAACGTTGTTCTTGAGGAGGACAATGAAATGCTTGAAGAGACAGTGGTCATCGGTTACGGTGTTCAGCGCAAGAGCGACGTTACCGGTGCAATCGCTTCAGTAAAGGCTACGGATCTCGAGAACAGGTCAGCAACTGACGTGGCTCAGGCCCTTCAGGGAAAGGCAGCCGGTGTGCAGATCATCAATTCATCAGGTGCACCTGGTTCCGGTTCATCAATCCAGATCCGCGGTTATTCTTCAAACAGCAAGACATCTCCTTTGATGATCGTTGACGGACTCAAGGTTTCTGACATCAGCTATCTTGATCCTGATATGATCGCATCAATCGAGATCCTTAAGGATGCGGCTTCAGCAGCTATCTATGGTGTTGAGGCTGGTAACGGTGTCGTTCTCATCACAACCAAGACAGGTTCTTCAGAGAATGGCAAGGGCCGTGTTACCTATTCATTCCAGAACGCTATCCAAACCCTTGCACGCAAGCCGGAAATCATGCACGCGAAGGATTATATGAACTATATGCTGCTTTCCGGTGCTGCAAAAGAGTCTGACTTCGCGTCTTGGGACGGAAAAACCGATACTGACTGGATCGACCTTATGACAGAGAAAGGTTATCAGAGAAGGCATACTCTCGGATTCCAGGGAGGAAACGACAGGGCAAAGTTCTACGCTTCATTGTCTTACACTGACAACAACGGTATCATCAAGGGTGACAAGGATACACACAAGCGCCTTGTAGGTCAGGTCAATGCTGAGTACAAGATCAACAATTGGCTCACCACAGGTGTCAACCTTACAATCGACAAGGGCGAGACCAGATCTTTGGGTGAGAGTTCAAGCACACAGAGCAGTGTCTTCGGTGCGGTTTTGGCAGACGACCCTATGACTCCTCTCTACTATGAGGGCGAACTTCCTGCATATGCAAAGTCGTTCATCGCTCAGAACATCACTCCGTTCGGACGTACAGTGCCTATGAACAACGAGGGAAAAGTATATGGTATTCCTTTATTCCCTACCACAAGTTATATGTGGAACCCTCAGATTCTTCTCGACCAGAGAGAGTCAAGTACCAAGAGCTTCAGGGTTAGAGGTACAGCATATCTCAACATAGCTCCTTTCAAGGGATTCGTATTCACATCACGTCTCGGATTCCAGGGTGGTTACAGCCACACCAATACCTACAACTACGAAGAGTTCCTCACTTGGAGAAATGTCCAGAATATGTCTATCAGCGCAAGCGAAAACGACAGACTGTACTACCAGTGGGAAAACTTCGCAAACTACAACACCACCATCGCAAGGAAGCACGCTATCCAGGCTATGGCCGGTATGTCATATCAGGCTACATACACTGACAACCTCAGCGGCAGCGCAGACAAACTTACTTATGACGTTCCTCTCTACCGCTATCTGAGCAACTCAGTCAATACTTCCAACATGTCGGTATCAGGGCAGCCGAACAACTCTGCAAACATGTCATTCTTCGCACGTCTCGGCTACACCTATGACAACAGATACTTCGTTCAGGGTAACTTCCGTGCAGATGCTTATGACTCTTCAAAACTTGACAAGAGACACAGATGGGGATTCTTCCCTTCAGTATCCGGAGGTTGGAATATCAGCAATGAGAAATTCATGAAGTCCTTCAAGGAGAAGACAGGCATCACATTCATGAAGCTCCGTGCATCCTGGGGTATCAACGGTAACGTGAACGCTCTCGGTGCTTACCAGTATGCAGCTTCAATGAGGGCTGACGAGTTCTACGGAACAGACTTCGGCCAGGGATTCGTAATCGGTGTACGTCCTTCTACAATTCTCCCTAATCCGACAATCAAGTGGGAGACATCACGTCAGTTCGACCTCGGTCTCGATGTACGTGCATTCAGGGAGAGACTCACCTTCACAGTTGACTGGTACAACAAGAACACACACGACCTTCTCACCAGCACGACAGCTCCTTCACACACCGGTGCAGAGACCACTTACGTAAACGCAGGTCTTGTTAACAACCACGGTACTGAGTTCGAGCTCGGTTGGAGAGACCATATCGGTGACTTCTCATACAGCATCAACGGAAACCTCTCAACCGTTCACAACAAGGTTATCCAGGGCACAGCTCCTAATAGAGTTCCGGGACAGAAGATCTGGAGTTCTGAATATGTGACATACTTTGAAGAGGGATATCCTCTCTGGTACCTCAGAACATTCTTTGTTGACCATATCGACCAGCAAACCGGTGCTGCAGTTTACAAGGATTTCAACAATGACGGTGTAATCAACCTTGATGACCAGGATTATGCAGGTAGCGGTATCCCTAAGTTCACTTACGGTATCACAATCAACCTTGCATACAAGGGATTCGATTTCGTATTGCTCGGTTCAGGTTCACAGGGAGCAAGTCTTCTCTATTCAGTATGTCGTGCCGATGCCAACCAGCAGAACACTCTCGCTGAGTTCTACACCCAGGCTTGGCAGAGCCCAAGCTCAACAGGATACAAGTATCCGAAGCCGGACGTAGGCGACAAGTTCTACAGAGTATCAAATATGAGAGTATATGATGCTTCATTCTTCAAGATCAAACAGATGCAGCTCGGCTACAGCCTCCCTAAGAGCCTTCTCAAGAAGACCTTCATCGGCTCACTCAGAGTATATGCTTCTCTTGATGACTTCTTCACATTCACCAAGTATCCTGGAATGGACCCTGAGGTCAGCCACTTCGGAATGTCAGCATCAGGACTCGGTATCGACTACGGTTCATACCCGATCTCCAAGAAGGTTGTCTTCGGTGTTAATATCTCACTTTAATTTGCAGGAAATATGAAAAAGATATTTACTATTTTATCAATTGCCGTTCTCGGAATCGCATTGAACTCTTGCGAGAAGACTCTCGATATTCCTCAGAAGAGTGTCCTTTCTATGGACTACTACGAGAATGCAACGGATGAGCAGGCTGACGCTTTGATCGCCAGTGTATACAAGCTCTACTGGGGCGGTAGGGATGTGACCAGTGTCAATGGTATTGACAAGATTATCTTCCTCAACTCTCTCGACGATGACCATTACACAGGTGGTGGTTCTTTCTCAGACGCTTCATATCAGTTCCAGGATGCAGGCGCTTACAAGGTAACTGCAAGTGACAACTCAATGAAGACCGTTTACAAGGGTGTCTATGGTGTCATTTATCACTCTTGCCTTATCATTGAAAATATCCCTGAATCAAACAGTGCTGAAATCAATAGAGTGAAGGCTGAAGCTCACTTCATGCGCGCTCTTGCAATGTTCGACGCTGTAAGATGGTGGGGAACTCCTATTCTTGTGACACACGCTCTCGGACAGGATGAGTACACTCTCGGAAATACTCCTACCAAGGAGTCTATCGATTGGATCCTCAGCGAGATGCAGATTGCTGTTGACCAGCTCCAGCCTATCGCAGGAAAAGGCCAGCAGAAGGCATTCGGTGCTCGTATCTCCAAGTACGCCGCACAGGCTTATCGCGGAAAAGTTCAGCTCTGGTATGCTTCAAGATATGGTGACAAATCTTATCTCGACGGTGCCGTTAAGGATCTCGAGGCTGTCATCAATTCCGGACTCTATGAGCTTAATCCGGATATGTTCAAGCTTGTAAGACCTGCAGGTGACTTCTGTGCTGAATATCTCTTCGAGCACAATGCAGACAACGGTGACGGTTTCCCTGGAGACCCTCAGAATGACCTTCGCCATATGTGGACAGGTTGGCCTACATCTATCGCTATTCCTACGGCAATTTTCTCAGGTTGGGGATGGAACCAGGTTTCCAAGGAGTTCGGCGAATTCCTTGCTGAGCACGAAGGTGATATCGAGAAACCTCGTTTCAAGTCAACAATCCACACTTACGAGCAGGTTCTTGACATGGAATATGTTCCGGGTATTGCTAAGAAAGGTGTTGTGTCTGCCCAGGGAGTGCCACATAACGCAGGCTATTTTACATATCGAGGGATCTCATTCAATGATGATATGTACAACAACGGACAGTGGGCATACTCAGGAGCGAACGAGCCTATGCTCAGATATGCTGAGGTCCTTCTTCTCTATGCTGAGGCTAAGTTCCTCAAGGACAATGACGCTGACGGAAAGGGTCTTGAAGCTCTCAATACCGTACGCCGCAGAGCTCAGATCCCTGAACTCACATCTATGACTTATCAGGATATCAAGGACGAGCGCCGCGCAGAGCTCTTCTATGAGCAGGAGAGATTCTTCGACCTCCAGAGATGGGGTGAGGGTCCTAAATATCTTGCAGACAAGGGCAAGGTATTCTATGAGTTCCACGGTTATAAGGAGGGAACAACAGAATGGGACGTTAAACCGATTACCGGACAGTCATACAACGGAAACGGCTGGCAGGACAAGTATATGCTTCTCCCATTCCCAACTGAACAGCTCTCTGCTAACCCTAACCTCCAGCAGAATCCGGGTTGGTAACAGATTCTACAACTTATAAAACACAAATATGAAGTATTTAAGATTTACACTCCCTCTTTTTGCAGCTCTTGCACTTGTAGGATGCACTTCTGCTCCAAAGGCAGCAGATGCGCAGGCTTATCCGGTTATCGAACCGGGCGAGCAGGCACCTCTCGCCAATCCGGGACAGAAGAACTTCGGTGGTCCCGCCACGACCGGACCACAGGATACAGCAGCCAGAAATGCTGCAATGAGAGCACGCATGGCAGAGATGAACAAAATCAGAACCGTTCATTTCAATGATCTCTCAATGTCTGATCCATACATCTACGCAGACCCTGAGACCAAGACATACTACCTCACCTCTTCAGGTGGCCGTATGTGGAAGAGCCAGGACTTCGTAATGTGGGAAGGACCTTACAACATCGTTAATCTCGAAGGTACTTGGATGGAAAGGGCAGGCTTCGCTGCCGCCGCCGAGATCCACAAGATCGGTGACTACTATTACTATGCAGGAACCTGGAGCGATCACAGCGACCTTATCCAGCAGGTGCCTAGAAGATACAACGTGCCTCACAACCAGACAGTGCTTCTCCGTTCTGAGAACGTAGAGGGACCGTACGAAGTGTACGACGAGAATCCTAACCACGACTTCCAGCCGCGCCAGGATGACTGTATCGACGGTACCCTTTATCAGGAGGACGGCAAGATCTATATGGTTTACGTTCACGAGTGGACACAGCTCATCGACGGTACCATGGAGTATGTTGAGCTTTCTTCTGATCTCAAGAAGACCATCTCCAAGCCGGTATGTATGTTCCGCGCATCAGAGAACCCTTCTTGCGGTGAGATGAACGGACTCGGAGAGGCTACATTCGGACTTAAGATGCCGGGTTGGGTTACCGATGGTCCTGAAATGTTCCGCACTCAGACCGGCAAGCTCGGTATGCTTTGGGCTACCTGGGGCAAGGAGCGTTATTTCCAGGCTATCTGCTACTCAGAGTCAGGCACAATCGCAGGACCTTGGGTACAGGAACCGGAACCATTCCTTGCTAACAACTCAGGTCACGGAATGCTCTTCAAGACATTCGAAGGTGAGCTCAGATACATCGTTCACCACGTAGAAGGCAACGGCCCTCGCAAACCACAGCTCTGGACAGTTGACGACAGCGGTGACAAGCTTGTCCTCGGACATATCATCAACGTGAAATAATCTGAATTCAACAGATAAAGTAAAGAAAACGGTTGCCGCACCCGGCAACCGCTTTCTTTGTATATTTTGTGTTAACTTTGCCGTATTAAATTTATAGACTATGGCAGACAACAAATTCGCGCAGCTGGGCCGCGTGGAAGCGATAAGACAATTGTTCGAAGGTACAGGATACACTGCTTTCGAGGAGCCTTGCTGGTTTGACGACATGGAAGGCGGTTATGTGACAACGGCATCCAGGCTGTTGCTGGAAGGGATTGATTTCAACCTGGTATATTTCCCATACAAGCATCTCGGCTACAAGAGTGTGATAAGCGTAGTCGGAGAATTATACGCGGTGATGGCGTTGCCGCGCACCCTGTCAGTCGTGCTCGGAGTGTCCGCCAAGCCGGGTTTCGATCAGATTAGCGAGCTGTGGTCCGGGATAGTGTTCGCGGCAAAGGAACACGGCATCAAGTCTGTCAGCCTTGACCTTCAGCCTTCCCAGACGGGACTCAGTATCAGCGTGAGCGTAACAGGTGTCGCATCAAAGAAAGTGCTCCGTCCGAAAGCTGAAAGCAAGGATCTTATCTGCATATCCGGCAGTCTTGGGGCCGCGTATCTCGGAATGCAGGTTCTCGAACGCAAGCCGGGGGAGCTTGAAACTTACAAAATGTTTGTCGGCGCTTATCTTAAGCCGGAATTAAGCCCTCAGACGGTCACGCAGCTCTGCGACGAGGGAATATGCCCTTCCTTTGGATATTTCGTTACAAGGGGTCTTTCTGATGCCGTAAAACGACTTTCCCGGGACAGCGGGCTGGGTGCCAAGATATATGCGGACAAGATTCCGTTCGAAGGCAATTCTTTTGCGCTGGGCAGAGACCTGGATATCGACCCCGTTTCCGCCGCTATGAACGGAGGAGATGACTGCAGGCTGCTTTTCGTGATTCCTATACTTGAACTTGAAAAATTCCGCAGGAACTTCCCGACTTTCGATATAATCGGCCATCTTGCACAGAAGGATGTCGGTGCCGTACTGGTCACTCCTGATGGAGTCGAACTCACTATGACCGCTCAGGGTTGGAACGAGCAGGAGTAGCTAGAGCTTCTTCGAGACAGTGTAAGGGATACCCAGCTGCTCGATTCCGTTCACGAAATCCGAGCTTACGCCCACATGATATTTCTTCGAATAGAATTCTATCTTGTATCCGGTACTCTTGTCAAAGACGGTGATATTGAGCGGTGTCTTTCCTTTGTTGCCTTTTATCAGCTTGATGAACTTCTTTCTGAAATTTTCGCTCAGCATTTCTGAATCAATGCTCAGAGTGATGCCTGTCATATACATTTCAGCCACGTTCCCGAGTAGTGACACCTCTTTGATCTTGAATTCGTAAGGTATCTGCTTGGGGGTATTGGCGTCATCTTTCCTGCCGACGAAGCGCGGTGCAATCTCTCCGCACAGGAAGACCTGGTCGTGGAGATTGAGCTTCTCCCGATATTCCTGATATTCCTTGCCGAACATAGCCTTTTCGAAGCTGCCGCTGTAGTCCTCCATCAGGATTTTGGCTCCCTGGGAGCCGGACTTTGTGGTAAGAGCCTTGACATCCGTGACGATGCCGGCAACTGCCGCTTTCCTTCCTGACTGCTTGGCTTCGCACTCATCTATGAGTTCCTGGAGAGCGGACAGCTTGCAGGTGGTGAAGTTCTCTATCTCAAACGAATATCTGTCCAGAGGATGGGATGACAGATACATTCCCACCAGCTCCTTTTCGAGTTTCAGAATCTCCAACAGATCCTCTTCTCCGACCATTGCGGGCATCTGAGGGCGGTTAGGCTTCATTTCCTCGACATCTCCGAACAGTGAAGCCGAGCTGTCTTCCTTGTCGTTCCTGAACAGTTCGGCATAATGAATTATTTCATCGATGAACAGGTCTCCGCTTGCACCAGGAAGCATAAACTGGCTTCTCTTGTAGCCGAAAGAATCGAATGCTCCGGCGAACACCAGAGTTTCAAGGGCTTTTCTGTTGACCGCGCCTGACATCCTTTCCATAAAGTCATAGACATCGGTGAATGTGCCGTTGGCATTTCTTTCAGATATTATGGCGTCCACGACGTTGTCGCCGAAGCCTTTCATTCCGCCGAGACCGAAACGGATGTCACCCTTCCTGTTGACCGTGAAATGAGCGTCGCTTTCGTTGACGTCGGGGCTCAGCACGCTGATTCCGTTCTTTCTGCAGTCAGCCATAATCTCTTTCAGCTCCTCCATATTCGCGAGATTGTTGGAAAGGTTGGCAGCCTGGAATTCTGACGGATAATGGGCTTTCAGCCAGGCTGTCTGATAGCTTACCCAGGCATAGCAGGTGGCGTGGGACTTGTTGAATGCGTATTCGGCGAAAGCCCTCCAGTCCTGCCATATCTTGTCAAGTGTCTCCTTTGGATAGCCGTTGGCGGTACCTCCCTCGATGAACTGCTTGTTGAGCTTTTCCATCTCGGTGATTTTCTTCTTCCCCATTGCTTTCCGGAGGTGGTCCGCATCGGCTCTCGAGAACCCTGCAAGCCGGCGGGAAAGCAGCATCACCTGCTCCTGATAGACGGTGACTCCGTATGTGTCCTGCAGGATATCCTCCATATCAGGAAGATCGTAGGCGATGGCCTCTTCCCCTCTCTTTCTCCTGACGAACTGAGGGATGTAGTCCATAGGCCCCGGACGATACAGCGCGTTCATCGCAATGAGATCCTCGAATCTCTGCGGGTGGAGTTTCATAAGCCACTCCTTCATACCTCCGGACTCGAACTGGAACACGCTCTTGGTGTCACCGCGTCCGTAAAGTTCATAGACCAGAGGATCGTCGATAGGAATGCTCTCGATATCGATATCTCTGCCGTATTTCTTCTTGACAAGAGAAAGGCATTCCTTTATGATGGAGAGAGTCCTCAGCCCGAGGAAATCCATCTTGAGCATACCCACGGCCTCAATCTGCGATCCTTCATACTGAGACACCCAGACTTCCTGTCCGGAAGCCTTGTCGGTGCCTATCGAGATAGGTATGTAGTCCGTAAGATTCCCGCGACCGATAATCATCGCGCAGGCGTGGATGCCCGTCTGGCGGATGCACCCCTCCAGCTTGAGTGCGTACTCCAGGACTTCGCGCACCAGAGGGTCGCCCTCTTCGTACTCCGCCTTGAGCTCGGGAACATACTTGACGCAGTTCTTGAGAGTAGGCTTGAAAGTCTTTTTCTCTCCTTTTTCGTCCTTCGCCTCGAAAGGGCGGTCAGGAATCATCTTGGTAAGCCTGTTGGACTCAGGAATAGGCAGTCTGCTGACTCGGGCGACATCCTTGACGGCGAGCTTCGCCGCCATTGTGCCGAAAGTCACGACGTGGGAAATATGGTCAACTCCATAAAGGTCCTGGACATACTGGATGACCCTGTAACGGCCCTCATCATCGAAATCGACGTCTATATCCGGCATTGAGA
The DNA here is from genome assembly GCA_045615565.1 of Candidatus Cryptobacteroides sp. Lineage (GTDB taxonomy): Bacteria > Bacteroidota > Bacteroidia > Bacteroidales > UBA932 > Cryptobacteroides. The sequence goes on along the minus strand of JAZLFC010000029.1, from coordinate 18,013 downwards.
TGCGCTCCGGATTGAGGAAACGCTCAAACAGCAGGTCATATTTAAGAGGGTCCAGATTCGTAATCTTCAGACAGTATGCGACCATGCTTCCTGCCGCCGAACCGCGTCCCGGGCCAACTGATATTCCGTTGTTCTTGGCCCAGTTGATGAAGTCCTGGACAATCAGGAAATAGTCAGGGAAACCCATACGGCAGATGGTCTTGAGCTCGAAGTCGAGTCTCTCCGCCGCAACGTCGTCCAACCCGCCGTATCTTTCTTCTGCTCCCTTGTATGCCAGATGGCACAGGAAGGCTACTGAGTTGCAGAATTCGTCTCCACGGTAATTTCCCTCCTTGTCGGTGCGTCCTTCATCAATGATGGATTTGTATTTTTCCAGGTGGGTCTCGATATTCGCGAGAAAGTCCGGCTCGATCTGGAACTTGGGGAGTACGTGACCGCGTTCAAGCTCGTAACGCTCGATTTTCTCGCAAACTTCGACGGTGTTCCCCAAGGCCTCGAGATGTCCCGGGAACAGTTCCATCATTTCATCCTCACTTTTCAGATACTCCTGCTGGGTGTAGTGGAGACGTTTGGACTCATCCACAAAGGAGTTGGTATTCAGGCAGATAAGCCTGTCGTGTACGGGGCCGTCCTTCTTGCGGACGAAATGGACGTCATTGGTAGCGACAACCTTTACTCCGTGCTTCTCGGCAAGACGGAAAATCTCGCTGTCGTACTCTTTCTGCTTCTCGTAGAGCTCCAGTGAAAGTCCGGGAACTTCGGTCTTGTGCAGCTGGACCTCCATATAATAGTCATTTCCGAACACTCTCTTGTGCCAGTTGATGGCCTCTTCCATAGCCTTGACGTCTCCGGCCAGAATGGCGCGCGGCAGTTCTCCCGCCATACAGGCCGAGCAGCAGATTAGGTCTTCGTGATATTTCTCAATTATCTCGTGGCTGACTCTCGGCTTGTAGTAGAATCCTTCGATGAAGCCGGTGGAGACGATTTTCATCAGGTTGTTGTATCCGTTGAAATTCTTGGCCAGCAGTATCAGATGATAGTACTTCTCGTGCTGCTTGTCTTTCAGCCTGTGGTCATAATGTCGTGTCACATACACCTCGCAACCAATGATAGGCTTGACATTGGGATGCTTCTTGGCGACGTCGCAGAACTCCTTGACCCCGTACATGTTTCCGTGGTCAGTGATGGCAACGCCGGGCATTCCCAGCTCTTCGGCACGAGAGAAAAGGTCTTCGATATTGCTCAGACCGTCAAGAATAGAGTATTGTGTGTGGACGTGAAGATGAACGAATGACATAATAAACAAAGATAAAAAAAGGCCGCGAGATTTCGCGGCCCTCTTGTTATTAGTTATCAACAATATTATTTCCCTGACTTCCTGGCAGCTTTACGGGTAGCGTCGAACATAATCGGTGTACCGATCATGATAGAAGCGTATGTACCGATGCAGATACCGAGGATGAGAGCGACAGCAAGACCTCTGATGGACTCACCGCCTGCGATAGCGATTGCAAGCATAGGGAGGAGAGTTGATACTGAGGTGTTGACTGTACGTGTCAAGGTCTGGTTGAGGGACTTGTTGACAGTCTCCTTGAAGTCATCGTTAGGATGCAGCCCGACATTCTCACGGATACGGTCGAAGATAACCACGTTATCGTTGATAGCGTAACCGATGATGGTCAGGATGGCCGCAATGAACGTCTGGTCAACGTCAAGGTTGAACGGAAGGATTCCGCTGAACAGTGAGAAGAATCCGATGACTATGATTGCAGTGTGTGCAAGAGAAACCACGCCTCCGAGACCCCAGGTCCACTTCTTGAACCGGAGTGCGATGTAAACGAAGATTACGAGAAGGGCGAGAATCACTGAAATGACAGCGGATCTCTTGATATCGCTTGCAATCGATGCCCCCACCTTGTCTGAAGAGATGATACCGTTAGGGTTGTCGAGGGTTGACGTGAACTGGTCGAGAGTCATAGGCTCTGCGAAGAATCCCTTGAGAGACTCATAAAGCATGCTTTCGATTTCCGAGTCAACGCTTGAAGACTCATCCTTATACTTATAGGAAGTAGTGACCTTCATCTGGGCGTCACCACCGAACTGCTTGACTTCGACTGAAGACTCGGCGTCGGCTGCGTTGAATGTTTTCTCGGCTGCTGAACGTACTTCTTCAGCGGTGACAGGCTGGTCGAATCTTACAACATAGGTACGGCCTCCCGTGAAGTCAACACCGTAAGAGAATCCCTTGATGGCGATTGAACCGATGGCGATGAGAATGAGAGCGCCAGAAATGATGTAGGAATATTTGCGTCCTCCGAGGAAGTTGATCTTGGTCCCCTTGAGGAAGTTCCTGGTTGCACTGTTCTCGAAGGTGATGCTCTTGCCCTTTTTGATGCGGTCGTCAAAGATAAGCCTTGTGACGAAGATGGATGTAAGGACAGAAGTGATGATACCGATTACGAGAGTTGTAGCGAATCCCTTGACAGGACCCGAGCCGAAGAAGAAGAGAACGAAACCGGTGAGCAATGTCGTCACCTGACCGTCGATGATGGCTGAATAAGCGTTCTGATATCCGTCGTGAACAGCCTTCCCGAGGCCCTTGCCGGCCTTGAGCTCCTCTTTGATACGCTCGTATATGATAACGTTTGCATCGACTGCCATACCGAGGGTCAGTACGAGACCTGCGATACCAGGCAGCGTGAGGACTGCTCCGAATGATGCAAGTGTACCGAACAGGAGGACCACGTTGGTAAGAAGAGCTATGTCAGCTGCCACACCTGCTCCCTGGTAGAAGAACAGCATATAGACAAGCACAAGGATAAAGGCAATCACGAAGGAAATGAGACCGTCGTGGATTGACTTTGCACCGAGTGAAGGTCCGACAACCTGTTCCTGGACGATTGTTGCAGGAGCAGGAAGCTTACCTGACTTGAGGACGTTGACAAGGTCGGTTGCCTCTTCCACGTCGAAATTGCCGCTGATCTCAGAGGAACCTCCGGTGATTTCGCCGTTGACTACAGGGTAAGAATATACGGTACCGTCAAGAACGATGGCAATCTGCTTGCCGATATTGTCCTTTGTAAGGCGTGCCCAGATGTTGGCGCCTTCAGCGTTCATAGTCATTGAGACCGTAGGGTTACCGTTGCGCTGGTTGTTGTATGAAACGCGTGCGTCAGTAACAACGCTACCGTCGAGAGGAGCCTTTCCGTCACGTGCCGAAGCCTTGATGGCAACGAGTTCGTAAAGATTCTCGCTTGTGATATAGTCGGCAGGCTTGACAGACCACATAGGGATGAAATCTGCAGGGAAAAGGTCTGCTACTTCAGGAGTGGCGAGAAGTGCGTTGACGGCATCCATATCGGCAGCCTTTGCATAGCCGAGGCATGCGCTGCTGTTGCTCTGTGAAGGAGAAAGGACAGCGAAAAGAGGGTTTGCCTTGCGGTAAGCCTCGATGTCCATATCGTCCGCACCCTGTGCAGAAAGCTCTTCAGCGATGATGTCGGACTCTTCTTCTGCGACTTCCCCTGTCTGCTCTTCTGCAGGCTCAGAAACCTCCTCATCGGAAGCGATCTGAGCAAGAAGATTGTTGGCCTCCACGAGGTATGGGAAGATTTCCTGATACTGATATGTTGTCCAGAACTCGAGGGATGCTGTACCCTGGAGCAGTTTGCGGACACGCTCAGGCTCTTTCACGCCCGGAAGCTCGACAAGGATGCGTCCGGTGTTTCCGAGCTTCTGGATTGAAGGGGAAGCGACACCGAAGCGGTCGATACGGTTGCGCAGGACGTTGAAAGAGTTTGCGATGGCACTTTCAGCTTCTTCCTTGAGCACCTTGACAACGTCATCGTCAGAAGACTCCGGCTTGATGCGGTCGCGCATCTCATAAGTACCGAAAATCTGAGAGAGCCTCTGGCCGCCGCCCACCTCTTTCCACGCTGCTGCGAAGAGAGTGATGAGGTCTGACTGGGAGTTGACGCTGCGCTCCTTTGCAAGGGCGAGAGCGTTCTCGAACTCAGGGGTCCTGTTGTCGGCTGCGAGGACTCTTACGAGGTCTTCAAGCTGGACCTGAAGCATAACGTTCATACCTCCCTTGAGGTCAAGACCGAGGTTGATTTCTTTTGCCTTAACGTCTTTGAAATTGTATCCGAAATAGACTTTCTCGGTTGAGAGTGAGTCTGTGAATCTTGTGACCTCATTCTTCTTGACGGAGTCGAGGTAGACTGCGCGATTCTGTTCGGAAACGTTCTGGAATGCGGCTGTCTGCTGGATTGCCTGCGCCACTGCTTCGGCGTGCTCGTCAGCTCTCCTCTCCTCTATGCCGGTCACGAGAGTGAAAGACAACTGCCAAATGCAGGCGACTGCAAGCAGGATTGCCACAAATCTAATTGCACCTTTACTTTGCATAATTATAGTTATTAAATTTAAAATGCATAAATAGCTCGCAAAGTTAGTATTTTTCTTAAAAGAAAGAAAGTTTGAACCAGTCTTTTTGTATATTTGTAGAGGACTAAATCAATTTCATATGTGGTGGATTATTGCTGCTCTAATTTTTGTCGGGATACTGTTCATTTTTGCTGAAATGCTGCTGGTCCCGGGAGTGGGTGTAGCCGGTTTCGTGGGGATCTTGTCCCTGGCGGCATCCTGCTGGTACGCATTCGACAGGATCAGCACCAGGGCGGGACTCATCATAACGGCTGTGAACGTGATTCTGGCTGTGATTATGCTGATGATTGCCCTTCGTGAGAAGACCTGGAAAAAATTCGAACTCGGTACGGAAATTAATTCCAAAGTGAACAACGAGGTTGCTCAGGTGAAGGTCGGGGACAAGGGAATTGCCATGACAAGGCTTGCGCCTATGGGGACGGTCAAGTTCGATAAGGTATCCTGCGAGGCGAAGTCTTTCGACAATTGCATGATAGCCGCTTCAACGGAAGTCGAAGTGGTGTTGGTGGAAGATAACAAAATAATAGTAAAAACGATTTGATATGGATTTTGTACTACTTGCAGCGATAATTGTCGTCGCTCTCATTATCATCCTCTGGTTCTTCCCGGTGGCTCTTTGGTTCCAGGCACTGCTTTCAGGAGTGCACGTTTCCCTGATACAGCTCATCCTTATGAGATGGAGAGGAGTGAATCCTAAAACCATAGTCATGGCGATGATCACCGGAACAAAGGCAGGACTGACTCTCAAAGTCAACGAACTTGAAGCCCACTATCTTGCAAAGGGAAATGTAACCAAGGTCGTGATGGCTCTCATTTCGGCAAACAAAGCCAACATCCCTATGGATTTCAAGATGGCTACAGCCATCGACCTTGCCGGACGTGACGTCTTCGAAGCGGTCCAGATGTCAGTCAACCCTAAGGTAATCAACACTCCTCCTGTCACGGCTGTGGCAAAGGACGGTATCCAGCTGATTGCCAAGGCACGCGTGACAGTCCGCACGAATATCAAGCAGCTTGTCGGGGGAGCGGGCGAGGAGACGGTCATCGCACGTGTGGGAGAAGGTATCGTATCTTCCATCGGTTCTGCCGCGAGTCACAAGGAAGTGCTCGAGAATCCGGACAGCATCTCGAAGCTTGTGCTAAGCAAGGGACTTGACGCAGGTACCGCTTTTGAAATTCTTTCAATTGACATTGCGGATATCGATGTCGGCAAGAATATCGGTGCCGTGCTTCAGATGGACCAGGCCGATGCGGACAAGAACATAGCTCAGGCCCGTGCGGAGGAACGCCGCGCCATGGCTGTCGCTCAGGAGCAGGAGATGAAGGCAAAGGCACAGGAGGCGAGGGCCAAGGTTATCGAAGCGGAGGCTCAGGTGCCGCTTGCAATGGCCGAAGCGTTCCGCAGCGGCAATATCGGCGTGATGGATTATTACCGGATGAAAAATATCCAGGCTGATACTCAGATGCGCGAAGAGATTACAAAGTAGATCGTCTTCCGCTGTCCTTTATCATCCCTTCAACGGTCGCATTGAATTCTGCGGCCGTTTTCAGTTCATTGAGATCCAGATGGATACGGAACTTCCAATGATTATGTGAATCGGCAGGGTAGTTTATCCTTTCGTTCTCGTAATCCTTGCGCCGCAGTCCGGCATCGATTGACAGCCAGTCCTGAAGAGGGAAAACCGCCAGCATCGAACCGGAGTCAAGATGGCGCTGGAGTATGTTCCTGCACTCCCAAGTTTCCGGGTCTCCTCCCTGGTGCTGCATCCTTATGGTGTCCATATCGTGAGATGACGTGGCGCATACGCTGAGGTAAGGCCAAGGACGTCCCTTGTCCATCTGTTCCATTTCCAGTGAGAGAATCTTCTCGTGATCCATCACTCCCGGCACGCAGTCGGGAACCATTCCCAGATCCTCGCCGCAGGCGAGCATTCCGGTTGCGTTGAGGAGTTCCGGAAGCTTTCTCTCGGCATTCCTGCGCCAGAACTCGTCGTGGCGGTGGAAGAAGAAATCATTGTAAAGATCTCCGAACCTTTCCTTCTGCCACTGCTCCAGATTGGATGAAGCCGGAGTGATATAAGGCTGGTACATTCCCGGATGCCTCGGATCCGGATGGAAGAGTCCTTCCAGAGGAAGTCCCATATTGCGGATTTCTTCCACACTGTATGGCATAGCCGGATTGAAATGACCTTCGAGACCGCTCTTGTGCTCTACAGGAATTTCCCAGATACGGAAGAATCCGAGGATATGGTCTATGCGGAAGGCGTCGAAATATTCCGCCATTTTCTTCAGACGGGAAGTCCACCAGGCGAAATTGTCCTTCGACATCTCATCCCAGTTGTATGTCGGGAAACCCCAGTTCTGACCGTCAGTGGAGAAATAGTCGGGAGGAGCTCCGGCAGATGAATCCAGGAAGAACAGCTCCGGGCGATAATAGGCTTCCGCACTGTCGCGGCTGACGCCGATAGGGAGGTCTCCCTTGAGATAGATGCCCTTGGAGTGGGCATATCTGACCTCTTCGCTGAGCTGCTTGTCCAGATGGTATTGCATCCAGCAATAGTATTCCGGCTCCAAAGAGTCCCTGAGTGCGCAGAAGTTGGAATACTCTGTCAACCAATGTCCGTTTTCCTTGACGAACTTCTGATACGGCTTGCCGGCCATATCCTTTTTTCCTGTTTCCAGGAAGGCCTTGCGTACAAGGGCCATCTTCTCTTCGAACACTTTTGGATAATCCAGCTCGGAAAGGGCGTTGAGGCTTTTCTGTTTCTTCTTGAAGGAGGCATCCTCCTTCACCCCGATATCCTGAAGATGAATATAGAGAGGGTTGAGAGCAAATGAAGAGATGGGGCTGTAAGGATAAGAATCGTCCCACCCGCCTTTTCTTGTCGTATCATTGATCGGGAGAAGCTGCAGTATGCACTGTCCTGTCGCAGCCGCCCAGTCCACGATAGGGTGGAGATCCCTGAACTCACCTATTCCGAAGTCAGACGGTGTCCTGAGCGAGAAAACAGGTATGGCTGTGCCGGCCCCGCGGAAACCCGGTCTGTCGAAAATCGCGGCGGAATGTTTCCTTGGAAAAGGGCAGCCCTGAATGGGACAGTCTTTCCAGGCATCGCGGATTTCGGCCTGCGCCTTGGAACTGTGGTGATCCCACTCGCTCCTGACTATCAGATTGTCTTTTATTACTACATAGAGATAGTCTTTGAGCAGTTTTGCCGGACAAGCGGGAACGGTTACCGACCAGATGCCGTTCCCCTGCCAATCCATAGGATATCTTGCATTGCCTGATACGAGGCAGAGAGATTCACCCCACTTGGTGTGGTATTCTATTGAGAAGGTTATTTTCATTGACTGATTGAAAGAAGGTTCAAAACGAAATTACAGTTTGTAATAGCTGGAAAGTATTGCTGCAAACCATCCGGCAGGCAGAATCTTTTTCAAAGTAACCGAGAGTCTCTGCTCAAGTGTGGAAATGATATAGCTGTAGGCAGGATTCTTCTTCCTGACAATCTTTGCAATCCTTTCAGCGAGATATTCAGGCTTCAGGCCTGTATTCTCGTCGTTTTCAATGCTGGCAAGGGATTCGGCATAGCTTGGATATGCCTTGTATGCCTGCTCATCGGCGACACTCTTCCTCCGGGCGGTGAAATGTGTTGCGAAATCGCCCGGTTCGATGACGATAACCTTCACTCCGCTCTTGCGGAGTTCGAGCCTGAGCGCTTCGCAGTAGCCTTCGATAGCGAATTTGGACGCTGAATACAGTCCCTGGAACGGAAGTCCCATAAGACCTCCTATTGAGCTGAAGCAAATGATCTTGCCGTATCCCTGCCTGCGCATAACCGGAACCACGTGGTGCAGGAATCTGACCATTCCCATCCAGTTGACATCCATCTGGTAGCGGGCGTCATCCAGAGAACAGAACTCGAGAGGACCTCCGATACCCATACCGGCGTTGTTGATGAAAACGTCAATCTTCCCCTCTGCGGCAATGACCTGACCTACGGCAGAGTTGACTTCTTCGTCAGAGGTGGATTCCGCCTTGATATAGGTCACTCCGGGGATGAACTCCCTGGCGTGACGGTGTGTGCCGTACACCTTGTGCCCTTCGGCTGAAAGTTTTTCTGCCATCGCCTTCCCGAATCCGGAAGTGATGCCGGTGATAAGGATAACCATAGATTATGCTATTATTTCCAGTTTCCTGAAGATTCCCGTAAGTTTCTCAACAGCGATGTCCACCTGCTCGCAGGTATGAGTGGCCATAAGCGCGAATCTGATCATAACGTCCTTCTCAGGTACGGCAGGAGCGATGACAGGAGTAATGAAAACGCCCTCGTCGAGAGCAAGCTTGACCACTGTCATTGCCTTCTCCGTGTCGCGGACGAACAGAGGGATGATAGGGGACTGCGTGTGTCCTGTATCGAACCCGTTGGCCTTGAACGCCTCCTGGGCGTGGCGTGTGACCTTCCAGAGATTCTCGATTCTCTCAGGCTCTTCGAGCATAATGTCAATTGCCTTGCTGACCGCCGCTACGTTGGCAGGCGGCATTGATGCGCTGAAAATGAGGGAGCGGGACTGGTGCTTGAGAACATTTATCACGTCGGAGTCGGCGGCGATGAATCCACCGAGTGAACCGAAACTCTTTGAGAAAGTGCCCATTATCAAGTCAACTCTGTCGGTTTCTCCGAAATGGTTTGCAGTACCGCGTCCGTTTTTTCCAAGCACTCCGAGTCCGTGGGCGTCATCAATCATTATGGACGCGTTGTATTTCTCGCAGAGATCGCATATCTGAGGAATCGGAGCGATGTCTCCCTCCATAGAATAGACTCCGTCAACGACGATAAGCTTGAAAGCATCCTTCCCGCAGACCTGGAGTTTCTTTTCGAGAGACTCCATATCGTTGTGCTTGAACTTGTAAACGGTGCTGAAACTCAGACGGCTGCCGTCGATGATGCAGGCGTGGTCCAGCTCGTCGAGCAGGATATAGCCTCCTCGTATGCCAAGGCAGCTTACGACTCCGAGGTTAACCTGAAATCCGGTGCTGTACGTTACCGCTTCCTCTTTCCCGACAAGCTTGGCTAGTTTCTCTTCAAGCTCGCAGTGGATGTCCAGAGTGCCGTTGAGGAATCTTGAACCTGAGCAGCTGGTGCCATATTTCCTGACTGCCGCAATAGCGGCTTCTTTCAGTCTCGGGTCATCGGAAAGGCCCAGATATGAGTTCGAACCGAACATCAGGGCTTTCTGGCCGTTTGCCATCGTCACGACAGGATCCTGTCCTGTTGAAATCGGACGATAATACGGATAAATACCCTTTGCCTTAACATCCTGAGGCACAGTGTATTTGTCGCAAATTGCATTTAACAGCTTTTGCATTTCTTTAGGTTTTTAGTACACTACATACGCGCAAATATACAAAAATCTGCGAAAGTGTTTCCTACTTTATTGAGATTCCGAAACCGCCTCCGGGAGCCATCGTGACGGAGATAACGCTGTTGCGGTCAACAATTTGCGTTCGTATCTCGTAAGCCTGCGGATTGTCTGTGAAGTGGGCGTCCGGAGCGTCGGAATAGATTGTAGCGGTGAAATTCCGGTCAGGATCCAGGAAGTCGAAGCGTATTTCGAATTCCCTTTTCTGAGAATCTGTCACGCCTCCTACGAACCAGAGTCCGGTATCCTTTGCCTTTCTGGCTGTGACTACATATTGCATAGGTTCGGCATAGAGATAACGGCTCTCGCTCCAGTCCACCGCCACGTCTTTTATGAACTGGAATGCGTCCGAATGTTCCAGATAATGCTCAGGAGTGTCGGCGGCCATCTGCAGAGGGGAGTACATCGTAAGGTACAGGCCGAGTTGCCCGGCGATGGTGGAATTCACGTGCGAATCGTTTCCGCACCATTCCTTGAGGTTCTGTTCGAAGATTCCCGGAGTGTAGTCCATAGGGCCTCCGTTCAGCCTGGTGAAAGGAAGAATAGCCGTATGTCCCGGTGTGATGCCTCCGAAGGCCTGATATTCGGTTCCCATCGCGGATTCGTTTCCTATGAGGTTAGGCCAGGTCCTGCACAGTCCGGTAGGGCGGACCGCTTCGTGTGCGTTCACCATTATGCGGTGCCTGGCGGCTTCCTTGACACAGTACAGGTAGTGGTTGACCATATATTGGTTGAAATGGTACATTCCCTGAGGCAGGATGTCGCCAACATATCCTGATTTGACGGCATCATAACCATATTTGTTCATAAGGTCATATGCTGCTTCCAGGTGCCGTTCATAATTCCTTGGGGAGCTGGATGTCTCGTGATGCATCATAAGTCTGATGCCTTTGGAGTGGGCGTACTCATTCAAAGCCTCGATGTCGAAATCCGGATAAGGAGTCTGAAAGTCGAACACATAGTCCTTGTCGCAGTTGGCCCAATCCTCCCATCCGATATTCCAGCCTTCCACGAGCAGGGCGTCGAAACCGTTGTCCGCGGCAAAATCGATGTAGTAGCGTACCCTTTCGTTGTTTCCGCTGTGGCGTCCGTGCGGTTTGGCGGATGAATAGTCGGTCTGTCCAAGCTTCACAGACTGAAAATCATCGGTGTAATGCCAGTTGCCGTATCCTGCAATCATTTCCCACCATACGCCCATATATTTGACGGGATGTATCCAGCTGACGTCCTCGATGGCGCATGGCTCGTTCAGGTTGAGGACAAGACGGCTTTGCAACTGTTCGACGGCTGTCCGGGCAACCTGTACAGTACGCCAGGGAGTCTTCGCAGGTGTCTGCATATTGCCCTTGTATCCCTGGGCGTCCGGAGTCAGCCATGCCTGAAGACTGTGTCTGCGGCCGTCAACAAGAAGACTCATACAAGGGAAATCCACCAATGCGGCTTCGTGAATGTTTACGTAAAGTCCGTTCTGCATCTTCATCTGCAGACTGGTCTGGACACCGGAGGTGCTGAAGAAAGTCTGGCTCGAATTGCCTCTGAGCTTGTCTCTGAAATGGGCGCTCACTTCAGAAAGGCGGCACTCCGTATATTCATATTCCTGGGTGTCATAATCTCCCGGTATCCACCAGGCCAGACAGTCATCCGCCATTGCGAACTCGGTAAGCTCCTCTTTCACTACGAAATAGACAAGAGGCTGATCTTCCGGGAATTCATACCTGAATCCGAGACCGTCGTTGAACAGACGGAAACGGATGTCCATTCTGCGTCCGGAGTCTGGCTGGATGAGGCGCACAAGCATCTCGTTGTAGTGGTTGCGGATGGAAGATTCCTCTCCCCATACCGGTTCCCAGGTTTCATCGAAGGAATCGAATATGACGGTGTCGGCAATGAAACCATCGTGCATCGAAAAGCCCGGTTTGCTGTCTTCCTTTGTGATAACGGACCCCTTGATCTTGATTTCCTCAGCCTTTACAGTGCCTCTCATATCGAAGCCCATACGGCTTGGAAGTATGACATCCGTACCACACCTGTTCAGTGAATACCGGGGAACTCCATCGGCAAGTGCGAACTGAAGGTTGAGATTCCCGTCGGGAGAGTTGAGTCCGCAGCATGACTGCCATTCGACGTTGTTGCATGCCGTAAGAGCAAACAAACAGAGAATCAGAGTCTTTACTTTCATATTGTGATTTTTCATTTGTATCAGAATTGAACTACGAGGCATTCGCGTCCTCCTACCATCATCGGGGCGGTTACGTCAACGTTTTCTCCTGTTATGACATTGGTTCCGCCTGTAAGCCCCGAGGTGATTTCCCTGTAGTCCGACCAAGGGATTTCGCGAGGCTGCGGGTTGTTGTTCACGAAGACAAAGACGATGCCGTCTTCGGCGTGCCGGAAATATGCATAGGTGTTGTCTCTTGAGAGGAAATGCTTGAACCCTCCTTCATGCACTGCCCTGCACCCCTTCCTCCATTGGAAAAGAGTCCTGACATAGTCGTGGAGGTCTTTTGCGGCAGGGTCCTGCTCCCATGCTTCATTGAACTCCACCCTGAGTCCTCCGTGTCCCTGTGACCTGTCGCGGCTGACGGCCATATACTCGTCACCGGTATATATCTGCGGATAGCCCCTGAGAGTGGCCATAAGAGTCATAATGATTTTCATTTTGGCAGGGTCTTTCCCGACAATGTCCGCAATGCGGTCCGTGTCGTGATTGCCCGGAAAGATCATCATATTGCTGACGTCCTGGAAATAGACGTCATTTGCCATTGAGTCATATATCTTCGTGATGCCTTCGTCCCAACTCTCGCTGTCAGAATTGATGCTCTTGCATATCGCATCGTGGAGGCAGAAATCCATAATCGAAGGAAGATGGGAATTGAACCCGTCCCTGTTCGGATTGTCGGCCTGCCAATATGCCACCTGAGGGACATTGACGGACCATACTTCTCCTACGATGTTGAGGTATGGGTATTCGTTGAGGACGGATTCGCACCATTCCGCCATAGGATATTTCTCATTGTAAGGATATGTATCCACACGCAGACCGTCCAGGTCGGCCCATTCAATCCACCATACGGCCCACTGCTTGAAATACTGGAGAACGAAAGGATTGTCGAGATTCATATCCGGCATCGAGGTGTCGAACCATCCTCCAAGCATATTCTCCTTGTCCAGGTTGGAGCAGTACGGATCGTTCTGTGCCGAGAAGGCGCAGTTTGAATGGGTGTATTCCGGCCACTGGTGCACCCAGTCTTCGAACGGCAGATCCTTCATCCACCAGTGGGCGGCTCCGCAGTGATTGGTGACAATGTCCATAATCATTTTCAGACCGTGCGAATGAGCGTCCTTCACTAGTTCGCGATAGGCGGAATTGCTTCCGAAACGGCTGTCGACGTGATAGTAGTCGGAGCAGGCATATCCGTGGTATGAGCTCTCAGCTTCGTTGTCTTCAAGCAGAGGATTCGCCCAGATGACAGTCATCCCCAGGTCCTGAATATAGTCCAGGTGGTTGCGGATGCCTCTGATGTCACCTCCGTGACGGCCGAAGAATGCTTCGTAGTCAGCCTTTTCATCAGTGTCGGAAGTATTGTCGTTTGACGGGTCTCCATTGGAGAAACGGTCAGGCATCAGGAGATAGATGGCATCGGCCGGGCCGAAACTCTTTCTGGCGGCAGAACCTTCGCGTCTCCGGGCTATTTCATACGGAACGCTGAAACTGCTTCCGTCCTTTGTGAAAACGATGTCGTATGTGCCCGGCTCCGCCGTAGAAGAAACATCCACGTCAACGAAAGCATAGTTGGGGCTGTCTGCCTTGTGGATACCCGTCACTTTCACTCCTGACCCTCCGCTTATGCTTATGTCGTAAGAAGATATGTCATCTCCCCGGATGAGAAGCTGGAGAGGGGTTTTCATTCCGACCCACCAGCTGAGAGGCTCCACCCTTTCCACTCTTCTTCCCGGATAACTTATTACGAAATCCCAAGGAGCTTGCAGCTGGACGCCGACTGTGACGGAATTGTCTCCGAGCGTCCTTCTGAATTCTATGTGAGAGCTGTCGCACTCGATCATTTCGAAAACACTGTCCGGGTCTCCGGACCTGAGGGCAGGATTGGAATGTTTGATGTCCGAAAGGTATTTATAGAAGTCGGAATATTCGTTCCAGTCGTATGAAGGTATGGCATCCTTCTCGAAAAATGAGAATCTGTGATGCAGGCCGACCTCCTGCCCGGTGTATATCAGCGGCTGTGTCCCGGGGAGAGTCCAGCAGAGCACGGTCATAGCCTTCCAGGCATCCCCCATACGTTCGAATTCCGTCCCCGCCCAGGAATTTTCGTCGTGATTTGAAGTGAATGCCAGACGCATTGCGTCAAAAGGGTAGTTCTGTCTTTCGTTCCTGATATATTCTTCGAGCTTGGTGCCGTCCGCTTTTCCCGTGGCTATGTCATTGAGAAGATGGTGGAGCTCCCAACTGTAGCTTGCATCGAATCCGGACACTGTGTGCAGCTCCGGTTTCTCTCCTTCGGCAAGCCAATATCTGCCGGGATATTCCTTTCTCATAGGGCTTATCATCGATTCCCAATATTCCACAGGCATTTCTCCCGCCACATCGCACCTGAATCCGTCCACACCCCTTCCGAGCCAGAAACGGAAACAGTCGCGCATTGCGGCACGCATCTCCTCATTTGAGAGATCCATAGGAGCGATGTCCGTCCAGTCGTGTTGGACGACAAAATTACCTTTTTCGTCGTGCAGGAACCAATCCGGGTGTTCCTGAGACCATTTGGAATCAGGGGAGGTATGGTTTGCCACCCAGTCGAGAATTACTTTCATACCGAGCTTGTGCGCTTCCTGTACGAATTCGTCAAAGTCTTCCAAAGTGCCGTATTCGGGATTGACCGCGAGATAATCCTGCGGGGCATAGTAGGACCCCAGGGTCCCCTTGCGCTCGAGTATCCCGATAGGATGGACAGGCATCAGCCAGACAATGTCCACGCCTATTTCCTTCAGCATCGGAAGAACTTTTGATGCTGCATCGAAAGTCCCTTCAGGAGTGAGCTGACGGACGTTCATCTCATAAACGACGGCATCCCTGCTCCATTCTGCGTCGGTAGTCTCGTTGACTGCGGGAGAGGAACAGGCGGATATGGCCACGGCTGTGACCAGCAGAGTCAGATAGCGTTTCATATCTTGTTGGGAATAAAAAAGGTGCAATTTCATATGTGATGGGTTTTGAACGGATCCAGGGCTATGGTCGGCATTCCGTCGGAAAAGGCCCCGTATTCATAGTTGAAACGGGATTTCTCGGCTTCAGGCTCCCATAATATCACTCCTTTGAACCATTCATAGTCTTCGGTGCTGTCGAGTATGTATTCGAGACAATCCCTGGACGCTTCCGGCAGGGCGTTCGGCATACCGAATTCCACAAGCATCACAGGTTTCGAATACCTGTCATGAAGCATCTTGAAATTGTAAACGGCATTTTTTGTCTTGCCGTTCCAGTCGGGATAAGCCCCGTTCTCCCAATATGAAGGGTAGAGCGACAAGCCGATTATGTCATAATTTGCATATCCGGCCTGCATAAGGTCATAGAACCAGGTCAATGTCCCGGTTTTCCAGGAATTGCTGATATGCAGTATGACAGAAGCATTTTCATAAATTTTCTTCACGGCACGGGCTCCTGCGTTGAAATATCTGATAAAGGTATCGGCCTTCTGTCCGGATACCCTTCCGCTCTCCCAGAGCATTCCGTTCTCCACCTCGTTGCCGACCTGCACCCAAGTGACGTCGATTCCGGCATCTTTAAGATATTGCAGGACCTCCGTCGTATGGGCTTCCACAGCCTGCGTCATCCTGTCGGCATCAAACCCTTTCCACTCTTCAGGAACGTTCTGCTTTCCCGGGTCGGCCCACCAGTCGCTGTAATGGAAATCTATCATTATGCGCATCCCGAGGTCTTGTGCCCTTTTTGCCTTGAGTAGAACGTCCTCCTTTGCACACCATCCCTCAGGAGGATTGACCCAGACTCTCAGGCGGACGGTATTCATCCCGAGCTCCTTCATAAGGGCTGTGCATTCCATCTCCTTGCCTTCCCGGTTGCGGAACGAGTAGCCCTTGGATTCCATTTCCGTGACCCAACTTATATCCGCGCCTTTTGAGAAGAAATTTTCAAGAGACGGTTCGACTGCCGGTTCCGGCCCGGACTCAGGGTTGTTACCCGGAAGGCAAGCTGTAAGAGTGAACAGTAAGACAGGGATAATGAATTTTCCGGACATTGTTTCTTATTGGAGGAACAGTGATGAAGAATAGCCGCCGAGTGTGAGGCTTGAGCCGTTTGCGGTGACGGTGCCGTTGGATCCTATCATATTCGTCAGGTCGTCTCCGGTGACTTCAAAAGTGATGGTGGCGGCGCCGAAGTTATGAAATACCAGAATCTTCTGCCCGTCGTATTCGCGATACCAGGCTCCGACAGCGGCATTGCCGATTCCGTTTTTCTCCTTGAAACTGCCCTTTGCCAGGGCGGGATAGGAGTCGCGCAGGATGCCGAATTTCCGGTAAACGTTCAGCAGGGATGACTCGTCAGCTGCCTGGGATTCAACGGAAATGGAGGCAGTAAGCATTGACTTGTCCACTTTGCCGCCCAGATCAGCGCAGGCGGCGCTTGAAATATCTGCAGTCCACATAATAGGAGTGCGGACATATTCGTCACCGTTGGACTTGGTGCCCCAGTATCCGAGTTCCTCGCCCTGGTAGATATAGGGCTCGCCGCCAGCCGTCAGCAGTACTGCCGCCGCAAGCTTGAGTTTGCTCTGGTTGCGGCCGATGACGGAAGCGGCGCGATCCTCATCGTGATTGGTGAGTTTGGTTGCGGCTATGGCGTCGGAACGCACGGCCGTATATTTTTGGTGGTAACCGTCAATAGTGGAGGCGAAACCTGAGCCCCTGCCTGCATTGATGGCTTCGGTCAGACGCCACCAGAAAGCGAACTCGAAGAAGGCGTTGAGCCCCTTGTAATAAGGTGTGACGAGATCCGGTTCGTTCCATTGTTCGCCTACCATATATATGTCACCGGAGTGGCCTGCCGCCTTGTATGTGCTGTTGCAGTGATCGTAGAACTTCTTGAGGAAAGTAGGGTTTTCATCGGAGGTCTCACTGTCATAGATGTGCTTGACTGCATCCAGACGGAAACCGTCCACGCCCATCTCTATCCATTTATCGGCAGCGGCACAGACATCCTTGAATGTCTCGGATTCTTCGCATTTGTCGGCCGGGCCGTAGTTGAGGTCGGGCATATATGAGCCGAAAACGGACTGATACCAGACGGGCTTCATCCAAGGCATCAGTATGTCGTTGTCGGAATTTGATTTCAGATTGAGAGGAACGCCCCAGACCAGAGCCTGGTCGTTCACGGAGGCGGCGCCGAACTTCTTCGCGCCCCATTCTGTCTTGCTGGTGCGCACGAGGACGCCCCAGGAACTCTCGAAATTCTCAATCGAGAGCGTGTAAATATTGTTGCCGTTGGAGTAGAACTCCGGCATTGTACTTTCAGTGACGGAACCGTACCAGAGGTACTTCCCGGAACCTGGAGTGCCGTCGTTGGCGGCGGTTTCCACCCTCTCCGCCTTCAAGGTCTGCGGAGTGCCGGAAGAATTGCACTTGAGGGTGAACTTGACGTTGACGGATCCGGGATCAGTGCCCGATACCGTCTGTGAGTATCCGTCTTTCTGTGTGGTCGAAAAATGATAGTAGTTTCTGTATTTGCTTTCCGGGTCGGACTTGCCCTCGATGAACCACGGGTGCTCCCTTGAGGAATGGTTCAGCACATAGTCTATATAAATCTTGATGCCTTTGGCGTGCGCCGCATTGAGAAGGGACCGGAAGTCGGCTTCTGTGCCGTACTTTCCGTTGACTGTATAGTAGTCTTCCACGTCATATCCGTGGTACGAGGTCGAAGGATGGACAGGTGACAGCCAGAGAGCCTGCACGCCCATCTCCTTGAGATAATCCAGCCTGCTTTCGATTCCCCTGAAATCCCCGACACCGTCGCCGTCGGAATCACAGAAGGAGTAGACCAGCAGCTGGTAGCTTATACCCGATTCTCCGGTGCGTGTCGGGTTTACCGGAATCACGGGGTCCGGCTTTTCAGGCGTCA
>JAZLFC010000028.1:0-3542 GCA_045615565.1 Candidatus Cryptobacteroides sp. | reverse complement strand
AGCATTTTTGACTTCGTCTGATGCCGTTTCCATCGCAATTCCACAACCGGCATATTTCAGCATTTCAATGTCGTTATTGCCATCGCCGAATGCGATGATTTCCGAAGGTTCAATGTTGTATATGCTAAGAATCTTTCTTATCCCCACCACTTTGTCCAATCCGTGCAGGTTGATGTCACAGAATTCCCTACACCACCGGAATGTGTCCAATCCCTTCAAGACATCCTTGAAAAGGATTTTTTCTTCTTCCTCAGAGACAAATACGTTGAAGTTATAAACGCGCTCATTGATTGCTGCTTCAAGGATATCTCCTTCCTTCGGCGAAGGCATATTGACGCTCCGGATGAACTCCAGAGTCTTCTGCGTCAGATTAGCGCACAATGTTCTTGAGTATGTGCATGTGGCAGATGGGATATGATTCCCGGCTATTATCTGTGCGATTTCTATGGCCTGATGCTCAGGAATCGGATGTTCGTCTATCAAAACGAATCTGTCTCTTTCGCTAAAACGAGCACAGGCGTCTTTAACAAGATAAGTCATTGCCCCATTGCCGCAAACCGCACCATTGACGGCAAAAGGGATATTGTCGATGTTGCAGATATGCCTGCCTGTGACAATGAAGATGAGCGTCCCTTGTTCGTGCAAGGCTTCAATGGCATCGCAGTCCGCCTGCGAGATACGGCGGGTGTCGTACGGAACCAGCGTCCCGTCGATATCAAAGAATGCGGCCTTCGGAATCTGGTTATTCATAAGGAAAATGTAAAATGAGCAGATTTTGCCCGTACATATTCTGATAATCAACTCTCTTGCAGATGCCCAGGAGTATCTTGAGCCCCAGTCCCTGCTTTTCTTCTTCGACGACCAGCGGATTGAAAGGGCGTCCGTCATCTTTCACTATGCTGAGTATCCCGTCACGTTCCATACGGATTATGACATCATAGAAATGCTGTCTTCCCTGCATCCCGGCGTGTTTTCGTTGATATTGAGGAATATCTCTTCCAGGCACAGCACCAATTTATTCTCAAGGGAGCGCGAGATGTCTTGGCTGTCAAGAAAAGACCGGATTGACCTCAGAGACGTATCCATATCATCCCTATCGGTGGGTATGGAAAGCTGAAGTCGCTCCACATCCTCGTCTGCCGTATGCTTGGGTAAATGTATGAATCTGATAATCGTATCGTTACCGTGACGTACAATTTCGCTGACAAGAAATATGAGGCCTATGGACAGCAGGGCCGACAGCGGGAATGCATACCATAACGTTTCCTGCGGCAAAATAATCGGCCATACAAGTAAACAACCGATCTCGGCAACGGAGAATGCAATGGTCGGCACAGGTATAAGCCTGATGTTCACCATCGCCTGATATATGAACATCATCAGGGTCACCAGCATTGTGGATGGGACTATCCAAACGAATATTCTCAGCGCTTTAGTGCAATATGCGGCCATTTCGGGAGTATTTGCCCCGAACAGCTGCACAAGAAGACCGGAACCAAACATCACCGCCATTGAAATGGCAAATCCGACCAGCAAGGTCACTCTGATGGAACGTCCTACGACGTGCCGGAATCCGCTCCAGTCGCGCTGACCTTTCAGGAAACCACCCACACAGAAAACCGAGCATCCGACTCCCATCGCCAGGTTTACGCATATATTGAAAACAATCATTCCTATTGACAAGGTAAACAATCCATCATCTCCACAACATTTTTGCGTGCTGAAGTTGACAACAAAAAAGAAAATTGCTGAAAACACAGAAGTTACGGACATATTACCTCCTAATCTCAATATACTCTTCAGCGCAGATGAAGAGAATTGGCGGAAAATGCGTATGGTGAAGGAACAGGCCTTTGTGAAGATATGCCTGCAACTCAGAATAACGACAGTAACAGTATTTGCTATGAGAGTTGCTATGGCTGAACCTGCTATGCCAAGTCCGAGAACAGCCGTCAACAGTATGTCCAGCGCAATGTTGCACAATACGGAAATAACGACGGCACGAGTACCCAGCGATGGCCGTCCGTCGATGCTTACAATTTCGCAGGCGAACTGCGACAGCAGGAAAAGGAGCGTTCCGCTTCCGACAATCCAAAAATATGTATGCAGGTGCTGAGCGATGATACCATCATCGTCATAGCAGACCATATTGACGTAGGTATCGGTAAAAAAGAAAGCGGCGACGCTCAGCAGAGCCCCTATGACAAGAACAGACAGCAGCGAAGTGGAAATGAACCTGCCGGCCTTTTCAAAATTTCTCTCTCCGATAAAATAAGCCGACTGGCTGGAAGCGGGAAACAATAGCAGAAGAAGGATAATCGATAAGGTCTGGGCATACGGAGAGTACAGGTTGACTGCCGAAAGAGCTTCGGGCGAGACGAAACGGCCTACAATGATGCCGTCAATGGCAGTATTGACCGCCGTCGCGCAAGTCGAAAGAGCCGCTGCGACCAGAAAGCTGTTCATCGCCTTCGTGGCCAATGACATATTTCGCTGCTCCCGCATCACTTTTGAGATAAAAACTTAATTGTATGGCTTACAGTCAAATCTTGCCAGAGGTTCTCGGTGTCTATGCAGAACTCCGTATGATCAGCGGGGACCTCCACAACCGTCACTTTTGCCCCGCACTCCCTATAAGATGACGGCAAGTCTCCGAATATATTGTCCGAACAGCGGAAAAGCAGTATTTCCGAAGAAGTCTCCAGAGCCTTCCAATCAGACATCAGGCACAGGACGGCTTGATATCCTTCGAATATAATTCTTGCCTTGAGTTCCGAATTTCTTTTGTCATGGGAAAGTATCAGTCTGATTTCCTCATCCTCCTGCTCAGGGGCCAGTGGGGAATAGTGAGGGAATGAAATGGGAGAATCCCCGCATATCACCTTGCTGGCGTGTCCCGTCTGATGGAACAGCATCCTGCTCAGTTCGTATGCGATTGTTCCTCCAAAAGAGAATCCGATAAAGGCGGCAATTCGATTTTTATCGGAAACCATCGTGTCTATCAAGTCATAGTACAGCCCCACGAGGTCCTCAAATGAGTCGCCTTCTCTGGCAAGATAGATATAGTGTTCCAGGAAAGGTTCAACCATCAGTATGTCGTAGTGTTCTGACAGGCTATCAAGACGATTCTTCAAATGCTCCGTTCCGATGATTCCGCACGCTACAACCAGTATCGGTTTCTCTCCCGTCCAGGAAGGATGCCGGTAAAGCAATGACATCCTGCTTTTGGAAAGTTCGCGTACCGTCTTGTGAACCAGCAGGTCATTGGTCTTGATTACAATACCTTTTTCACTTGCCAGACTTACCATTTCAAAGGCAGTGATACTGTCCATTCCCAAATCCATCAGGTTGTCTGTAACCCCTAGATTTTCCATTCCCATCACTTTGCGGGCAACATCCAACAAAGCAGCTTCACGTTCGGTTTTCGGCTTCTCATATGATTCCGGACAGATTTTTCTCTCAGGAGCGGTCAGAATCAAACGGTTGACCTTTCCGTTGGCGTTCAAAGGGAATGAGTCCATCTTGACGTATGCCCCCGGATG
>JAZLFC010000027.1:0-3462 GCA_045615565.1 Candidatus Cryptobacteroides sp. | reverse complement strand
CAAATAATATCTCTTATGGAAAAGGCTGTCGGATTCCCTCCTTTGATGTGTGAAAACCCTGAGATTCTTATCATGGGAACTATCCCCGGAAAGAGTTCCATTGATGCCGGGGAGTATTATCATGATAGCAGCAACAGGATGTGGCGACTGCTGGCCAGGCTTTGTGGAGAAGAACTGTCATCAGACTATGTCGGCAAGAAAGCAATGATTGCACGCCATCACATTGTCATCTGGGACTATTATAAGACTGTCACCAGACTCGACAGCACCGATAAGGGAATCAAGTTTGGCGACACGAATGAACTTGCCCCGTTGCTTGTCAATAATCCGTCACTCAACACCATCGCAATCAATGGTTACGGCAAATACAAGGAATTCGGGGCATCCCTTCAGGAAATTGTAAATAAGTGTTTCCCTTGCCGGAAGATCCGTGTCCTCAGACTGCCTGAAACCAGCGGTCTGAATGCTGCCTGGAACCTTGACAGGCTGTATGAAGAATGGAAAATCATATTTGAATAGGAAATGTTTGAAGACAAGTCAGAACTGCTGCGTGGCCACATAGATTTTTTCAGGTCGATTCTCTCCGAAAAGGAAGATACTGAGTATGACGTTCAAGAAATTGAACAGAGGCTTGAGGACAGTGCAAATGACATCGCCGAAACTCGCTCAAACCTACCTTATGACGAAATAGATGACGATGATGTGCCTATTGAAGACTTCTCCGGTGACAACCTTGAAGACAGTGAACTGGAGGATGAAATTGTCGAGGTCGAAGGCTTGATAGACGAATTGGAGAATTTGATGAATGTTGTCAGGGAAAGCCTTGACGAAGATGAAGTATCCGACGATGTCACCGTTGATGCGAAGGTGTCCGGTGATGAACAGGATTTCGATACCAAGCTGGAAAACTGGCTGGTTGAAGAAATCTCAGCCAAATGCATCCGAAAAGATTTGCAGTTGTCAAAAGAAGAAATCGCCCGAAAAGCCAAAGCTATCATCCTGGGTGCAAGATGTTGCGGGAGGTTCCAGCAAGCTGAAGACCTTGCTAGAGAGAACTGTCCGGAATATGGCTTTACCGCTGAGGAGTTAAAGCAGGCGGATATGTTTTCACCAGGCCTTTTCCATATCTCGATGAAGATGATACAGGGCTATGAAATACTGAAAGAGCGTTTTGAATTCGACGAATGGCTTAAGTTCAGAAAACAACTATGGGAGAATGCAATATGAAGCTAGTCAAGATAACATCAAGCTCTGACTCCCGGATCTCACGTGTACCTGAGCTATATGAAGAGGCATATCCAATAGAGGAAAGGACGGAGACAAAGCGTCTGCTTCAGATGATAGAGAACTGCCCTCAGATGACCTTCAATGCCATTATGGACGACAACGAAGATTTTGCCGGGATGGCAGTCATCTGGGAACTGGGTATCTGCCGGTATCTTCTTTATTTGGCCATCCTGTATGACAAACGGAATCTGGGCCTTGGAACAGCTGCGCTGAGAACCCTGAAGGAAGAGTCGGATCTGCCAATCATCCTTGAAGTGGAACTTCCATCAGATAATCTGAAACAGCGCAGAATCGGTTTCTATATGCGAAACGGATTCCACATAGAGACAGAGAACCCGACTATACTGAACTCATCTCACACATATGAAGACTGTTTCCTGATGCTGATGTCAAGCGCTGAGCTCCCTGACTGTGAAGAGTGTCAAAGACGGGTGGTCGAAGTAGTTTACAGAGGGATGCACGAATACTAGGAAAAGAATAGCTAAGGCAATGAAAGATGAATTCACAACCCGTATGCACTCTGAACTGTTAGAACGGGAGATGCCTCTTAGTGAGTTGAACTGTAACTTCCGCTAATCCACGGAATATTTATAAAAAACTTAGCCACACTATTGCAGGTGTGGTTTTTTTATTCTATCTTTGTATTCCGTGGCACGGTATATATAACTATGACAGAAAAGGCATCATATCCCCAGTGGGTTCTCGAGCAGAAGAGACCCGGAACGGAAGTCCGCAGAATCCGCGGCTTCTACTATCTCTACGAAGCGAAATGCGTATATGACAAAGACAAGAAGCGTGGCAGGAAAGTGACCGGCAAGTATCTCGGCCGCATAACCGAAGCGGACGGTCTGCTGGCACCGCGGGTAAAGAAGCCCGCGACCATAGGCAAGATAGAATCCGACAAGGAATACGGCATCACGCCATTGTACGAGGCCATCATGCCGGAATACAGCGACCTGCTGAAGAAGCACTTCCCGGAGGACTGGCAGACGATACTGGCAATGGCGTATTGCCGTCTCGTGAAACAGTCGTCAATGAAGATGATGGACTTCAACTTCAGCGGCAGCTATATGTCCGAGTTGCTTCCCGAGGCAAAGTTGTCCGGGGACTATTTGACAAAACATATCCGTAAGATTGGCATCAAGCGCGAGGCTGTCGTGAACTTCTGTCGGGAGTTCAGGACTGCGGATGACAACATCATATTCGACGGGACCGATCTCTTGAGCGAGTCGTCCAGGATGAACCTGCCGAAGTTCAGCAAGAGCAAGCCCGGCAGTTACGAGAACCTCATCAACCTGATGTTCGTATACTCCGTCGGCGCAAAGGTGCCGGTATACTACAGGATAATGCCGGGAGACATCAAGGATGTGAAGTCTTTCTCGCTGTGCTTCAAGGAGTCGGGCATCAAGGATGCCACCGCGATAATAGACAAGGGCTTCTATTCCAGGAAGAACATCAGGATGCTGGAGGACGTGGGGATGAAGTTCATCGTGCCAATCAAGCGCTCCGATAAGGGGATAGACTATGGTCCAGTGATGGCTGGCGGAATCAGCGGTATGGAAGGGCACTTCTCGTTTGAAGGCCGCAACATCTGGTATTACAGGAGAAAGATGGGGGATCGCGACATGTTCGTTTATCTTGACACGAGGCTCAGGGAGAAGGAGAGTGACGACTTTCTCAGCCGCGTGGAGTCAAACATGGAAAAGAAGCCGGAAAAACGTGACGAATCATACACCGAGGAGGCCTACAAAGACAAATATGCCACCTTCGGCACACTTGCCATCATCACGAACTCCGGCAAGGAGCCGAAGGACGTGTATGTTGACTACAAGAGCCGTTGCAATGTTGAGACGATGATAGACACGTTCAAGAACGTACTGGACATCGACCACAGCTACATGCAGGACGAGCATGCCCTCGAAGGTTGGATGTTCTCGAACTACATTGCCCTTCACTGGTACTACAAAATATACCAGCTTCTGGCAAGGACTGAACTCATAAGCAGGTATTCGCCGATGGACATCATCGACTTCCTTCAGGAGACGAGGAAAATCAAGATTGACGGGAAGTGGTACTTGAAGGAGGCAACAGCAAAGACTGCCAAGGTTCTCAAGAAGATGGGTCTGGACCTGAAGTAATCGTCACTTCGTGCGGAAGCGGGGGTCTTGGTGGATG
>JAZLFC010000026.1:0-21419 GCA_045615565.1 Candidatus Cryptobacteroides sp. | reverse complement strand
GGGCTGACACCTATAAGTTCCGCCAATGATTTTTGGCTCAAGCCCATTTCGTACATCCTCAATTTCAGGACTTCGCAAAGGCTCGGTTCACCTATGGCAAAATTCTCCTCTGAGTAATCGGCAACAAGATTTGAAAGCAGTTCGAGCTCCATACTGCTGGGATTATCTTTTGGCGTATTGTCATCAACAAGAGGCAGAAGCTGCTCCACTCTTGCCAACGCCCACTCATATTGTTCTTTTGATGTTATTTTTGTCATAGTCATCAAATATTTCTACAGTCTATTTTATCGTATTCTTCGTGCGTGCCGATAAAACGGATATACACAAACTCAATCGTGAACTTAATTACAACTACGAGGCTGAAGTGATTCCCCGGGATGTTAAACACATAATGTTGATTGCTCACATTATCGACGGTGTTAAACGTCCGCTTCACATCCGCAAAACACTTCCATTCGCTTTTCTTCACTATCGACACCCAGTCCTGTAAAGTCGTTTTTGTCTCGGGTCGTTCCGCGATGTATTCCTTCAACCTCTGTTCCGTAAAAATTCTCATAGCACAAAGTTAAAGAATTACTTTTGAAATACAAAATAATGTTCCAAAAATCAAAACAATAAAACTCTGCCATTGCGGGCTCTATGACAATTGGATGATATAAGATACGTTCCCGATTTCATTCGTCTGTATGCGCGGATGAACACTTGCGCAATACGCGAGTGACTCGCGTCCGTGCAATGATCGCAGGTTCCCCTACAGAAAATCTCCCCTAGCATCAAGTATGAATCAAACGTAGAATATTTTTTGGAATAATAACTCGTGTACCATTTTGGTACATTAATATATTTTTAATATTTTTGCAGAAACTTTTCGAACTATGGTAGTAGTAAGCAGCAGAGAATTCAGAGCGAACCAGAAAAAATATTTTGATCTGGCTCAGAGCAATCTTGTGGTCATCAAGTCACGTAATCATGGCAGCTATAAACTAGTCCCCGTAGAAGATTCTGATTTCATAATTAGTGATGCGGAACTTTTGGCAAAGATTAACCGTGGAATAGCCGAATTCGAACAGGGCAGGGCCGTTGCAATAGCTGCTGGGGAAAGTTCGGAAGCGTATCTTGCAAGGCTCTTGTCAGAATAAATCTTTGTCATGGAATACAAGATCTTATTTTCTTCTGACGCGCAGAAGGACTTGAAGACGCTTCAAAAGAAAGCACCTCAGGCCCTTCCGAAATTAGCAAAGCTACTTGATGAATTAAGGGAACATCCTAGAACAGGAACGGGACAGGTAGAGCCACTCAAAGGCTACGATGGCACGGTGTATTCGAGGAGAATCACGCGGGAGCACAGGCTTGTTTATAAAATCTACGATGATGTTGTAGAAGTCTTGGTGTTGTCTGCTTTCGGACATTATCAGTAATGCCGTAATCTATAGGGTTCATTCGCCTGCGCGGATGAAAACTTGCGCAATACGCGAGTGACTCGCGTCCGTGCAACTTTCATCCGTCTGGACGGATGAATCTGTCTATATGTTGTGTGAAACGGTTAGCCCCTAAAAAGTTTGGAAGGCCGTGTGAGAAGAACCAATTATGGAAAATGTAAAGGGGAAAAGGCATTATCCTTCCAAGATGGAGACAACTGCACATAGCACACGAATCAACGTGGTGAACTTAACTATCGTCAGCACGCCAAATAGGCACTTGTCCGGCAGGAATGCTGCGTCGGGTGCCGTCTAAGGAAATTCTGTAATATATCCTCAAATTCGAGGAAATAAGTATATTTGCGAATCGGAAAAGCTTTCTTTTATACAACCAAATATATGAAAACAACTGACATCATGACCGGCCTCCAGGCCAAGTACCCTGGCGAGAATGAATATCTTCAGGCAGTACAGGAGGTTTTGGAATCGATAGAGGATGTGTACAACCAGCATCCTGAATTCGAGAAAGCAAAAATCGTCGAAAGGATGGTCGAACCTGACCGCATTTTCACATTCCGCGTAACATGGGTGGATGACAAGGGCGAAGTACAGACGAATACGGGATACCGCATCCAGTTCAACAGCGCCATCGGCCCATACAAGGGAGGGTTGCGTTTCCATAAGGCCGTCACTCCTTCAATGCTCAAATTCCTCGGTTTCGAGCAGACGTTCAAGAATGCTCTCACCACTCTCCCGATGGGAGGGGCGAAAGGAGGTTCGGATTTTGACCCTGTAGGCAAGAGCAATGACGAAATCATGCGTTTCTGCCAGGCATTCATGACAGAACTGTGGCAGTGCATCGGCCCTGACCAGGATATCCCTGCCGGAGACGTCGGAGTTGGCGGACGGGAAATCGGATATCTTTACGGAATGTACAAGAAACTCGCACGCGAGTACAACACGGGAGTGCTCACAGGAAAAGGGGCCACGTGGGGAGGATCGATTCTCCGACCTGAAGCAACCGGATTCGGCGCACTGTACTTCACACAGAATCTGCTTCACAAGGCGGGAAAGGATATCAAGGGATGCAAAGTTGCCATCTCAGGCTTCGGAAACGTTGCTTGGGGCGCCTGCACAAAAGCTACTGAGCTCGGCGCAAAGGTAGTCGCAATTTCCGGCCCGGACGGAGTCTGCGGGATTCCTGAAGGTATTACAAAGGAAATGATTGACTATATGCTTGTTATGCGTGCATCCAACCGCAACAGGGTTCAGGACATGGCGGACGAATTCCCGGAACGGGCAAAATTTATCGCAGGCAGGAAGGCGTGGAGTGTCAAATGCGACATAGCTCTCCCTTGCGCATTCCAGAATGAACTCAGCGAGGATGACGCCAAGGAATTGAAAGCTAACGGCACATGGTGCTGCTGCGAAGTCTCAAATATGGGATGCCAGCCAGGCGCCATAAAATATTTCCAGAGCAATGGTATCCTGTTCGCCCCGGGAAAGGCAGTGAATGCAGGTGGAGTTGCCACATCCGGTCTCGAAATGACTCAGAATGCGTCACATATCAGCTGGAGCGGCAAGGAAGTGGACGAAAAGCTCCATTTCATTATGGATTCCATCCACGAAGCATGTGTCAAATACGGCACACAGGCAGACGGCAGCATCGACTACGTGAAGGGAGCGAACATCGCCGGCTTCATGAAAGTCGCTACCGCTATGCTTGAACAGGGAATAATCTAGAATGTTACCCAGACGAGGACGTGTCTGTCGAACGTGATGTACTCGAGCTTCAGCTCTTCCTCGTACCCGTCTTTATTGATGAAGGTGGCCTCAAGGTCACCTTCGTTGTGAAGGCGGAAGTCATCAACCTCTATCTGCTCGGCAAAATCAACGTTGTACTGAGACATTTTCTTGTAAACAGCCTCCTTAGCGCACCAGTATATGGCAAGCTGCTCGTTGCGCTTGTCATCATCCAGGTCATCAATCTCGTCCTCTGACAGGGCCTTCTTCTCAACTGCAGAGAAGTCTCTGTCCAGAGATTCGCAGTCAATGCCGACCTCGTTGCCGTCGTCGAGTATCACTGCCACATACCTGTCGGTATGGGTGATACTGATGTTGGTTGCATTGTTCTCAATGTACGGCTTCCCGTTGTCGTGATGGGAGAGATACACTTTCTCATCGAACATCGTGTCCAGAAGAGCACGCACTGCAAGCTTCTGCTTGCGAAGAGATTCACTTTTGATATAAGAGATTTCTTCCAGTTCGTCGGAAGGAATTGACGTGAGTTCGCGGAGCTCCGCCTCGCTCTCACTGATTTGCCAGACCCCGAGTCTCGAGTGACCGTCGTCGTCCAACTCTTTTGTAAGATATAGTGCCATAAAAAGTTATAACACCGCAAATATAGTTATTTTTTGAGGAAATTGCTATCTTTGCGTCGCTTTGAAAGAAAACTTATAACATTCTAACGAATATGAAATATTTGACTAACGAGAAATTGACCATTGTCGGTGCCGGTGGAGCTATCGGTTCAAATATGGTTCAGACTGCACTTTTGCTCGGTCTTACCCCTAATATCTGCCTCTACGATATCTTTGAGCCGGGTGTTCACGGCGTTGCCGAAGAAATGTACCACTGCGCTTTTGAGGGAGCAAACGTAAGCTGGACAACAGATCCTGCCGTAGCTTTCAAGGATGCAAAATACATAATCTCTTCAGGCGGTGCACCCCGCAAGGAAGGAATGACACGTGAGGATCTCCTCAAGGGCAACTGCCGGATTGCAGCTGAATTCGGTGACCTCATCAAGAAGTTCTGCCCTGACGTCAAGCATGTTGTAGTTATCTTCAACCCTGCTGACGTTACTGCACTTACAGCTCTCATCCACTCAGGATTGAAGCCTGATCAGCTCACTTCCCTTGCAGCTCTTGACAGCACACGTCTTCAGGAAGCCATCGCAAAAGAGTGCGGGGTCGCACAGTACAAAGTCACAGGCGCACGCACATACGGCGGACACGGTGAGGCAATGGCAGTATTCGCAAGCAAGACTCTTGTTGACGGAAAGCCTCTCGCAGATTTCAACATCCCTGCTGACAAGTGGGAAGAAATCAAGCACGACACTATCCAGGGCGGTTCCAACATCATCAAACTCCGTGGGCGCAGCTCATTCCAGAGCCCTGCATATCAGGCTGTCAAGATGATTGAGGCTGCAATGGGTGGAGAAGAGTTCACCTGGCCTGCAGGATGCTATGTTGATTGCGACAAGTGCGGATTCAAAAACGTCATGATGGCTATGCCTTCTGTCATTGACGCCACAGGCGTTCATTTCTCAGCGCCTCAGGGCACAGAGCAGGAGATGGCAGATCTTAAGGCATCTTACGAGCACCTCTGCAAAATGCGCGAGGAAATCATCAGCCTCGGCATTATCCCTGCAATCGAGGATTGGAAGAAATCAAATCCTAATCTCTAGGCCTAAGCCAGCGTTCAGGGTTCTGAGGCTCCCTCTCCTTCCAGAGCTGGAAATGAAGCTGAGTCTCTCCGGAGATGGAATCTATACGACCGAGCACCTGCCCGGTCGTTATTTTTTGTCCGGCCTTGACTGCAACTGATGCCAGTTTGCAATAGAACGTAAAATATTCCCCGTGCTGAACAAGTACGCACTGATTGTAACCCGGCATAACGATAATCTGCTTCACCACGCCGTCAAATACAGCCACAGCCTTTGTCCCGGGGCTGACCGCTATGTTTATGCCGTTGTTGAAAGGCATCTCCACCTTTTTGTAGACAGGGTGATTGTGCTTGCCGAAATGTTCTACAACCGGCCCGTCCGCAGGCCATGGCAGTTTCCCCTTGTTCGAGGCGAAATCATCGGAAAGTTTATAGTCTATATCGGCTTTTTTCTTGCCGCTTTCTCCGATCGCGTTGCGGATAATCCGGTCAATCTCCTTATTGAGGGCCTCCACCTGGCGCTTTTTGGAGTTAAGCTGCTTCTGGTAGTTTGACTTGTTCTTGTTCAGCTGAGTGACAAGTTTCTTCGACTGGGCTTCTTCCTTCTGAAGTTTCTTGAGATCCTCCGCGCGCTGGTTCCTCAGAATCTGCGCCTCTTTTTTTAAAGCGTCGAGCCTGGCTCTTTCCGCCTCAAGTTCGGCTTTCGACTCAAGGATTTTCTGTCCCTGGACATTCATCTGACGGGACAGGCCGCGCAGGTAGTTGAAACGTCTTGAGGCCTGTCCCAAGTCCTCGCTGGCAAGGATGTACATATACCAGATCCTGGCGTCCCTGTTTTTATACGCATTCTTGACCAGACGTTCATAATACATCTGCATCGTGTCGAGCCTTGCCTTTATAGCATTGATCTGACGCTGCTTCTGAGTAAGCGAATCATTAAGGACCCTTACCCGCTTCTCACTCTGGGCAAGCAGTTTCTTTCGTGCAGATATCTTGTTCCGGACGAGGGAGAGACTTGTAAGGGCATTGTTGCTCTTATTCTCGTTGTCCTTCAGCTGCCCTTCGAGAATGGCAATCTCCTTCTCCAGCCTGCTTTTCTTTTCTTTCTGGGCATCAACGTTCTGTGCACACACCGGCAAAGACATGGCCAGCAGCGCGACAATTACGGATATTCCCCTGCTCAATCTCATTTGTTTTCGGAGAGGATTTTATAATATGATGCCAGATCTTTCTCTCCAAGGCTTTCAAGAACTGCGGAATAATGCTCAAGCACCACCTTGCTGTCCTTGCCTCCATAGAGCATGGCATGTTTGAAATATACCTTCGCTTCACTATCGCGGCCGAGGAGATGCAATATCCACCCGTAGGTATCAAGATAGGTCGCGTTGTCAGGTTCTTTCTCCAATGACCTGGCACTCATCTTCAGTGCCTTCTTGAGTTGCCGCCCCTCCTCTGAAAGGTAATATGCATAATTGTTCAGCACCGGAGCATAGTCGGGAACCATTTTCAAAGCCCTGTTATATGCATCGAAAGCCGCCTTCCGATTCCCGGCTTCATAATGCATATCCCCTATCACGCCGACATAGCTCACAGCCTCCAAGGGATCTGATGAATGGATGGAGACAAGCGTCTCGCACTCTCCGATGACCTTCCCGCAATCTTCGTACATCAGATAGACCTGCATGGCAAGACTATGTGTCTGAGGGTTTCCGGGATCGGAAGACACGAGTGCTGACATCATCCTTTCAATCTGAGGACGGTATCTGTCGAATGACTTTCTGTCAAAAAGTCCCAGAGAAGAAGAAACGTACTTGCACTTTGGTTCCGTACTCACTTCCCCGTCTGCGGCAAAATCAGTCATTTTTTCGAAAAAGCCGTCCATATCCTTTGCCAGCCTGCACCGGTCCGCCTCATCCAGAAGGGCAGGGATATGAAGAAAATCCATCATCCGGGCGTACCATTTGTTTTCAGGGTCAAGAGCCAATGCTCTCCCGGCATACCGTGATGCTGACACCGCATCTTCCAGATAATACGCGCACATGGAAAGATAATAGTAGGCGGCGTCGTATGTCGAGTCAACCCCGACTATTGCCAGAAGCTTGCTGCTGGCCTGCAGGAAATCCTCATTATTATAGTCCAGTACAGCATCTATCAGCACAGCATCGAGCCTTTCCTTTGTCTGGGACCAGGCTGACACGGATATCAAAATGGCTGTAAGGCAAATAATGACTCGACGCATAATGAGACAAAAATACTACTTTTTTTACTGAATTTTTGGCTATTTTAGCAACATAATTTCTGTGTGATGCAACTTTTTGGAAACAAGAAGCATCTTAACACTCGGATGGAAGATTACATCGAGGGCGCCAAGAATGGCGATCCCCGCGCCCAAAAGGCGATCTTTGATGCTCTTTCCCCTAAAATGTTCGCAGTTTGCCTGCGGTACATGGGCGACAGAGATTCTGCAGAAGACGTGCTGCAGGATGGATTTGTGACTCTGTTCACCAAGCTTGGAAGCTATCTGGGAGACGGATCCTTCGAAGGTTGGGCAAGAAAGATCTTTGTCAATACTGCACTGATGAGCCTCAGGAAAAAAGATGTCCTGAGACAGAGCGAGGACGTTGAAAGCGCCTGGGACATCAAGGCGGAAGACCCGACCCCGATACAGAAGATTTCCTATCAGGATCTGATGAGATTCATTTCCGAGTTGCCTGACGGTTTCAGAACGGTTTTCAATATGTATGTGGTGGAAGGCTATTCACACAAGGAAATAGCGGAAGAGCTGGGCATTTCGGAAGCCACGTCAAGGTCTCAGTTGCTCAGAGCCAGGGCAGTGTTGCAGTCAAAGATAAAGAAGTATTAAGATGCAGTACGACGATAACGAAAGATTTGACCTTCAGGTGAAGGCAATGCTTGAGGACGCGGAGGAGAGAGTTCCTTCACGCGTCTGGTCTGCTGTATCCCGGAGACTTGTCTCTAATCCTGTAAGGAAACCTGTCTTTTGGGGCTGGATCGGCACAGGGGCTGTCGCAGCCTGTGCTGCCATCGCCGCCCTGCTGTTTGTCAACACTCCTGAAAAAAGCGTTCCTCAGACCGTAGATTCAGGCAGCCGGACCATCGCCGGACTGATTGAAAGCACTGCCGGAATACCTGACTTGCAGGATGTCCCTGAGATTCAAAATCTGGAGACACGTAAGATCATCAGATATATTGCAGCCGCCACCAACTGTACGAAAGCACCTTCAGCCCCTGAAGAGACCGCTTCCGAAGCAGTTGACGTCCTTCCTGCTGACGCAGCCCCGGCTGTGATGCCTCAAACTGACGTTCCCGACAGCCCTGCCTTCAGTGATCCTTTCTTCATTCGGGTCGAGCATAAGCCGAAAGCGCGGCGCATTGCCATAACCCTCGACGGATCCCTGCTTGGAAACGACTCCGATGCGGCAGATAACACAAGACACTGGATGGGCGGTAGAGGCTCAAGCATGAGCATGCAGGAGCTCAGCACTTCCACTTACAGCATTCCTCTTTCTTTCGGCCTTGGCATAAGAGTAGGATTGAACGACAGGTTTTCCATAGGGACCGGACTGAATTACACCCTGCTGTCCAGAAAGTTCAGCGGGTCCTATCAGGGGCATCTCGGAGAAGCCACTCACTCCCTTCAGTATGTCGGCATACCGGTAAATGCCTATTATGACATTCTCCGCTCCAATTCCGTAAAGTTCTACGTCTTTGCGGGCGGCGAGGTGGAATATGCCGTGTCAAACAAATATATTCTTGACAACCTGACATACAAGGATCCTGTTAAGGGGCTGCAGTATTCTGTGGCAGCCGGCCTGGGAGTGGAATTCAAGATAACGGACGTCCTCGGCATTTACGTTGATCCAAGCCTCAGGTACTATTTCAACTGCAACCAGCCCTCCAGCATCAGAACGGTCCAGCCGCTTATGCTGAGTTTCGAGGCAGGCCTGAGACTCGATTTATAAAAACGTAAAAAGACATAAAATTCAAATAATTGTGGTGAAAGTCCGGAGATTGTGGCCAACGATTTCCGGACTTTTCCTTTTATTCTTTCATTTGTCCAAAAATAACGGACTATGAAAAGAAAACTTCAAATTGCCCTATGCGTCCTGCTTGCATGCTGCTGCAGCAAGGAGTATGGCGGATACAAGGTCAGGCCGGTCCCGAGACAGGATTACACGGTCTATCCCGAAGAGCCTCAGCTCAATGATACCAGCATCTATATCAGCTTTGTCCGTATGCTGGACGACTATGACTGGAGAAGAGATTCCGCCATGCGGACGGACGGTTGTGAGATTGTACTGATGAAGAATATGAAAGAGGTCCTGTCAATTCCCGTATATGATGCGAACTGTGTCGGTCTGGGGCCTGATATGCACCATATTATCGACGGACACCTTTACACCGACTATTCGACAGGGGATGAAACAATTATCAAATGCGACGGAAAGATTCTGCTGAGGTATCCCGGAAGAGAGTTCCTGTGCGGCCTTCTGTATAAAGAAGACGATCTTTACACACTTGGGCAGGACAGAAGCACCAACGGCTTTTCTCTCAGGAAGAACGGTGAGGTAATGTATAAAAAGACAAGCGGCTTTGTTGCCGGCTCCTTTACAAACACGACATACGGGCCCGGAGGCGCATTGTTCGAAAAAGGAGGAGAGTTATGCTTCACATACTTCCAGCAGATTTCCGGCAAACTTTATAAGTTTATGGTTATGGACGGAATGGAAAAGGAACTGGTCCCACCTTTCGACAACAATGACTGGGACTATGTGTGCACTGTGGATGCGGACTATTATTTCACCTATGACCCGCATTCGGCAAAGAAACGGGTGGACAAAAACCCGGTGGTGGGTGCCTATCAATACTATTTCTTTTCCGCCCAGTGCGGTTTTCTTCTGGGAAACGACCTGTATAAAGTACTTACCCCTTTCGAAAGCGGGCACCCTTCACTGATGATGATCAATGAATGGGCGCGTGAGATTGATATCGGGAACGGTTATCTGACGGGAATATATGTCTCAGTCCGTCCAACTGATTGTCCGTGAAAAGTCAGGATTGACCTTGATGGAGACCTTGAGAGTATCTTCAGGGAGAAGGCCGTCAATGTTTTCGGGCCATTCCATTATGCACAGGCATCCGCTGTCGATGTAATCATAAAAACCGATGTCCAAAGCTTCCTCAAGCTTTTCTATCCTGTAGAAATCAAAATGGAACAGCGGTTCACCCGCAAGAGTCCGGTACTCGTTGACAATAGCGAAGGTAGGTGAGCTGACCGCATCCTCCCTTACCCCGAGGACTCTGCACAATGCGGTAGTAAACGTGGTTTTTCCCGCACCCATCTCCCCATACAATGCTATGATGCGATGAGTGCCTATAAGAGAAAGGAACTCTCTGGCGGCTTCATCGATGGATGCCGGATCCTTAACAAGAATAATGTGCTCCATATCGGGGCAAAGTTAAAAATTTATGGTATATGTTAGTTCAGATTTATTGCGCAAAGTGTATCGGAATCGACGCTGTGAAGGTATTATGCGAGATTAAAATAGAAAGGGGCATCGGCATCCATCTTGTCGGACTGGGAGATGCGGCCGTAAAAGAGAGCCTGTTAAGGACAACCACCGCCCTCGCATCTCTTGGGTACAACATCCCCGGGAAAAAAATTGTAATCAATCTTGCCCCCGCAGACCTGCACAAGAACGGTTCCGGATTCGACGTTCCGATTGCAACCGGAATCATTGCAGCTTCGGGCCAGAAATCCCTGCCCGGCCTCAGCAAATACCTTATCATGGGGGAACTCGGCCTGGACGGAGAGGTCAGAAGCATCCCAGGAGGACTTCCTTTTGCGGAATTTGCGTCAAAATGCGGATTGAAGGGGTGCATTCTGCCTGCCCTTTCGGCTCAGGAAGCCATTGATATCGACGGCATAGACATATACGGGGTGAAAAATCTCCCGGATGTCATCAGGATACTTGAGGAGAACGAAGACTGTACGGATCTGCTTGTCACATCCGGAGCCCGCGACAATGTCTGCATACCAGCCGGCAGCAACGAGCCGGACTATATAGATTTTGCGGACATCATAGGTCAGGAAAATGCAAAAAGAGGAGCAGAGATAGCCGTGAGCGGAGGGCACAACCTTATAATGATCGGGACGCCCGGTTCCGGGAAAAGCTCCATAGCGAAGGCTATGGCAGGGATAATGCCTCCGATGAACCTTGAAGAATCCCTGGCTACAAGCAAGATTTATTCAATATGCGGCAAAGGAGATTTACGGTACGGGCTCGTCAGGCAAAGGCCGTTCCGCTCCCCGCATTACAGCGCGTCGATTGCGGCAGTCATAGGAGGCGGGGGTGACGGAATATATCCGGGAGAAATCAGCCTGGCACACAACGGAATCCTGTTCCTTGATGAGATAGGACAGATGCCAAGATCGCTGATAGAGTCGCTCAGAAGCCCTGTTGAAGATGGGAAGGTGGTCATTTCAAGACTAAGGGGAAAAGTCGAATATCCGTGTTCATTTATGCTGGTGGCAGCATCCAATCCCTGCCCTTGCGGCTATTACGGTGACGGTGACAGGTGCAACTGCAGCCCTATGCAAAGGAGCAATTACCTTTCAAAACTCTCCGGCCCTATGATGGACCGCATAGACATCCAGGTGTGGGTTAAAAGTCCGGTGACATCTGACATTCTGAGCGACAGGAAAGCAGAGCCGTCCTCCGTGATTGCCTCCAGAGTTGCAAGGACCAGAGAAATTCAGCAGCGCAGATTCGCTGGAGAAGGCATTTATACCAATGCCGGAATGAATAACAGGATGATTGAGAAATACTGTCCCCTGAGTGACGGGTGCAAAGATATGCTGAATTCACTGATAGAAAAGACCGGACTGTCAATGCGCGCCTATTTCCGCATCATAAAGGTGGCCAGGACCATCGCCGATATGGATGGTGAACGCGACATACTCCCCCATCACCTTATGGAGGCGGCGGGATACAGATTCCTTGACAGGGTCTAAATGAATTTCCTTTTCTGGAAAACGGACGTAATGTCCGTCAGTGATATGCCGTCCCCCTCACGTGAAACTCTGTAGAAATGCTGGTTGGTGGTCTTCGAATCCAGGGGACCGAACTCATCGATGTATGGACCGACTTTCACAAAGTCCAGCGCATCAAGATAAGGCCGCGCATTTTCTATTCCGCGGCCAGAATACCAGCAGGTTTTCATTCCCGGATATTCCGACTTCGCCCAGAGAGCCAACTCACGCACAAAGGCGGGATCCGCGTCTCCTCCCATAAAGGAGACGCAGGATATACCCGGATTGTTTTTGATAAGTTGAGAGAGCGCACCGGTATCCAAAGTCTCCCCGATATCCTGTGTGAGGTAGGAAGAATGACATCCCGGACATTTTACCGGACAGTTGCTGATATTGACAGCAAGAGTCACCTCATCCGGGACCTCTCTGAATACCACCCTGGCGTCAACGTATTTCACTACTTGACCTCCTTGGCGTAGTAACGGGTCTTGGCCTCGATATGACGATACTTATCAAAATCGTCTACCGGACGCAAGAATCCAATGACTCGTGTCCACTGGCGCATAGGTGCTCCGCACTTGGGACATACTTCCAACGGCTGCTTGACTATGAAATGGCAGTTATCGTTGGTACATTCACTGTTAGGTACGTTGAATGTGAAATATGATGTCCCCTGTGCTATTGCGAAATCAATGAGTTTAAGGTACTGGAACTTGCTGAGATGCTCCTCAAGATTGCAGTGAAGGCCGACACCGCCGTCAAGCAGCTCGGTGAATTCCCGCCCGTGAAGACGGAACTTGTCAAGCACTGACGTGTCGTGGTCATCCGCAAGGTAGAAATATGAGTTATAGAGCACCCTGTTCTCAGGCACCCAGTATCCGTCAGCCTTGTCCCAATTGTAATTCTTCGAGCTGAGGCCCTCTGCCGGCACGAATTCCTGATTGAACTGGAAATTCCTGTCAGTGGAATGAAGCTTGTTCTGCTCGCTGATGGTTCCGGTGACAAGCCTGCAGAATTCCATATACTGCTTGTTGTAATTGCAGGTAAGACCGACGAACTCTGCAGCTTCGTTGATACCGTTCTCTCCGATTGTACTGTAAAGCTTGTTCATCTTGATGTAACCTGCCTTGGAAGCATTGAGCATTCCGGCTCTTTCCGTCTCGTAAAGAAGCTGCTTGTATGCAATATGGTACTTGTACACCCTGTCGAGGATGCCGACAAGATACTGCTTGAAGTCCTGAGCCAGTTCGAAGAAATGGTCCTTGAGATATTCGCGGCTGAGTTCCTTCTCCCGCGCCCAATTCTGGATATTTCTATTAAGGTTGATAGTGATCACGTTCGCGCTGCCCGTCTGTACGCCGGTAAGGCCGTTGGTGAAGGTGAACACATTCTCCTGAATCTCGTTACGGAGTCTGCAGCAACTGGCGAGACCGTTCGGATTGTCTGAGATATATGTAAAGAACGAATGTCCCTCGGAGTACATCTCGGCTGTGAAATCCTTGTAATCCCTGTCAATTATGTCGTTCCCGTTGGAAAGAAGGGCCATGGTTTCCACCGGGAAGGTAAGCATTGTCTTTGTACGCTCCCTGTTGAACCACTTCATAAACGTTTTCTGCAGGAAACTGACTCTCTCCCAGGAAGGTTTTGTCCCGTCAGGGAAACAGAAATCATCAAAAAGGGCATGCCAGTAATTGCTGTCGTAATAACTGATGTTCGTGAACGGCGACTGGTAGCTTCTGTTGCCGGCCGGTTGGTTGATGCCGTATACTATCTGCTGGAAAGACTGGCAGATTGTATCCTTGATAGTACGTGCGGGATAAACCGATGCGACTTCTTCTGTTCTCTTGTGATAGTCCTCTCCGAAATCCTTTACACAATAGTAATCGAACACATTGAAGAATTCACCGAATGCTACAGCTCCCTTGCACTGGGCGGAAAGCAGGAATGCCAGGTTGCAGAACTGTCCGCAGAAACTGCTGAGATTCTTCGGTGCGCTTGCCCCGAGACCATCCATTCCGTTGGTCCCCTCCATAACCAGAGGATAGAGGGAAACCGCCTCACAATAATTCTTAACTGCAGGTGAAGACGCTTCGTCATGGACGTATATGATGTGGCTCTCAAGATCCTTTTCATACTGTTCGGCAACTTCAGGATAGATCTCCTTGAGCTTTTTCTTCATACGATAGCGATGAATCTGACGGTTCAGTGTCTTGTAAACCTCTCCGTCAAGATTTGCCACGTTCTTCAGAGCGACATTCGCGTTGGCGTCTGTCTCGGACGAGGAAGCGGCATTGTCGGAAGAACTCGCATAGCTGTCCATATAGTCGACACGCTCCTTGATGAAACGGAGATCCTTGTGCTTCTCCCGGTAAAGAATATAAGCCTTTGCCACGTCGAAGTACCTCTCATACATAAGCTG
Organism: Candidatus Cryptobacteroides sp.; assembly: GCA_045615565.1. Taxonomy (GTDB): domain Bacteria; phylum Bacteroidota; class Bacteroidia; order Bacteroidales; family UBA932; genus Cryptobacteroides. Next base: position 7,084 of record JAZLFC010000026.1, on the reverse strand, counting down.
GGTCTCCACGATATCCTGAAGCTTCTCCACCTTGAAGGTATATTCATCATCGAACATACTGAACAGGTGAATCAGACTCTGGACAAAATCATCTGGCGTATTCTCTCCCCTGCAGGCCAGGAATGCGGAATTTACGGCACCTTCGATCTTGCCGAAATCGAAGTTCTGGATGTCGCCGTTTCTCTTTATAACTTTCATCGGTTAAAAATTCGGGTGTTGGGATTCGAAGTTAGCTCATCTCGCCCAATAGTTATCAACAGGAAGACGAAAGTTATTCACAATCGCCTTCCTGCTATCATCAGAGACCGTTTTTCTCTTTAAAGTAATTTTGAAAGATCTGTTTCCGGAATGACCTTCAGCGAACTGCGGACTATAGCTTCGGTGGCTTTCCGCTCGTTGTCGGTACGGAATATGAGAACGCCTTTTCCGTTCAGAAGGAATGAGTACAGATAGGCTATGCTTATGCCTTCGCGGGCAAAAATATCTATGGTCTCCGCTGCCCGTCCGGGCACGTCATCGAGTTCAAGGGCAAAGACTTCGCACAGAGACACGGCTATGCCGGCACTCTTCAGGCATTCGTATGCCCTCGTCGGCTCGCTGCAGATAATCCGGCAGATACCATATTCCGTAGTATCCGCTATTGTCGTGGCTATCAATTGAATGCCCGCTTCCTTCAAAAGATTGAGGACCTTTACGAGCGTTCCTGATTTATTTTCAATGAAAACTGAAAGTTGATGGATTGTCATATTTCTGGTATTTAATATTGCTTCCGTAAAGCTTCAAGTCTCTGGAGTTTTGCATAATCGTCAATGTACATATCATCTTAAAACTCGTTTGTCTATTACATGCTTGCTCTTGCTTTCGCTCCTGTCAAGCGTGCCGGGCGCCTTCGCCTGAATCTTGGCGCTTATGCTCAATATGCTCTTCAGCTTGTCTGCAATCTTCTTTTCAAGATTGAAGATAGGCTCGAAAGTATCGAATCCCTGGGCGAAATATTCCTGCCGTACTTCCACCTGAATGGTCAGGGTGTCAAGATTCCCCACCCTGTCGACAATCATCAGGAATCTTGGAGCGCATTCAGGCATACTGAGTATGACACTCTCAACCTGTGAAGGGAAGACGTTGATTCCGCGGATAATCAGCATATCGTCGCTGCGGCCTACTATTCTCGACATCCTCACCGAGGTCCTCCCGCAATCGCAAGGAGTATGGTCCAGAGAAGTCAGGTCCCTGGTGCGATACCGCAGAAGAGGCATCCCTTCCTTGGTCAGCGTCGTAAGGACCAATTCCCCCTGCTGCCCGTCACCGAGTTGCTCGAGCGTGTCGGGATCGACTATCTCAGGCAGGAAATGGTCTTCATTGATATGCGAGCCGCTCTGACATTCACATTCGTAGCTTACACACGGTCCCATAATCTCGCTGAGCCCGTAAATGTTGTAAGCCTTCATTCCCAGACGGTCCTCGACCTCCCTTCGCATGTTCTCGGTCCAGGGTTCGGCTCCGAAAGCCCCGACCCTGAGGCTGAGGCTGTTCTTGTCAATGTCCATCTGCTCCATTGTCTCGGCGAGATGCAGGGCATAAGATGGAGTGCAGGCAATACCGGTGACACCAAGGTCCTTTATGAGGCGGACGTGTTTTTCTGTTCCTCCCGTAGAAGCCGGCACCACTGCGGCTCCAAGGTTCTCGACGCCGTAATGCACTCCCAATCCTCCAGTAAAAAGTCCATATCCGTAGGCTACGGACACTATGTCATCCCTTGTGATGCCGAACGAAGTCAGGCATCTCGCCATACACTCACTCCAGATATTGATATCCTTGCGGGTATAACCTACGATGGTGGGATTTCCCGTTGTTCCGGAGGATGCGTGCAGACGGATTATCTCGCTCTGAGGAGCCGCCTGCAGTCCCTGGGGATAGTTGTCGCGCAGGTCCTGTTTGGTTGTAAACGGAAGTTTCGTCAGGTCTTCCACACAGCGGATATCATTCGGAGTGATATCCTGCTGCTGCATCTTATTCCTGTAAAAAGGCACATTATGATATACATAATCTACCATCTTGTGCAGTCTGGTCCCCTGAAGAGCACGCATTTCCTCTCTCGGCAGACATTCTTTATGCTTATTCCAGTACATGATCCGCTTCAAACTTAGTCATTCTATCTTCCAGTATTGCAAATACGTCCCCGCCGACCATTGAAGAGCAAGCGCGGACTCCCGCCATGGTGCTTCCCGTCACGGCAAGGCAAATGCTGCTTACGCCATAATAAACCAGCTCCCTGACAAGTTCCTCACCTGTCATATCACCGTAACCCAGGGAAAAGAAAAATCCGTCACCTACAGGCTCCGTGACATCCCTGTCATATACGACACGGAATCCGTGGGAAAGGAATATCTCTTTCATCCTGCGCGTCCTGCGCTCATATTCGCGGGTATCCTCCACGAAATTGATCTTCCCCTCACAGGAAAGCCGCAGCATCGCTGCATATCCATATTGGGTCGAAGCCGTGCATCCGCTGGTGATCATATACATTATGGCAGCGATGAACGTATTCCCGAATTCCCCGGTGTTGGCATAACGCTCCGCCAATGCGGGATATTTCTTTGCGTACAATCTGTCACTTATGCAGCTCAATGCTATTCTCTGACCGGCATAGCTGAAGATCTTAGAAGCGGACAGCAGCAGGATGTAGTTGTCGGTGTACCTGGCGACTGTCGGAAGATACGGAGCTTCGTACGGATGTCCCAGGTCGTGCCTGTAGTCCATACAGAAATATGCAAGGTCCTCCAGGACTATCACGTCATATCTGGTGGCCAGACTGCCTATGGCTTTGAGTTCATCCTCATCGAAGCAGGCCCAGGTGGGATTGTTGGGGTTGGAATAGACTATGGCCGCGATATCCCCTGTCGAGAGTTCCTCCTCGAGCTTCGCCCCAAGCTTTTCAGCCCCTCTGCAGGAATAGAAATCGAACGCCCTGTATTGAATGCCCAGTATGGCCAGCTGCGACTTCTGAATAGGGAATCCCGGATCTATGAACAGGATCTTGTCTTTCCCGGGAACTCTCTGGGCACACGCTATGAAGGAGCCGAAAGAACCAGCCACAGAGCCCGTGGTAGGGACACACCCTTCGGGGTCGATATCTATATTGATGAACGCCTTGACAAACTCGGAGGCTGCCTCCTTGAGTTCCCTGACACCTGAAGCGGCCGGATACCGGCTTCCGAGGCCCTTTTTCAACGCCTCGGTTTCAGCTTCGACACCGAACCGGTTCATTTCCAGTCCCGGTGAACCCTGGTCCATCCTTATGAACGGAATCCCCGTGACCTTCTCGAGATATTGGACGACAAGTACGGTTTCTCCGATAGTAGCCTTTGTCAGATCGGCCACACAGCAGGCCTCACAGGCCTCTTTTACTATTTCCTCACTGAAAATTTTCATTTTCTTCTGAATGCTTCCCGGTTCATACGCACCACTTCTTCACCTTTTCGGGCAAAAACCGCTTCGATTGCGTCATATATCTGATCCACGCTGAGAATGCCGACATAAGGAGCGGCCAATCCAAGAAGTTCGATATTGGAAGTTCTTCCCCGGAGTTCCCTTCTGACAACCCTCGGATATTTGTCAAGTTCGGCGAATATATCCTCAACAGGAGGGTAATCCGCAATATTGACGAACGGGGTGGAAGACGTCACTATCACTCCTTCCGGTGAAAGGTACTCCACATATCTGAGAGCTTCCATCGGCTCCGCGGATATGATTAAATCTGCTTTTGACTTAGGAATGAGGTCGCTGTATATCACCTGGTCGGAAAGTCTGAGATTGCTTTGCACGTGCCCTCCTCTCTGGCTCATTCCGTGGACCTCGGCCTGCTTGAGATAAAGCCCGGCCACGGTAGCGGCTTCGCCCAGGACATTCGCTATCTTGAGGATTCCCTGACCCCCGACACCGCATATTATGATATCTTTCTTCATGGGCTTACTGTTTTTTGTGACGTTTCAGAGTCTGCATGCACTCCCTGCGAGGGATGATTACCGACACACCGTTGTACTCAATCTCCTTTCTTATGATCGAAGTTATGGTCTCGCTGTTGGCCGGAAGAGGGACAACCACATGGAGATGCTCTCTTTCCACTCCGAGAGCAAGGCAGATTGCCTCGTATCTGCTTGTTCCGGCAGAATCCTGACCTCCCGTCATTCCTGTGGTAAGATTGTCTGATATTATCACTGTAATATTGCTGTGATCATTGACGGCATCCAGCAATCCTGTCATTCCCGAATGGGTGAAGGTACTGTCCCCGATAACGGCTATTGCAGGATAAAGGCCTGCATCGGCCGCTCCTTTCGCCATAGTGATGGAGGCTCCCATATCGATTGTACTGTCAAGACTCTCGAAAGGAGGCAGCGCTCCGAGCGTATAGCAGCCTATGTCTCCGAAGATTCTTGATCCGGGATACCCTGCAGCAACCTTCTTCAGTATTGCAAACACATCTCTATGGCCGCAGCCCGGGCACAGCTGGGGAGGGCGGGCTGAAGGAAAAGAGGACGGGGCGAAGACTTCCGCACGTGCGCATCCGAGCGCCCGGGCAACGCTGTCAGGAGTAAGTTCCCCTGTACGTGGGAGTTTGCCCGTGAGTCTTCCTTCCACTTTATAGTCGTGCCCGAGTATCATTCTTACACTGTATTCAGCGAACGGCTGACCATCCTCTACGACGAGAATGCGCTTGCACCTGTCGGCAAGAGCCTTGACTGCCGGCTCCGGGATGGGATACCTGTTGATCTTAAGGATAGGGACATCAGCTCCGGATTCCTTGACATAGTTGTAAGCCACTCCGCAGGCAACCACGCCCAAAGCGGCTTGCCCTGTCTTGGACTGGCACTCGATACCCGCCGTCGCCTCATTGTATTTCAGGTACTCCGACTGCTTCCGAATGAGTTTTTCATACTGCACTCTCGCGATTCCCGGAAGGAGTACCCAGGACTTTTCATCGGAAGGGGAAAATGCATTCTCTTCCCTTGCTTCGCCCACTTCCACTGAAGCCCTCGAGTGGGCAAGACGGGTAACCATCCTGAAGAGGACCGGCTCCCGCAGTTTTTCCGACAGGTCGAAGGCCTCGGATATCATATCGTACGCCTCCTGCTGTGTCGAAGGCTCAAACGCAGGCACCATAGCGAATCTGCCGTAATACCTGCTGTCCTGCTCGTTCTGGGAAGAATGCATGGACGGATCATCCGCAGCCACGACGACAAGGCCTCCGTTCACTCCGGTGACGGCACTGTTCACAAAAGCATCAGCACAGACATTCATCCCGACGTGCTTCATGCATACGAGGGCGCGCTTGCCGGCATAGGACATACCCAGAGCTGCTTCCATTGCTGTCTTTTCGTTCGTGCACCAGCGGCTGTGTATCCCGCGCTCAAGGGCCAGGGCATCTTCCTGGATAAACTCTGTGATTTCCGTAGACGGGGTGCCGGGATAAGCATATACTCCTGACAGACCGGCATTGACAGCTCCGAGAGCCAACGCTTCATCTCCTAACAGTAACCTTTTCATATCAACTCAAATTTGTCGGCATCCTCAAGAGCGGTGAAATTCTCCCTCTGGTGTCTCAAAAAATTCATATCCAATTCTGCTTCCATCTCACCTGCTTCCGCGCCGAGCCGTTCCACGACATAACCGTACGGCTGGACAAAGACGCTTCCTCCTTCGTATTCTATCCCGGGTTCCGTCCCCGTCCTGTTCACGCCGATGAGATAGGCCTGATTCTCCATAGCCCTGACAGTGCAGAGCATATCCCAGGCATACTGCCGGGCCTTGGGCCAATTGGCGCAGCACAGGATGGCATCATAGTCTCCGCGGCACCTTGTCCAGACAGGGAAGCGCATATCGTAGCAGATGAGCAGCAGGAATCTCACTCCCCTGAACTCCACGATCTTCCTCTGCCCGCCGCCGGTGAAAAACTGTTTCTCTCCGCCGTTACTGAAGAGATGACGCTTGTCATATTGCTCGACGCTGCCGTCAGGTTTCACAAAATATCCTCTGTTGTAGTATTTCCCGTCTTCGTGAAGTGCGACACTGCCATAGATTGCGCAGTCGTGAACTACCGCATATTTCTTCATCCAATCAAGACTGACTGACGGAGCCTCTTCCGCCAATCCCACCGGCCTGGTTGCGAAACCGGTGGAAAACATTTCCGGAAGCACATAGAGGTCTGCACCCGGATGGGCGTCCATCGCTTTCCGGGCATTATTCATATTTTCCGAAGGATTTCCCCAGACAATGTCAGTCTGAACAAGTACTATTTTCATCAATATGCGTAAAACAAAGCAATTTATCTTTTTTCACACAGAAAAGCAAGAAAGCGGGTATAACAAAAAAAAGAAGATAAAGCCTTGAACTATATCTTCTTCTTTACGTAGGCCCGCGCGGAGTTGAACCGCGGACCTCCACATTATCAGTGTGGCGCTCTAACCAACTGAGCTACGAGCCTATATAGAAATGGATGGAAAGTACAAGGCTTTGAATGTGCCTTGAACATAACCGCGAGCCTGTGTCAAGATCGAGCTCCAAAAAGGAGGTGTTCCAGCCACACCTTCCGGTACGGCTACCTTGTTACGACTTAGCCCCAATTACCAGTTTTGCCCTAGGTCGCTCCTCTCGGTCACGAACTTCAGGCACCCCCAGCTTTCATGGCTTGACGGGCGGTGTGTACAAGGCCCGGGAACGTATTCACCGCGCCATGGCTGATGCGCGATTACTAGCGAATCCAGCTTCGTGGAGTCGGGTTGCAGACTCCAGTCCGAACTGAGGCGGCTTTTCAAGATTTGCTCCCCGTCACCGGGTGGCTTCCCTCTGTAACCGCCATTGTAACACGTGTGTCGCCCCGGACGTAAGGGCCGTGCTGATTTGACGTCATCCCCGCCTTCCTCTCACCTTGCGGTGGCAGTCTCACTAGAGTCCCCATCTTTACATGCTGGTAACTAGTGACAAGGGTTGCGCTCGTTATGGCACTTGAGCCAACATCTCACGACACGAGCTGACGACAACCATGCAGCACCTCGACTGGTGTCCCGAAGGACGTCAACATCTCTGT
>JAZLFC010000025.1:0-7585 GCA_045615565.1 Candidatus Cryptobacteroides sp. | reverse complement strand
GGCTCAGGACTCGATTACGGAGTACGTTACCCTATGACCAGTATCTTCAACATCGGTGCACAGCTTAACTTCTAAATTATTATGATTATGAAAAAGATATTGAATTATATACTGGCTTTAGGAATTTGCTCCATATTCTTTTTCTCAGCTTGTGTGGACCGTCTCGCTGTCGGCGATGCTTTCCTCGAGAAGGCTCCGGGTGTCGATGTTAATATCGACTCGGTTTTCTCAAGCGCAGAATACACCCGTAATTTTCTGTGGAGCGCTTATGGACAAATCTATTGTACCTATACTTCAGGAAATATGATGAACGGCGCCCCTATTGATGCACTTTCAGATTCATATCAGTGCTATTGCTCCTGGGGTGCTCCTATCCAAAGTTATTATCCCGGATCAATTACTGAGGACTGTCAGGACACCAATAACGGTAACTTCTACGGCAAGTTCTCATATTCCACCAAGAGTCCGAGTTACGATTCCGACGGTCGTGTTTCAATCTACGAGACAGTACGTAAGTGCTGGCAGATTATCGAAAACATAGACAATGTGCCGGATATGTCCGACAACGAGAAGAGCCGTCTCCGCGGTGAGGCATACACCATTATGGCCAGCCGCTATTTCGACGCATTCCGCAATTTCGGAGGACTCTGTCTTGCAAAGAGGGCATATGGCGTCGGTGAAGATTTCACTGAAGGACGCGCAACGGCTTGGGAAACAGTTGAATTCATTGACTCTCTGACCCAGTGCGCAATCAATGAACCGGGCTTTATCTGGAATATCCCTAATTCGGATATCGGCCAGTGGTCAGGACGTCTCACAAAAGCCTCTGCCCGCGCACTTCGTGCAAAGGTATGGATGTTCGCGGCGTCACCTCTATTCAACAGCAACAGCGCATATATGGAGTACTCTCCGGATAAGATTACAGAGTTCACCAATATCGAGCATGTATGGTTCGGGAAAGAGGACCCTTCATTGTGGAACCGCTGTCTTCAGTATTGCAATGATTTCTTCAATGAAAATGCCGCAAACGGAAATTACTACCAGCTGATCCAGCCTACGTCACAGGATGAAGGCGGGTACAGAATGGCATTCCGCAGGGCTTACAGATACCGTAATGATGAGACTCATCATGAAAAGCTCTTCGATGCACACCCGACCACCACATTGTCCGGCGGTGCCTGGGGATGGGGATGGGCAGGCTTCGCACTTGACGGTTACCGCCAGGGAGGCGCAGTTCCTACCAACGAGCTTGTTGAATGCTTCGGCATGAGTGACGGCCGCAACTTCCCATATGAGAATCTCTATGGCGCAGGAAACAACCCTGACGGAATAGATATGTTTGCGGACCGCGACCCTCGTCTCTATGAGACAGTCCTTGTTCCGAGGAAGTCTTTCCCTTCAGGAACTGTCGGAGACTACAACGGTTCTACATATATCGACACCTGGGTGAACGGTGCTATGTATTACAAAAAGGATAATTTCGGAGACATCACCTCAGATGACGCACATTCCGGATTCAGAAAATTCAAGTGGATGCTCGATTACAGCAATGGTAAAATGGATGACGAGTACATTGGAGTCTCTTACATCCGTCTTGCTGAAATGTATCTAATCCGCGCAGAAGCAAAGGCCGAGACAGGTGATCTTGCAGGCGCTCTCGATGATATCGCGGTTGTACGCAGTCGCGTAGGCCTTGGACGTCTCGAGGACAAGAACCCTCAGTTGAATCTCAGGACCAACAAGGAAAATCTCATCAATGAGATTCTCCGCGAGCGTAACTGTGAGATTGGAGCAGAGTGTGGTGACCGTCTCTATGATATGGTACGCCGCAAGCGTCAGGACCTTTTCACCAAGCCGCTCCATGAAATCAGGATCTACCGTCTTGATGACAATGGAAACCGCCTTACTGAAGGAGACCAGTGCTGGGATCCAAGCACAGATTGGCCTAAGTTCGAATATGAGAAGCCAGTTATCACTGTCGGCGCACGCCGCTGGTGGGAGCCGGGCTACTGGACTAACAAGTGGTATCTCGATCCGGTTTCTCGTATTGAGATTCAAAAGGGTTATGGACTTACTCAAAATCCTGGTTGGTAATAAATTGAAATCTACACAATTATGAAATTACGTAATATACTTATATTCAGTCTGTTGGTATCCTGCGCCGCACCTGTGACAGCTTTCGCTCAAGCAAATCTGGGCGACAAGAAGGCACAGATGGTGGATTTGGGCTATGGTGTCGAGAGTTCTGAGTTCCTTACCACTGCGGCAAGTTATACAATCACCGCAGAAGAGCTCAGTCATACCTCCGCCATCAGCCTTGCCGATGCTCTCTACGGCAAACTGCTGGGACTTACCGCACTTCAGAACACCGGTTTCAAGGGAGAAGAGAATACAGGTGCTTCATTCAACATCCGTGGTGCACAGACCACCGGTGAAACAGACATCCTTATCCTTGTGGATGGTATAGAACGTCCGATCGACAGGCTTACGGTTGAAGAAGTGGAAAGCGTCACCGTTCTCAGGGACGCAGCCGCAGTGGCTCTTTACGGCCACGAAGGAATCAACGGCGTACTTCTGGTGAAAACCAAACGCGGTGAGGCTGACAGCGGATACCATTTCAAAGTGGGTGCATCACGCAAGGTTCAGTTTGACCCTAAGTCTGCCGAAATGGTAGGTGCATATGACTATGCGAATGCCCTCAACATCGCCAGAATGAATGACGGCCTCGGAGCGGCATACTCTCAGGCTGAGCTCCAGAAATTCCAGGACGGAAGCGATCCGTTCGTATATCCGAACGTAGACTGGAAGAATGAAGTCTTCAGAAACACTGCAAACGAAACCAACGCATTCATCTCAATGTTCGGTGGTGCGGAGAAGGTGCAATACTATTCACAGATAGACTATACCGATGCACGCGGACTCTACAAGAATCCTGTACAGCGTGACTGGAATTCCCAATTGATGTACTCAAAGGCCAATATCCGCGCCAACGTGGATTTCCAAGTCACAAAGTCAACGAGAGTGAGGACCAATGTCCTTGCAATCTTCATGGAGACAAACGGTGTCCCGAACATCAGTTCAAATGACGCTTGGTGGCATCTGTACAAGGTTCCGTCACTGGCATTCCCGATAAGGACACAAGGAGGTGTATGGGGAGGCAGCCAGACATACGGAGATTTCAACCTTGTGGCAAAGTCCCAGGGTACCGGCTATTCAAAGACCCATCAGCGCCAGATTTGGGCTGACATTACTCTTGAGCAGGACCTCGACTTCATCACCAAAGGACTGCAGTTCTATGCAGGAGGCTCATATGACAATGCTTCCAACACCATCGAGAACCGCTCAAAAGGCTATCAATACGGATGGAATTATTATGACGCCAACACTGTAATGCAGGAGGCGGTGATGGGAACCGTGGAAGATAAGCTTGTGTTCAACCACTGGGTTGACTCACAATGGCGTGTCGGGACCCTGAATGCAGGACTGAAATACAACACTGCGTTCAGGAACGGGGACCACTTCATGACAAACCTCAATTACAATATCAAGAGTGAGATCCGTGACGGTCAGAGCAACACCTGGTACCGCAGGAACATCAATCTTGCCGCACATTATGACCACGCCGACAAGTTTGTGGCAGACCTCGTCCTTGCAGCAAACGGTTCAAACCGCTGCTACCCTGCAAAATGGGCGTTCTCCCCTACTCTCGGACTCGGTTGGATATATGCAAACAGACCGGAAGCAAGCTTCATCAACTATGGTAAGCTCCGTTTCTCAGCAGGTATCCAGCACACCGATTATGTCCCGGAGGCAGGTCTCTGGCTTGCAACCTGGAACAATTCACACGGCCAGTTCATTTACGGACAGAATTACGCATCTTCATGGGGATCATTCCTGACACACTTCCCTACAACTGATTTCCAGCAGGAAGCCGCATACAAGACCAACCTCGGAACAGATTTGAGAATTGCGAACAGTCTCGACTTCACTGCAGATATTTTCTACCAGCAAAGACGCAATATCCTCGTCAGTGCAGGCTCTCTTAACTCTGCGGTAGTCGGTATACAGTCCGCATACGATGACAAGGGTGTGGTTGCAAATTATGGAGTCGAGGCAGGTCTGCGTTACGCAAAGACCTTCTCAAACGGTTTCAACCTGCATTTCGGAGGAAACATCGCAGCTGTGAAGAGTCAGGTTCTCGAATGGATTGAGACTCCCGCTTATCCTAATCTCTCCGTTATCGGCACACCTGCTGACGCGGAGCGCGGCCTTGTCGCTCTCGGATTCTTCCAAAGCCAGGATGAAATCAGCAACAGTCCTCTTCAGGAATTCGGACAGGTGAAGGTCGGAGACATCAAGTACAAGGATGTCAACGGAGATGGAGTCATCAACGAAAATGACTTTGTGGCAATGGATTATGGCAACAAGTTCCCGGCTCTGAACTATGCATTCAATCTTGGATTCGAGTTCAAGGGCTTCGGACTCAATGCTACATTCCAGGGTGCAGGAAGCCAGATAAAGAACCTTATGTATGTTGATGGTGTCTGGGGAGCTCTCTCCGACAACAGGAACATGTCACAGGAATATTACAACAATTGCTTTGACGTTGCCGGACAGAATGCTCTGTATCCTCGTCTTTCAACGACAAACGTTCCCAACAACGCACAGAACTCCACCATATGGTACCGTAATATCAGTTGGTTCAAGCTGCGCGACTGCGAGATATATTACAAACTTCCTTCGGCTTTCCTCAACCGCATCAAACTGTCTGAAGCCAAGTTGTATGTTCAGGGACAGAACCTTCTGTCTTTCAGCAACATTTCAGCAATGGACGCTGAGAACCTCAACACCGGCTATCCTGTAATGAAGGCCGTCAACTTCGGTCTGTCAGTAGTATTCTAATAACGATTGCCTTATGAAACTAAATAGAATATGTTTATTCATCCTCGCATGTGTCATCCCTGCCTCATGTGTCGATCTCAACTATTCAGAGGTTAACACGCGTGATGAGGAGTGGACTTATGAATACTACGCGGAAGGTATAAAAAATATGGTATTTGACGTTTACGCACAGGTTTACAACAACGAGTTCGAATCCAACAGTGCCTACTTCCTTGCCGGAGCTACCGATGAGGCCCAGTACGCCCTTGAGAACGGTGCGGTAAACAACTATGTTAACGGTGGATGGAGTGCAGCCAACCCTTACTCCCACACTTGGGAAAAGGCCTACACTGCCATTGCCGAAATCTGTATGTATCTGGAGAAAATAGACCAGACCGACATCTCGGAATGGAAATATAATCCTGATTACAGCATCTGGACCCAGCAGATGGAGATATTCCCTTACGAACTCCGTTTCCTCAGGGCATACTTCTATTTTGAACTGCTGAGGGCTTACGGGGACGTTCCTCTTGTCACGACGACTCTCACCAACACACAGGCCAACACTATCACCAGGACTCCTGCCGATAAGATTGTTGAGTTCATTGTTGACGAAATCGATGAGGTTGCTCCGCATCTGCCTGTATCCTACGCAACAGAAGTCGGAGCCGAGATAGGACGTGCAACACGAGTTGCAGCATATGCGCTCAAGGCTCGTACACTACTCTATGCCGCATCCCCTCTGTTCAATAAGACGAACGACAAAGCAAAGTGGGTTGAAGCGGCTGAGGCGTGCAAGTTCATCCTTGACAGAGAAAAGGACTGGAATCTCAAGTTAAGCACCTACAGCACACTCTGGGGCCATGATGCATTCTTCAATCCGGAAATCATTTTCGGACTCGGAAGAGTGGAAAGCAATTCCTTCGAGATGGACAATTATCCTGTCGGAGTTGAAAACGGCAAATCAGGAACCTGCCCTACGCAGAGTCTGGTTGACCAGTATGAGTACAAGGATAATGGCGAAACATTTGCTTCCCGTTATCCCGGAGCCATCAATTTGAAGGAAGTTGATCCATATGAAAATCTCGACCCGCGTTTTGCTCTTACCGTTGTCAAGAACGGTGACGAGTGGCCTACCAATGGTAGCCAGAAGAAAGTCATCGAGACCTTCAATGGAGGATTCAATGCTCTTCCGACATATGGCGCAACCCCTACGGGATACTATTTGAGAAAGTATGTTGACGGAAACTGCGTTACGACAACAGACAACCAGACAACGCGTCGTCATACCTGGATAATTTTCCGTCTTGGAGAATTCTACCTTGACTTCGCAGAGGCGGCTTTCTATGCTACAGGAAGCGCAAATGACAAGACTTTCGGTATGAGTGCAAACGAAGCTGTGAACACTCTGCGCAAGCGTGCAGACATCGCAATGCCTGAATTCCAAGAGGATGGTGAAGCCTGGGTTGAGCGTTACGAACGTGAACGCCTTGTCGAACTCGCATTCGAGAATCATCGTTTCTGGGATGTACGTCGTTGGATGAAGGGTGACAAATACTTCAAGACCATTCAGGTTGCAACAATCAGCAGTGATTGGCAGTTGACAAGATCTACGGTAACACGCCAGTGGGATAACAAGTATTACTTCTACCCTATCCCACAGTCTGAAATAACAAAGAACCCAGCCCTGGAACAGAACCCCGGATGGTAGTATTTCTGTTTTCTTATAAGAATTTCAAATATGAAAAATATCTATAAAATTTTCAGAACATTACTGGCTGTTGCTATCCTTGCTGCCGTAACAGCATGCAACACTAAGGATATCGACGAACCAGGCACCGTCGGATTGGGCATAAAAGTGTTCTTCCCGACGAAGGTGGTTGCCGGACAGCCTATGACCATCAATGGTTCAGGTTTTCTGGAGGCTACGGAGATAGTATTTCCTAACGGAGTTACTGTCACGGACTTCGAGATTGTCAGCGACGAGATGATCAGGGTTATCGCGCCGTCCGGCATTTCAGCCGATGGAGGAAAACTCTTTGTTCGCACCGCAAAAGAAGAGGTTGAATCCCGTCTGCCGCTTACTCTCGGGCACACTGCAGTTACCGGATATTCCAAGCAGGCAGGAGAAGAGATTGAGGGCGGAGAGCAGCTTACAATATTCGGAGAGGATTTGGAATTTATCAACGGTGTCGAGCTTCTTGATGCCGATGGCAATCCTATGATTGTCCCTGAGGAGGACTTCTACCGCAAGGGGACAAGCACCGTAATGGTCACAATCCCAAGAACAAATATCTTCACAGGTACTTTCGCCGGTAAGGTGTTCACATATGACGGCAAAGAATTCACAATGCCTGAACTCTCATACAAGCCTGCATCAGGAGGCGGTCACTGGGAGATTCAGAAGAAGATTCTCTGGGAGAATGACGGTACACCAATCCCTGGCTGGGGCGGTATCTTCCGTTTCTCTAACGTCGAGCACATCACAGGAGAGCAGATTTATGCATTCCCTATGGAAGACTGGGCTATCATCAAGGACGGTACTTTCCGTATTGCAGTTGAGGTAAATGATGCTTCAAACATCCGCATCACCACAGGATGGTGGAGCGCGGCATATGGCGGAAGCGAGCACAACTGTATCGACATGATTCAGGAAGAGGAAGACGGGACCAAGTACATCGAAATCAATATCAAGGAAGACGGT
>JAZLFC010000024.1:0-5937 GCA_045615565.1 Candidatus Cryptobacteroides sp. | reverse complement strand
TCCGGCAATGATGATTCCACCGGATATCGCTATGTCTGAGAATTTATATACGTGTTTTGCTGTTATTGTATCCATATCTATGTTTCTTGTCATTATTATAGTTTCGCAAAAAGATAGTAGTAATAAGCCGCGTAGGCGAGCAGCATAAAGTAGTACCCGTCAACAAGCCAGTCTGCACCGAGGACTATAAGCCCCAGGCCTACCAGCAGCAAAATGATTGTCATTGCTGATACTCTGTTAGTTGATACTGATTTTGTTTAGCCTTGCTTGAAAATGGGAGCCGGCTAAATCAGCAGCTGACAGAGAGAATGGATGTACCGATTTGTGGAATGTATTCCGGACGAAAACTGTTTCAATTCCGTCTGGAATGTGTAGAAATTGTATCTGTCAATTACTTTCCCGTCCTTGATGACACGGAAAGGTGCTTTGCCGAAAGACTGGACCCTGCGACCTGAATTGGTTGATCTGACAGAAGGAGTGACGCTGTTGTTGTTCTCGCCGGAATATCCTGCGGTACGGGAAGGGAGAAGACAGAATGATTTGCTGTCATAATCCCGAGTATCGTTATCCTGATTGTCTGCTCCGATAACGGTGGCTTGGGCGATGTCATGAACTTTCTCATCAACGGACGACCTGTCGCTGAAATTGCAGGACAGGATAAGACCGATTATGATAAGAAGAAGTTTCATACTTTTCGTTTTAGCAAAATTACGAAAAAATACTTGATTCCGGCATTCATTCTGCCAGCTTCATCAGCGAGTGTACCCAGGTAATCCGCCCTCCGACAGCTTCATCCTTGATGCGATGGCCTGTATTGGGGTCGTATTTCATTTCCTTGCCTGTGCGCCAGCGGCCGTGGATGTCAATCTGAAAGAAGGTCACGTTCCCGAGTTTTCCGGAAACGAAACCCAGGCAAAGCAAACTTAATAATGTAAAATGTATGATATAATACACTTTTATTGTGCCGACTTTAGAATAATTTCCTATATTTGCAGAAAAGTATGATAAATTAGACTTATGAACTTAAGAGAAGTGATTAAAGACCGCAGGAAGGTGCTTGGCCTATCACAGCAGGATCTTGCTGAAATGTCGGGCATCAGTCTCCCGACAGTGAAGGATATAGAGCGTGGGCTTGCCAACCCGTCACTGTCAACCATCTCAAAGTTGCTTGAGGTGCTTGGTATGGAAATAGTGTACCGTGTGCGTCAGAAGATTTGATAACAAGAATAGCCGATTATGAGACAGTTGGAAGTCTATATGAACAACCATAGGGCAGGATTGTTGACAGAGTCCCGCCCTGGCAAAGGATATTCATTCTGCTACTATCCTGAATATCTGGCAATTGATATGCCGCCAATATCAGTTACTCTCCCGAAACGGGCAGAGGCATACAAGTCTGAACTTCTGTTTCCTTTGTTTTCAAACATGTTGCCCGAAGGGGCCAATAGAAAGATCATCTGTCGTTCATTCAGAATCGATGAAAGAGATTTCTTCGGCATGCTCATGGCCATGGCAGACAGGGATTTCATAGGGGCCGTCAATGTTAAAACAGTAGAGAAATGATAGATAAGTCGATAAAACTTCTGTTCGATGGGAAGCGCGTCAGCCATGTCTTGAGCTTCAACATAGATGAGTTCCGAAATACCGGAGAAATCGCGAGAGCCGTGAAAAGGATCTCAGTTTCCGGTGTTCAGGAAAAGTTTCCTGCAATTATTGATAATGGTCAGATACGCATAATCAATGATGACGAGCGCTCTACCTATATCCTTAAACCGGCACCTTGGGACCCTACGCTTTTGGACCGCAAGTTCATTCCGGTAAATGAGAACCTGACAATGCAGATCGCTTCTAGGGTATATGGCATTGTGACTGCCGCAAACGGTTTGTGTTTCACTGAGAATGGGCAGAGGGTATATATCACAAAACGCTTTGATGTTTTGCCTGATGGCACCAAACTGCCTATGGAGGATTTTGCCTCTGTGGTAGGAAGGATTGAACAGAATGATGGTGAGGGGTTCAAATATGCAGGATGTTTCGAAGATATCGCAGTTGCGATAAGAGAAAATGTGTCCGCTTGGATGGTTGATATGGAGAGGTTCTTTGAACTTGTAGTATTCAACTATATATACGCCAACGGTGATGATCATCTGAAGAACTTCTCGATCATCCTCCAAGGGGAGGATTACCGTCTTGCACCTGCATACGACCTACTTAATACCAGTCTTCATGTGAACGGGGATGACCTGGGGCTCGACGGTGGCCTGTCTCCAAACATCGTTAAAAGTGATGTCTATGCGCAGACTGGTCATCCGTGTCGTTTGGATTTCGAAAGATTTGCGGAAAGGATAGGGATTGTGAGGCCACGCGCCAAGAAGATACTTGACAAGTATGTAAGTCTTCCCGAGAAATCTCTTGAACTGATAGACAGAAGTTTCCTCCCTGATAAGCTGAAAAGAAAGTATATCAGAATTGTAAATGAAAGGATTGCAAGGTTTGTAAGAGAGTCCGAATAACCCTTTTCGTCAGATTGCTGTAGATTCTCTCAATGGAATAATGCGTTTAGAGACAGATAAATCTCACAGGAGGTCCGCCAGCACGAGTTCGGGCCGGGTCAGACGTTCGACTCCGTCAATGTGCATATTCGGCTTCGAGTGATTGACACAATAACTTAAAAACGAATGAAATATATGAAAAAGTCCGTTCTGACACTTGTCTGCGCTGCCGCCCTTTCGGCCGGTGCATCCGCGCAGAACCCCTATCTCCCGATGTGGGAGTACATTCCTGACGGGGAACCTTACGTTTTCGAGGACCCAGACTGTCCCGGGAAATACAGAGTGTATATCTATGGTTCCCACGACGATCTGATCGATACATACTGCGGCCGTGACCAGGTGGTCTGGTCCGCTCCCGTGGAGGACCTGTCCGCCTGGCGCTATGACGGTGTCATCTTCACTTCCGTGACTGATGCGAACGGCCGGCTTCTCAATCCGGAAGGCATCGGAGACATCCTCTATGCCCCTGACGTAGCTGTGAAGACCGATGCCGACGGAAACAGAAAGTACTACCTTTATCCTAACAATCAGGCCGGCGGACGTAACGGCCAGGTGGCCGTGAGCGACCGCCCGGACGGCCCTTTCAAGGTCTGCAATTGGTCGAAGATCAATCCTCGGCTCACCGACGGTGTTCTCGCTTTCGATCCTGGCGTGTTCGTGGATGATGACGGAAGGGTTTTCGGCTACTGGGGCTTTGAGAAGTCATACGGCGCCGAGCTCGATCCCGAGACCATGGCCACTGTGAAGCCGGGCACTGAGATTGTCACGGACATGGTGTCCAACTGGTATCAGGAAGGGGACTTCCGCTTCTTCGAGGCTTCCTCCATCAGGAAGATCGAGGACAAGTATGTCCTCGTTTTCTCGCGCAAGACCGGTGACGGCGAGTTCGGCCTCCCTGTTTCCAACTATACTCTGGCCTACGCTTACAGCGACCATCCGCTCGGCCCTTGGACCTACGGAGGAACGCTCGTGGACTGCCGCGCCCGCGACATTGACGACAATGGCAATACCGTCATGACCTCTGTCCCTTATGGCAATACCCACGGCTCCATCTGTGAAATCAACGGTCAGTGGTGGTGCTTCTACCACCGTCAGACCGGTCTCGATCAGTTCTCCCGTCAGGCGATGGTCGCCCCTGTCACCGTTTCCGTCGAGAAGGGACCCGGAGGAAAGGTCACCATCTCCGAGGCGGAGTACAATTCCGAAGGCTTCTGCACCGAAGGCCTGAACCCTCTCAACAAGTCCGCCGCCGGCTGGGCCTGCTGGTTCAAATATCCCAAGGGTAGTTCCGAGAAATTCCCCGACTTCTGGTTCAGCGGTTCATACGTGAAGTCTACACGCTTGAATCTCAATTCCTTCGAGGGACCGTTCAATCTCAAGCAGCCGTATTGTCCTGTAGTCAACAATACTTCAGGCTCTGTCGTGGGATACAAGTACTTCAATTTCGATGCTCTCGGAAAGTGCGCTTCCTCACGCCTGGTGATGCACATCAGGCCTGAAGGCGTGAACGGCAGCATCAGAGTCCTCGTCGGAGGCCCTGATACAGCCCACGGCGGCAAGGTGGTCGCTACAGCTGTGGTACTTGCTTCCGACCCGCAGGAGATCCAGGAGGTGAGCGTCATGACCGATGGTCTGGCCGGAATCTCCGGCAAGCAGCCTCTCTTCTTCTCATTCGCTTCCACGGATGAGGACAAGTCCATCTGCGAGCTCTACGACTTCCAGTTCGTCATCGACTAGTCCGCTTCTCTGCCCATCCGGTACGGTGATCCTGTGATCAGAGAATCAACAACTCCGTTAGTATTCTGCTGCCATGTTGCTGATACAGTGGATCACGAAGAGGGAACCGCCCAGTTGTTAAGCCCTGACGGGCTTTTCCTCCTTGCGGCTCGGCATAGCAAGTGAACTTGCTCTGCTCTCGCTCGCCGCGTCGGTTAACAAATGAAGTCTGGCATCAGACCTCAAGATGCAAAGGTGCAAAGATTTTAATTACCCTCGTGAGTCACGACTAATGTTGCAGTGCGATAAGGAATAAAATGTTTGATTTTCTCGGTTTTTTGTTGTGAACATCACTGGTAAAACCGAAATAATTGCACATTTTCTTTTTCGCATTGTATTTGCGCAACAAAAATCAAAGTGTATCTTTCCAACATAAAACAACGTGTAACATCGCAAGGATATGGCGACACCTTCAGAAAAACTTGCACAGTCTCTTGACGTCCTGAGACAGTTACAAGAGTCGAAGAACAGCCCGATAATCAGGTCCTCGGAAATCAGCAGGACACACCAGGAGCGTCTTGTCGAAAACGGCTTTCTGATGAAAGTCGTCGGTGGATGGTATATTCAGTCGGACCCTGCGGCAGTGTCCGGTGATACTACGGCCTGGTATATTTCATATTGGAGGTTCATTTCCGAGTATGTACGTGAGAAACTTGGAGAAGAGTGGTGTCTGCCCTCTGAAGTGTCATTGGATGTTCAGACAGACAATTGGACCGTGCTTCCGCAATTGACTATACGCTCGCCGAAATGCAATAACACAAGCGTGAGCCTTCCTTTCGGATGCAGCATTTTTTTCTTGAAAGCGAATGTCGCTGCCAATGTTGTCAAGGAAAGCCGATATGGTTTGAATGTTTACAACATTCCCGAGGCTTTGGTGATGTCGTCGCCGATGAGATAAAGTCCACGATGGAACGTTTCGGGTATGTTATCCGTGAAGAGGATCCATTTACCGACAAGTATGAGTTTGTCAGAGACCTGTCCCCATACGCCACCCGCATTCGCCTGATGTGGAAAAGTATGCGCGATGCCTCTCTTGCTGTAAAACCTTCCGCACCTGCGGGAATCGACATCGAAGCCTATATGAAGGATGTCGAGGATAGATATAAGCTGGACGCATATCATTCTTTGTCCATTGAGGGCTATAAGGTTTCTGAGGAACTTATTGAAAAAGTCCGTAGCGGCAACTGGAAGCCGGATGAGAATGCATCTGACAAGGAGGATAAGGCAGCCCTTGCGGCGCGTGGATATTGGCAGGCATTTCAGGAAGTGGGGAAAAGCCTGCTGGCAATCCTTGACGGCAAGAATGCCGGTGAGGTCGTGGAGAAAGACCATCGCGTATGGTATCAGGAGATGTTTGCGCCGTCTGTGATGGCAGGAATAATCAAAGCCGGAGATATCGTAGGGTATAGGACCGCCCAGGTATATATTCGCAATTCAATGCATACGCCTCTTAATCCGGAAGCCGTCAGGGATGCTATGCCGGTACTTTTCGACCTGCTGAAAAGTGAAGAAGATGCGTGGGTGAGGGCAGTACTTGGCCATTTCATCTTCACCTTCATACACCCGTATATGGATGGAAACGGACGAATGGGAAGATTTATGATGAACG
>JAZLFC010000023.1:0-17531 GCA_045615565.1 Candidatus Cryptobacteroides sp. | reverse complement strand
GTTCGAGTCCTTCATGGCTCCGTTCGTGATTATGTTCTCAGTGCCGTTCGCATTTGTCGGAGTGTTCCTCGGATTGTGGACTTCCGGCACGGCTCTCGGTGTGATGGGTATGATCGGTATCATTATCCTTCTGGGTATTGTCGTGAAGAACGGTATCGTGCTTATAGACTATACGATACTCTGCCGAGAAAGGGGAATGGACCCTATCACCGCATCGGTGACAGCTGCACGCAGCCGACTCCGCCCTATCCTTATGACAACTCTTACCACAGTGCTCGGTATGCTTCCTATGGCTATCGGTACGGGAGAGGGAGCTGAAATGTGGAGGCCGCTCGGTATGACAGTATGCTGGGGTCTTTCCATTTCAACTCTGGTCACTCTGGTTCTTATCCCTACGATTTACTGTATTTTCGCAACGCGAGAGAAAAAGAAAAAATAGTACCTATGAAAGCAGTATTTGTAACATACAATCAGGCGTATAACGAAGAGATCGTCGAGGTGCTCGAATCTTTCGGTCAGAGGGGCTTCACCCGCTGGCAGGATATTCAGGGACGTGGCGGAATTGACGGAACTCCTCATATGGGCGACCATGCGTGGCCGGAAATGAACCATGCATTGCTGACTGTAGTAAAGGATGAGCTCTCTGCCGCACTCGTCGCAGAATTCAGAAAACGCGATGAAGCGGCACCTGACCTCGGTCTCCGTGTGTTTGTCTGGAATATTGAAACATTTTATTAATTTTGTTGATATGGAAAAGGTGATTACATCAAACAATATCTCAGAGATACTCTCCGGCAACCAGCCGGTGATGGTTGACTTCTGGGCAACCTGGTGCGGACCGTGCCGCGTACTGGGCCCTACTGTTGACGAGGTCGCATCGGACTTTGACGGCCGCGCCGTAGTTGCGAAATGCAATATCGATGACTGCGAAGAGGTTGCCGTACAGTATGGCATACGCAATATACCGACACTCCTTTTCTTCAAAAACGGAGAAGTCGTGAACAGGAAGGTGGGTATTGTTTCAAAGCAGGAAATCGAATCGATTCTTGAAGGTTTAATCTAAACACTACAGATATGAAAAAGTTTGCATTGATATTGGTATCGGCTTTTGTGCTGTTTTCTTCAATGACCGAGGCCCAGGCCAAGGGCAGAGCGGGAATAGTCGGAGGATTCACCTCTTCAAGAATGGCCCTCAAGGATGTCAGCTTTAAAAACGCGGCCGGATTCAATGCCGGTGTTGCATTCAATCAGCCTCTCCTTCTCGGCTTCGCAATCCAGCCTGAGCTCAAGTATAATGTCAAGGCTACTTCTTTGCAGGACGTCAAAGCCAATCTCAATCTTGGCTATATCGAAGTTCCGGTGCAGGTACAGTGGGGTATTGACGTACTCAACATTGCTCGTGTCTATGCCTTTGCAGAGCCGTTCATAGGTTATGCCGTTTCGGGAAAAATGAATGTCGACGGCAAGATTGCCGGTGGCAGCAGAGATATCATCAACAACATCAGGAACAAGTTTGAATACGGTTTCGGTATCGGAGCGGGCGCAATGCTTATCGATCACGTCCAAATATCATTCAAGTATTATTGGAACCTGGAGCCAAACGATCTCAAGGATGTAGTGGAAGAGATCAAGGGCAAGTTCAGCGGAGCCAGCAGATTCAACGGTCTTGTGATATCAGCGGGAATTTTCTTTTAAAAGTGTATGAGTGAAAAGAAGGCGGTGATTTTTTGTTCCGCCAGTTATGATATAGATCCGAAATACAATCAAGCTGCACGTGAAGTAGTACGTGCAGCTTGTTTGCGAGGATATACGATCGTATCGGGAGGTACGGTGAAAGGGACAATGGGGGCGGTCTCGGATGCAGTGGTAGAGTTCGGAGGCCGGCATAAGGGTGTCCTGCCCAAGTTTATGGCCGATGTGGTTTATCCGCGTCTGGACGAACTTGTATGGACGGAAACAATGTCAGAGAGGAAGGAAGCCATGAGGGATGGGACTTGTCTTGCAATAGCGCTTCCCGGAGGAATCGGCACGCTTGACGAACTGGTGGAAACCTTTACCCTTCTTAAAATGAACCTTTATCAGGGGAGAATCATCATTTATAACTTCGAAGGTTTCTACGACACTTTGAAGGCCTTGCTCGATCATTACGTGAAAGCCGGGATGCTTGACGGGATGACGATGTCAAAGGTGTGCTTCCCTGGTACGATGCAGGAACTTGAGGACTTGTTGTGAACAGGGAAGCAATCATAGAGTATCTCGGTGAAGACTGGGAAGAGATGGTCGGACTGATAAGGTCATCTCTGAGGTCTGACGTGCCGCTGCTGCAGGGAGTGACAGAAGATGTCCTTTCCAACGGCGGGAAGATGCTTCGCCCGATGATGACGCTGCTTATGGCAAAGGCCTGCGGAGTCCTGACAAAAGACAGTATCCGCTATGCGGCTGCCGCAGAAATGCTTCACAATGCAACCCTTATGCATGATGACGTGGCTGATGACAGCACCCAAAGGAGGGGATCTCCGACGGTAAGCTCCATCTTGGGACCGAATGCCGCCGTGCTGGTAGGGGATTATTGGCTCGCCAGAGCAGTGGAGGTCGTCATTATGACTTCTATGCACGAGGAGGTGATAGGATATTTTTCCAAGACCCTGACCGACCTGGCCGAAGGCGAAATGCTCCAGCTTCAGAAGTCCCGTACGGGAGATACCACAGAGGAAGACTACAAAAGGATAATCTATTCAAAGACCGCTTCACTTTTTGAGGCCGCACTGGTGTCGGGGGCTGTTTCTGCGGGCGCTTCCGGTGAGTACAGGGAGGTGGCCGCCGAATATGCGCAGGCCATGGGGATGGCATTTCAGATAAAGGATGACATACTTGATTATGTCGGCGATACGAAGGTCGGCAAGCCTGTGGGGGTTGATCTGAGGGAACAGAAGATCACGCTTCCCCTGCTTGGGGCGATAAGGGGTTCGTCAAGGGAAAGGGAGATAAGACAAATGGTGTGCGAGATACATTCGCATCCTGAGTATATTAAAGAGATTATGGCATTCGTACTTGCTTCCGGAGGTGTCGAATATGCATCCGAGAAGTTGGGCGAATATGTGGAAAAGGCGAAGGAAGTGCTCCTGCCTCTTCCGGAGTCAAAGGCCAAGGAATTTCTGAAGCAATTGGCTGAATACAATATTTTCAGGGAGAAATGACTTTTTCGCAGTTACACGGCAATAAGCCGGTAGGCAAGGCTCTGGCCGGAATGGTGGATTCCGGAAAGGTGGCGCATGCTATCCTCCTTCACGAAGACAACGGAGGAGGCGGTTTTGCTATGGCTATGGCTTTTCTGCAATATCTGTTCTGCCCGGACCACCGGGGAACAGATTCCTGCGGAGTCTGCCCGACCTGCAACAAAATAGGTAAATGCATTCATCCCGATATCCATTTTGTCTTCCCTGTCAACGCAGGGTCGTCATTGGATTTCCTTCCGAAATTCAGGGAGCTTGCCGTCACCAATCCCTATTTTACGGAAGAGGAATTGACCGAAGCCCTTGAGATAGAAGGGAAGTCCGCGATAATCGCTGTCGGGGAGTCAAAGGAAATAATCAACAGACTGAGCCTCAGCTCTCTGGAAGGAGGATACAGGGCAGTGGTGATTTATCTGCCTGAAAAAATGAATCAGGAAGCCGCCAACAGGCTGCTCAAACTGGTTGAGGAACCTCCGGTGATGACACAGTTCGTTATGATTACGCATGCACCGGAAAAGGTTATCTCCACGATAAGGTCGAGATGTCAGAATATCAGAGTGGTCCCTGATGCTCTCATCCATACAGGTGAAGGACTCAGGGAAGAGCAGATTCTCCTTTGCGAACTTATGGAGCATATGCTTTCACGCAGTTTGCTGTCTGCGCTCGAAACTGGAGAGAAGATTGCTGCTCTTCCGTCTCGCGAGAGCGCCAGGATGTTTTGCAAATGCGCGGCCGATGCATTCAGGACTCTGTTCCTGCTTCAGCAGGGGCTTGATTCCATGGCAGAGGATTCCCCTATGCTCCCAAAAGTGAGGGATTGGTCGGCCGGAATAAGAAAGAAAACCTTCCCGCGTGCCGCTGCGGGAATAATTGACAGCGCAAGGAAATTGATCGACAGAAACGTCAACCTAAAGATTCTGTTTACCGATATGGTGGACAGATTGTATTTACAGATATGAAAGAATCCATACACTATGATTGTAACCGCGGGTGCGTGGTGACCTGTGACGCTGAGACTCAGGAAA
Organism: Candidatus Cryptobacteroides sp.; assembly: GCA_045615565.1. Taxonomy (GTDB): domain Bacteria; phylum Bacteroidota; class Bacteroidia; order Bacteroidales; family UBA932; genus Cryptobacteroides. Next base: position 13,273 of record JAZLFC010000023.1, on the reverse strand, counting down.
CGGTGTGTACATACAGGGAAGGGTGCTGCAAGCTTGGAGAGCACAATTGGCTCAAGTCTGCAGATGACGGTACTTTCCCGAATCTTTTCGAGGTGAGGTTCAAAAATACCCGGAAGGGAATATACGAAAACACTTCTTCACAGAAAGTCGGAGTCGGGGATATGGTTATCGTCGAAGCTGCCAACGGACATGACCTTGGGATAATTACTCTCGCGGGCCCTATTGTGGGCAGGCAGATGAAATGCAAGGGAATTGACCCGGAGACTGCGGAATTCCGCAAGATTGTCCGCAAGGCGCGTCAGCAGGACATTGAAAAATGGCAGGAAGCCATCGCCAGAGAGCAGGACACAATGATAAAGGCCCGCAGGATTTCCGCCGAGATGGGTTTGGAAATGAAGATCGGTGATGTCGAGTTTCAGGGAGACGGCACCAAGGCCATTTTCTATTATATTGCAGACGGAAGGGTTGACTTCAGACAGCTCATCAAGGTGTTTGCGGAAGAATTCAAGATCAGAATAGAGATGAAGCAGATCGGAGCCCGTCAGGAAGCCGGACTTATCGGAGGATTGGGCGTCTGCGGAAGAGAGCTCTGCTGCGCCAACTATATCACTTCGTTCCAGAGCATCTCCACGTCGGCTGCGCGCTGTCAGGATCTTTCACTGAATCCTCAGAAACTGGCCGGACAATGCGGGAAACTCAAGTGCTGCCTTAATTATGAGGTTGCAACGTATCTTGATGCTCAGAGCCGTATTCCGAAGATAAGCGGACCTCTCGAATTCGAAGACGGCCTTGCATACCTGCGCAAGACGGATATCCTGAAAGAAATAATGTATTTCTCCTATGACAAGGCTTCAGACGCTGACCTGTATGCGTTGGACGCCTCGGAAGTAAGGGAAATCATCAAGATGAACCGCAACGGCATCAAGCCGGAGTCTTTGAAAGTGGAACCGGAGCCTGATGCCCCTGAGTTCATAACTTCAGTGGGGGATGACAGTATCTCAAGATTTGACGCTCCGAAACGAAAGAAACAGCATGGGCGCAACAGACACAATAAAAACCGCCGTCGCAATGAATCCGGGGATAAGGAGAGCTAGTTTTCTTGCGGTAGTGCTGCCGTTGTTCTTTTCGTGTGCCCGGCCGTCTTCCACTGAGGAGTTCATCAAGGTCACGGAGGCGCGGAACGGCATATTTTCTTTCAAGCTGGATATGTCGGATTCCCTGTCCGTCTATGACCTGTCATTCTATTCCAGAGTTGACAGGAATCCGCTCGGAACAAAGGGGAATGATGCCCGGATCAGGCTTGTAGCCACCTGGATATCCCCATCGGGGAAGACATTCACGGAGACTGTCTATATGCCGGCAGGCAATGCGGAAGGGATAATCCGGAAATACAGGACAGGGATGCAGCCGAAGGAATTCGGGGAATGGACGTTGAACGTCAAGGCCTTCTCTCAGGAAAAGGGGTTCAGGGGCCTTGGCCTGATATGCGAAAGAAATGGGACACGGTAAATTAAGGAAATTTGCGGAGAACGAGACTTTCTCCTGTCTGCTGCAACCTTCTTCCGGGGATCTTCTTTCCGATGGCTATTTCAAGCTGAAGGACCATCCTGTCAAGGGGAATTGGAACAGTGCAATGTTTCACAATTCCGGTGAAATAATACTCGAACTCGGCTGCGGAAAAGGGGAATATACCGTGAATCTTGCCGGGAGAAATGCCGACCGCAACTATATCGGTGTGGACATCAAGGGCGCGCGACTGTGGAAGGGCGCGAAGTATGCGACTGAAAATGCTATGGGAAACGTAGCGTTCCTAAGGACCAGGATAGAGTTTATCAATGCTTTTTTTGCCCCTTCGGAGGTATCGGAAGTGTGGCTTACGTTTTCCGACCCGCAGATCAAGAGCGAGAACAGCAGACTGACTTCTCCTCTTTTCCTCGACAGGTACCGTTCCTTTATGAAACCCGGAGGAATCGTTCATCTCAAGACGGATTCGAGATTCCTTCACGAATATACCAGGGCTGTCTGCGAGGCCAATGGATTGAAGATTCTCGCCTGCACAACAGACCTTTACGGTTCCGTCCGTCAGGAGTGCATACCCCTCCGGAATCGTGCCACCCTCGGCATCGTAAGAGGGGGGACCGGAACGGTGGGACCGGAGCGAAGCGGAGGAATTCCGGAGGGGTATGCACTCCTGACGGACAGGATAGAGCCGGAAGTGTACGAGGTACAGACTTTTTATGAGAAAATGTTTTTGGATCAGGGCTACAGGATTACTTATCTGTCCTTCGTGATTGACCACGATGGGGAGTACGTCCGTCCTGAAACCTTCGACGCGGCATATTGGAAAGAGCAGGAAGGACCCCGCCGCTCCTTCGGCCACCAGGTGTCAAAAATGTTTTGAGACGTGAAAGGAAATAAGAAAATAGAGATACGCAACAAGCGGGCAGCCTTCGACTATGAGTTTCTTGAGACTTATACTGCCGGAATAGTGCTGATGGGTACTGAAATCAAGTCAATCCGTGCCGGGAAAGTGTCCCTTCAGGACGCATACTGCTATTTTTCGGGGAAGGAAATATACGTCCGTGGAATGAACGTGGCGACATACTTCTGGGCATCCGGATGGGGCGCTCACGAGCCGCTGCGTGACCGCAAGCTGCTCCTTACAGCAAAGGAGATGCGGCATCTCTTCCAGCAGAACAAGACGAAAGGACTGACCATCATTCCTGTCAAGATGTTTATTTCCGATGAAGGATATGCGAAGCTTGTCATTGCCCTCGCGAAAGGAAAGAAAGAATTTGACAAGCGTGAGTCCATCAAGGAAAAAGATATCCGAAGGGAGATGGAGCGCGGCTGAGGCGGCAAAAATGTCAAAAACCATATATTCAGAACTTCCGGCTCCGGAAATAATTGATGTGGCGGAGCTGTACGGGAAGATAGAAAAATCTTCTCTTGGCTTGATTTGCGTCCTTGGTCCTACGGCATCGGGAAAGACCCGGTATGCCGTGAAGCTTGCGTGTGAATTGTCCGCCCTCCACGGCGGTCCCGGACCGTTCTGCGAAATAATTTCCGCTGATTCGCGCCAGGTGTACCGCGGTATGGACATAGGTACGGGGAAGGATCTGGCCGAATATGGCAAGTTGCCTTATCATCTGATAGATATAGCTGATGCCGGTACGCAGTACAATGTGTTCCGCTTCAAAGAGGATTTCAACGCCGCCGTATCGGATATCCGCTCCCGTGGGAGGTTCCCTATTCTATGCGGGGGCACTGGCCTTTATATCAATTCTATCGCCCGTGATTACGATTTCCGCTCGAATATTCCACTTAGTGAAAGGCGTCCTGACGGGGTTGAGCCACCGTTTCCTGAGAATCAGGGGAAAAGTCACCGGCAGCCCAATCCCCGTCAGGACGCTGACCCTCAAGTGGGTGGAACTTATTTCATCGGGACGCTGGTGGACAGGGAGACGAGAAATGCCAGGATAGATGCCAGACTGGACGCGAGGCTTAATGAAGGGATGGTGGAAGAAATCAAAGGACTTCTGAAAAAAGGTGTCCCGGAGGAGATGCTGATATCATACGGACTCGAGTATAAATTCGTTACGCTGTATCTCCGGGGTGAACTGACTTATGAAGAAATGCGGATAAAACTTGCAACCGCCATACATCAGTTCGCGAAGCGTCAGATGACCTGGTTCCGCGGGATGGAACGCAGCGGTGTCCGGATACACTGGACGGAAGTCTGATTGTTTTCGTGGAGCATAGGGGATTCGGACCCCTGACCTCTTGCATGCCATGCAAGCGCTCTACCAGCTGAGCTAATGCCCCTTCGAACGTGCGAATATAATACTATTCTTTGGAAATACTGTCAGCTTTGTCGGAATAAATGATACCGACGAGATGGTCTATTTCGTGCTGGAATATGACTGCGGTAAACCCCTCAATGTGTTCCACCGTATCCCGGAGGCTCTCTGTTGAGGTATAAGATATATCAATGTCGCGATATCTGCGGACTTCGCCTCTCCTGCCGGGGACGGAAAGACATCCTTCCGGTCCCGAAACCAATTCCCCGCGTGTCTCGATGATGGAAACATTCGGATAGACTTCGAAAGGCTCACCCTCTTTGTCAAATCTCCGGACGGCGACGACGCGGCGTGAAATCCCCACCTGGGGACCTGCGATGCCGACTCCGTCCTGCTCCGGTGAAGTCACGGTGGCTACCAGTTTCTCGGCGAGGCACCTGTATTCTTCAGAAAGCAGATCGTCTTCGGACAGCCACAAAGAAGCATCCCTGAGCACTGCACTGTCCCGGGGATCATCTACCGTAAGCACTCGCATTACGTCATCCCCGTTGCGGATGAGTGCTTTTTCCTTTTCAGTCCAGTCGGCTGCACTTTTTGTGCATCCGACGGCAAATACCAGCAGTAATGCCGGCAGAAGTCCTGCTTTGCTCATATTCTAAATGCCGAAGGTTTTGCGTATCAACTCTACGGAGTCAAGCAGCTCCCAAGGGAAGAACTGCACTCCGTTCTCCACGTATGGAGTGCGGCCCATATGGCCATAGGCTGCCGTAGGCTCGAAGATAGGATTCTTGAGACCGAACTTGCGGGTGATGGCCGCAGGCCGCAGGTCGAACAGGGATTCTATCCTGCCGGCTGTTTCGGAATCCGGAACGATACCGGTGCCGTATGTGTTTACAAAAATGCTGACAGGCCTGGCAATGCCGATGGCATAAGAAACCTGCACGAGCATTTCCTCGGCAACTCCGGCTGCAACCATATTCTTCGCGATATAGCGTGCGGCGTATGCGGCGCTGCGGTCCACTTTCGAGGCATCTTTGCCGGAGAAGGCTCCGCCACCGTGTGCGCCGCGGCCTCCGTAGGTGTCGACGATTATTTTTCTCCCTGTCAAACCCGTATCGCCTGCAGGCCCTCCGATTACAAACTTTCCGGTTGGGTTTACGTGAAGGATGAAGTCATCTCCGAACAGCTCTGCGGTTTCTTCAGGCAGGCTTGCAATGAGTTCCGGGATGACAATCCCGCGGATGTCCCTCTCAATCCTGGCGTGCATGACTGTGTCCGATGCGAATTCGTCGTGCTGTGTGGACAGAACGACGGTATGCACACGCAAGGGCTTTCCGGTCTGCGAGTCATATTCAATCGTGAACTGCGCCTTGGCGTCCGGTCTGAGGTACGGAATCCTTTCGGGATGGTTGTGCCGGATGTCGGAGAGAATCTTGAGCAGACGATGCGACAGGGCAAGGGCAAGAGGCATATACTCGGATGTCTCCCTGCAGGCATAGCCGAACATCATTCCCTGGTCGCCGGCCCCCTGGTCTTCGGGATTGTCGCGTATGACTCCGCGGTGTATGTCCGCGCTTTGCTCGTGTATGGTCGAGATGACTCCGCAGGAAGAAGCGTCGAAGCCGTATTCCGCTTTCGTGTAGCCTATGCGTGAAATGACTTTGCGCACAACCTGGGGAATGTCAACGTATGCATGCTCTGATGTGACCTCCCCGCCCACTATGACGAGCCCTGACGTGCAGAATGTCTCGCAGGCGACTTTGGATTCCGGGTCCTGACGCAGGAATTCGTCGAGAATCGCGTCTGATATCTGGTCTGCCACTTTGTCCGGATGTCCTTCAGAGACACTCTCTGAAGTGAAGAGATAAGTATTTTTCATTTTTAGCATTTTTTAGACGAGGTTGCAAGCTTGTCAAATCTGTCCTCGTGTATTTTCCGCCGGCAAATATATGAATAAATTTCAGCAATAAAAATTGTTGATAACTTGTTAATAACTTTGCTTTATGTAACCACCCAATAAAAGTAACTTTGTGAGTTGTTTATCGCGAGAAAACCATAAAATCTTTAGTTACATATTTATCATTATGAACAAACTGTTTAAGTTCCTGCTGTCATCACTGACGGCAATGGTTTTTGTTGTTTCCGCCTACGCGCAGATAACGACATCTTCTTTGAACGGTCGTATCGCAGACACCAAGGGTGAGTCAATCCCGGGTGCTACGGTAATCGCTGTTCACACTCCTTCAGGTTCACAGTACTATGCTGTAGCCAATGAGGAAGGTCAGTTCTTCATCAACGGTATGCGCCCGGGCGGCCCTTACCAAATCAAGGTTGACTGTCTCGGATATCAGACCGTGACATACACTGACATCGCCCTCCAGCTTGCCGAGACTTATTCTCTCAATGCTGTGATGAACGACGATGCCGAGGTTCTCGAGCATGCCATCGTCATCTCCAATGCCGCTTCCAGATTCTCGGCCGTGGAGCAGACGGGTGCCGCAACCAACATCAACAATTCGCAGATAACATCTGTCCCTACCGTTAGCAGGAGTCTGACTGACGTAGCCAAACTTTCTCCATACGGAGGAAACGGCATGAATTTCTCCGGAAGTACCGGACGTTCCGCCAACTTCACCGTTGACGGTGCCAACGTCAATAACAACTTCGGTCTGAGCACCGCGCTGCCCGGTGGCGGCAACCCCATCTCTTTGGATGCCATCGAGGAGGTTCAGGTTGTGGTTTCTCCTTTCGATGTGCGCCAGACCAACTTCATCGGAGGCGGTATCAATGCCATCACCAAGTCCGGTACCAACACTCTGAAAGGTTCCGCATACGTTTATCATCAGAATGAGAACATGCACGGAAACAGAATTGACGGCGTTGACCTCGATCGTTCATACTCCCGGCAGACAACCTATGGTATGACCCTCGGCGGCCCGATCATCAAGAACAAGCTCTTTTTCTTCGTGAATGCCGAATTTTCCGACATCCCGACCGAGGTGAACAACTGGAGACCTTCTGCTGATGGCGTGGCCAATCCCGACAAGATGCTCACCCGTGTGTCTGTGAATGAAGCCAAAACTATGAAAGATTTCCTTCAGAAAACATACGGTTACAATCCGGGCGACTATGACAACTATCCAGCTGATCAGAACAATATCAAGCTCCTTGCCCGCATAGACTGGAACATCAACGACAACCACAAACTTGCCATCCGTTACAACTACACCAACAGTAACACCTGGAAGAACCCTTCGACATCTCGTGACGTGTCCGGTATGACCTTCCCTATGGTGTCGCAGTACGGTCTTGTGTTCTCGAATTCACTGTACAACCAGATGAACAAGATTGAGACCATCTCCGCCGACCTCAACAGCCGCCTGTCCGACAATCTCTCCAACCAGCTCCTCGTGACGTACTCCAACATTCAGGACGTCCGCGGCTTCAACGGTGATTTCTTCCCGTTCGTTGAGATTCTTGCCGGCGACCTTGGAGCTGACCACGCTTCTGAGCCATATATGGATTTCGGTACCGAGCTCTTCACCTACAGGAACAACGTTCAGAATACCGTTTTCAACATCAAGGACGATATTACATACTATGGAGGTTCCCACAAAATCACCGCAGGCATCAGCTACGAGGCCCAGATGGCACTCAATACCTATATGCGTAACGGTACCGGTATGTTCCGTTTCGCATCCCTGTCTGATTTCTATGCAGGGAAAGCTCCTGTGGAAATGGCCTTTGACTGGGGCTTCGACGGAGATGAGAATCCTTCCGCAAAGGTCCGTTTCGGTCAGTTCGGCCTTTATGCTCAGGACGAGTGGAGTGTGAACGACAACTTCAAACTTACCTACGGCGTGCGTTTCGATGCTCTCGGATTCAATAAGGCTGACGTTATGACCAACAATGCCACTCTCGCACTCGATTATGGCGGACGTAGCGTCGATACCGGACTCTGGCCTAAAACCAGGCTTCAGATTTCGCCGCGAGTAGGCTTCTCCTGGGACGTGTTTGGTGACAGGACACTGAAGGTTCGCGGAGGTACGGGTCTCTTCGCAGGCCGTCTCCCTCTTGTGTTCTTTACAAACATGCCTACGAATGCAGGTATCGTGAAGGGTCGTCAAACCAAGTGTACCGATGCCAATGTTCTTTCCAAAATGATAGGAAGCGACGGCAAACTCGTTACCGACAGATGGCAGATTCTCGACATCCTCAATGGTGTCGATCCTAACAAGTATCCCAAGACGATTACTCCGGAAACGGCTCCCGCACCCGATGAGGTTGCCGGTGTGGACAGGAACTTCAAGATGCCTCAGGTTTGGAAAACATCTCTTGCTATCGACTACAATGTCCCTGTCGGTTTCCCTCTCACAATCTCAGCGGAAGGTATCTTCAACAAGACCATCAACAGGGAGATGCTGACCAATTACAATATTAAGGACAACGCTGGATGGATTACCTATAACGGTGCTGACAAGCGTCATATCTATCCAGACAACTACAAGTATACGAAGGTTGACGCCTATGTCCTTACCAATACCAGTCAGGGTTACGGCTGGATCGGGACACTCTCACTCAAGGCAGAGCCTGTGAAGGGCCTCGACATCGTGGCATCCTATACTCATACTGTCAACAAGGAAATCACCGGTATGCCGGGCTCCAACGCGACTGCTGCGTGGAAGTACATTCCTACTGTGGACGGACCGAACTTCAATGTGCTCCATAACTCCTCATACAACCTTCCTGACCGTCTGATGGCTTCGATCTCCTACAGGGATAAATCGAACAACCTCTTCAGCCTGTTCTACGAAGGACTTTGCTATGGTGGCAATAGCTTCATCTACTCCAATGACGTCAACGGAGACGGCAACGCCTATGACCTTGTGTACATCCCTAAGGACGAGACCGAAATCCGCTTCATTGACCAGAACAACGCCGAAAAGTACTGGGCATTCGCCAACCAGGACAAGTACCTGAGTTCCCACAAAGGACAGTATGCCGAGGCATATGCTGTTTCACAGCCTATGAGGCACGTGTTCGACTTCCGCTACGCACACGACTTCGTTATCAGGACAGGTAATTGCACCAACACGCTTCAGCTCTCTGTAGATATTCAGAACGCAAGCAACCTCTTCAACTCGACTTGGGGTGTTGCAAAGACCTGGAGCAATGGAGTTCCTCACGATTCCGACGGCAACGCCCAGATTCTCAAACTTGAGCGCGTAGATCCCGACGGTGTGCCTGTATATTCCTGCCCTGTGACGGCCAATGCTCCGTCGTGGGACTACACCCACTCCCTTGCCAATTGCTGGTATATGCAGATTGGCATAAAGTATATGTTCAACTAATATAATCCGGTTATAAGTATGAAAATCGTAAAAATTCTTTCTGCTTTTGCAGCCGTTTGCGCTCTTGTGATCGGATGTGCAAAAGAAACTCTCAACTTTTTGGACGAGATTCAGGTTTCTTCTTCTTATGTGGGTCTTCCTACAGACGGTGGCTCCTCGACCATTACTGTCACGGCAACCGACTCCTGGTCAATCGACACGGAAAACGACTGGCTTACCATCAGCCCTAAAAGCGGAAGCGCAGGCGAGACTCCTGTGACTTTCACTGCAGAGAAAGCCTCTGAAACCAGAGTTGCAGACATCAAGATTGTCTGCAGCGGCAAGGAGCAACTCCTCCGAATAATGCAGCAAGCTGAGGTGGGCGAGCCTGAAATCATCGGTTGTAAACAGGCGGTAGATCTCATCAAGGCCGGCACTCAAGGCAGCAAAACTTATTATATCAAGGGTATTGTCTGTGCACTCGTAGATATCAGCGTTCAGTACGGCAATGCCACCTTCTGGATGTCCGACAACGGCGTGTACAATGAGAAGGATGGCCAGAACCTTCAGGTTTACAGGTCCACTTGGCTCAATGGAGGCAAGATCACCACAGGCGACGAAATCGCCGTCGGAGACGAAATCGTGGTGAGCGGCTGTCTTATCGACTACAAAGGCACTCCGGAGACTCAAGAGAAGACCACCACTGTGATTTCCATCAACAAGTCCCTCATCAAGTGCGACTCCCTTGTATTCAATGGTGAAAAAATCGAAGATCTCCCTCTTGAGGGGGGTGCATTCTCCGCAATGCTCATGTGTAAGGGCAACGGTGTGTCTGTGATCGTTCCCGACGATGCAAAGAGTTGGTTGTCAGTTACAGGCGTGAAGACCGGGGATGCCACTGCTGTTGTAGACTTCTACGCTGCTAAGAACAATGGAGGCGACCGCAGCACTGAACTCACTTTCACCACTTCCGACGGTTCCAAGAATTATTCGGCAAAGGCTACCGTCAGTCAGAAAGGCGCTATCCTCGATGTCTCTATCGCTGAATTCAATGCTGCTCCGGTCGGTGACACCCAGTACAGGATATCCGGAATCATTACCAAACTCGAGCAGGATTCCGAGAAATACGGAGCCAACCTTTATATCAAGGATGCTACAGGTGACACCTACATCTATGGAACAACAGATGCAACCGGTACTGTCAAGACTCTTGCTTCATTCGGAGCAAAGGAAGGTGACATTGTTGAGTTCGTGGGCAAGAGGGGCGAGTACAATGGCAAGGCTCAGATTGCCAAGGCTGTTTATCAGTGGCACAAGACTGTTACCCCTGCAACTGCCGCCGAAGCTGCCGCACTTGCAGACGATGACAAGAACGACCCTCAGAACTACATCAAGCTTACCGGTAAGGTGGCCAAGAACAGCGGTTACGAAATTGAACCTTATGGCAACTTTGACCTTGTTGACGATAGCGGTTCAATACTTGTTTACGGTGTCTCTACCGGTTGGAAGGGCGAAACGAAGCAATTCGGCACTCTCGGTGTGAATGAAGGCGACATTATCACTATCGTTGGTTATAAGACATCCTATAAATCCAACCCTCAGGTTGTTGGAATGTATGTCTCTCACGAATCCGGCGATACCCCGGGACCTGTCGACGTTACGGAGTACTCAATCGACCTTCCTTACACAGGTGCAGACAAATTCTATGACGACGGTGTTGCCACAATCAACGGAGAAGAGAATCAGAAGGTTCTCAAGATCGGTACCAGTTCTGCAACAGGCACTGTGACCTTTACCGTTCCTGCCGGAAGCAAGAAATTGTCAACTTATGCAATTGCCTGGAAGGGTAAGCCTACCACACTTGAATTCAAGGTCGGTGATACCGTAGTGGGTACTAAGGAGATTGCAGCCAACGACGGCGCATCAAACAACAGCCCTTATACAATTACTGTTGCTGATTCCGACAAATACACTATCGATCTTGGCGATGCGCTGACAGCCGATACACAGGTTTCAGTCACAACAGCCGCAGACGCTAATACGCGCGCGATCTTCTTCGGTGTTAAGGCAGAATAATAAAAAATAAAAAACTACATTTCAATTGAACGGGTCCTTTATGGATCCGTTCTTTTTGTTCGGATTGACAGGAATGCATATTTTTTATATCTTTATAGATTGATAATACTAGTTCAATGAAAACCTGTCGTACTCTTATTCTCGTGCTGACCACGGCCCTTTGCGTGATGTCCTGCACCAAGCCTGAAAAGGAACAGGCAACTGGCCTGAGCGTGTCTCCGACCACTTTGACTTTCTCCAAGGAGGGCGGCTCCCAGACTATTTCAATCAGTTCAACCGGGGACTGGACCAGCTCTACCGTAGGTGATTGGATAAAATTGAATCCCGGTTCCGGTTCTTCTGCGGTGAATGCAGTCGAAGTGACAGTGACCTCCAATATGGAAGAAGCGAGGGAAGGGACCATAACCATAACTTCAGGCGTACGGACTGCAGTTGTGAAATTAAGTCAGGAAGCCGGTTATGTCGATGACGGCATTCAGAAAGTGAGCATATCACAATTCAGGAATCTGAAGGACAGCGAGACGGACTGGTACAGACTTACCGGTGAGGTCGTTTCCATTTCCAAGGAGGAATACGGAGACCTGTATCTGCTGGATGAGACCGGTTATGTTTATGTCTACGGCCTCGCACCCGAGAAGGGTGGCGTTAGCGAAGACTTTGCCAAGGCCGGAGTAAAGGCTGGAGACAGAATCACAATCGTTGCCCATAAGAAAACATACAGCGGCATTATTGAGACGGACCAGGCATATCTGGAGGCCAGGCAGGCGGGCTCATATCCAGGCATCAGGTCTGATAAGGCGCAGGCCGGCTATATCGAACTCCCCGCCACTTCCGAGAATGACGGTCTGACCTATGTATGCCATTTCGACAATAAGGGAAACAGGAATTACTCGGCGTATTTTGATAGGGAAAAGAGGCTGTCGAAATGGGTTTGTTATACTTACTGTTCATCAGACAAGAATGACGCGCGTCCCGATTCCTATGCCTATGACCCTTTGCTCGAGAATGACTGTCAGGCGGATCTCACGAAGTCATATCAGAAAAGGACTTTTGACGGAGAAGAGTTCGTCAGAGGCCATATGATGCCGAATGCTTCCAGAGGAGGCCGTCGCCAATTGGATGCGTTTCTCTCCACCAACATTATGCCTCAGAGTACGGCGATCAACACTGGAATCTGGTCCAGTCTTGAGGAAAGGGAACGCGTTTGGGTGAAAAAATGCGACACCTTGTACATAGTTGTAGGCACCGATTGTTCGCAGAGCAAGTACCAGGTCGAAGATAATGCCCAACCGTCAAAGAAAATAACCGTGCCTAACGGTATTTACCGGGCAGTTCTGGCCTATAATAAAGAGAAAGACTCTTACATCGGGATCGCGGCATATTTCGAGAATAAGAAAAACGCCTGCGCCGATTTTACGAAGACTCTTCCCGGAACTATGCTGATGTCTATCGACAAGCTTGAAGAAAAGCTCGGGATGGATTTCTTCGTCAATCTCCCCGATGATGTGGAGAAAGCCGTGGAAGCGGCGGACCCTGTTGCCGAATCCTTCTGGTGGAACTAGTCGGTTGACGCCTCCCTCGCCCTCATCCTGCGGGAACTTCCGTTGATGACCACGGCGCAGCCACTACCGTGCCCAATCTGCACAAAACTGACAGGTTTGGAGCGGCTGAGAGTATAACTGATTGATAATCAGTGGTAGCTTCTTCAGTAGCGTGGCAAACATGCAGAAAATTTGCAGGGTGGGCGCGCTTCCGTGGGGTACTTTATAATTTAATCATCAGATAAATAAAGTTGATATATTTTATTGTATGATATCTACCAAATAAGGTGGTGAATTCACGAGATTGCCGCAGGTTGTGCGATAAAATTAAAAGTTGCAATGATTTTGTCGTGCATATACGATAAAGTGCTATATTTGCACTATGGAAATATTATCAAGACCGGAATACCTGCAAGAGATTCACAAACATCTCGGAAAACAGACAATAGTTGTACTGACGGGCCAAAGGCGTGTCGGCAAGAGTTATGTCCTGCTGGATCTGAAAAAAGAGCTCTCTGCCGATCCG
>JAZLFC010000022.1:0-98814 GCA_045615565.1 Candidatus Cryptobacteroides sp. | reverse complement strand
CCATCCGAGAATGGAAATAAGGTTACGTTTGACGATATTCTCAGGCGAATCAACCATATTTGTCGTATATAACCTTGGTGCTATCTTTCTGAGGGTCCCTTTTGCCTCTTTATACGCAATCATTTTTGCCTCCGACGGCTTGTCAGAAGCAAAAATGATTTCATTCATAAAATTTACGGACATATCGCGACTATAATTGTTTCTTTTACAAAAATAGTTAAATTTTTGCGATTACCGTGCGTCGTTTGGAAAATATCGGGGATTAAACACTCCGCCCATCAAATCTCGTGAAAGTGGAGATTGTACCACTTATGTAAATTTTACCACCTTATTCGGCGCCACCGTAGCTGTCGCAGCCGCTGTCGCTCAGGCTATGTAACTGACACATTGTTCGTCAGAATGTAATTCTTAAAATCCGACAGATTCTCTTCGATTGTACTTTGTGCAAAGCCCAATGCGTCCTATGTCTACATATATGTCATCTATCCTGTCTTTACTTCTTGAAAAGTTCTGAAAGGGTCCCTATACGTACCAGTGATATTGTCTGTGCGTCAACGTCCCTCCATATAAGAAGAAAGTCATTCTCCACGTGACATTCCATAAATCCTTTGTAATTGCTTTTCAACATATGGGGATCGTGCTCGTGCGGGACTTCGCCATTTTCTTTCAACAAATCAAGTACGGACTTAACAGAAGCAAGCTTTTCCGGCTTGTTCCTATATCTCTTGAGGTCCTTTTTGAACTGCCCCGTTGGAATAAGTTTCCACATCGCTACAATGATGCTATGAATTCATCCCACCTGGCAAGATCCAGTTCTTCTCCTCTGCTTGTCATAGCCTCCTTCATTGCAGCAATGGTAATCTCGTTCGGCTCATCATAAGCGACGGCCGTAAGCACTCTCTCAACATAATTATTGAGGCTCCTATTCTCACGGTGGGCTTTGACCTTGAGCCTTTCAAGCAAATCACCATCCAGACGGAAGGCTGTCTGCTTCTTTGCTGCTACTGCTGTATTCATACTAAAACTTAAAAGTTAGTACAAATGTATAACACTTTAATAACATATCCAAATATTATACTGATAAATTTACGCTATGCAGACACGGAACTTTGCAGGTGAGCCAATATGACGGCAAAATCTTTATTCACTTGTCGGATGCGCTGCAGGCATTATTGCAAGCAAATTGAACGAATTATGAACTTGATAGTACGGTAAATAATTTGTAAATTAGCAGAATTAATCAAGCTAAGTTGAAATGGCAGAAATAAAGGGACATATTTCTCAGATTATCGGACCTGTCGTCGACGTTCATTTCGAACTCGATTCGTCAAAGGACCAGACCAAACGGTTACCCGGAATACACGATGCTTTGAAGGTCGTCCGTGCGGATGGCCGCGAGCTCATCGTCGAAGTCCAGCAGCACATAGGAGAGGACACGGTGCGTACCGTGGCAATGGATTCCACCGACGGACTGCAGAGAGGGATGGAAGTGACGGTGACGGGAAACCCTATCGTTATGCCTACCGGATCTCAGATAAGAGGCCGCGTGATGAATGTAACCGGAGACGCCATTGACGGACTCGGCGCGCTCAGCGGGAAGGATGCGCTCCCTATCCATCGTGAACCGCCGAAATTTGAGGACCTCACCACTTCGCAGGAGGTCCTGTTCACCGGCATCAAGGTCATCGACCTGCTCGAACCATACCTGAAAGGTGGAAAGATCGGCCTTTTCGGAGGAGCGGGAGTCGGCAAGACCGTGCTCATCAAGGAGCTGATAAACAACATTGCGAAGAAGCATAACGGATTCTCGGTATTCGCAGGGGTAGGAGAACGCACCCGTGAAGGAAATGACCTTCTCCGCGAAATGATAGAATCCAACGTGATCAGGTACGGAGAGGAATTCAACAAGGCTATGGAAGAAGGCCATTGGGATCTCTCGAAAGTGGACAGGGACGAACTGGAAAAATCCCAGGTCGCAATGGTCTTCGGTCAGATGAACGAACCTCCGGGGGCCAGAAGCTCCGTGGCGCTTTCCGGACTTACCCTTGCCGAGTCATTCCGTGACAGCAACACGGGGGACGGCCCGAGGGATATCCTGTTCTTCATCGACAATATCTTCCGATTCACCCAGGCCGGCTCGGAGGTTTCGGCGCTGCTTGGCCGAATGCCTTCTGCAGTGGGATACCAGCCTACACTCGCAACGGAGATGGGCCAGATGCAGGAGAGAATCACATCTACAAAGAACGGTTCCATCACTTCCGTACAGGCAGTCTATGTGCCTGCGGATGACCTTACAGACCCTGCACCTGCAACAACGTTCTCGCATCTCGACGCCACGACAGTGCTCAGCAGGAAGATTACCGAGCTTGGCATCTATCCGGCGGTGGACCCGCTCGAGTCAACGTCCCGCATCCTTGATCCGAATATAGTCGGACAGGCGCATTACGATACCGCCCAGAGAGTCAAGCAGATCCTTCAGAGGTACAAGGAACTTCAGGATATCATCGCCATTCTGGGTATGGACGAGTTGTCGGACGAAGACAAGCTGACGGTCAACAGGGCACGCAGGGTGCAGAGATACCTCTCCCAGCCGTTCTCGGTGGCCGAGCAGTTTACCGGAGTCAAGGGAGTGATGGTGGACATCGAAGACACCATCAAGGGCTTCAATATGATACTTGACGGAGAGTGCGATTATCTTCCGGAGCAGGCATTCCTGAATGTCGGCACCATCGAAGAAGCGATCGCCAAGGGAGAAAAACTTCTTGAAGCTGCCCGCAAGTGATGATCAGTGTGGAGATACTTTCCCCGGAATGGTCAAGGCGCGTCGAGGCTGAAGCCATATTTCTCCCGGGAGCCGAAGGCGAGTTCGAGGTGCTGGTCAACCACGCACCCATCATATCCCTGCTGACCGAAGGAAAAATCCGTTGGAGGAATATTCCGCAGGCCGGCGTTACGTCTGAAGACAGCCTCGAAATCAAAGGCGGAGTCGTCAGACTCAAAGACAATAAAATGCAGATTTGCATAGAAACCAGATGAAACTGGCGAAGAAAATACTCCTGCTTGTCGTCCTTCTCCTGCCTCTCAAGGCCGGAGCGGCGGATATCGATATGCAGGAATATCTCTTCGGACACGTAGGAGACAGTTACGGGTGGCACATCACCACCATAAACGGTCATCACGTCACAGTGAACCTCCCCGTGATCGTCCGTTCAAAGACCAGCGGATGGCACTGCTTCAGTTCGCGGCACATTGCCGAAGGGGAGGCTTACGAAGGATTCAGGATAGCGGCGAAGGGAGAGGCGCACGAAGGCAAACTGGTTGAGGTTATGCCTTCCGGGGAGCTTGTCAAGCCTCTTGACATATCCATCACCAAGAATGTCGCGGGGCTTATGTTCAACAGTCTGCTGGTAGTTCTCATAATCCTTCTGGCAGCCCGCTGGTACCGCAGGCACGATGCCACCGAGGAGGCCCCGAAAGGATTCGCCGGAGTCGTTGAGATGATGGTGACGATGGTGGAGGATGACATCATCAAGGAATGTGTGGGAAAAGACTACAAGCGGTACAGTCCGTACCTGCTTACGGTCTTCTTCTTCATCTTCGTGAACAACCTGATGGGAATCGTGCCTTTCTTCCCGGGAGGAGCCAACATCACCGGAAACATCGCAATCACTTTTGTGCTTGCAATCTGCACTTTCCTCGCGGTGAACATATTCGGAAACAAACACTACTGGAAAGATATACTATGGCCTGATGTGCCGATTTATCTAAAAGCCTTCCCTCTTATGCCGGCCATCGAGATAATCGGTATGTTCACAAAGCCTTTCTCTCTGATGATAAGGCTGTTTGCAAACATCCTGGCAGGTCACGTGATGCTGCTCGGCGTGGTGGCCGTGGTGTTCCTGACCGCCGAGCTCGGTGCAGCCATGAATGCCGGGCTCAGCGTGATAGCAGTGTTCTTCGGAGTGTTTATGGATGTACTGGAGCTGCTTGTCGCATTCCTCCAGGCATATGTATTTACAATGCTCTCGTCGGTTTTCATAGGATTGAGCCGGCAGGAGCCTGAGACGGAATAACAATTTAAAACAATATTGCTTATGTTACTTTCAATGATTCTTCAGGCAGCTGCAGGGGCAGCTCTCGGAAAAGCAGGAATTGCCATCGGTGCAGCGGTAGCGGCATTCGCAGCGGCCATAGGTATCGGCAAGATCGGTAAGTCAGCTCTTGAGGCAGGCGCACGCCAGCCTGAGCAGGCCGGTCACTATCGTATGACGGCCATCATCATCGGCGCACTTGTGGAAGGTGCTTGCCTTTTTGCCATCCTTGTCTGCCTTATCGGAATTAACCAGTAGGACGTATGTCACTTGTTACTCCGGATTTCGGACTGCTTTTCTGGATGACCCTCATTTTCGGGATCGTCTTTTTCCTGCTTGCCAAATTCGGCTTCCCTATGATAACCGGAATGGTTGATCGCAGAAGCGAAAGGATCAACGCGAGCATAGCGAAGGCCAAAGAGGCTGAGGAAAGTCTTGCCAGGCTTTCGGAAGAGCAGACCAGAATGATACAGGAGGCGCGTGCCGAACATACCAGAATACTCAAAGAGGCTTCCGAGGCCCGTGACCGGATGATAGCCAAGGCAAAGGAAGATGCCCAGAGCCAGGCAGACGATATCATCGCCCACGCAAGAGTACAGATGGAGCACGAAAAAGAAATCGCTATGAGAGATATCCGCAGGCAGGTTTCTTTGCTTTCTGTAGAAGTTGCCGAAAAGGTGATCAGAAAAAATCTCAGTACAGAAACGGAACAGATGGCCCTTCTCGACAGGCTGGTCGATGAAGCTGCTCATCTGGACGGCAAAAACAGCTGACGATAGATGAACACGGGTATAATATCATCACGCTATGCGCTTGCATTCCTGCACTTGACGCAGGAGTCGGGCCGTGGAGAGCAGGTCTGCGAACAGGTCCGCTCCCTGCTCCGTAATCCTGACGTTATGCCCGCAAAACTGGAACCGGACATCGAAAAGCTGGTCGCCCTGCTGCGGAAGAACGGAAGGGAGGAATACCTGAGGTTCGTGCTGAGAAGTTTTGTGGATATGTACTGTGATTCCGTCGGGGCGCGCATAGCGCATCTCACGACGGCAGTGCCGTCACCCGGACTGGGCAGCAGACTATGTGAACTGGTTTCCAGAAGCTCCGGGCTGAGGATTATCCTCGAGACTGCGGTCGACCCGGGCATAATCGGAGGCTTTGTCTTCGAAATTGACGATTATCTGCTGGATGCGAGTGTTCGGAGCAGCATCGAAACAATCCGCCGCCAGCTTATTGAAAACAACAACAGAATAGTATAATGTCGCAGAATACAATTAAACCCAGCGAGATATCCGACATCCTGCTCCAGCAGTTGAAAGGTATCGACACATCGCTTCAGTACGAGGAGATAGGAAACGTACTCCAGGTCAGCGACGGTGTCGCCCGAATCTATGGACTGGTCAAGGCCGAGGCCGGAGAGTTGCTTGAATTCGAGAGCGGTGTCAAGGCAGTCGTAATGAACCTTGAAGAGGATAATGTCGGAGCTGTGCTGCTCGGACCGACCGATCAGGTCAAGGAAGGGATGAAAGTCCGCAGGCTCAAGAGAATTGCCGGTATTCCTGTCGGAGAAAAGATGCTCGGGCGCGTTGTGGATCCTATCGGAACCCCCTTGGACGGTCTGGGCGAAATCGAAGGGGAACTCACTGAAATGCCTTTGGAGCGCAAGGCTCCGGGTGTCATTTTCCGCGAACCTGTGACACAGCCGTTGCAGACAGGTATCAAGGCTATCGATGCTATGATTCCTATCGGGCGCGGGCAGAGGGAGCTCATCATCGGTGACCGCCAGACAGGAAAGACTGCCATAGCGATTGATACCATTATCAACCAAAGGGACAATTTCCTGAACGGTGACCCCGTCTATTGTATTTACGTTGCAGTGGGCCAGAAAGGTTCCACAGTCGCTTCCATAGTCGAAACCCTTCGTTCCAAGGGTGCGATGGATTACACGGTGGTTGTCGCCGCCACGGCTGCAGATCCCGCCGCCTTGCAGTATTATGCTCCTTTTGCCGGTGCAGCCATCGGAGAGTATTTCCGCGATACCGGCAGACACGCACTTGTCGTATATGATGACCTCAGCAAGCAGGCCGTCGCATATCGTGAGGTTTCCTTGATTCTCAGACGTCCGTCAGGCCGTGAGGCATATCCGGGGGACGTATTCTACCTGCACTCAAGACTGCTGGAGAGAGCTGCGAAGATAATAGGTCAGCAGGAAGTGGCGGAAACGATGAACGATCTTCCCGAATCATTGAAAGGGAAGGTCAAGGCCGGGGGCTCTCTCACGGCGCTTCCACTCATCGAGACCCAGGCGGGAGACGTATCGGCATACATTCCTACCAACGTGATTTCAATCACAGACGGACAGATCTATCTCGAATCTTCTTTGTTCAATGCGGGATTCCGTCCTGCAATCAACGTGGGAATTTCGGTCAGCCGTGTCGGAGGTTCCGCTCAGGTGAAATCCATGAAAAAAGTCGCCGGTACCCTGAAAATCGATCAGGCGCAGTACAGCGAGCTGGAGGCATTCTCGAAATTCTCTTCCGATATGGACAGGGTCACTGCGATGACACTCGACAAGGGACGCAAGAACAACCAGCTCCTCAAGCAGCCGCAGTACAGCCCTATGCCTTTGGGCGAACAGGTGGCAATACTATATTGCGGTACCCGCTCGCTGATGGCGGATATCAGCATTGAACAGGTGCCTGATTTCCAGAAACTGTTCCTCGAGAGGATGCGTTCGTTGCATCAGGATATTCTTTCCGAACTTGCTTCCGGCAAAGTCGACAAAGCCGCGGAGGACGTCATTGAACGGGAAGCCGCGAATATCTGCGCACAGTTGTCAGCTGAATAATGGGTTCGCTTCGTGAAATAAAGGATCATATCGGGTCCGTCAAGTCGACGCTGAAGATTACTTCGGCGATGAAGCTTGTTGCCTCTTCCAAGCTGAGGAAGGTCCAGAAGGCGATAGAGACGATGCTCCCGTACAGAAAGGCCCTTGAGGACATATTGGACAAGCTGCCGGCATCCTCCGCCTTGCCCGGGGAGGGCGGCGGCAGGACTGTCATCGTGGCGATTGCCTCCAATTCCAGTCTCTGCGGAAGTTTCAATGTCAATGCCGTGAAAGCCGCACTGGAAGAGGCTTCCGGATATGATGATGCGGAAGTGATTGCAATAGGTCGGAAAATGTCCGATGCAATGAAAAAGGCAGGTTTCTCCCAAACTGAAGATTATTCCTCTCTGGTGGCAAAACCTTCGTACGAAGACGCTGCGCAATTCGCGCAGGGTTTGACTGATGGTTTCGTGTCAGGGAAATATTCCCGTGTCCTGCTGGTGTACAATCACTTCGAGTCCACTTTCAGGCAGGTGCCTGTGGTGGAGCAGTTCCTTCCGCTTGTCTGCGAGCATTCGGCGGAAGAGACGGAGCGGGCTTTGGAAGAATATATTTTCGAGCCGAAGGCGGACGAGATAGCGGGAACGCTGATACCCCAGGTGCAGAGGCTCAAGATGTTCACCGCCATACTTGACTCATCCGCAGCCGAGTATGCGGCCCGTACCGTGGCAATGCAGACGGCATCCGACAACGCGGAGGACCTTCTCTCCGAACTGACTCTTGAATACAACAAGGGACGCCAGCAGAAGATAACCGCTGAAATTCTTGACCTTGTGGGAGGTATGGCTCAGTAAGTCCTCAGAAATATTAAATTTTTTAGGTTAATTATTTGTTGTTTTCGAGCCAAAACGCTTACATTTTCAAATTAAAATAATTAAATAATGGTAAAAATCCGCTGATTTGGGCCATAAACCTATGATATGGGGCCCTGTAAGGCGGATTATAATATTTGCATATGTAAATAATTATTGCGATATTGCGCAAAATTGCCCTTTCCGTACGGGCATATCAAGCAGCAGCTAAAGAGTAGTTAGTATAGTTTATTGTTTAATCAAAAGTTCAACTTATGAAAAAAGTTAAAATCTTTTTCTCAGCGATGGCTTTGCTTGTGAGCGTTCTTGCCTCTGCGCAGAATATCACGGTAACAGGTGTCGTTAAAGATGCCACGACAGGCGAGCCTCTTCCAGGAGCAGCCATCCTTGTAAAAGGAACTCCTGACGGAGTGGTGGCAGACATTGACGGTAAGTATTCCATCAATGTTCCCGCAAATGCGACTCTCGGCTTTACAACCATAGGTTTTAAAGATGCGGAGATAGCTGTTAACGGAAGGTCCGTTGTAAATGTAAACCTTGAACCGGACAACGAGATGCTCGAAGCAACAGTTGTCATCGGTTACGGTTCAGCAAAGAAAGTAGGTAACCTTGTCGGTTCAGTCACGACAGTGAAGTCAGACGTTGTCAAGAACGCACCTTCTTCTTCAGCTCTCGATCAGCTTCAGGGCCAGGTGGCAGGTTTGAGCGTCCTCACGACGGGTGGTGTTGCCGGTGACAACTCAGTATCAATGCAGTTGCACGGTATGGGTTCTCTCGGTTCATCAACAGCCCCTCTTTATGTGATCGACGGTATCCCTTCATCAAGCCGTACCATTATGGCTATGAACTCAAACGATATCCTTTCAATTTCCATCCTCAAGGATGCATCCGCAACTTCAATCTACGGTGCACGTGCTGCGAATGGTGTCGTTTACGTGGTTACGAAGGCCGGCTCATACAACAATGACGCTACCGTAACGGTGCGTTCTCAGTATGGTATTTCAACTCTTGCAAACCCTTCACTTTATGAGTCAATGATGTCAGGTGACGAGTTGAAGGACTTCTGGATCCGCGCGGGCATCTATTCTCCTGCACAGATCAAGGCCAACTACACTGATCAGGGATATACAGCCAACACGGTATGGTACAAGATATTCCAGCAGATGAACAACCCTCAGTATCAGAATGACGTTACAATCGAGGGTGGTGGGCAGAAAGTCGCTTATATGATTTCCGCTTCACAGTTCCATCAGAGAGGAACAACAGTAGGAAACTACTATGACCGCTACACTGTCCGCACCAACGTTCAGGGGCATCCGAAGAACTGGCTCAAGGTCGGTCTCAACCTCAACCTTTCTGCAGACGAGCAGCAGCAGAATGACAACTGGGGTGACTCTTCAACCGTTTCAAACTACACTTCAGGTGGTCTTTCATTCCTCCTGAACCCTCTCTATCCGGCTATCGACCCTGAGACAGGACAGCTCTATACTCCTAAGTTCCCGAACGGAACATCCAATCCGTACGTATATATGGAAACTTATCCTAGCGTAAGCAAGAGCTATGGTCTCAACGGTGCGGCTTATGTGGAAATCGAGCCGTTCAAGAACTTCAAGATCCGCTCACAGATCGGTACCGATACCAGGTTCTATTTCGGAAACAGCAAGTACATCCCTTCAAGCCCTCTCCGTTCAGGAACAGGTTACAAGGGCAAGTCAGCTCAGATGACGTCAAACAATACAATCACCAATACCATCGAGTATTCATTCACGATTGCAAACGATCACGCAATTTCAGTACTCGCAGGTCAGGAAGGTATCAGCAACTGGTATGATTTCTTCTCAGCTTCATCAAGCGGACAGACTGAAGACCGTCTCCTTATCCTCAATGAAGGTACTGCAGAGTCCCGTAGCGTAAGCGAGCAATCATCGAGCAGCAAGTTCCTCTCATTCTTCGGACACGCTGACTACAGCTATCAGGGCAAGTACAACATCGACGCTACAATCCGTAACGATGCATCTTCACGTTTCGGTATCAACAAGCGTAACGCAACGTTCTGGTCAGTGGGTGCAAAGTGGAACGGACGCAGGGAAGACTTCGTCAAGAACAGCAGCTGGCTCCAGGATCTTACTGCAAAGATCAGCTACGGTACCCAGGGTAACGCATCCATCGGTGATTACAAACATCTCGCTCTCATCGGCTCTACCACAAAGTATGCTGATGCAAGCTCCTGGATCGTAGGCCAGCCTAGCAACAACGACCTCACTTGGGAGAAGCAGGGCCTCTTCACTATAGGCGCAAGCGCACGTATGTTCGATATGCTCGACATCGAGTTCGAATACTACAACCGTAAGACCACGGATATGCTTATGGACGTTCCTTATCCATACACTGCAGGTTTCACAACCCTTACAGCCAATGTCGGCGGACTTACCAACAGCGGTATCGACCTCACCCTCGGTCTTGACATCATCAGGAACAGGGATGCATACCTGCGCGTGAACGCTATCTTCAACTACAACAAGGAGACCGTATCCGAGCTCTTCGACGCAGCTTGGGATGAGGATCGCAACAGATATCGTTGGGAAATGCCTGACTACGGTCTGGCATACGTACAGGGCATGCCTGTAATGTTCTACTGCCCTATCTTCGCAGGTATCGATCCTGAGGACGGTGCTCCGACCTGGTACATCCCTGGAGATGATACGGACATCACCACAAAGGATCCTTCAAGGGTAACCAAGGATTTCGATGAGGCGGCTCTTACACAGAACACAGGTCTCAAGTATACCGCTCCTATCAACGGAGGTTTCGGTATCGAAGGCGGATGGAAGTTCCTCTCATTCAGAGCTGACTTCTCTTATGTCCTCGGAAAGACCCTCATCAACAACGATGCATATTTCTATGCCAACCCTGCCAACTTCGCAGGTATGAATACCTACAAGGGCGTGAGCGACTTCTGGACTCCTACCAACAGGAATGCACAGTGGCCTGACTGGTCAAAGGGTTATGTAATGCAGTTCGATACCCACCTTTATGAGGATGCATCATTCCTCAGACTCAAGAGTCTTCAGGTCGGTATATCTCTTCCAAACAAGTGGCTTGAGGCGCAGAAAGTATTCAAGGGACTTAAGCTCACATTCACGGGACGTAATCTCCTGACTGCAACAAATTACTCAGGTATCGACCCTGAGGTTGACTCCAACCTCAGTTACGGTAGACCTGGTAACTCAAAGCAGTATCTTGGCGGAATTGAACTTACATTCTAAAAGGATTTTATTATGAAAAATATAGTTAAATATACACTTGCGGCTGCAGCTTCAGTAGTGATGCTTGCTTCCTGTGATCTCAACCTCGTCCCTATCAACTCCATCGCTTATGAGGAAGGCGGGATGCTGATTCAGACCCAGGCTAACCTGAACGCTTTCGAGAATGGTATACTTGCTTCTTTCCGTGCTGTACAGGGTGGCGTATACACCACAACGGAAGAGGTTCAGTTCGACTATTTCAACGCTACCATCGACTATGGTAACAACTACGGTTCCATCCACAGATGCGACTATACCTTCACTACATCCGACTATGATACGGAAGATATGTGGGAAGGCCACTATTCAGTGATCAAGAACTTCAATATCGTCATAGCCAACACTGACAACGTTCCTGATGACCTGAAGGATAAGGCGAAGATTGTCAAGGGAGAGGCTCTCTTCTTCCGTGCCGCTTCATACCTTACACTTGCGCGTCACTTCGGCCCTGCATATTCATCGGCAGCTGCCAATTCGCCTTGTGTCCCTCTCGTGCTGAAGTATGACCAGAACGAGAAGCCTTCACGTGCTACTGTTGGTGAGGTTTACGCACAGATCAAGTCTGACCTTGACGAGGCTGCCGGCATCCTTGCCGGTGTAAGCGGACAGGTACGTTCACAGAAGCCTACCATCGATGCGGTCAACGCTCTTTATGCTCGTTACTATATGGATGTCAATGACTATGCAAATGCTGCCGCATATGCGCACAAGGTTATTGACAGCGGCACATATAAGCTTGCGGCCACTGCTGAGGATATGAAGAAAGAGTATGTGAATGACGAAGGCACTGAGGCAATCTATCAGACATATGCATCTCTTACAGAGGGAAGCAACTCAAACGAGTACTGGACATCCAGCGTAGCTGACGCAAACGGAGTTAACGGTCACGTATTCCGCCCGTACTTCCTCCCTACCGAAACTCTCGTAAATGCTTATGATCCTGCAGACCTCCGTTTCACAACATGGTTCAGCAACGAGGAGACCGTGCAGATTGCCGGAACATACTACACCGGAGATTTCTACACGTTCATCAAGTACTGGGGCAATCCTTCACTTACTTCTTCTCCTATCCGCAACGGTCGCCAGAAACCGAAGCCGTTCAAGATCGGCGAGATGTATCTTATTGCAGCAGAGGCCGAGCTCAGCACCAACGCTGCTGCGGCAAAGGCTGACCTCAATGCGCTTCAGGCAGCACGCGGCGCCACTCTTACAGAAGCTACGGAAGCAACTGTACGTCAGGAGTGGTACAAGGAGACCGTCGGCGACGGATTCCGTATGTGGTGTCTCAAGAGATGGGGCCAGGGCTTCAGCGGACGTCCTGTTCAGGATGGTTGCAAAAATCTCATCCAGAGTGGTGAGAACTACGAAAACAAGCAGTTTGCTGCAAATGACTTCCATTTCATCTGGCCTGTTCCGGCTCCTGAAATGAAGATTAACGCCAACCTTGTTCAGAATCCTGGATATAGCGAGTAGTAAATTTTAAATCAGAATTGATATGAAAAAGATATTTAAGATTTTTGCAGCCGTATCTGTACTCGCAGGCCTGGTCTCCTGCGTGAAGTATGCAGATTACAAGACTGAACCTTTCGCTTCTTTAGACGTTGCTTCTGCAAAGGTCACTGAGCCGGCGATTGATGCTTCGGCCGTAACATACAAGCTCCCTGTTCACGTGTACAATGCAACGTCAGACTGTTCTGTTTCCTATGAAATCAAGGACGTCACTGCAAAGCAGGGTGTGGATTACACCATCGTAAACGGCACAGGCGTACTGAATTTCCCTAAAGGTGTGGAAACACAGGAGATTGAGTTCTCTGTTTCCGGTCAGCCGGGAACATTTACCGGAGATGTCAACTTTCAGGTTATCCTCAAGGAGGCTACAAACAATGTAGCTCTCGGTGCTATCAGCACGGCAAAGATTACGATTGCAGACAAGGATCACCCTCTTGTATCCCTCTTCGGTAACTATCAGATGCAGTCAGTCGATGTCAGCTCAAGCGGCAGTTATATTATTGCAAAGTGGGAAACCGAGATTAAGGAGTATCCTGGAGATGTCACGAGGGTGATACTTACCAATCCTACGTACCTTCAGACAGCATACGCTTTCCCTGGTGATCTTTCTATCTATGGCGTCGTCAATGAGGATATGACTAAGATTACATTCCCTCTTCCTCAGGATACGAAGGTTCCTTACACCGATTTCTTCAATCCTAGCCCTGAACTCGGAGGCGCCGGCGAGGTATTTACCTTCGTCGGTTGGGACGGCCCGAATCTCTCAGGAAAATATGCCACACTTGAAGATTACAATGTAGAGTTCAATCTTCAGGAGGATGGCACTTGGGTTACTGCCAATGCGTATGTCCTCAATACAAGAACTTATGTTAACGGTTCTCAGGGTGATTGGCTCTATTACTATATGAACTGCCTTGCAGGTTTCAACCCGGCTAGCTATCCTACCAGCCTCACGAAACTTGACTAGTTCTTGCTATTAAAAAAAAGCCCGCATTTAAAATAGCGGGCTTTTTTCATATATTTGTGGTATGAAAAGGTTTTTGTTTTTGCAGGTATTCCTGCTTTTCGCCGCCGGTGCGGTGTTTGCACAGAAATACGAGCCGCGTGAAAGCTGGCCGTACCTTAATGAGAATTTCCAGTCCGGAGCCGTGCGGACACTTGGCGGAGCTCTGGTGGATGACAGCACGTTCAATATCTCCATAGCGGACGGCTCCCTGCATTATATCGTTGACGGTAAGATTATGAAGATAGATATGATGACAATCTATACCGCCAGAGTTGGGGAGCGGGTATTCGTAAACGTAGGTGGAAAGATGTATCAGGTGCTCGCCGAGACCGATAACGGCAGTCTGATTCAGTTTGCATCCATTGATTTTGACAAACTGCAGAAAGTTGATATCGGCTACGGCATTTCCTCTTCCAGCGCTTCCGCCATGAACGTGACTTCTCTCCTTCAGGGAATGGACAGTATGGTGAACACTCATTTCGATACTGCAATGGAAAAGAGGGACAACGGCATAGTGCTCCCTCTGCTTGTCGAAAAGTTCATATATGTTGACGGCAAACTGGTGCCGGCATCAAGATATGGCATACGTGATTTCCCTGGCATAGACAAGGATGCGGCCAATACGTTCTTCAAGGAAAAGAAAATCAGGTGGAACAAGGACGAGTCGCTTGCGGAGCTTATAGATTTCGTCTATGATCAGATTGTAAAATAAGGATATATGAAGAAGTGTTGGTTGACTTTTGCGCTGGCATTGGCAGTCTGCGGCTGTGCAAGGGATTTCGTTGAGGATGTGGAGGTGGATATGGAAAACGGTCTGGCTGTCGTCGAGGATGAATCCTCCGAGTTTGTTCCGGGAGAGATAATCGTGCAGTTTACCGAGGAAATGACCTCTCAGATCGAGTCAGGGGAGATCATAGGGGCGAGGACCAGGTCTGACAGGTTGAATGCGGCTCTTTCCGGGCTCGGTGTCACCTCAATCGAAAGACTTTATCAGGATGCGGGAGAGTGGGAGTCCAGACATCGTGAAGCCGGTCTGCACCGTTGGTACAAAATCAAGTATGATGAAGGCCGCAAGAGTGCGACCAGGGCTTCTTTTGAGATTTCTACCATAGACGGTGTTGAATATTCGGAGCCCGTCCGCAGGATAAAATCCACGGCAATTTTCGATGATCCGCATTTTGACAGGCAGTGGGGATATTTCAATGAATCCAAGGGTGGAAGCTACAAGGACGGGATGGACATAAACGTGATGCCCGTATGGCAGAATTATACGGGAGGCACACCCAACGTTATCGTTGCCATCGTGGACACGGGAATAGATTTGGAGCATCCCGATCTTGCACCTGTGTGCATCCCCCCGGGCCCTGACGGAAGCAAATGTTTCCTGAACTCTTACAAGGGATATTATATACTCCCTGATGACCACGGGACACACGTGGCCGGAACCGTCGCAGCCATAAACAATAACGGTATAGGTGTGGCCGGTGTGGCCGGAGGTCTTGACGGCAACGGAGGAGTCCGCCTGATGTCCTGCCAGATGATGCACATCGACCCTTCCGACCCTGACGTGACGCTTCAGGGCAACGAATACGAGGCTATTGTCTGGGCTGCGGACCATGGCGCCGTGATAGCGCAGAACAGTTGGGGAACTGATTACCATACCGAGGAGGATGCAAAGCACGGCAGTGTGGGTGCCTGCGGCCCGGCAATCGACTATTTCGTGAAGTATGCCGGTTGTGACGCTTACGGGAACCAGAGCCCTGACAGTCCTATGAAGGGAGGCGTGGTTTTCTTCTCTGCGGGCAACGACGGCTGGCAGTATGGGTGGCCGGCAATGTACGAAAACTGCATTGCTGTCGGCGCTATGAATTCCATAGGAAACAGATCGTATTATTCGAATTATGGAGATTGGGTTGACATCTGCGCTCCCGGCGGAGACTACAAAGTAGGTCCTCTCATTCGCAGTACGATAATGAATGGAGAATATGGCGATATGCAGGGAACGTCGATGGCCTGTCCTCACGTGTCCGGCGTGGCGGCCCTTCTGGTATCCTACTTCGGGGGTCCGGGATTCACCAACGAAATGCTGCTGGAGAGGCTTCTCAAGGGTGCCAACACGACCAAGGTATCGTCCGCCCATAAGATAGGCCCGCTCGTCGATGCGTACGGTGCATTCACTTACGGCGGGACTACGCCTCCTGATCCGGTGGACAAGGTGACTCTGACTGCAAAGTCGAATTTCCTTACAGCGTCGTGGAAGGTCACGTCTGACGGGGATGACACCAAGGCTTACGCATATCAGGTGATTATTTCTGAGGACAGGCAGGCGGTGGAGGCATACCTCCCGGGTACAAAGGCTCCTTCTTCCGTCAAGACGGCAATTGTCAAGGTGGATACGCTCAATGTGGGCGATGACATTTCATATGCGGCGGAACGGCTTAATTTCGAGACTGAATATTTCGTTTCCGTTGCGGGGTATGACTATTGCGGAAACTATTCGGAGAAATCTCCTGTAGTATCTATATCTACTTTGAGTAACAACCCGCCTGTAATCTCAACGGATTATGAAGGTAACTTTACGATCAAGACCTTCGAGACACTGGACGTTGATTTCAGGATAGAAGATCCGGACGGGCACAATTTTACGGTCGAAAGTGCTATGGGCTCCGAAGCCGCATCATTCGTGGTCGGGAAAGGTAATGAGTATCATTTCAAGATTGTCGGCAAGGCGGCACCGGAAGGCAGATACACTGCAGAGATCGTCGCAACTGACGAATATGGTGCGATTGGAAGACGGGTCATCAATTACGTGATATCCGCAAATCATCCTCCGGTGATTGTCAAGGATATTGAAAACACGCAGATGAATCAGTTGGGCCAAAGTGTCGAGTTCGATCTGAGCCGGTTCTTTTATGATGAGGACGGCGAGCAGCTGAAATATACCTCCACTACTTCCGCCGCCAATGTGGTTCATCCTTATCTTGAAGGGAACAGACTTCTTCTTACCTCCCTCGGATATGGTATGGTGGATGTGACCGTCACAGGTGCTGATGCGGCGGGAAAAACCTGCTCAACCACTTTCAAAGCGCTTGTGCGCGACAATTCCCGTCCGGTGGACATATATCCTAATCCTGTAAGTGACAATATGTTCGTGCGTCCGGGAGAAGGGCAGTCTCTGGATGTTGAGATAATAAACAAGGCCGGGGCAACCGTATATTCCAGGACCGTTACAGCGACGCCTTTCGAGCCTTGCAGCATAGACGTGAGCTCTTTTGCGGCGGGGTCTTATACAGTACACGTCACGGGTGTCAACCTTGATGTCAAGTATTCAATCGTAAAACTGTAGAAAGATGAAAAAGATATTATCGGTTTTGATTTCTCTGGCAGTCTGCATCACCGCTTCCGCCCAGAGTGTCCCTGCATTGCTGATTCCTGCCGATGCAAGGTCGCTGGCGATGGGAGCTGTTTCTTCTGCCATTGAGGCTGAACATCTTGACGTTCGTGCGACATATTCTTCCTGGGCCCCTTCTGCGGCGGCGAATACGATTGCGGGATTGGATGCGTATATTCCGATAGCCGGGAAGTTCTCCATTTCTGTCGAAGGGAATATGTTCATTGACAAGCCTTATTCCGAATATGACAGCCAGGGTATCTTCAAAGGGGAGTTCACCCCTAAGGACCTGATAGTTTCCCTCGGTGGGGAATACCGGGTTAATGCAGCCCTTTCCTTCGGTTTGAAAGGCCGTTACGTTTCTTCATCTCTTGCAAAAGAGGCGAAGGGAAGCGCTTTCTGTGCTGACCTGTTTGCCACTTACAGAGCGGGAGCATTTGATGCGACCCTTTCCCTGTGCAATATCGGGACCGGGATAGATTATGGCAGAGGTTCTTATTCTCTCCCTGCCCTGGTCAAGGCCTTCGGGGGATACAGGATAGTCGAAGGCTTGACAGCCGCCTTGGAACTTGATTATCTTTTCAACGGAGCCTTTATGGCGGGTGTCGGCGCCGAGTATTGGATAGCCGATATCGTCGCTATCCGTGCCGGATACCATTACGGAGACCAGGCCAAGGCGCTTCCGTCCTTCGCATCACTCGGTATCGGAGTGAAATTTGCCGGAGTTACCATAAGCGCCGCATATCTTACGGCCTCCCGTACGTTGGGCAATACCCTGATGATAGGTTTGGGATATAACTTCTAAACAAAAAGGGGGACTTAAAAAGTCTCCCTTTTCAATTTTTCGATGTACCGGTCTATGCGCTGCAGCTCATTAGGTATCCTGATGTGCTGAGGGCATTTCTTCAAGCACTGTCCGCAGCCTATGCAATGGTCGGCCTGACGTACGGTAGGGATGGCCTTGTTGTAATCCAGCAGATATTTGCGGCGGGTCCTGGCATAGTCCTTCTGCTCGCTGCTCACCACATAAGTGCCTTCCTTGATGTTGTCATTGTAGAACTTGAATATTTCCGGGATATTGATTCCGTAAGGACAAGGCATACAGTATTCGCATCTTGTACATCTGATCAGAGGATACTGCTGGATACCGTCGGCGACTTTCTCAAGGAAACTGAACTCCTCGTCTGACAGATCCTTGAAATTGGTGAAAGTCAGTAGGTTGTCGCGGAGATGGTCAATATAGGTCATACCGCTCAGTGCAGTCATAACCCCTGGGAAGCTGCCGCAGAAACGGAATGCCCACGATGCAATGCTGCGCTGCGGTTCACGCTCCTTGAGCATATCGGCAAGCGGTGCCGGAACGTCCGACAGCTGTCCTCCGCGGAGAGGCTCCATAATGACTACCGGGATGCCCTTTGCTACAAGCTGCTCGTACAGATATTTTGCACTGCCTTCTCCGGAATGTGTCCAGTCAAGGTAATTCATCTGAATCTGGACGAAATCCCAATGATATTTCCCGTGAAGTGCGAGCAGGTCGTCCATCCCTTTCCTGCCCCCGTGGAAGGAGAACCCGAGATGGCGGATCCTTCCTGCCTCCCGCTCCTTCAGAAGAAAGTCCAGGATGCCGGGCTTGATGAATCGCGTTTCCAGGGTCTGGAGATCTCCGATGGAATGCATCAGGTAATAGTCGATGTGGTCCGTCCGGTAATTTTCAAGGGACCTGTGATACATGCTGACGGCTGCCCCGTATGATGCGTCGCTGAAATTGGATAGTTTGGTCGCAATCAGATAGCTCTCTCGCGGGTGTCTCAGCAGTGCGGTGGCCGTGGCCTTTTCGCTCATTCCCTGCAGGTATACGGGTGCCGAGTCAAAGTAGTTCACACCGTGTTCCAGTGCGAGATCCACCATTTCATTGACCTTTTCCTGGTCTATGATATCTTTCCCTTTTTCATCCTTGGTCATCGGCCATCTCATTGCGCCGAAACCAAGCAGTCCTATGCCCGGGAAATGCTGCGGTACGTTACCGTTGATTTCAAGAGCGGGAAGCTCGGATTCTTTTCCCCTCGTGCAGGCCATGGCAGCAGCGCCGACCACTCCGGCACCGGATATCTTCAAAAATTCACGTCTGTCCATAATTTTTCTCTTAATTGATTTGGTGAACTGAAAGGCCGTCCACGACAATGGCGCTGACAGGCCTTGAAGGACAAAGATTCTCGCAGGCGCCGCATCCTATGCATCGTTCCTCATCGACAACAGGAACACTCCTGCCGTCTTTCTCTACCATCCTGATTGCTCCGGAAGGGCAGTGGCGTGCACAGTTGCCGCAGCTGACTCCGTCTCTGTTAACTACGCACAGCTCAGGATTGATCCTTGCATGGCCGATATGGATGAGTGCTTTCTGCTCTGCGCTGACAGGAAGAATGGCGTCTGTCGGGCAAACCTCGGAGCAGGCGGTGCATTCTGGCCTGCAATAGCCTTTTTCGTAACCCATCTGAGGCTGCATAAGGTGCTTGAGGTCAGTTGACGGGCGCAGTACATTGTTAGGGCAGGCGCTGATACATAGCCCGCATCCTGTGCATCTGTCATAGAAATCCTTTACGCTTCCGGCACCGGACGGCACAAGTCTTTCGTTTCTCTGTGGGGCCTCTTTGTCCAGTACCTTGGCGAGACCTCCGTCAGCCTTGGCGATGGCAGATCCTCCGAGGAAGGCTGTGGCGGCGATAAATGCCCTTTTGCCTGTATCCACGTTCTCTTCCTTCTTGTCCTCAGCCTTGGCTTTCCCGCCGAAGGCAAATTTATATTTGATGGCACCCGCCTTGCAGTTCTCCAGACAGTCGAAGCAGTCGACACATCTTGTATAGTCTATCTTCTGATCGAATGAACTGATGCAGGAAGCCTTGCATTTCTTTTCACAGACGCCGCAGTGTACGCATTTGTCAGTATCTATCACAGGGCGGAAAAGCGAGAACCTTGAGAACAGGCTCAGTACCGTACCGACAGGGCAGATGGAATTGCACCATTCGCGTCCCCAAAGCCAGGCAAACGCTGCTATCACCACAAAAGTGGTCACGCCGACAATTATGGCGGTAGCCGAAGAAGGGTCGACTACAGTGCGGACCATTCTGCCGTAAGCGCTGTAAGGCGCGATCAGGACAACGAACCATTGGACGCCGAACATAAGTGCGAGAAGAGTCAGTGCGAGGAAAAAATCCCGCAGCGCCCTGTTCTCCTTGTGGAAACGGAAACGGGCTTTCTTCCCTTTGCGTCTGGAACTCAAAGAGTTGACGAAATCCTGAAAAATGCCCATAGGGCAGATTACAGAGCAGTAGATCCTTCCGAACAGCAGAGTCACGATGACTATTCCTGCGATTACGGCGAAGTTGAGGGCCAGACAGGAAGGCAGGAACTGCAGACTTGCCATCCAACCCCACCATTGCCGGCCGATGCCGATGAAGAGCAGCGTTATTCCTATCAGGAACAGCGTTGCAACCGATATTCTGATTTTGCGTAGCATAACCGTCAAATATAAAAACAAATTGCTAAAAAAGTAGTACTTTTGTTGATTGTTTGATAATTTGCGTAATTATGACCTCAAAAGAGATTAGACAGAAATTCCTGGATTTTTTTGCTTCAAAGGGACACACTGTGGTTCCGTCGGCGCCAATGGTAGTCAAGGGTGACCCTACATTGATGTTTACCAATGCGGGTATGAACCAGTTCAAGGATATATTCCTGGGAAACTCAAAGGCGAAATTCTATCGCGCTGCGGATTCACAGAAGTGCCTGCGTGTGAGCGGAAAGCACAATGACCTTGAAGAGGTCGGACACGATACCTATCATCACACCATGTTCGAGATGCTCGGAAACTGGAGCTTCGGCGACTATTTCAAGACCGAGGCCATCGACTGGGCGTGGGAACTCCTTACCGATGTTTACGGGATAGACAAGAGCATTCTCTACGCTACGGTTTTCGAAGGGTCTGACGAATGCCCTATGGACCTTGAGGCAAAGCAGGCTTGGCTCAAGCACCTTCCGGAGGACCACATAGTGCTCGGAAACAAGCACGACAATTTCTGGGAAATGGGTGATACCGGCCCTTGCGGTCCTTGCTCCGAAATACATATCGATATCCGTACACCTCAGGAAAAGGCTTCCGGTGTCCTCGGCCGCGACCTCGTGAACCGGTCAGACCCGCACGTCATCGAGATATGGAACCTCGTGTTCATGCAGTTCCAGAGAATGGCGGACGGCCATCTCGAGAATCTCCCGGCAAAGAATATCGATACCGGTATGGGATTCGAAAGGCTCTGCTCAGTGCTCCAGGGCAAGAATTCCAACTACGACAGTGACGTGTTCACCGGAATGCTCGGAAAGATCGGAGAACTTTCGGGACACAGATACGGAGAGTCGGACAAGACGGACGTGGCTATGCGCGTTATCGCCGACCATATCCGCGCCATCAGTTTCTCAATCGCCGACGGCCAGCTGCCTAGCAACGTGAAGGCCGGTTACGTAATCAGGCGAATCCTCCGCCGCGCGGTGCGTTACGGCTACACTTTCCTCGGATTCGCCGAGCCGTTCCTCTGCCGTCTTGTGCCGCAGCTTGTGGATGATATGGGCGAGGCATACCCTGAGATAAAGAATCAGCAGAAACTGATAGAATCAGTCATCAGGGAGGAGGAGATGGCGTTCCTGCGCACTCTGGACCGCGGTATCAAGCTGCTTGACGAGTGTATGGCCGCAGCTTCAGGCACAAAGGTCATTTCCGGCGAGGATGCATTCAAGCTTTATGACACTTTCGGATTCCCTATCGACCTTACCGAGCTTATCGCGACCGAAAACGGTTTCAAAGTCGATATCGAAGGATTCCAGGTTGAACTCGGAAAGCAGAAGGAGCGTGCCCGCAATGCCACGGCCAATGAATTCGGAGACTGGCAGGAGATTTATCCGGGAGAAGTCAAATTCATAGGATATGACAAGCTTGTTTCCGAACAGGCCAGACTCCTGCGTTACCGTACTGTGGTGCAGAAGGGGAGGACACTTTACCAGCTTGTGTTCAATTATACACCGTTCTATGCGGAGAAAGGCGGACAGGTGGGCGATACCGGTTATATCGTTTCTGCAGACGGAGAGAAAATCAATATCACGAATACGGTCGAGGAGAACAGGCTCACCATCCACATAGCAGAAAGAATCCCGCAGAACGTCACCGGTCCTTTCGACCTGTTCGTGGATGCCGGCCGCAGACTGAAGACTTCGAACAACCACAGCTGTACGCACCTCCTTGACCAGGCGCTCAGAGAAATTGTCGGCACTCACGTAGAGCAGAAGGGCTCTTATGTATGCGATGAGTATTTCCGTTTCGACTTCTCCCATTTCGAGAAACTTACAGACTCTCAGATAGAACAGGTGGAGGCCAGGGTGAATGAGCTTATCCGCGAAAACAACCCTCTCGAAGAGAACAGGTCCGCTTCTATGGAAGAAGCCCGTGCAATGGGCGCAATCGCCTTGTTCGGCGAGAAATACGGAGAAAGGGTAAGGGTTGTCAAGTTCGGAAAGAGCGTGGAGCTCTGCGGAGGATGTCATACCGGCGCTACCGGAAACATCGGGCTTTTCAAGATTGTCAGTGAAAGTGCCGTGGCTGCCGGAGTCAGACGTATCGAGGCTGTCAGCGGAGTCGCCGCTCTGGAACGGGTCAAAGGATATGAGTCCACTCTCAAGCAGCTGCGCTCTATGCTGGGTAATGCGGCGAATGTGCTTTCTTCTGTGGAAAAGCTGATTGCCGACAATGCCCAGTACAAGAAGACGGCTGAAGAAGATGAGAAAAAGAGGGCGGCCCTTCTTGCCGGCGAACTTGTCAGGAACGCGGAGGCGGTTTCCGGCATCAAAGTTGTCAGATATACGGAGTCAAAACGCAATCCTGTGCTGGTGCGCACTATCGCTGCACTTGTCCAGAAGGCTGCGGACAATATCGCCTTTGTGGCTGCATTCGAGTTTGAAGGCAAGCCGCAGCTTATCCTTGCCTATTCGGACGACCTCGTGAAGGCCGGCCACAACGCCGGGGCTGAAATCCGCGAGGCAGCAAAGTTCATACAGGGAGGAGGCGGAGGCCAGGCAGGACTTGCCACGGCAGGCGGAAAAGAGCCCGCAGGGCTTGCCGCCGCACTTGACGCAATGATTTCCAAACTATAGTGAAGAAATTTGACAGGTTCATACTCAAAGCTTTCATAGGGCCGTTCTTTGCGGTCCTGGCTGTTGTCATCTTCATCCTGATGATGCAGTTCCTGTGGCTGTATATAGACGAACTTGTCGGAAAAGGACTCGGTCTGGGCGTCATCCTTGAGTTCATGATGTGGGGAGGCTTTACGATAATGCCTCTTGCGCTGCCTCTTGCCGCGCTTCTGTCTTCGGTAATGACCCTCGGCAATATGGCTGAGAGCAATGAACTGATGGCGATAAAGGCGTCCGGAATTTCCGTCCGCAGGGTTATGGCTCCTTTGATGATAGCGTCGGTCTTCATCAGTATCGGTGCCTATTTTGTCGGGAACAACCTTGTGCCTGAGGCCTATAATGAAATATTCACCCTCAGAGATGATATAGGAAGGACCAAGGATGAGATAAAGATTCCGTCAGGAACGTTTTATGACGGGATAGACGGGTATATCCTCCGCGTGGACGAGACGGATGAAGAGACAGGTATGATGAGGAACGTGATGGTTTATGACCATTCGGCCCACAGAGGCAACATTGCAATAGCTCTGGCTGACTCCGCCACGATAAAGATGTCGAAGAACAAGGATTATCTCATCTTTACTATGTATCACGGCTCCAATTATCAGGAGGACAATGACTGGACGTACAGAGATACCGCACTTGCGCTGCAGAGAATACATTTCAATCAGCAGGAGATGATAATCCCGCTTGCCAATTATTCATTCGAGAAATCGGACTCCAGCCGTTTCGGGGATCAGATAAAGTCTATGAGAGTATCCGAGCTCAACATCGAGCGTGACTCTCTGAGGAGGCAGACGAAAGAATCATTCGATAGACATTACCGGGCGATGTTGGGAGCCCATTTCATACTCGGCAGACAGCTTGACACTGCTTTTGCCGGGCAGAGGCCGAAAACGGTTTACGATAATGAGAGTTTCATGAGCTGGGATTCCGCCACGGATGAAATAATTGCGGTGGACAAGGCTCTCGAAAGATGTTCGAATCTGAAGGCGTCATCCTTGACAATGGTTCAGGATGACTACGAATGGCTGTTCTTCCTCAGAAGGGCGGATATCGAGGTGCTTAAGAGAATCGCACAGGCTCTGGCGTGTCTGATACTTTTCTTCGTAGGAGCGCCTCTGGGTGCACTGATCCGCAGGGGAGGACTCGGGGCAAGCGCCATCGTGTCCGTACTTTTCTTCGTGCTGTATTGGGTTGTTGACGTTATCGGCAACAAATTGGCCAAGGACGGAAACGTGAGCGCGTTCATAGGTGTATTCATTTCCGCTGCAGTCCTGCTGCCAATAGGTATTTTTCTTACGAGCAAGGCGGTTCATGATTCGGACCTTTTCAATATGGATAATATCAAGAACAGATGGCGGCGCCTGATTTCCAGGATTGCAGGTTTCTTCCACCGGACCAGGATCGTGTATATGGGCACACCTGAGTTTGCAGTCGCTCCTCTGGACGCCCTCATCAAGAGCGGACATAATGTAGTTGGAGTCGTTACCGTGGCTGACAAACCTAGCGGAAGAGGTCTGGCTGTAAATGAAAGCGCTGTCAAGAAATATGCTGTGGAGCATAATATTCCGGTGCTTCAGCCTGTAAAACTCAAGGATCCTGAATTTCTGTCCGCCCTCAAGGCGATGAAAGCGGACCTTTTCGTGGTCGTTGCTTTCCGTATGCTGCCTGAGGAGGTCTGGTCTATGCCGAAACTGGGTACGTTCAACCTTCACGCTGCACTTCTGCCGCAGTATAGAGGCGCCGCTCCTATCAATTGGGCTGTGATAAACGGAGAGCGTCTCACCGGTGTCACGACTTTTATGCTTGACAAGGACATCGATACGGGTGCTATCCTGCTGAGACAGGAGTGCCGCATCGAGCCGGAGGACAATGCGGGCGATGTCCATGACAAACTCAAGGCAATCGGGTCCGAACTTGTCGTGGAGACTGTCGAGGGCATTATCCAGAAGAATATCGAGACACGTGTCCAGCGCTCGTTTATCCAGGGCTCCGAGATATTGAAGACTGCACCGAAAATCCACAGGGAACTGTGCCACGTCGACTGGACGGACAACTCTCAGTCGATATGCAATCTCATAAGAGGCCTCAGCCCGTATCCTGCAGCCTTCACGGAAATCTGCAGGGACGGTTCCGACCCTGTCCAGCTTAAACTGTTCAGCGCCGAGAGCTCCGATATGGCTGTTCCTGCCGGGACAATTGCGTCGGACGGAAAGACATACATCAATATAGGTACGTCTGACGGCTCCGTTTCTTTGAAGGAAGTCCAGCTGGCAGGGAAGAAGCGTATGGATGTCAGGACTTTCCTGCTTGGATTCAGAGAGATAGATACGTACCGCACAACCGCAGGCACTTCAAAGGCCGAGATAGAAAAAACGAAGTTATGCTGAGTATAGTTGCCAATGGACTCTTTCCCAGGACGGCTTTCCCGCGTCATCTGCTGGAAACTTCAGATTGCGTTATCTGTTGTGACGGTGCCCTTGGCGTGCTGGAGAAGCACGGGATAGTGCCTGATGCGGTTGTCGGTGATCTTGATTCGGTATGCCATCGTGCTCTGGGCAGGTTCAAAGGCATTGTGGTAAAAGACGGGAATCAGGAGACAAATGACCTGACGAAAGCCGTGCATTACGCTGCGGAGAATTTTCCGGAGGAGACGGAGATCCATATTCTCGCCGCCACGGGGCGTTCCGAAGCGCATACCATAGGAAACGTATCGCTGCTGATGGAATATGCAAGATCCTTTCCTCATCTGGATATTGATATGGTTTCGGACTATTCCACTATATTTGCGATGACCGACAGTGATACGCTCCACATCGGCGAGGGCCGCAGGATTTCCATTTTTACGCCGGATCCTGCACTCAGGATAAAGTCCACCGGCCTCCGCTGGAAGACGGACGATGTCATATTTGACAACTGGTGGAAAGCGTCGCTGAACGTGGCCGATGACGATG
This sequence comes from Candidatus Cryptobacteroides sp., assembly GCA_045615565.1. GTDB lineage: Bacteria > Bacteroidota > Bacteroidia > Bacteroidales > UBA932 > Cryptobacteroides. The sequence goes on along the minus strand of JAZLFC010000022.1, from coordinate 72,628 downwards.
CCGTCAGGCTTGAGTTTAATCATAAGTCGTTGGCTCTTATAATTTTAGACTAGATACACCGTATTGATATGCAGCCGTTCAGAAGATATATACTCAATCCGGAGACTCTTACCTATGAAAAGAAAGAGCTTCCGGGATGGTTCTATATACTCTGCCGCGTCTCGGGTTTGGCACTATTCTTCGCCCTGTTCGTTTTCTACCTGTGGATATACAACGGTGTGTTGGGTCTGGACCTCCCCAAGACGGCCCGTCTGAAAAGACAGAATGCCGAATGGCAGGCAAGATTGCAGGTCCTCAATCATCAGCTTGACATTTACAGCGAAACGCTGGAAGGGATTGAGAATATGGACGATGATGTCTACAGGTCGGTTTTCGGTATGAATCCAGTCCCTCAGGAGGTCAGGAACGCCGGTTTCGGCGGTGTGAACAGATATGATTATCTCGACGAACTCGGTGCCGATGCCGAACTCAAGAGTACTGTAATGCGCTTGGACATTATGATGAAGCAGACTTCTGTCCAGAGCCGGGCCCTTGACGAAGTGGCTATAGTGTCAAAGCAGGCGGGCGATATGATTTCCCATATTCCGGCCGTCCCTCCGCTAAACACAAAGGAAGGCAATTTCAACCTTTCCAGTTCTTTCGGATGGAGAAGCGACCCTATCTCAAAGCGCAGGACTATGCATACGGGGATTGATTTTGCCGCGAGCAAAGGCGTAGAGGTGTATGCCACAGGAGACGGAGTGGTCGAGTCTGTCGAATACCAATTCTCCGGATATGGGAATCAGGTGATAATCAACCACGGCTTCGGATATAAGACAAGGTACGCCCATCTGAGCGCAGCGGACGTCGTAGAGGGGATGACTGTCAGCAGGGGAGACCTGATAGGCCGTGTGGGGAGGTCAGGAAAATCCACAGGCCCGCATCTTCACTATGAGGTGCTGTACAAGAATTCTCACGTAAATCCATACAATTATATGGACCTGAAAATGCCTCAGGAGGAATATGAAGCTATGATTGAGCGCCGCCTTTCGGATTCGGAACTCAACAGGAGAACGACCACGTCTGACATAATCAGCAGGACAAAGAGATAATGCATTACGAATTCGACCATATTAACTTCAAGTTCAAGAAGTCCGGAATCGGTATCTGGAAGCCGGTCAGGCAGTTCCTGATCTTTCTGCTTGCGACGGTGTCCGTATCTGTGGTTCTGTATTTCGTGCTGTCTCTTTTTATCAGCACCGACGTGGAGAAAACGCTCTCCCGCGAGAATAAGATGTACGAAAAACTTTATCCTGCTCTTGAAGAGAAGGAGGATTTTCTGGGAGACGTGATAACCGGGCTTCAGGTCAAGGATAATGACATCTATGAGCAGATATTCCACACGGAGTCCCCTGGAGTGGATCCGGCCGGATCTCTCGATTTCCTGTTCGGCAGCGATACTATTCCTGACACCAAACTTGTGAGATATACCCGGGAAAAGGCGGACAATCTGCTGGAAAGAGTCGTTTCGGTGGAAGAGAATTTCAGAAAGGCCTTCGGGTCCCTGGAGCAGGGCGTTGCCGTACCTCCTATGGAGATGCCTTTGAAAGGACTTTCGTATTCGCAGATAGGCGCTTCTACGGGAATGAAAATCAGCCCGTTCCTGAAGGCTTATGTGCTGCATGACGGTCTTGACCTGATAGCTCCGCAGGAAACGCCGGTGCTCTCTGCGGGCGACGGTATTGTAATCAACGTTACAAGATCGACCAGGGGAAGCGGAAACACAGTTGAGATCGAGCACGAAGGAGGGTATGTCACAAGATATTCTCATCTCTCCGCAACCGGTGTCACACGGGGAAGCCGTGTGCAGCGCGGGCAGAAGATCGGCACGGTGGGAATGACAGGAGCTTCATTCGCGCCTCATCTCCACTATGAAGTCCTGAAGGACGGAATTAATATGGACCCTATGGGATACATTCTTGCATCTGTAAGTGCAGATGAGTATGGAAATATGCTGTATATGGCAGCAAGTACCAAGCAATCAATGGATTAACGCAATATGGAAAAATTATTCTATTCAATCAGCGAGGTTGCGGAAATGCTGGGGGAAAGCATCTCCCTCGTGAGATTCTGGACCAATACTTTTGAAAAGTACATCAAGCCTCACAGGACAGCCAAGGGCAACAGGCAATATACTCTTGAGGAAATCGAGGTCCTGAAGAAAATCCATTTCCTTGTGAAGGATCAGGGGCTGACTCTCGACGGCGTGGCAAAACAGCTGTCTGTCAAGGACTCCGGCATTACAAAGACCGTGAAGGCCATAGATTCGCTAAAAGAGATAAGAAGCCAGCTGGTACAAATCAAAGCCTCATTGTAGGATAGGAAGATAGGAAAAATATACATATATTTGTAAGATATAACATTCATAAGAAATATGGCTACAACAAAGAAGAAAGTCGTAACTCCGATAGACGAGCGCGAAACCTTCGTCTCTTTGCAGAAATCCTTTGCTGAGGAGACCGACATCAGGGAAAAACTTAAGGTTCTTTATGAACTGCAGGCCGCTGACAATGCTATCGAGAAGCTTGTGCAGCTCCGTGGTGAACTTCCCGGAGAAGTCGAGGCTCTTGAGCAGGCTTACGCGGGGCTCCAGTCCAGGAAAGAGCACGTGGAAGGGATGATTGCAAGCTATGAGGCATCCATTGAATCAAACAGGCAGCAGATTGTTGAAATAGACGCTGACATCACCAAGTACCAGAGTCAGCTGGAGAATATCTCCAACAGCCGTGAGTATGATTCCATCAATAAGGAGCTTGAGAATCAGGGACTTCTCAGACAGATAGCTGAAAAGAATATCAACGAGGCCCGTTTTGCCATTGATGAAAAGAAGCGCGACATCGAAATTGTCGAGAACAAGATTGCCATCTGCGAGGATGACCTCAATGCAAAGAAAGCGGAGCTTGAGACTATCGTAGAGTCAACCTCAAAGGAGGAGCAGGTTCTCCGGCAGAAGAGGGACGAATGCGCTGCAAAGATTGACGAGAGGACGATGAGCGCATACGAAAGAATACGCAAGAGCGTCCACAATCATCTCGCAGTGGTGCCAGTATTCAACTCTGACAGCTGCGGCGGATGTTTCAACACCATCACTCCTCAACGTCTGATTGATGTCGCCGCTTGCAACAAGCTTATTATATGTGAGCACTGCGGACGTATCATTGTTAATCCTGAAATTTAATTGGCCGAGCAGAAAAGAAATAAGAGAGATTCACAGGTGAATCTCAACAGCATAGGACTTGAGATGGGCAACAAACCCCCTCAGGCCCTTGATGTTGAAGAGGCGGTACTGGGGGCGATGCTTCTGGAGCCGACCTGTGTGGATCTTGCTATGGAAGAGCTTGTGCCCCAGAGTTTCTATGACCCACGGCACAAGATGGTCTTCGAGGCGATGACCTCCCTCGTGCTTGACCACACTTCCGTAGATATCATAACCGTCAGCGCCAAGCTCAAGCAGCTGGGAAACCTTGAAGCGGTGGGAGGCTCTGTCATGCTCGCGAACCTTTCTGAGAAGGTCGGGTCTGCGGCGCATATGGAGTATTATATCAAAATCCTTAAGCAGAAAGCCATACAGAGGGATTTGATAAAGGCTTCCTACGAGATTCTCAAAGATTCCTTTGATGATTCCATTTCCGTGGATGATCTTATGGATAATGCGCAGTCCAAGGTCTATGCGGCAATCCAGAGCAGTACAAAGAAAGAAGTGCAGGAGATCGGGGCCCTCATAAACGAGGCTCTCGGAGGATTGCAGGACCAGCAGACGAGCACGGGACTCAGCGGCGTGCCTTCAGGATTCGTTTCTCTTGACCGGATCACAATGGGCTGGCAGAAGTCGGATATGATAATTCTGGCTGCGCGCCCTTCCGTCGGTAAGACTGCCTTTGCGCTTAATCTTGCGCGTAACGCTGCCGTACAGCACCATTTCCCCGTAGCATTCTTCTCGCTTGAAATGTCGGCTGTCCAGCTTGCCAAGCGACTTATGGTCAGTGAGTCGGGACTCAGTGCAGACAAGATCAAGGGCGGGGTAAAACTGGAAGATTACGAATGGGAGCAACTTGAGTACAAACTCAAGAATCTCACCAAGGCTCCTATATACATTGACGACACTCCGAGTATGCCTGTAATGGAGTTCCGTACCAAGGCGAAGAACCTTGTAAAGAACAAGCAGGTAGCCCTTATCATTGTGGATTATCTTCAGCTTATGCAGGGACCTGCAGAACTCAGGGGAATGCGCGAGCAGGAAGTGGCGGCTATTTCCAGAACTCTGAAGCAGACGGCGAAGGAGCTGAACGTCCCGATTATTGCACTCTCCCAGCTGTCCAGAGCGGCAGTCCAGAGAACCGGCGGAAGCGGAAAGCCTCAGCTGAGCGATTTGAGAGAGTCCGGCTCGATAGAGCAGGATGCCGATATGGTACTGTTCATCCATAGGCCTGACATCATCGGACTTTCAGATGACCCTGCCGCGAAGGAAAATACCCAGATTATCATAGCCAAGCACAGAAACGGTGAAACGGCCGATATCGATATGCTGTTCAAGAGTGAGCAGATTCGGTTTATGGAGTTGAGCGATGCTCTTGATGCCCAGGCACTTCAACAGTCCGCTTTCGATTCGGCAATGAACAGCAGCAGTTTCGAAGATGAAGGATATAGCGCATAAGGGACGCATAGTCGAGATAACCCCGGAGTACACCACGGTGGAGATTGTCTCCGCTTCTGCCTGCAGCGAGTGCCGCGCCTCCGGTCTCTGTGGAATTTCCGAATATACAAAAAAGGCCGTACAAGTACCTGCAAGCGGATGGGACAACTACAAAGTCGGTGACGAGGTGGATGTCCTGCTCAAGGCTTCGATGGGTCACAAGGCGGTTTGGGTGGCTTATGTCATCCCTTTGTTCGTACTGCTTGCAGGACTTCTTGGATTGAATGCTCTCGGATGCGGAGAACTCGTTTCCGGACTCGGCGCAATAGCCCTTGCGGCATTGTACTACTTCTTTGTCTGGCTTTTCAGGAACAGACTTAAGAACGAATATATTTTTACAATCAAATAGCATTATGTCAACAACGATTATCTGGACCATTGTGATTCTCGCCGGGCTCGGCCTGATCCTTTCTCTTGTCCTGTATCTTGTGGCGGCGAAATTCAAAGTTGAGGAAGACCCCCGCATTGACGAAGTCGAGAAAGTTATGCCGGGTGCCAACTGCGGCGGTTGCGGCTTTGCCGGCTGCCGCGCTTTTGCGGATGCCGCCGTAAAGGCTCCGAATCTGGACAATAACTATTGCCCTGTAGGCGGGAATGAGGTGATGAAGAAAGTAGCTGCGATATTGGGCTACGAAATCTCCGAGAAGACTCCTCAGGTGGCAGTTGTCCGTTGCAACGGAACCTGTGGGAACCGTCCGAGGACAAATGTTTATGACGGAGTGAAGAATTGCAAGGTCAAGGCTGCCCTATATAGCGGAGACACCGGATGTCCGTTCGGATGTCTGGGTTGCGGAGATTGCGTTGAGGTTTGTCAGTTCGGTGCCATCACTATGGACCCGGCAAGCGGTCTTCCGGTAGTGGACGAGACAAAGTGTACAGCCTGCGGTGCCTGCGCAAAAGCTTGTCCTAAGCATATCATTGAGTTGCGTAACAAAGGCCCGCGCGGAATGCGTGTCTTTGTCTCTTGCGTGAACAAGGATAAGGGTGCCATTGCAAGGAAGGCCTGCACCGCCGCCTGCATCGGCTGTGGCAAGTGTGCCAAGGTTTGTGCCCATAATGCCATTACCGTTGAGGACAATGTCGCCTACATTGATTTTACAAAGTGCAAGCTTTGTAAGAAATGCGTGGCGGAGTGCCCTACAGGAGCAATCCATACAGTTAATTTCCCGGTTCTGCCTCCAAAGCCTGCGTCAGAACCTGTAAAGAAAGAGGAGGTCGCAAATGCGTAAGTTGACATTCAGCATAGGTGGTGTCCACCCTAATGACAGTAAGTATTCACGTGAGTGCGGAATAGAGGTCCTTCCTCTGCCGCAGGTGGTTTATGTATCAATGGCCCAGCATCTTGGAGCACCTGCAAAACCTGTTGTCAATGTGGGCGATTTCGTAAAGGTCGGGCAGGTCATCGCGGAGCCGGGCGGGTTCATTTCAGCCTTCGTCCACTCACCTGTATCCGGTACGGTCAAGTCTATCGGCCCGCGCAAGGATCTGGCGGGAAACAATATGACTCACGTTGAGATTGCAGTGGAGGGGGATATCTGGGCTGACGGGATTGACTTGAGCGATACTCTGGTGACGGAGATTCCACAGGACCGCGAGGCCATCCTGAAGAAGATTCAGGAGTGTGGAGTAGTCGGACTCGGAGGTGCAACTTTCCCTACCCACGTAAAGCTCAATCCTGCGCCGGGAAAGGTGGCGGAATGCCTTATCATCAATGGCGCAGAGTGTGAACCTTTCCTTACCAGTGACTATAGGATTATGATAGAGCGCAGCAAGGAAATAGCTGTAGGGGCTGCGATAATGCAGAAAGTCCTTAACGGCTGTCCTTGTGTGATAGGTATCGAAGAGAACAAGCCGGAGGCTGTCCGGGCTATGTCAGCCGCCATCTCGGAGCTCAAGCTTCAGAAGATTGAAGTCAAAGTGCTGAAAAAGCGCTATCCTCAGGGAGGAGAAAAACAGCTTATTGATGCAGTGATGCACCGCCAGGTACGTTCGGGCGGCCTGCCTATCGATGTCGGAGCCGTAGTCCAGAACGCTGCCACCGCGCTTGCAGTTTATGAGGCGGTACAGAAGAACAAGCCTCTTGTCACCAACACTCTTACCGTGACCGGTGACTGCCTGCCGGAGAACAGACAGCACAACTATCTTTTCCGCATAGGAATTCCGCTCTCTTACATTATCGAGTATGCCGGCGGAGTACCTGAAGGAGCAGCCAAGATAATCAGCGGCGGCCCGATGATGGGCAAGGCTGTCGCCAATATCGATGCTGCCACAGTGAAGGGTTCTTCTTCAATACTATATCTCTCAAAACAATCGACTTTGAGAAAGGAAGAAAGCAACTGCATACGCTGCGGCCGTTGCGCTGACGCCTGTCCTATGGGTCTGGAACCGTTCCTGCTGAACCGTCTCGCGAAGGCCGGGGATATGGAAGGGCTTGAAGAGCGTTCCGTCCAGGATTGCATCGAATGCGGATGCTGTCTTTACAGTTGCCCGGCCAATATCCCTCTCCTGGACCGTATCCGTCCGGCAAAGGCCTCTGTCCTGGGTATTATCAAATCTAGAAATATTAAAAAATAAATATGATGGACAAAATGTTGGTTTCTCCAAGCCCGCATATTCACGCGGCGGTGAGCACCCGTTCGCTGATGCGGGATGTTATCATAGCGCTGGTCCCTGCGATAGTGGTTTCCGTCCTGTTCTACGGGTGGTCGGAACTTCTGGTACTTGCAGTGAGCGTAGCCAGTTGTGTGATTCTTGAATGGGCTGTCACAAAGTGGCTGCTTCACAAGCCATCAACAGTATCCGACCTGTCTGCAGTGGTCACGGGACTTCTGCTTGCAATGAATCTGCCTTGTACGACTCCCTGGTGGGTTGTATTCATCGGAGCAGTCATTGCAATCTGTGTTGCGAAGCTGACTTTCGGAGGCATCGGTCAGAATGTATTCAACCCGGCGATTACGGGCCGTGTGTTTCTGCTGATATCGTTCCCGACCTATATGACGGACTGGACAGTCCCTCAGGGTTTCATAACCAGGGTGGATGCATTTTCGGGTGCGACGCTCCTCGGCGTAGTGAACGAGCAGGGTGCGGGTGCCGTCGCAGGACTTGATTATCTCCAGACTCTTTTCCTTAATATCGGTGGCTCCGCCGGTGAAATTTCGGCGATTGCACTTCTTGCAGGTTTTGTCTATCTGGTCGTGCGCAAGGTCATCAAGCCTTGGATTACCCTGAGCATCTTCGCTACGGTGGCGATACTCTCCGCAATCTTCTGCGCAGCAGATCCTTCAACTTACACGGGGCCTCTGTTCAACCTTCTTACCGGAGGATTGATTCTCGGTGCCTGCTTCATGGCCACGGACTATGTCACTTCTCCTATGAATAACGTGGCCGGAATAATCTATGGCTTCGGTATCGGATTCATTGTAATGATGATTCGTTACTTCGGATCATATCCGGAGGGAGTTTCATTCGCAATACTTATTATGAATATGGCGGTTCCTCTTCTCAACAGGGCGTTCCATCGGCGTAAATACGGGAGGGCTTAGATATGGCAGCACAGTCAACAATGAAAAACATGGTCCTTTGCCTGACCTGTGTATGTCTTGTCTGCTCGGCGATACTTGGTGTCGTATATGCGGTAACGCTTGACCCTATCGGGCAGGCAAGTGAAAAAGCTCTCAAGGAGTCCATCGGCAAGGTCCTTCCTGAAGGTGGAGAAATTTCCGATGCGAGAGAGGCTGATGGCTTTGAGTATTATGTGAGTACGAAAGACGGGGAAACGCTTGCATACGCCGTGAAGTCAACCGCTGTCGGATTCGGCGGTCCTCTTACCCTTATGGTCGGAGTTCTTGCTGACGGTACAGTCTTCAACACTTCCGTGCTGTCTCACTCCGAGACACCGGGACTGGGTGCGAAATGCACTTCCGATGAGGCGTTTATGTCGCAGTGGCGAGGATTCAAGGGACTGCTGAAAGTCAGGAAGGACGGCGGCGACGTGGATGCCATCACAGCATCCACCATTACGTCTCGTGCATATACGCTTGCCGTTTCAAATGCAGTAGAATTCGTCAATAATATGGAGGGCGCAGAAAATGAGTAAACTCGGTCTTATCACTAAGGGAATCATCAAGGACAACCCTACGTTTGTACTTGTGTTGGGAATGTGCCCGACACTTGCTACCACTACTTCCGCAATGAACGGTATGGAGATGGGACTCGCCACTCTTTTTGTGCTTGTCCTTTCCAATATGGCAATATCTGCGATTGCGCCGATTGTGCCTGACAAAGTTCACATCCCTGTGTACATTGTGGTGATCGCAACCTTCGTTACCGTGCTGCAGCTGCTTATGCAGGCATTCGTGCCGGCGGTATATTCCACCCTTGGACTTTTCATCCCTCTCATCGTCGTCAACTGCATTGTCCTCGGAAGAGCTGAGGCTTATGCAAATAAGAATACGGTGTTTGATTCGGCGCTTGACGGGCTCGGAATCGGTATGGGATTCACGCTGTCCCTGACAGTGATAGGCATTATCCGTGAAATTCTCGGCAGCGGCTCGGTATTCGGTTGGAAATTCATTGCCGGAGACGGAATCCTCGCATTCGTGATGGCTCCGGGCGCATTTATGGTACTCGGATACCTTATGGTTCTGTTCAACAAGTATCTCAAAAAGTAACGTTGCCCTATGGAATTCTTTATCATTATCATCTCGGCGATATTCGTAAACAATATCCTGCTTTCACAGTTCCTGGGAATATGTCCTTTCTTGGGAGTATCCAACAAGTTGAGTACGGCTACCGGAATGTCTGGAGCAGTCTGCTTCGTCATCACACTTTCAACGGTGGTGACTTACCTGATCAATCAGTATCTCCTTGTTCCCTTCGGGCTTGAATTCCTGCAGACCATAGCCTTCATCCTTGTGATTGCGGCTCTCGTTCAGGTTGTGGAGATTGTTCTCAAAAAGATCAGTCCGTCCCTGTACCAGGCACTTGGTATATTTCTCCCTCTTATCACCACCAACTGTGCTGTTCTCGGCGTGGCGATAACAGTGGTCACCAAACAATTCACGTTCGGCGACACGGCCCATATGCTCAACCTTGGTGAAGCTGCCGTATATGCACTGGCCACCTCTCTGGGATATGGTCTGGCTATGATCCTGTTCGCGGGAATACGCGAGCATCTCGCCGGAAATGACGTTCCGAAAGCCTTCAGGGGCCTGCCGATAGCACTTATCACTGCAGGCATAATGGCTATGGCATTCCTCGGCTTCTCAGGAATGGTATAGAAATCTATTTGTTAAGGTAATCGTCTATGGCCTTGGCTGCGGCTCTTCCCGCACCCATGGCCAGGATTACTGTAGCTGCTCCTGTGACTGCATCTCCGCCGGCGAATATGCCCGGTCTTGTGGTGGCGCCGTTTTCATCTGCGACCAGTCCTCCTCTCCTTGTGGTCTCAAGCCCGTCGGTGGTCTTTGAAATAAGAGGGTTAGGCGCTGTGCCCAGAGCCATGATTACGGTATCCGTGGCAATCTCGAATTCGGATCCTTCGACCGGGACAGGGGAGCGTCTTCCGCTTTCGTCTGGCTCACCGAGTTCCATTCTGATGCACTTCAGGGACTTGACCCATCCCTTTTCGTCTCCCAGAATCTCTACGGGGTTGGTCAGCATATCGAATGCGATGCCTTCCTCAAGCGCGTGGTGGACTTCCTCCTTTCTTGCAGGAAGTTCGGCTTCGGTCCTTCTGTATATGATGTGAACTTCCGCACCCAGTCTCAGCGCTGTCCTGGCGGCATCCATCGCGACATTGCCGCCTCCGACCACGCAGACCTTCGCTCCTGTATGGATAGGGGTCAGATAGTCATCGCGGTATGCCCTCATAAGGTTGTTTCGTGTGAGAAACTCATTGGCAGAGAATACTCCGCAGAGGTTCTCTCCAGGTATTCCCATAAACTTTGGCAGCCCGGCGCCTGTTCCGATGAACACTGCGCTGAACCCCTCATCATCCATCAACCGGTCTATGGTTACTGTCCTGCCGACAATTACATTAGTTTCGATTTTGACTCCGAGCGAGAGGACTTCCTCGATTGCGCGTTTAAGTACAGTGTCCTTAGGCAGCCTGAACTCCGGTATGCCGTATTCCAATACACCGCCCGCCTTGTGCAAAGCTTCGAAGATCGTTACGTCATATCCCCATTTCGCCAGGTCGGAGGCGCAGGCCAGACCGGCGGGACCGCTGCCTATCACGGCGACTTTTTTCCCGTTGGATGCGGCTCTTGAATATATGGCGCTCTCAGATCTGTTGTCCGCTACAAATCTTTCCAGCTTTCCGATAGCGACAGCCTCTCCCTTGACTCCGAGTATGCAGCTCCCTTCACACTGTGTCTCCTGCGGACATACCCTTCCGCAAACCGATGGCAGTGAGGAGTCTTCGGCGATGACGGCTGCAGCCCTGTCTATGTTGCCGGCCTTGACTTCAGCTATGAATTCGGGTATCTTTATCCCGACAGGACACGCTCCGACGCAGCGCGGATTCTTGCAGTGAAGGCACCTTGAGGCCTCGAGCATCGCTTCCTGTCTGTCATATCCGAGGCATACCTCGTCAAAATTGTGTGCGCGCTGTTTCGGATCCTGTTCTTTGCACGCTACTCTGGGTATTCTTTCTGCCATTATTTTCCCCTCCCGATTCTGCATTTGTGATGTTCCATCTCCTCTGCCTCTTCCGCCCTGTACTGTCCCTGTCTGCGCATCGCTTCATCGAAATCAACGTCGTATCCGTTGAATTCCGGTCCTTCAACGCAGGCGAAGCGGGTCTTTCCTCCGACTGTGACCCTGCAGGCGCCGCACATCCCCGTACCGTCCACCATAAGAGTGTTAAGACTGACAGTGACGGGTATTCCGAGTTTCCTGCAGGCCAGGGTGGCGAATTTCATCATTATCATAGGACCTATGGCGACGGCCTGGGAATACCTGACCCCTTCGGACACAAGTTTTTCCAGCATGGCTGTGCCCACGCCGTGGAATCCTTGAGAACCGTCGTCCGTGCAGACATACAGGTGGTCGCATACCGATTCAATCTCTTCTGTATATATCAGCAGGTCTTTGTTTCTTGCTCCGATGATGACGTCGACGGCGATTCCGTGCTGATGAAGCCATTTGACCTGGGGATAGACGGGTGCTGTGCCCACGCCTCCGGCTATGAATACGTATCTGCTGTCCTTCAGCTCGTCATATCCTTTATTGACAAATTCGGAAGGAAGACCCAGAGGCCCCACTACATCGCAGAATTCTTCACCCGCTTCGTAGGATATTATGTCAGAACTCGATGCTCCGATCTTCTGGGTCACTATGGTCACAGAGCCGTTCTCTCTGTCATAGTCGCTTATCGTAAGTGGTATTCTTTCCCCTTTTTCATCCGCGCGGACAATCAGGAACTGCCCGGGCTGAGCCGCTGCGGCAAGTCTCGGCGCTGACACCTCCATCCTGCAGATGTTGGGCGTAAGCATTTCTTTTGACAGGATTCTATACATTTTTTCTCTTGCTGAACAATTCGATTACTACTACCAGCGCTATTCCCGCGATGCAGCATATGATTGCTCCGGGAATGTGGAAATCAGTCTGTCCCGCTTCCATATCGTGCCACGGCCATACCTTTACGAGCGAGCCCAGAACGAATCCGAGAAGTATAAGGAGAGTCTCTTTCTCCCATCTGCCCAGAAGCCAGTGCAACAGTTTTGCGAAGGCAAGTATGCCCACGATGCATCCGAGAGCGAACACCAGGAGGACCGGAAGGTCAAGTTCGCTGATTGCCTGCATTATATAATCATATTTGCCGAGGATTACCAGTATGAAGCTTCCGGAAATTCCCGGGAGAATCATTGTGCATATTGCGATGGCCCCGCATATGAATATGAACCAGAAGCTGTCAGGTGTATCTGTCGGAGAGAGTGTGCAGGTGACGATTCCGAGAACGACTCCGATTGCGACGGCTGCAATGCATCTTGCATTCCATCCCTTGATGTCCCTGAACATATAGAAGGATGATGCGAGAATCAGCCCGAAAAAGAATGCCCAGGTCAGAATCGGGTATGAGTTCAGACATAAGGTCATCAGCCTGGCGAGAGAAAATATGCTCAGGATGACGCCGATTGCAAGAGCAAGGAGGAAATTTCCTTTGATGAGTCTCCAGAATTCGGAGAAATTGCCGCTCAGAAGAGCTTTCCAGGTCTGTTTGTCTGTGATGGCGCTGATGGCGTCCACTATATCTGAATAGATACCGGTAAGCAGGGCGATTGTGCCTCCCGAAACACCCGGGACTACGTTTGCCGCGCCCATTGCGAATCCTTTAAGGGAGGTGATGAAGGGTGTAAGGAATTTGCTCATTTTATCAGTGACAGTATATCAAAAATGGTTCGGAGATAGTCTATCTTATCGGAGTTCTGTCCGTCGGCGTCATTTACGACAATGTCAAAGACATTCTTCGGAAGCTGTACGCGGCCGATTTTAGTTATGGCTCTACTGCTGACCGCTGAGAAATGGATATAGAAATCCGTGCTGTTCAGCAGTGATATGAAAAGGTCTTCCTCGCAGATTCCGTCCGGACTGCGTTCACTGGACTTAAGGACGCCATACCGGTTGATGGACGATGGATCATTATAGTAGAAGTGGACTTCTATGCCGTGTTTTCCGAAAAAATCTTCAGCAAAGGCTTTTATGTCTTCCCGGTCTCTCTCCTCAAAGTCAAGGAAGACGGCTGCTGTCCTGATACGCGAAAGCGGATGCAATCCCGTAGGGATGCAGCTTGCGTATTTGGGCATCACTATGCGGCTCTTTAAACTATGAATGATATCCCGAATCATTTATCAGTTTTTTGATTTCTTCCTTTGCCTCTCTCCATCTTGGAATGTCAATCTTCGTTCCGATCACTTCGACAACCTTCGCCGCTATGATGGAACCGACTTCTCCGCAAACCTTGAGCGGCATTCCGAGAGAGTGCGCATAGAGGAATCCTGCCGCATAGGTGTCGCCGGCGCCGGTGGCATCGATTGCGACGCCGGGCCATGGACCGATGAAGTGGACCTCGTCTCCCTTCTTGACCCAGCTGCCTTCCTTTCCGACTTTGACAACTGCAATCCTGCATTGTCTGGAGATTTCGTCAAGTGCTTCCCGGGGATTGTCCAACTTTGTATATGCCTTTGATTCCGATTCGTTCGCGAAAACGATATCAACATATCTGTCAATCAAGTCGTGAAGGAATGCGTCATTGGATTCGACTACGTTGTAGGAGGCCATATCTATTGATATTATGCATCCGGCCTCGTGAGCCAGCTCTACGGCTCGTCTGATAAGGTCCTGGTTCTGAACCAGATATCCTTCAATATGGAAATAATCATAGCCTTCGAAATATTCCGGCTTCAGGTCTTCGGGGACGAGTTCCAGGGCGGCGCCGAGATATACTGCAAATGTCCTCTCCGCATTCGCTCCGGTAACGAATACCATACTTCTGCCTGAGGAGTTCCTGCCTTTGAGCAGGGTGCTTTTGACACCGTATTGTTCCTGGTCGCTCTTGAAGAGGTGTCCGAGTTCATCATCGCCGATTTTCCCGATAAAACCTGCTTTCATTCCGAAGATAGCCGCACAGGCAATGGTGTTGGCAGCTGATCCTCCGGCCACGTAATGTACGCCGAGGGGTTTCAGCGTCTGCCAGATTTTGTCTCCCGTCGCCATATCCACGTGCTGCATGCTTCCTTTCGGAAGATGATACTTCTGCAGGAGGCTGTCGTCTTCGAGAATGGCTAGAATGTCCGTGAGGGCGTTGCCGATTCCAAGGATAGATTTCATATTGATCGAGCTTATTAGACAAAATTACGCAAAATAATCGGTTTTTGACTAAATTTGTGTGGTATGAATACAAAAGGAAAAAAGATTATAAAGTTTGCCCTTTCTTCCGTCCTGGCGGCCTTTTTTGTCATATTAGCATTCAGGGGAGTGTCGTGGAAGGACTTTTGGCAGGGCATTCTCGAGGCTAACTGGTGGTACGTCGGACTCTCTCTTGTCGCTTCCGTATTCGCTCTTCTTTTCAGGGCGCTGCGTTGGCGTGATATGCTCAGCACGCTTGAACCGGACACCAAGGTCCTGAAAGTCTGGGACGCCGACAATATCGGCAATATCACCAATCTGGTGCTTCCCGGGGTAGGTGAATTCCTGCGCTGCGGTATGCTCTCCACCAAGAGGTCACCATACGAAAAGACCCTCGGCACTATCCTTATGGAGCGCATCTGGGACGTTATGGCGGTGGCTTGTATGATACTTCTGGCACTTGCCATAAACTGGGACCGTTTCGGACGCTTCTTTATTGATAACGTTGTGAAACCTGCGTCAGGAAGGATGACGGTGGGGATAGGCTGGATTGTGTTGATTGTTCTGGCACTTATAGCCGTATTCCTGGTGCTCGTATTCAAATTCAGCGGTCGGAGCAGGTTCTGTGCCGGGATAGCCGATGCAATCAAGGGCCTTATGGCAGGTTTTACGTCTTTCAAGAGTATGAATCACAAGTTCAGGTTTGCAATGTATACCGTAGGCGTGTGGATAATGTATGTCTTTATGAGTTATTTTGTGCTCAAGGCCATACCTGCGGTAAGCAATCTCGGGATGGAAGACGGACTGTTCATTTCGGCAGTGGGCAACATCGCTTCCGTCATCCCGGTTCCGGGTGGCATAGGAGCATATCATTATATCGTGTCCCTGGCTTTGTCAGGACTCTATTCGGTGGAGTGGGGCATAGGCATCCTTTTCGCGACCATCTGCCACGAGTCACACGCAATACTTGTCCTGGTGCTTGGGATCATATCTTATCTGCACAATTCGCTTCACAAATGAAACTGATTATCCCGGAAAACTATCGGAACATCCTGGGGACTGCCGAGAACACTGAAAAAGCCATCAAGGCGGTCAAGGATATGTTCCAGAACAATCTTTCTGCCCAGTTGGCGCTTCTGCGGGTCACCGCTCCGATGATGGTCCTTTCCGGAACGGGACTCAATGATGAATTGAGCGGAGTGGAAAGGCCGGTGACATTCCCCGTCAGGGATATGGAGGACAGGAAGGCTGAAATCGTCCATTCCCTTGCCAAATGGAAACGTGTGAAACTTTCGGAGATGCAGGTCCGGCCGGGGAGAGGGATATATACGGATATGAATGCTCTCAGGCCTGACGAGGAGCTGGACAACATACATTCCATCTACGTCGACCAGTGGGACTGGGAGAAGGTCATCGGACCCGGGGACCGCAATGTGGATTTTCTGAAGCGGACGGTACGCAGGATTTATGAAGCCATCAGGGTCACGGAAAACAAACTGTATGTGGAGTTCCCTCAGATTGTACCCCAGTTGCCGGAAGAAATCACTTTCATCTCATCCCAGGAGCTGTTGGACAGATATCCGGGACTGGATTCCAAGGATAGGGAGGATGCCGTGGCAAAAGAGTTCGGCGCCGTTTTCATCATAGGAATCGGGGCGGCTCTCAGCAACGGAAAGCCGCACGACAGCCGCGCTTCGGATTATGACGACTGGAACCTGAACGGGGACCTGCTCCTGTGGAACCCTATTCTGGAACACGCGTTCGAGGTGTCAAGTATGGGCATCAGAGTGGATGGCGCGTCATTGCTGAACCAGCTGGCCGCAAGGGGAGAAGAATGGAAGAAGGATCTTATGTATCACCGGATGCTGCTGGAAGGAAAGCTGCCATACACCATCGGTGGAGGTATCGGCCAGTCCCGTCTCTGTATGTTCCTTCTCAGGAAGGCTCACATCGGAGAGATACAAAGCAGCATATGGCCGGAAGAAATGAGATCTTCCTGCCATAATGCCGGTATAGAATTGATTTGAAATTAATAGAATTTGCGTATATTTGCAGTCCAATGGTTCCGTAGCTCAGTTGGATAGAGCAACAGATTTCTAATCTGTGGGTCTTGGGTTCGAGTCCCAACGGGATCACTTAGATTTCTTCTAACGTCCAAGAATTTCTCAGAAATTTTCCTTGTGAACTTCGAAATATGCCTGTGGATGTGAACATACAGGGCAAATTTCAGGAGCCTTTGTCCCAACTACGACGTGACCGCAATTGCGGCATTCCCAAACCTTGACTTCTGACTTCTCGAATACCTGTGCCGTTTCGATATTCTTGAGCAGGGCACGGTAGCGCTCTTCGTGGCGCTTCTCGATGGCTGCAACTCCGCGGAAACGGGCTGCGAGATCAGTAAATCCCTCAGCTTCCGCTGTCTTTGCAAATCCCTCGTACATATCGGTCCACTCGTAGTTTTCGCCGTCAGCTGCGGCTCCGAGGTTCTCGGCTGTTGTGCCGATTCCGCCAAGCTCCTTGAACCAGAGTTTTGCGTGCTCCTTCTCGTTGTTCGCCGTCTCCTCGAAGAGGGCTGCTATCTGCTCGAATCCTTCTTTCTTTGCCTTGCTTGCGAAGTAAGTGTATTTGTTTCGAGCCTGTGATTCGCCGGCGAATGCTGCTTCCAGATTTTTCTCGGTCTGGGTACCTGCGTATTTGTTTGCCATTACTATATTGATTTTGGTTGTTTCAAGCAATCAAAGATAACAATAAATTACATATTTTCCTCATCACGCCATAGGATAGGCCTCGGATTCCAGACGCTGAATATATCGGATACTGTTGATGTACTCTTCATCTTCGTCCAGATGCTCGATAATCATAGGCATCCCCGCCTTTGTCTTTTCTGCAAGACTGATGTATCGCCTGATATCCAGCGATCCCTCTCCGCAGGCGCATTCCTCAAGCTGGAACGTGTATTCTTCCTTGAGCCTGATGTCCTTGAGATGGCAGCTGCATATTGCGCCGCCCAGTTTTTCAAAACATTCCTCCAGGAATTCGTCATTGAAGAAGTAACGTCTTGGAGTCGTAATCATATTCACTGCGTCAAGGTGCACACCGAACTCCGGGCGGTCCACTTCTTCCAATAGCCTGAGATATTCGTCCGGGCTGCTCGGAATCATCCATGGCATGGATTCGATGCTGAATTTGGTGTGCTTCGGCCCGGCTGCATCAATGATTTCGCGTATCATATCTACCGCCATATCCCACAGCTCGACGCTGAAATTGCCCCTGTATCCTCCGTCCCATCTCGGACCGTATGGAGTCCCGACGACGTTTACGCAGCATATTGCCCCGATGCTGTCCGCCATACGGAGTTGCTCTACAGCATAATTTATGTTTCTTTTCCTCTCGTCAGGGTCTGCGGCAAGGGTATTGCGCCATACTCCGACCTCAGCTATCGTAAGTCCGACTTGGTCGGCAGCTTGCTTATATTCATTGAATACTTTTTCTCCAGCCTTGAAATCAACGGGGAAATTGACGCATCCCAGGCCGAGTGACCTGTGTTTGTCCGCCCATTCTTCCGGCGAACTGTGCTTGAGACAGGATGAAGTGCCGAGTAACATAACGGTTGAAATTAAAAAGTTCTTCTGTGAATAACACTGGCATCCATCTCACTGAGTTTGCGGACGCCGGTTCTTGCCATCGCTCCGGCAAGCTCGGCTGTCATTCCGTCGATTCTTCCGGATACGGCCTTGGCGCCATCTTTAAGGAAAGGTATCAGATGCCTGCCCACCGAAACGGCTTTTGCCCCCAGGGCCAGACATTTATATGCATCCATCCCGCTCTCGATCCCGCAGTCAACGAAAACCTGCATCTCTTTTCCGGCTACGCTGACTATGTCTTCAAGAACCATCAGAGGAGGTACGGAGTAAGGCATCATCCCGTGATGATGAGACACGACTATGCCGGCGCAGCCAGCCATTGCACACTTTTCAGCATCCTTCGGACTCAGAATCCCCTTGGCGATGAACGGTACACCGCCCGCCTGTACAAAGTCCTTCAATTCATCAAGGCTTTTTGACTTCATCGGGATGCCGAACACGTTGTCATATCCGCCCTTTGCATTGAAAGAATGGTCGATATCCATACCCACCGCAATGCAGCCCAGATCAGCGGCATATTTCAGTTCCCGTATCACCTCGTCGTTGTCTTCCAGCGGCTTGACAATCTTTACGCATCTGGCGCCTGTGGCGACAATCTCCTTGAGTTCCCCGTCGCTTCCCATACCTGTCCAGTGAACGGCATTGCTTCTTGCCGCAGCCTCTGCGTAAACAATCATCCCGTTCACTGCGGAGTGGCCGATGAAGTCAGCCGATTTCCTGCCTCCTGAACCGAGATGAGACAGTGCGGCAGTCATTATCGGAGTTGAGAAATGCTCGCCGAACAGGTCCAGACCTGTATCCGGTGTGGCGGAATCCACGTACCGGGTCTCCAGCAGGAGTGAGTCAAAATAGTCCCGGGTGATTCTGTCCGGGGAAGAACTGTATTCCATAACTTATCCTTTATTTTCGATAGCAAGGTTTATTTCGTCCATTCTGCTGTCGCTCAGCTCATATTTGCTTATTACGAACATGCCCAGCAAAAGCAGAAGGGCAGGGATGACAGTGACCAGCCAGAGTATGCCCTGCTCTGCAAGAATACTCTGTTGCGGCTTCTGTGCGTCAAATCCTACTAAGGCCAGAACGAATCCCGGGACCACTCCTCCAAGAGCCATTCCCGCTTTAAGGAACAGGCACATGATGGAGTTCACAATGGCTGCCACCCTGCGTCCGGTTGTATATTCGCCGTAGGTTACGACCTCGGGGACGAGTGCCCACATATATCCTGTCGCTACCAGTACGCCCGTGCTCTTTACGAACTGTGCGATGCAAAGCAGCCAGAAATGCGCCCTGGTTGCAGGAAAAGAAACCAGTATGTACATCAGCAGCATTCCTGCGATGGCCAATCCAAGGAATAGTCTGAACATTCCGGTCTTCCCTATGCGCTTTTTGATTGCAGGCACAAGCGGCATAAAGATGAACGCCGGAATCGTGCCCAGCCACATGAAGGCGGTTGTCATGAACGTGTCGGCCCCTATATTGTAAACCATAAAGTAGGAATCGGACGCATTGCTGATGCTCATCATAGTGAAAGCTATGATGAAGAACAGGGCCAGGATGCGGAGCGGACGGTTATGAAGGAACTCCTTCCATACGTCGGCTATCCTTATACTGTCTGTACTTTCCTTGTCACTCACCAGTTTCTCCCTGGTATCGGCAAAGCAGAACAGCAGTAGCAGCAATCCGAATATGGAGAAGATACTCATAGTGATAAACCATGCGCCGCCTGCTTCGGGGGTGTTATAGCTGGCCACCGGCTTCCCTGTTGCGGCATCGGCGATTTTGGGAGCAAAGACGGTTATGACCAGCGGAAGCGTCTTGACAATCAGCGCGGCGAAATTGTTGAATATCATCCTGACACTTGTAAGGATGGTGATTTCGTTTGTGTCTCTGGTAAGTGATGAATTCAGGGCGCCGTACGGGACATTGACCAGAGTGTTGCACATGCACAGGCCAATGTAAGTGATGAAAGCGTACAACAGGGAACCGCTGAAACCTGTCCAGAAGCACAATATTGCGAACCCTGCAAGCGGAACGCCTCCCAGAACCAGCCAGGAGCGGTATTTGCCCCATCTTGGAGAGGATCTGTCTATCAGGGCTCCCACGAAAGGATCCCAGACAAGATCCACTATCCTTACTACAAGGAACATCACAGCTGCCACAGCGGGGGACAGGCCGTATACGTTCGTGTAGAAGAACAGCAGCCAGATACTTACGGTCTGGTAGATTATATTCTGTGCAAGGTCTCCCGAGCAGAAACTGATGCGCTCACGCCAGCTCAGTTTGAAGTTGCCATCGTCCATCAGCGTATGTATGATTAATGTTGTATCAGATTTCCAGTTCTACGGGGCAGTGGTCCGAGCCGTAGACTTCATTGAGGATATCGGCTTTCTTTATGCGCTCCGACATATCCTTTGAGCACAGGAAATAATCGATTCTCCAGCCTGCGTTCCTTTCTCTTGCCGCCATCCTGTATGACCACCAGGAGTACTTTATCTCTTCCGGGTGCAGAAGTCTCCAGCTGTCCGTGAAGCCGGAGTCGAGGAGCTCGGTCATTTTCGCTCTCTCCTCGTCAGTGAATCCGGGATTCATGCGGTTGGTGCCTGGATTCTTCAAGTCAATTTCCTTGTGGGCCACATTCAAGTCACCGCACACGATAACGCTCTTTTCGGCGGCGAGTCCATTCAGATACTTGCGGAAATCATTCTCCCATACCATTCTGTAGTCAAGTCTGCGGAGTCCGTCCTGAGAGTTCGGAGTGTATACGTTTACCAGGTAGAAATCAGGCATTTCCAAAGTGATTACGCGGCCTTCATGGTCGTGTTCATCGATGCCTATGCCATAGCTTACGCTGACAGGGTTATGTTTGGTGTAAACGGCTGTGCCGGAATAACCTTTCTTGTCGGCATAGTTCCAGAAGGACCTGTAACCGAGGAATTCCATATCGATCTGACCTTCCTGAAGCTTTGTCTCCTGGAGGCAGAAGAAGTCGGCATCCAGATCTGTGAATATGTCCGCGAATCCTTTTGCCGCTACGGCTCTCAGTCCGTTGACGTTCCAGCTGATAAATCTCATAACGTTACTCCAATGTCCATTCGACGCCGTCCTTTGTGTCCTTGACCTTGACTCCTATTGCATTCAGGGCATCGCGGATGTGGTCGGAAGCGGCCCAGTCCTTTGCGGCTTTGGCTGCGGCCCTGGATTCGAGAACCATTCCCATAAGACCTTCGATGACCTTCCCGGACGAGCCGTTGTCAGCGGATTCATCTTTCAGGCCGAGGACTCCGAATACTATATCGTCAAAAAGCCGGGTGAGAACCGACAGGTCATTTGCGCTCAACCTGATCGAACCGTCCTTGGCGGAGTTGATGATTCTGACAGCGTCAGAAATGTTGGCAAGCGCGACAGGTGTGTTCATATCATCGCACAATGCATCATATACTCCGTTCCACAGATTCTTGATTTCCGGGGAGTCGGCCGCGCAGGAATCGGGAGCTGTTCCCTCCGGAAGCTCTCCGTATGGGATGTCAGGCGTCTTTCTGCCTGTCATTGCATATAAATCTCTTGCCGCCTGCATAAGTCTCCTGAGCCCTTTCTCTGCGGCGGTAAGTGCATCGTCGGAGAAGTCCAATGTGCCGCGGTAGTGTGCCTGGAGTACGAAGTACCTGATAGTCATCGGGCTGTATTTCTTGTACAGGTCAAAGAGGGTAATAAAGTTGCCGAGAGACTTGCCCATCTTCTGCCCGTTGACGGTTATCATATTGTTGTGCACCCAGTAGTGAACTCCGTGGGTTCCCCTTGATGCTACGTTCTGGGCTATTTCGCATTCGTGATGCGGGAACATCAGGTCCATTCCGCCTCCGTGGATGTCAAACTCCTGTCCGAGGTATTTTTCTCCCATTACCGAACACTCGAGATGCCATCCCGGGAAACCTTCGCTCCAAGGTGAAGGCCAGTGCATTATGTGCTCGGGTTCTGCTTTTTTCCAGAGGGCGAAATCATAGGGGGCTTTTTTGTCGCCCTGACCGTCAAGAGCCCTGGTGCCTTCAAGCGTGTCGTCAAGCGTGCGGCCCGAAAGGATGCCGTAGTGATGGTCCCTATTGTATTTCTCCACGTCGAAATATATGCTTCCGTTGCTTTCGTATGCATAACCGGCATCAAGAATCTTCTTGACTGCTTCTATCTGCTCGACGATATGCCCGCTTGCCCGTGGCTCGATGGACGGTGGAGCGACGTTCAACAGTCTCATGGCTTCGTGATACCTGAAGGTATAGCTCTGTACCACTTCCATCGGCTCCAGTTGCTCCAGTCTTGCCTTCTTGGCTATCTTGTCTTCACCTTCATCCGCGTCGTGCTCAAGGTGTCCCACGTCAGTAATATTCCTGACATACCTGACTTTGTATCCGAGGTGCCTGAGCAATTTGCTGAGCACGTCATAAGTGACTCCCGGACGTGCGTGTCCGAGATGCGCGTCACCGTAAACTGTAGGCCCGCAGACATACATTCCGACGTGTCCGGGATTGATCGGCACGAAAAGCTCCTTCTTGCGGGTGAGTGTATTTGTCAGTTTAAGTTCTTTCATAACCGTTATTGCGTTAATCTCACGAAGATAACAATTAATTGACAAAGAAAGGCCCCAAAGTATTTCAACTTTAGGGCCTTTCTTCAATATCAGGTATCAAATCCTAGAGATCTTCGAGTTCGCGTGACATTTCATCATTGCGACCGACGATGATGTCCTGATAGTCACTGAGACCTGTTCCTGCAGGAATCAAGTGGCCGCAGATGACGTTCTCCTTAAGACCTTCAAGGTGATCGACGCGACCGCGGATTGCGGATTCGCTGAGAACCTTTGTGGTCTCCTGGAATGAAGCGGCAGAGATGAAGCTGTCAGTCTTGAGGGCTGCGCGTGTGATTCCCTGGAGCACGAGCCTTGCGGTTGCAGGCTGTGCGGGACGGGTTACAAGCGGTTTCAGTCCCTGTCTCTCGAGGGATTCGTTCTCATTGCGGAGTTCGCGGGCACCGATGATTTCTCCGTCGGCATACTTCTGTGAGTCGCCAGGGGCGCAAACATAGAATTTGCCATAGATTTCATCGTTGACATCCATAAACTTCCACTTGTCGACGAGTTCCTCAGGGAGGAATTCAGTATCGCCGGGGTTAGTAATTTCAACCTTGCGCATCATCTGACGGACAATGATTTCGAAGTGCTTGTCATTGATCTTCACACCCTGGAGCCTGTAGACTGCCTGGACTTCGTTGACAATGTACTCCTGTGCCTTTACCGGTCCGAGGATGTTGAGATAGTCGGTAGGGGACACACCACCGTCAGAAAGCGGGGTTCCGGCTCTGACGTAGTCGTTCTCCTGGACAAGGATCTGTTTGGTAAGAGGCACGAGATAGTGCTTCTCCACGCCGGACTTGTTCTGGACAACAATCTCTCTGTTTCCTCTCTTGACCTTGCCCATAATGACTTCACCGTTGATATCCGAGAGGATAGCGGGACTTGAAGGATTGCGGGCCTCGAAAAGTTCAGTAACTCGAGGAAGACCTCCGGTGATATCGCTACTCTTGCCGACTGCGCGAGGGATCTTGATAATGATGTCTCCGACCTTGACCTTGCTGCCGTCCTCAGCGATGACGTGGGCGCCTACAGGGAGGTTGAACTGTTTGAGTATCTCACCCTTGGCGTCAACGATATCCAGAGCCGGACTCTTGGTCTTGTCCTTGGACTCTATGATGACCTTGTCAGTGCTCGTAGAGAATTCGTCTCCCATTTCCTTGCTGAAGGTAACACCTTCAATCATGTTCTCGAAGCGGATCTTTCCCGAGGTCTCGACAATCGTAATGGCGTTGTATGCATCCCAGTCACAGATTCTTTCTTCCTTCCTGACCTTTTCTCCGTCTTTCTTATAGAGGACAGATCCGTAAGGGATATCGTACTGGGAGAAGGTAATTCCCGTATTCTCATCGATGATGCGAAGCTCAGCCATACGGCTTACAACAACTTCCTGGGTTGTCCCGTCTTCTGCAACTCTCTGGATGGTACGGAGCTCAGAGAACTGGAGACGACCGTCATATTTGGAGTCGATAGAAGAATCGGCAACCGCTGAAGAAGCGGTACCGCCGACGTGGAAGGTACGGAGAGTAAGCTGTGTACCAGGCTCACCGATAGACTGTGCAGCGATGACACCGACAACTTCACCCTTCTCGACCATGCGGCTGGTAGCGAGGTTGCGGCCATAACACTTGGCGCAGACGCCCTTGCGGCTTTCGCAAGTGAGCACTGAACGGATTTCCACCTGCTCGATAGGGAGAGAGTCAATCAGCGCGGCATCGGCTTCGCGGATTTCCTCTCCCGCATGGAGAATGATTTCTCCCGTGAGCGGATTGAAAATATCGTGCACCGTGGTGCGTCCGAGGATTCTCTCGCCGAGGCTTTCAACGACTTCGTCCTTGTTCTTTATTGCGGTTGCAATAAGGCCTCTGAGAGTGCCGCAGTCTTCTTCCGTGATGATGACATCGTGAGAAACGTCCACGAGTCGTCTTGTAAGATAACCTGCATCCGCAGTCTTGAGCGCGGTATCGGCGAGACCCTTACGTGCACCGTGGGTGGAGATGAAGTACTCGAGCACTGTCATACCTTCCTTGAGGTTGCTGATGATAGGGTTCTCGATAATATCCGCACCGACACCGCCGGCCTTTTGAGGCTTGGCCATCAAACCGCGCATACCGCAGAGCTGCTTGATCTGCTCGGTTGATCCGCGGGCTCCTGAATCCAGCATCATAAATACCGGGTTGAATCCCTGCTGGTCTGCTTCAATCTTGTTCTTCACAATATTCTTCAGCTGGTTATCAACGGAAGACCAAAGGTCGATTACCTTGTTGTAACGCTCCTGGTTGGTGATGAAACCCATGCTGAAATTGCCCTTGATGTCCTCGATCTTCTTGTATGCGTCCTCGATAAGAGTCTTTTTCTCTTCCGGAACCAGCACGTCGCCGAGGTTGAATGAGATACCTGCACGGAATGACTGGTCATATCCGAGATTCTTGATATCGTCGAGGAATTTGGCTGTACGTGTGACACCGGTATGCTTGATGACATCAGTGATGATCTTGCGGAGAGACTTCTTTCCGAGCACCTCATTTACATACGGGACCTCTTCAGGGACATACTGGTTGACGATGATGCGTCCTGCGGATGTCTTGACGAGTTCGGTTCCCTTTGAGGCGTCGTTCTTGTCCTTTGGAAGTCTGACAAGAATCTCGGCATGCATGTCTATGACTTTTTCATCATATGCAATGATAACCTCTTCCGGTCCGTAGAAGGTCTTTCCTTCACCTTTCGCTCCCTTGCGGAGTTTGGTGATGTAATACAGTCCGAGCACCATATCCTGTGAAGGGACGGTGATAGGAGCTCCGTTGGCAGGGTTCAGAATGTTCTGGGAACCGAGCATAAGGAGTTGCGCCTCCATTACGGCTGCATTTCCGAGCGGAAGGTGGACTGCCATCTGGTCACCGTCGAAGTCAGCGTTGAACGCCGTACAGGCGAGAGGGTGGAGCTGAATGGCTTTGCCTTCGATCATCCTTGGCTGGAATGCCTGGATACCGAGTCTGTGAAGGGTAGGTGCACGGTTGAGAAGAACCGGATGTCCCTTCATGACATTTTCAAGGATATCCCAGATCACAGGATCCTTCCTGTCTACAATCTTCTTTGCCGATTTGACGGTCTTTACGATGCCGCGCTCGATGAGCTTGCGGATAATGAACGGCTTGTAGAGCTCTGCTGCCATGAACTTAGGAAGACCGCATTCGTGCATATTGAGCTCGGGACCGACAACGATGACGGAGCGTGCGGAATAGTCGACACGTTTTCCGAGAAGGTTCTGACGGAAACGTCCCTGCTTGCCTTTGAGGGAATCGGACAGAGATTTGAGCGCCCTGTTGGACTCGCTCTTGACGGCTGAGGACTTCTTTGAATTATCGAACAATGAGTCAACGGACTCCTGAAGCATACGTTTCTCATTTCTGAGAATAACTTCAGGCGCCTTGATCTCAATGAGTTTCTTGAGACGGTTGTTGCGGATGATCACTCTGCGGTACAGATCATTGAGATCCGATGTCGCGAAGCGTCCTCCGTCAAGCGGAACGAGAGGTCTGAGGTCAGGTGGAATGACAGGAACCACTTTCATAATCATCCATTCCGGACGGTTGATGTTCTTTGACTCCTGGAACCACTTGACAACCTGAAGCCTCTTGAGAAGTTCGGCTTTGCGCTGCTGGGACGTCTCCTCTTTCATTCTCTGGCGGAGCTCTCTGCCGAGAGACTCGACGTCAGTCTCCTTGAGGAGGTCATAGATTCCTTCCGCTCCCATCTTTGCCACGAACCTTTCCTTTTCAGGAAGAGAATCGTTGGCAGGGATTTTTGCAAGGACGTCGAGATATTCGTCCTCAGAGAGAAGATCCATCTTTTCCAGACCGCTCTGTCCCGGATTTACTACTATGTACTTCTCATAGTAGATAACTGATTCGAGTTTCTTGGACTGTATGCCGAGGAGCGCGGAAATCTTGTTGGGCGCGCTCTTGAAATACCAGATGTGTGCAACAGGAACAGTGAGGGAAATGTGTCCCATTCTCTCACGGCGGACCTTTTTCTCAGTAACCTCGACATTACATCTGTCGCAGACGATTCCGCGGTAGCGGATTCTCTTGTATTTTCCGCAATAGCATTCGTAATCCTTTGTCGGACCGAATATCTTTTCGCAGAAAAGGCCGTCTCTCTCCGGCTTGTAAGTCCTGTAGTTGACCGTTTCCGGCTTGAGGACTTCACCGCAGGACCTTTCAGTAATATCCTCAGGTGAAGCAAGAGAGATGTTGATCGTCTGGAAATTGCTCTTTACCTTATTGTCTTTATTATTAAAAGTAGGCATATTTCTGTTCTCTTTCAATTGATTAATCCAATGTAACCTTGAGACCGAGACCACGGAGTTCGTGGAGAAGTACGTTGAGCGACTCAGGAATACCGGCAGGCGGCATCGGGTCACCCTTGACGATAGCTTCATATGTCTTGGACCTTCCGGTCACATCATCGGACTTGACAGTCAGGATTTCCTGAAGTGTATTTGCCGCACCGAAAGCTTCCAGTGCCCAAACCTCCATTTCTCCGAAACGCTGACCGCCGAACTGAGCTTTACCTCCGAGCGGCTGCTGGGTAATGAGTGAGTATGGTCCGATGCTTCTTGCGTGCATCTTGTCATCAACCATATGGCCGAGTTTGATCATATAGATCACTCCTACAGTCGCAGGCTGGTCGAACTGGTCGCCGGTTCCACCGTCACGAAGGAAGGTCTTGCCGAATCTCGGAAGTCCCGCCTTGTCGGTGAGATCGCAAATCTCATCAATGCTTGCACCGTCAAAGATCGGGGTGCTGAACTTGATTCCGAGTTTTGCTCCGGCCCAACCGAGAACGGACTCATATATCTGTCCGAGGTTCATACGTGAAGGCACACCGAGCGGATTCAGTACGATATCCACCGGAGTTCCGTCTGAAAGGAACGGCATATCTTCCTGTCGTACAATCTTGGCGACGATACCCTTGTTGCCGTGGCGTCCTGCAAGTTTGTCACCGACAGTGATCTTACGCTTCTTTGCGATATAAACCTTTGCAAGCTGCATCACGCCGTTAGGAAGCTCGTCTCCGATCTTGATCTTGTCGATCTCGCGCTTGCAGACTGCAGCTTCTGTCTTGACAGCGATGCAGTAGTTGTTTATGAGATCGCGGATAAGGATATTGGCATCCTTGTCAGATGTCCACTTGTTGGAATTGATGTTTTCGTAATCGATACCCTTGAGCTGCTCGACGGTAATCTTCTTGTCCTTTGCGATGATTTCCACGCCGTAAAGGTCACTGATACCTGCGCTCTTCTGATTCTTTGTAAGAACGGCAAGCTTCTGGATGAATTCTGTGCGCAATTTCTCAGCCTTCTGGTCAAATTCAGCCTGGCGGAGCTCGATGCGGGTCTTCTGGTCAGCCTTGCCTGCACCCTTTCTGGTGTTATCCTTGTTGACCTTAGCGTAAAGAGCTGTCTTCACAACGGTTCCACTGAGTGAAGGATTGGCCTTGAGGGAAGCGTCCTTGACGTCTCCGGCCTTGTCGCCGAAGATGGCTTTGAGGAGTTTCTCTTCAGGTGAAGGGTCGCTTTCTCCCTTAGGCGTGATCTTGCCGATCATTATGTCACCCGGCTCGATGTGCGCACCGATGCGGACAATACCGTTCTGGTCGAGATCCTTGGTGGCGTCTTCGCTGACATTAGGAATATCCGAAGTGAGTTCTTCCATACCGCGTTTTGTGTCACGCACCTCGGTGAGGTACTCGTCAACGTGGATTGAAGTGAGGACATCCCACTTGACCATCTCCTCGCTGAGCACGATGGCATCCTCATAGTTGTATCCCTTCCAAGGCATGAAAGCGACCTTGAGGTTGCGTCCGAGTGCGAGTTCTCCACCCTGTGTGGCGTATCCTTCAGTGAGGACCTGCCCCTTCTCGACCTTGTCGCCCTTGCGAACGATAGGAACGAGGTTGACAGTGGTGCTCTGGTTCGTCCTGCGGTACAGAGGAAGCTTGTAAACAGTCTCTTCAGTTGAAAAGCTTACGAACTTCTCATCATCAGTACGCTCATATCTGATACGTATCTCGTTTGCGTCAGTGTAGGTAACCTCACCCCTGCGTTCCGCAATATACTGTGTACGCGAGTCGATGCAGACTCTCTCTTCCAGTCCGGTACCTACGATAGGTGATTCCGGCTTGAGAAGAGGCACAGCCTGTCTCATCATGTTCGCTCCCATCAATGCACGGTGTGCATCGTCATGCTCAAGGAACGGGATAAGCGAAGCGGCCACGGAAGCCATCTGGTTAGGCGCTACATCCATATAGTTGACCTCTTCTTTGGTCACTACAGGGAAATCGGCCTCCAAACGGCACTGGATGCGGTCTTCGAGGATATTGCCATCATTGTCCATACGGATGTTGGCAAGAGAAACGAGTTTGTTCTCCTCTTCCTCGGCGCTCATATAGCGGGCGTTCTTGTCGTTGAGGTCAACTTTTCCTGCCTTGACGTCACGGTATGGGGTCTCGATGAATCCGAGTTCATCAATTCTTGCGTAAACGCAGAGCGATGAAATGAGTCCGATGTTAGGTCCTTCAGGAGACTCGATAGGGCAGAGACGTCCATAGTGTGTGTAGTGTACGTCTCGAACTTCGAATCCTGCTCTGTCCCTGCTCAATCCTCCTGGGCCGAGGGCGCTCAGACGTCTCTTGTGAGTGATTTCCGCAAGAGGGTTTGTCTGGTCCATGAACTGGCTGAGCTGGCTGGTGCCGAAGAATGAATTGATCACTGAAGAGAGTGTCTTGGCATTGATCAGGTCGATAGGGTTGAACTGCTCTGAATCGCGTACGTTCATCCTTTCACGGATGGTACGTGCCATACGGCTCAAACCTACGCTGAACTGATTTGCAAGCTGCTCTCCGACTGTGCGGACACGACGGTTGCTGAGGTGGTCGATATCGTCGACGGTAGCCTTGGAATTGATAAGCTGTATGAGATACTTGATAATCTCAATGATGTCTGTGTTGGTAAGTACGCGGACATCCGGAGCCGTATCAAGTCCGAGCTTTTTGTTGAGACGGTAGCGGCCTACGTTGCCGAGGTCATATCTCTTCTCGGAGAAGAAGAGCTTGTCGATGACGTCTCTTGCCGTGCTCTCATCAGGCGGTTCGGAATTGCGGAGCTGTTTGTAGATGTAATTGACAGCTTCGATTTCAGTATTGGTTGGATCCTTCTGAAGAGTATTGAAGATAATGGAATACTCATTTGTATTCGCTTCATCCTTCTGAAGGAGAATTGTCTTGACTTCTGTTTCAAGGATTGCTGCAATGGTATCATCATCGAGAATTTCGCCTCTGTCTACAACAGGAACGGTTCTTTCGATAGGGATAACCTCTCCGGTGTCTTCGTCCTCAAAGTCTTCCACCCAGGTCTTGAGAACCTTGGCGGCGAGCTTGCGTCCCTCGTTGGCCTTGAGAGTCTTCTTGTTGACGGTGATTTCGTCCGCAAGGTCGAAGATGTCGATGATATCCTTGTCAGCGTTGTAACCTATGGCTCTGAGCAGAGTGGTTACAGGCAATTTTTTCTTTCTGTCGATGTATGCGTACATGACATTGTTGATGTCAGTGGCAAACTCGATCCATGATCCCTTGAATGGAATGATACGTGCGGAATAAAGCTTGGTACCATTTGCATGCATGCTCTGGTCGAAGAAAACGCCAGGGGATCTGTGAAGCTGAGAGACAATGATTCTCTCAGATCCGTTAATGACAAAAGTGCCACCCGGAGTCATATACGGAATGTTACCGAGGTAAACATCCTGGACTCTGGTGTCAAAATCTTCATGTTCCGGGTCTGTGCAGGAAAGGCGGAGCTTAGCCTTGAGAGGAACGCTGTATGTCAAACCTCTGTCAAGACATTCTCCAATCGTGTACTGAGGAGGATCGATGAAATAATCGATAAACTCCAGCTTGTAATTGTTTCTGGTGTCTTCAATGGGGAAGATCTCCTGAAAAACCTGATAAAGACCTTCGTTTTTTCTGTTCTCCGGTGTGGTCTCAAGCTGGAAGAAATCCTTGAATGACTTCAGCTGGACCTCAAGCAGATCCGGGTATTCCAGAATTTTGGAAGAAGCGAAATTAACGCGCTTGTTGGTAGTCTTTTTTGACATTGTTCTGCTGGTGGAAATAAGAAAAACTTTAATACGGAAAAAAGGTTTAGAGCCTATTTTCCCCGGCTCTAAACCTGTTTTGTTCCCTTTAAGCAGGGAGGGCGAAGTTACTTAATCTCGACCTCTGCGCCAGCTTCCTCAAGGGTAGCCTTGAGCTGCTCGGCCTCTGCCTTAGAAACTTTCTCCTTGAGTGCAGCCGGAGCTGAGTCAACGAGATCCTTAGCTTCCTTAAGTCCAAGACCAAGGGCCTCTTTAACGACCTTGATCACACCAAGCTTAGCTGTGCCGGCTGAAGTGAGAACTACGTCGAATTCAGTCTGCTCAGCTGCAGCTGCATCTGCACCTGCACCGTCAGCTGCAACAACAACTGCAGCTGCTGCAGGCTCGATGCCATACTCATCCTTCAGGATCTGTGCGAGTTCCTGAACGTCTTTAACAGAAAGAGCAACCAACTCTTCTGCAAGGGCTTTTACATCTGCCATAATTTAATATATTTTAAATTGTTAATATTATTCGTTTGTAGGAGCTGCTTCTGCATCTTTTTCTCCCTTGTTCTCAAGAGCTGAAAGGATATTCCTGATAGGAGACTGGAGGAGTCCGATGATATCTCCAATGAGTTCTTCCTTTGTCTTGATAGCTGCGAGCTGGTCGAGTTTGTCTTCTCCGAGGAAAACGCATTCCTGAACAAAAGCACCCTTTACAACCGGCTTTGCGAAGCCTTCCTTCTGGAGCTTCTTGATAAGCTTGCCGGGAGCTGCAGGAGTGTTTGTGTACATTATGGCGGTGTTCCCTACGAGAGCCTGCTCAAGAGTCTTCATATCCTCATTCTCCACTGTCCTGAGAACGTGAGCGAAGAGGGTGTT
Organism: Candidatus Cryptobacteroides sp.; assembly: GCA_045615565.1. Taxonomy (GTDB): domain Bacteria; phylum Bacteroidota; class Bacteroidia; order Bacteroidales; family UBA932; genus Cryptobacteroides. The sequence continues at coordinate 40,769 of JAZLFC010000022.1, read as the reverse complement.
CTTAACGACTGAAAGCTTGATTCCCTGTGCGAAGCACTCGCGACGAAGCTTGCTTGTCTGTTTGGCATTCAGGCCGGCGATATCCGTAACGTAGAAGTTCGGATATTCTTTGAGCTGCGCTGAGATGCTTTCAATAATTTGACCTTTAAGTTCTTTTTTCATAATATTGAATTTTTACTCAGCACCGTTTAAGAATGCCTTGAGATCCACTTTAATGCCGGCACTCATTGTAGAGCAGATAGCACAGCTCTTCATATATGTGCCCTTGAGAGCCTGAGGCTTGAGTTTGGAAATCTCATTCAGAACCGCTGCGATGTTCTCGTAGATCTGCTGAGTTGAGAAAGAAACCTTACCTACGGCTGTATGAACAATACCGGTCTTGTCGACCTTGAAGTCGATCTTACCGCCTTTGACGTCCCTGACTGCATTGCCGATTTCCATTGTAACGGTACCTGACTTAGGGTTAGGCATGAGCCCGCGAGGTCCGAGGATCTTACCGAGAGCCCCGACCTTAGCCATAACTGATGGTGTGCAGACAATAACATCGATGTCGGTCCAACCTCCCTTGATCTTTTCGATATACTCGTCAAGACCAACGAAGTCTGCTCCGGCAGCCTTTGCCTCCTCCTCCTTGTCCGGAGTACAGAGGGCGAGAACCTTGACGGTCTTACCTGTTCCGTGAGGAAGAGTTACGACGCCACGAATCATCTGGTTGGCCTTCCTAGGGTCAACTCCGAGGTTAACTGAGAGCTCGACTGTCGAGTCGAACTTGGTAAATGTGATATCCTTCAGAATTTCACATGCCTTTGAAAGCGGATACACCTGAGAGTGATCGAACTTTGCGCGAATAGCCTGCTGATTTTTTGTCAATTTACTCATATCGCATGCGAATTTTAAAGGTCCTTGGGAAATTCACCGGTAACGGTGACACCCATACTTCTTGCTGTTCCGGCAACCATGCGCATAGCTGATGCGATGGTGAAACAGTTGAGGTCCGGCATCTTTCCTTCAGCGATTGTCTTTACCTGATCCCAGGTAAGGGATGCAACCTTGTTTCTGTTAGGCTCACCTGAAGCCTTGGAAATCTTGGCTGCCTCCTTGATAGACACTGCTACAGGTGGCTGCTTAACCTCAAATGTGAAGGACTTGTCTGAATATACAGTAATGACAACAGGAAGAATTTTTCCTGCCTGTGCCTGCGTAGCTGCATTGAAAGCCTTGCAGAAATCCATGATATTCAAGCCCTTGGAACCAAGAGCCGGTCCTACCGGAGGTGCTGGATTGGCTGCTCCGCCTTTAATTTGGAGCTTGATGAATCCGGTAACTTCTTTTGCCATGATTTGTTATTCTTTTGTTACTTGTGTGAAGCTGAGTTCGAGCGGAGTCTTCCTCCCGAAGATAACTACGGTGACTTTCACCTTGCTTCTGTCTTCCAAAATTTCGTCGACTGTTCCGTTGAAACCGCTGAAAGGACCGTCCGTAATTCTTACAGACTCTCCTATCTCGTAATTTACGATTGTTTCTGCTGCACTGTCTACGTTTTCATCCTGATTGCCGAGTATTCTCTGAACTTCTTCGTCACGGAGAGGTACGGGGATTTTCTCGAATTGGGTGCCGCTGGTTGCGCGCTTTTCGGTCAGGAAACCGGACATGCCGGGAACGAGGTTTCTGATAATGTTCTCAAGCTTTGCGCTCAGCTCAGCCTGGATAAGCACGTAACTTGGGAAAAGCAATTTGTCAACTGCCTTTCTCTTCCCGTTTTTCGTGACTATCTCTTTCTTTACCGGCACAAGAACCTGAGCGACTTGATCCTGAAGATCACTTCTCTCAATTTCTTTTTCGAGATATTCTTTGGCCTTCTTCTCCTTTCCTCCTGCTGTCCGCAGAACATACCATTTCATTTCACCCATAGGAGTAATACGATTACAATGTGTAGATTGCGGTCATCAGATGTTGGAAAACATAGTCGATCACGAAGAGCAGCACTGCAAGGAGAACAGTGGTGACAAGGACCAGAAGTGCAGAACTCTGCAGCTTTGACCAAGCCGGCCATGTAGTCTTCTTCGTAAGCTCTACGAAAGACTCTTTGATGTAGTTAATAAGTTTTCTCATCTTTACATTTAATGGACACTGCGAAATGGAAGCTGGGTGCAGCGTCTGTTAAACAATTACCAAATCGTAACCTTTGATATTGGCAGGGGAAGCAGGAATCGAACCCACATGGACGGTTTTGGAGACCGCAGAACTACCATTGTTCTATTCCCCTAAAAAGTGGGCGCCGCTATTCAAGTGGCACCCACTCAGGTTTTTATCTTGAATTAGTCAAGAATCTTGATAACCTGTCCTGCACCTACTGTGCGGCCACCTTCACGGATAGCGAAGCGAAGACCCTCATTAAGAGCGACAGGGGTGATGAGCTGGACATTGATCTCAACGTTATCTCCAGGCATAACCATTTCAACACCCTCAGGGAGAGAAATCTCACCTGTAACATCCAGTGTACGGATGAAGAACTGAGGACGATATTTGTTGTGGAATGGTGTATGACGGCCACCCTCTTCCTTCTTGAGGACGTAAATCTGTCCGAGGAAATGAGAATGAGGCTTGATTGAACCAGGCTTTGCGATAACCTCACCGCGCTTTACTTCCTTCTTGTCGATACCACGGAGGAGAAGACCTACGTTGTCACCTGCCTCACCCTGATCGAGAAGCTTGCGGAACATCTCGACGCCTGTTACGACAGTTGTCTTCGGCTTATCGTTGAAACCGACGATTTCTGCAGGGTCGTTGACATGGATGGTACCTGTCTCGATACGTCCGGTAACGACAGTTCCACGACCGGTGATGGAGAAGATATCCTCGATAGGCATAAGGAATGGTTTCTCGTTCTCACGAACAGGGATAGGAATGTACTCGTCAACGGCTGCCATAAGCTCGATAACCTTTTCAACCCACTGTGGCTCTCCGTTGAGAGCGCCAAGAGCTGAACCGCGGATTACAGGTGCGTTGTCACCGTCGAAGTCATATTTTGAAAGAAGGTCGCGAACCTCCATTTCAACGAGGTCAAGCATCTCTTCGTCGTCAACGAGGTCAACCTTGTTGAGGAAAACGACAATCTTAGGTACGTTAACCTGCTTTGCAAGAAGTACGTGCTCGTTTGTCTGAGGCATCGGACCGTCTGTAGCAGCAACTACGAGGATGGCGCCGTCCATCTGAGCAGCACCTGTTACCATGTTCTTAACGTAGTCGGCATGTCCCGGACAGTCAACGTGCGCATAGTGACGATTCTCGGTCTGATACTCTACGTGAGCGGTGTTGATGGTGATACCACGCTCTTTCTCCTCAGGAGCATTGTCAATCTGGTCGAATGACTTGACCTCTGAGAGGCCCTTCTCTGCGAGCACCTTTGTGATGGCTGCCGTAAGGGTGGTTTTGCCGTGGTCAACATGGCCGATTGTGCCGATGTTAACGTGCGGCTTGGTTCTTTGGAAAGTTTCTTTTGCCATAATATTATGTACTTAAATAGTTGTTACAAAAATAAACCGGCGTAGCACCGGCACTGAGCCGATGATGGGATTTGAACTCATGACCTCATCCTTACCAAGGATGCGCTCTACCCCTGAGCTACATCGGCAAAATATTGGAGCGGGGTAGGAGAATCGAACTCCCATTTCCAGCTTGGAGGGCTGGCATAATAGCCATTATACGAACCCCGCAGCAAATTTTATGTGGGTGAGGATGGATTCGAACCACCGAAGGTAAAACCAGCAGATTTACAGTCTGCCCCATTTGGCCACTCTGGTACTCACCCGATTAGTCAGTTTCCGCTCTGACATCAGCGAGCCGATGGAGGGAGTCGAACCCACGACCTCGAGATTACAAATCACGCGCTCTAGCCAACTGAGCTACATCGGCAAATCATTATGTCAAAGTCCCTTGATTCAGGGGAGTGCAAAGATAGACATTATTTCCAATTCTCCAAATAGTTTATTCAAACTTTTTTCGAAGAACTTCAATGGCAGACAATATTCCTGCGGTATCGAGGCAGAATTCGCTCCGCTGCTCGGACTGCCTTGCGTGAGGGATGAATCTGTCGTCAACGCCGATGCCCTTTACAGGGACTCTGCTGTCCTTTGCTGCAACATATTCACAGACGGCTCCGTACAAGCCCCCCTTGATTGTGCCGTCTTCCACAGTAAGTACCGCTTCATAGCGGCTGCAGATAAAGTCGAGCATATCCGTGTCCAGCGGCTTGAGGAAACGGAAATTGTACACTCCCGCAATGTCGCCCGATTCCCGGGCGGCTTCGATGCATCTCCCGACACAAGGGCCTATGGCTACCAGGGCTATCCTCGAACCCCTGACAATCTCTTCGGCCTTGCCGATACTGTATTCCCCGTATTCAGACTTTCTCCATCCGGCGCCTTCTCCCGTACCTCGCGGATACCTTATTATGAAAGGGCCTTTGTCATATTTCAAGGCGGTGAACATAAGGTTCTTCAGCTCGATTTCATCTGAAGGTGAGCTGATAACCGTGTTCGGGATTGCCCTGTATGCAGAAAGGTCGAACAATCCGTGATGGGTCGCTCCATCTTCTCCCACAAGTCCGGCGCGGTCAAGGCAGAGCACGACCGGAAGTTTCTGCATAGCCACGTCGTGGATTATCTGGTCATATGCGCGCTGTGAAAATGACGAATATATGTTGCAGAAAGGTTTCAATCCTCCTGATGCCAGGCCGGCGCTGAACGTAACGGCGTGTCCCTCTTCGATGCCTACGTCGTAAAAGCGTTCGGGCCTGATGTTTGCCAGAAGAGACATTCCGCAGCCGCTGGCCATTGCCGGAGTGACTCCTACAACCCTGTCATCCATATCGGCAAGTTCGCACAGGGTCTGGCCGAAGACGTCCTGGTATCTGTCTGCAGAATAAGCCGTATTGATCCTTTCACCGGTCTCGGAATTGAATTTGCCCGGGGCATGCCAAGTCGTAGGATCTTTTTCCGCCGGAGCGTATCCCTTGCCTTTTGTCGTGATGCAGTGCAGGATCTTCGGCCCTTTGATCTTCTGCATACGCTGCATTGTCGAGACAACCTTGGCGATATCATTGCCGTCGATAGGACCGAAATATCTGATTCCCAGCGCTTCGAATATGTCTCCGCCGTAGCTTTTGACGAGCCATGCCTTGATGCTCTTGCTCCATCTCTGGATGAAATCCCTGAACCCGTTTTCTCCCAGACTGTTCCAGATATGGTCTTTGACGCGGTTGTATGAGCCGCTTGTCGTGACTTTCAGGAGATAGTTGTGAAGGCCTCCGGTATTATTGTCTATGGCGTGGTTGTTGTCATTCAGGATGACCAGAATGTCATTGTTGCCGGATCCGGCATTGTTGAGCCCTTCGAACGCGAGACCCCCGGTCAGGGATCCGTCTCCGATAAGGGCAATTACGTGCCTGTCCTCTTTTCTGATGCGGTATGCCTCCGCGAATCCGAGGGCAGCGGAAATCGATGTGGACGAGTGACCGACGCTGAACGCGTCATATTCACTTTCGAAAATGTTCGGGAACCCGCTTATGCCGTCTTTCGTGCGCATTGAAGCGAAGGCTTCACGTCTGCCCGTCAATATCTTGTGTGCATATGCCTGATGACCGACGTCGAATATGAATTTGTCATAAGGCGTGTTGTAGACATAGTGTGTGCCTACTATCAGTTCCACGGCTCCCAGACTCGAGGCGAGATGTCCCGGGTTCTTTGAGCAGCATTCAATCATGTACTCCCTGATTTCGGCGCACAGTCCGCCAAGTTCGGATACGTTCAGTTCCCTGACATCCTGAGGAGAATTTATATTGTCGAGCAGTTTTGACATAAGCACGCGAAGATAGTAAAAATGCTTGATACATTATTGCTTTTGACTTTGATGTTCGTAGGATTTATCTTACTTTTGTCAGCTATAAAAAAACGAAAGGTATGTCAGAAAAAGTAAAGAAACTGATGAATGACCATCCCGCTGCAAGGTGGGCGGCGCTCATCCTTATCGCGCTTGCGATGTTCTTCGGTTACATGTTTGTTGATGTGATGTCTCCGCTTCAGGCTCTTGTGGAGAAGCAGAGAGGCTGGACTCCGGGCGTGTTCGGAACATATGCGTCGGCGGAGTATATCTTCAATGTCTGCGGATTCCTCATCCTTGCGGGCATAATTCTCGACAAAATGGGCGTGCGCTTCACGGGAATCCTTTCCACCTCCCTGATGTTCTTCGGCGCCGCTATAAAATATATAGGTGTCAGTGACTGGTTCCAGGCCACTGCTTTCTGCGAGTGGCTGGGTTCTTCTTTCTGGACGGTGATGCCGGGCAGCGCCAAGCTTGCAGCCCTGGGATTCATGATTTTCGGATGCGGATGCGAGATGGCGGGAACCACAGTGTCCAAGGCTATAGCGAAATGGTTCAAAGGCAAGGAAATGGCATTGGCTATGGGTATTGAAATGGCTATCGCCCGTGTAGGCGTGTTCGCCATTTTCTCGATCAGCCCTCTGATTGCCACCAGGATGGGAAGCATCGCCGCTCCGGTGGGATTCTGTACTGTGCTCCTTCTCATAGGAGTAATCAACTTCATAGCATTCTCCGTGATGGACAAGAAGTTCGATGCGCAGCTTGTCGAAGCCGGCCTTGCATCGGAGGACAGTTCAGAGGATGAATTCCATGTTTCGGATCTCGGAAAGATTTTCAGTTCTCAGAGCTTCTGGGTAGTCGCTCTTCTGTGTGTGCTTTACTATTCAGCCATTTTCCCGTTCCAGAGATACGGCGCCAATATGTTGCAGTGCAACCTGAACGGCATTACACCTGAGGCCGCGGCCAACATCTTCCGCTGGTTCCCTATCGGGGCCGCCGTGATTACTCCTTTGCTGGGCAGTTTTCTTGACCGCAAGGGCAAGGGCGCGACAATGTTGATTTACGGCGCTCTTCTTCTGATTGTATGCCATCTGGTATTTGCGTTTGTGCTTCCTGCCACCCACAGCAGCCTGATTGCTTATGCCACTATCGTTATCCTCGGAATCAGTTTCGCTCTGGTGCCTGCCGCCCTCTGGCCGTCAGTCCCTAAAATCATTGACGAGAAAATCCTGGGCAGCGCATATTGCCTGATATTCTGGGTGCAGAACATCGGCCTGTGCTTCGTCCCTAAGCTGATCGGAAGCGTGCTTGAGTCGTCGAATGCCACCAATGAGGCTGTCCTTGCAGCGAAGGCCGCAGGCGCTGAGTTCATACCTTACAACTACACTGTTCCGCTGATCATCTTTGCCGTGTTCGGTATTCTCGCATTTCTCATTGCCCTGTATCTTAAAGTTCTTGACGGGAAACGCGGCCTCGCTCTTGAAGAGCCTAACATAAAATAAGATAATGACTTCCGCAAAGAATACTGTTACCAATGCCGCCCGCTGGGCGGCATTGGCTTGTCTTGTGGTGCCGATGTTCGGCTCCTATTTCTTCGATGATATGTTTTCCACGGTGTCTCATCTTTTCAAGACGCCGGAGATTCTGGAACTTGGCTGGAACTCAGCCGACCTGGGCAATTTCATAGGAGACTATAGCCTTCTCTGCGTTTGCGGAGGACTGATAGTCGGAGGCATCCTGCTTGATGTTTTCGGAATCCGCATCATGGGTTCCATCTTTGTGGGAATGATGGTCGGGGGAGCCGCACTTGCATATTTCGGAGTGGCCGGCGGTCTGCAGAAGGACAGTGCGATTCTGATAGGGCGGATAGGCAGGATGATGTTCGGGCTGGGAAGCGAGATTGCGGGAGTGGCGGTGACAAGGTCAATTGCCAAATGGTTCAAGGACGGAAATATGTCGCTTGCCATGGGGCTCCAGCTTGCCATTGCAAGAGCCGGGACCGGAATAGCGCTGATTGCAGCGCCGTTTATTGTAGGTGTCCCGAAGGCTTATTACAGTCTCCCGGATACTTCCAGACCCGCTCTGGTCGGATTGGCATTGCTTCTTGTCGGAGCCGTCGTTTGGGCGGTTTTCGTGATTATGGATGCCGGAAAGGACAAACTGGACGGCGTTAAGTTCAGTCGGGGAGACGTTGAGCAGGAAGACAGGTTCAGCTTCAGGGACATCGTATCACTTCTGAAGAACCCGCGCTTCATAATGATAGGATTGCTCTGCGTGTCATTTTATTGCTGCGTCAGCTCCTTCAAGAAGTTCGGGACATCTGTAGTGATACCACGCTTCGGCATAGATGATTCGCTGGCCGGGACTATGGTGGCGATGATCCCTTTCTTTACGATAGTGTTCACACCGCTTTTCGGTGCGCTTGTGGACAAGACCGGAAAGGCTTCCCTGTGGATGATAGCCGGCAGCGCCGCCGTACTTGCCGGACATGCGGTCATAGCATTTGCGCCGCTCGGCGTATCATTCTTCGGATACCTCGGAATAGGCCTTCTCGGTATGGGCTATTCACTTGTCCCTTCAGCAATGTGGCCTTCTGTTCCGAAGATTGTCCCGGAAAAGAATCTCGGTACGGCCTATTCCCTGATATATTGGATCCAGAACGTGGGACTTTTCTTTGTCCCTAAGATTGTGGGCAGGATATTCAATAAGCCACAACTGTCCGATCTGGAAGCTGTGGCTCATGTGGAATGGTTGTTCCTGTCTTTAGGCTGTTTTGCAGTATTGGTTGCGGTAGCCTTTAGAATGGCAAATCGTCAGAAGGGCCGTCAAGGTCAATGCTGATGGCCTGTGCCGGCTGTTGAGGCTGCGGCGCACGGAACTGTGGCTGGGCCTGATGCTGGTACTGCTGCTGAGGCTCCGCTGCATTCTGATTGTCCTCTCTGCGTCCGAGGAGCTGCAGATTATCCACGATGATTTCAGTGGTGAATTTCTTTGTTCCTGCCTGGTCAGTCCATGATCTGGTCCTGAGCCTGCCCTCGATAAAGAGCTGGGTTCCCTTGTGGACGAATTTTTCAGCTACATCGGCTGAATTTCTCCAGGCAACGATGTTGTGCCATTCCGTGTTCTCACGCAGTTCTCCGTTGCGGTCCCTGTATCTTTCGGTAGTGGCCAGTGTGAATGTAGCGACTTTTGTTCCCTGTCCGCCTGCAGCGGCATTTCCGTCAAGGTAACGTACTTCCGGATCTCTACCAACGTTACCGATTAGCATTACTTTGTTCAGTGACATATCATTGTGATTTAAAAATTGTATACTTTTCTTGTGGCTTCAATGTCGGGGGCCACTCCCGTCATCAATCCATAACCGGCTATGGCCTGCTGGAAGTGCCATTCCTTTCCAGATATGTATTCTGCCCCGATGGACTTCAGCGTTATGTCGTCGAACGCTCTGCTGGCATATGCTGCCTCCAGAATGATTTTCCCGCGGAATCTGGTTAAGTCCTCTATGGTTTCCGGAATGGTATACACCAGGAAATCAACGGACTTGGACTCGTTGAAAGGGTGCACCTCGAGACCGATGTGGCTTGCAGTGGCCAAGGCCTTTTCCAGGGTCCTGTTGGTGACAAATGTTTTGAGACCAAGGTCTTTTGCCGCAAAGGCGGCCGCCTTGCCTGCTCCTCCGCAACCTACAATCAAAGCGGTGTCACCGGCTTTGACTCCGGCATTGATCATGACCTGCTTCACTCCGCGATAGTCTGAATTGTATGCCTTCACCCCTTCAGGAGTGTTGACTACAAGATTTGTAGCGCATATTTTTTCGACTTCAGGTGCAAGAATGTCGGCTTTTCTGAAAGCCATTTCCTTATAGGGCGCGGTAACGTTTGCCGCCTTGTATTCTTTAAGGAAACGCTGCCATAGAGTTTCAAAGTCGGGCCCTTCGATAAGATCGAACTGCCATCTGCAATTGTACGCAGCGATGAAGGCCGCAGGGCTTTTTGAATGACTCAAAGGATTCCCGATGATTCCGAATTTATCCATTTCTTTGTCTAACAGCTTCAAATAATAATATGGCAGCGCTCACCGATACGTTCAGACTGTCGAGCGCGCCCAACATAGGTATTTTGATATGTGCGTCAGCGGCCTGCCTCCATATCCCGGTAAGCCCCGTGGCTTCTGTTCCCATCACGATGGCGGTTCCGGACTTCATATCGGTGTCATAGTACCAATCCGAGTCCTGCAGTTGGGCAGTATATATTCTGATTTTATTTTCCTTCAGCCAGGAGATTGCCTGTTCGCTGGAACAGCAGACAACCTGTTTGGTAAATATCGATCCGATGCTGGACCTTATCAGGTTGGGGTTATACAAGTCTGTGAGCGGATCGCAGATGATTACGGCATCGGCGCCGGCGGCATCGGCCGAACGGAGGACCGCTCCGAGATTGCCCGGCTTTTCCACGCTTTCCAGCACGACAATCAGAGGATTCTCCGAGAGTACGACATCTTCAAGATCCTGCTTGCGGCTTTCAACAAGCGCGATGACTCCTTCAGTACTTCCTCTATACGCGACCTTTTCATAGACTTCAGGGCTGACTTCAAAGTGCTTTGCACCTTCAGGGACGCTGAAATCTCCGGACAGGGGCGGACAGATGAAAATACTGTCAATCACGTATCCGGCATTGATGCAATGACGTATCTCGCGGGCGCCTTCGATGACGAACAACCCCGTCTCGCGCCTGAGGGATGACTTCTGCTGAAGCGCAACGATGTTCTTGATCCGCGTATTACGGACCGATGTGAGAATATCAGGCACTAGGATTCTTTTTTAGGCTTCCCTTCAGGCCTCATCTGAGGGAAGAAGAGAACGTCCTGAATGGTAGTCTGGCCGGTCATGAACATAGTAAGTCGGTCAATGCCCATTCCCAGCCCGGAGGTAGGAGGCATACCGTATTCCAGAGCGCGGACGAAGTCCATGTCGATATACATGGCTTCATCGTCACCCTTGCTTTTGAGAGCCGCCTGCTCCTGGAATCTTTCAAGCTGGTCGATAGGGTCATTCAGCTCCGAATATGCGTTGGCAAGCTCTTTTCCGCATACGAACAGCTCAAACCTTTCGGTAAGTGCAGGATCGGTGCGGTGGCGCTTCGTAAGAGGGGACATCTCGACAGGGTAGTCCGTGACGAATGTCGGCTGGATAAGGTTTTTCTCGCAATATTCTCCGAAAATGGCGTCAATCAGCTTGCCCTTGCCCATAGAAGGTTCGATCTCAACGCCCAGTTTCTTGCAAGTCGCACGGAGTTCGTCCTCTGACATTCCCCTGACATCGACTCCAGCATATTCCTTGATGGCGTCAAGAATAGGAAGCCTTCGGTATGTCCCGCCGAAATCTATCTCATTATCACCGATTTTGACTACTGTGGTGCCGTTCACCTTTTCGGAAATTCTCTCGAGCATAGTCTCGACGAATTTCATCATCCAGTTGTAGTCCTTGTAGGCTACATATATTTCCATGCAGGTGAACTCAGGGTTATGGGTCTTGTCCATACCCTCGTTGCGGAAGTCCTTTGCAAACTCATAGACTCCGTTGTATCCGCCGACAATAAGTCTTTTGAGATAAAGCTCGTTGGCGATGCGGAGGTATAGAGGGATGTCGAGCGCATTGTGGTGAGTCACGAACGGGCGGGCGGTCGCGCCTCCCGGTATGCTCTGAAGGATAGGCGTCTCTACTTCAAGACAGCCGGCTTCGTTGAAATACTCCCTCATTGTAGCGACTATCCGGGCCCTCTTGATGAAAGTTTCCTTGACCTGGGGATTGATGATGAGGTCGACATATCTCTGTCTGTATCTGAATTCCGGATCTGTCACAGCGTCAAATACCTGTCCGTCCATTTCCTTTACGATAGGAAGCACCCTGAGCGATTTGCTGAGAAGAGTCAGCTCTTTCGCGTGAACGGACAGCTGTCCGGTCTGGGTGATGAATGCGAATCCTTTGATCCCGACTATGTCACCGATGTCAAGAAGCTTCTTCCATACGGTGTTGTACATGGTCTTGTCCTCTTCCGGGCAGATTTCATCCCTTTTAACGTATATCTGGATTCTTCCGCTCTCGTCCTGAAGTTCGCCGAATGAGGCCGCACCCATTATGCGCCTGCTCATAAGTCTTCCTGCTATGCAGACTTCCTGAAAGTTGTTCTTTTGAGGGTCATAGGCTGCAGTTATCTCCGCAGTCGTAGTGTTTACGGGATATTCAGCAGCCGGATAAGGCTCTATGCCAAGCTCTCTCAATTTTGCGAGAGACTCCCTTCTGATCTGTTCCTGTTCGCTGAATTCAGTGTTTGCCATAATTTGTTTCTGGTTTTGTCTCAAATAATTTCATCCCTCTCCTTGAGATCCTTGACACGAAGCTGGATGGTGGAATTGCCGCGATAATAATTCTCGACGATGGAATAGCATACGTCGAGAGGATTTCCGGACTTGATATAGTCGTAGTATTCGGACATATTGAATGCAATGGCGGCTATCTGGTGATATGGCTGTGACTCCTGTATGAGGTCCAGCTTCATATGCACTCCGCCTGCGCCAACCTTTCTGCCGTTACCGGCATCATAGACATTCTCCGTCACAAAGATAGGATTGTTGTTGCCCGGTCCGAACGGCTGGAACTGTTTGAGAATGCGGAAGAACTTCGGCGTAATCTGAGAGAAATCCAGTTTCGAATCGATTTCCACGATTGGCGTCAGCATCTCCGTCGAGATTTTTCCTCCGATGAATTTGTCTATCCTCCGGGCGAATTCCGCGAGGTTCTCTTCCTTCATGGTCAAACCTGCAGCATACACGTGGCCTCCGAAATTCTCAAGCAGGTCGGCGCAGCTGTCGATGGCTTCATATAGGTCGAATCCGGCAATGCTTCGCGCCGAACCGGTGACGAATCCGTTGGACTTGGTAAGTACGACAGTAGGCTTGTAATAGGCCTCGACAAGTCTTGAGGCGACGATTCCCACGACGCCTTTGTTCCATTTCGGATTATATACCACCGTGGCGTTTTCGCTGCAGAGGCAGGATCCGTTCTGAACCATTTCCAAAGCCTCTTTTGTGATTTCCCGATCGATATTCTTCCTGTCGTTATTGTTCTCGTTGATTTTCTCGCCGATGAACATTGCGGTGTCGACATCCTCCGCCGTCAACAGCTCGACTGCAAGCCTTCCGCTCTCCATTCTGCCCGCCGCATTGATTCTGGGCCCTATCTTGAAGACAATGTCGTCAATGTTGAGATGTCCGGGCTCGATGTTGGACAGATTGATCATGGCCAGAAGTCCGAAACGAGGGCTTTCATTCAGCTGCTTGAGCCCGAAGTGTGCCAGAGTGCGGTTCTCTCCCACCATTGTGACCAGGTCGGATGATATGCTTACCACCAGCAGGTCAAGCAGGGGAATCAGCGTTTCGAATTTGATGCCGTGCTTTTGAGAATATGCCTGAACAAGTTTGAAGCCTACGCCGCAACCGGAAAGGTCATCGAACGGATAGTTGCAGTCTTCCCTTTTCGGGTCAAGGACCGCGACTGCCTCAGGAATTTCATTTTCCGGAAGGTGATGGTCGCAGATGATCATATCCACTCCTTTTGACTTGGCATATTTGACCTTGTCGATGGCCTTGATGCCGCAGTCAAGAGTGATAATCAGGCTGAAGCCTCCTTCCGCTGCCCAGTCGATACCCTTGAACGATACTCCATATCCTTCGTCATACCTGTCCGGAATATAGAAATCCACCTTGTCCGTGAATCTTTTGATGAATGAGAAGACCAACGCTACTGCTGTAGTCCCGTCAACGTCGTAGTCTCCGTAGACAAGAATCTTTTCCCCGGATGCGATGGCGCCGTGCAGTCTCTCCACGGCTGCATCCATATCTTTCATCAGGAAAGGGTCGTGAAGATCATCCAGATTCGGCCTGAAGAATGCACGCGCCTGCTCGAAGGTCCTTACGCCTCTGTCCACAAGCAGGTTTGCAAGGACGCGGTCAATGCCGACTTCCGTAGACAGCCTTTCGACTGTTTCGGGATCGGCTTGATCTCTAAGAATCCATCTGCACTCTTTTGCCATAAGTTACAAAGATATCGAAAATAATTTAATTTCCTCGGCAACCGCTTCGGGAGTTCTTCCCTCAGTATCTACTGACGTCTCTGCGAGTTCATATACACCAAGCCTTTTTTCGTACAGATCTTCACTGAAAAGGGGGCGGGATGCCACGGCATCGCCGAGTCTTTTCGCGATTGTATCAAAACCTGCTTTGAGATACACGCAGTGGGTGTTTTCCAGAATAAAGTCCCGGATGGAACCTATAGTAAGCGTACCTCCTCCGAGCGCCAGGACCAGGTCTTCCCCGGTAAGCCGGCTCATGATGACCACATCCCTTACGCATTCGGCCTCGAGAGCCCGGAAAGAGTTCTCACCCTCCGTCGTGATGATTTCCGGAATGCCGATTCCTTTTTTGTGCTCGACATATGAGTCCAGATCAATGAACCGGAACCCGAGCATGCCGGAAAGAACCTTTCCGACGCTGCTCTTTCCGCATCCCATAAAACCAGTCAAAGAGATAATCATCAGAAAAGTGTAGGTTCTACAATAATATCGGCGATGTCAATTTCCAGCGGCATCTCAAGTTCAACCGGCTCTTCTTCCTTTATGAGCGGCTCTATGAAATGAACCTCCTTCACTTCTCCTCTGTCCACGCACTTGCGTCCTTTGGCCGCGATACCCTTTTTCCCGATAAGCGCTTCCGCGTCCACTGCTTCAGGCTCCTTTGCGTTTTTGCCGCCGAAGGTGACAAGGAACTGCGGATGCTTGTCGTCACTGATGTCCACCAGATATGATTTCTGCCCTTCCGCGATGAAGCTTACCGGATTGTTGTCACTTAGGATAAACGAGAATCTCTTGACATAGAAAGCTTTGGCCTTGGCATCGTAGTACAGGGCGGTAAATGTCTTTTCGGGGTCGAACTTTTCGATTCTCAGCACGTCTCCCTGATATCTGTTGCTCAAGTCGAAAGATGTGGTGTAGAAAGTGCCGTTCCTGAAGATGGCCAGAATCTTGTCATCCGAATTGAACTGGCCCAGGTAGAGGCCTCTCTGGTCTTCGTTAAGCTTTTGGATATCAGCGTCGTACCAGATGTCCTTGCCTGCTATGGTGCTGACGCCTTGACTCTTGAGCGTGATTTTGCTGACCACGAATTTGCTCACGAGGTTTCCCCTTGAGTTCCTTCCCTTGATGGAGAGTGTGGAAAAATCGTATTCGAACGAGGTCTTCTTGAGCTTCGGACGCGGTCTGAGCTGGACTTTTACTGATTCCGCCTCACCATTGTGGTTGGCGGTGAACCAAATGATCTTGGATCCGTCTTCTCCGGTGGTGATGTCATATTCCTTGTCTCTTGTGACGGACGTGATGGCAAATCTTTTTGCATAATATAAGGAAGTTTTGCCCTGACGGTATATGACATTGTAGATCGTTCGGTCATCCCCACGGTTGAACACTCCCACGTAAAGCAGGTCTTTTCCGAAAAATGCCTTGTCGCTGACCTTTGTCACCCTGTATTTCCCGTCCTTGTTCATCACGATGATTTCGGAAAGGTCGGAGCAGTCGCAGATGTACTCGCCGCCGTCGGAATTCTTGAGCCCTATGCCGACGAAACCCTCTGCCATATTTGCCTGAAGCTTGGCATTGTTGTTAACGACCTTCGTCGCTGCAATCGTTTCAAAGCCGGTCAATTCCGTCCTGCGCGGATAATCCTTGCCGTACTTTTTCTTCAGGTCCTTGAACCAATTTATGGTATACCTGTCGATATGCGCTATGTTGTTACTGACAACCCTGATCTGTTCTTCGATGCCGCGTATCTTTTCATCTACGGCTTTGGTATCGAACTTGGAAATCTTTCTCACCGGTTTCTCAACGAGTTTCAGGATATCGTCCATGGTTATTTCCCGTTTCAGCAGGTCCTGATATTCTTTCATCTTGTTGAACACGTCTCCGATCTGGGTCTCCCAGTCCTTCTGGTCCTGTTCAAGCACCTTGTATATCCTGTTCTCGAAGAATATCCTTTCCAGGGAGTTGAGATGCCATTCGCCTTCGAGTTCCGACAGCCTTATCTGCAGTTCCTGGAGCAGAATGTCCCTGGTATGGAAGGTGTCGTATCTCAGTATTTCGTGAACGTCAAGGAATTGAGGCTTGTTGTCCATAATGACGCAGGCGTTCGGCGCAATATTCGTCTCACAGTCAGTGAAAGCGTACAGAGCGTCAATTGTCTTGTCAGGAGATACGTCATTCGGGAGGTGGATGGTGATCTCCACCTTGTCAGTGGTCATATCCTCAATCTTCTTGATCTTGATCTTCCCCTTCTCCTTTGCCTTCAGGATGGAATCTATGAGGATATGAGTGGTTTTTCCGTAAGGTATTTCCGATATGACGATCGTGCTCTTGTCAATCTTGTCTATGCGTGCGCGGACTTTGACTGAGCTGCCTCTGGCGCCCTGCATATATTTTGAGCAGTCAGCGAAACCTCCGGTAGGGAAGTCAGGGTAAAGTTCGAACCCCTTCCCTTCAAGAATGGCTACGGATGCATCGAGAAGTTCATTGAAATTGTGGGGTAGAATCTTGGAGGTCATGCCGACGGCAATGCCCTCTGTCCCCTGAGCGAGCAATAGAGGGAAACGTACGGGGAGTTCTGTCGGTTCCAGATTTCTGCCGTCGTAGCTGTTCATCCAGTTTGTGACCTTTGGGTCGAAGACCACCTCTTTCGCAAATTTGCTGAGCCTCGCTTCAATATAGCGGGGAGCTGCATTGCTGTCTCCGGTAAGAATATTGCCCCAGTTTCCCTGACAATCGACGGTGAAGCCCTTCTGCCCCAACTGGACCAGCGCTCCCAGGATTGACTGGTCGCCGTGCGGGTGATACTGCATGGCCTGTCCGACTATGTTGGCCACTTTGGTGTATGCGCCGTCATCCATCCTGTACATCGCGTGAAGCACACGTCGCTGCACAGGCTTCAAACCATCCACAATATGCGGAACGGCGCGGTCAAGAATTACGCAGGATGAATAATCGAGAAACCAGTCCTTGAACATCCCGGACAGTTTGTACTTGCGTGCATCGCTGCCCAGAAGCTTGTCGAACTTTCCGGTTCTTTCACCTTCAGCGGGAGTTTCCTCTTCCTCTTCAATAATTACCTCTTCAAATTCTTCGCTCATAATCTGTTATTCTTCGTAGCCGAACTTCCGGAGCTCCTTCCGGCTCTCTCTCCAGTCCGGATCAACTTTTACATACATCTGGAGGAATACTTTCTTCTGGAAGAAATCCTCCATCTCAATCCTGGCCTGTGTCCCGACCTTCTTGAGCGCCGAGCCTCCCTTGCCTATCACTATGCCTTTCTGCGACTCGCGCATAACATAAATCACGGCGCTTATGTCATAACGGTCTGCGCCTTCCTTGAACGCCTCGATGCCGACTTCGCAGCAGTACGGGATTTCCTCCTTATAGTTCAGGAGTATCTTCTCCCTGATGATTTCGGACGCAAAAAATCTCAGGTTCTTGTCCGTGAAGGCGTCCTTGTCGAACCAGGGCGGGCATTCAGGCAGTTTGCTGACCACGGTGTCAAGAATGCTCTGCAAGTTGAATTTCTCCTTCGCGGAGGCAGGAATGATAACGGACCCCGGAAGCTTCTCTTTCCAATAGTCCATGATTTCCACCACTTTATCCTGTGAACTCAGGTCGATTTTATTGACCACCACAATAACCGGGCAGTCAAGTCTGGTGAGCTTTTCAACGTATTCGGAATTCTTGTCGCTTGTCTCGACCACATCCGTCACGTACAGAATTATGTCCGCATCGCCTATCGCCCCGTCAACGAAGTTCATCATATTCTGTTGCAGCCGGTAATTCGGCTTGAGGATGCCCGGTGTGTCGGAATATACAATCTGCCAGTCCTCCCCGTTGACGATTCCCATTATCCTGTGTCTGGTGGTCTGGGCCTTGGCTGTTACGATACTGAGCTTTTCGCCGACCAGAGCATTCAGGAGAGTGGATTTGCCGACGTTGGGGTTGCCAATTATGTTGACAAAACCTGACCTATGCATAGGCACCCATTTTTAGGATGTTCGATTCTCCCTCCGTGAGGAATCTCCATTCGCCTTTTTTCAGGCCTTTCTTGGTCAGACCGGCAAAATATACCCTGTCCAGTGCCTTGACATTATATCCAAGGGATTCAAATATCCTTCTGACAATCCTGTTCTTGCCGGAGTGGATCTCTATGCCGAGTTTCCTGTGGTCTGTCGCATCGATGTATTCCAGTTCGTCGGCCGCCACCTGTCCGTCGTTGAGAGTGATACCGCAGAGAATCCGGTCACGGTCCTCTTCGCTGACTTCCCGGTCCAGAATAACCTGATATATCTTCTTCTTGTCATAGGAAGGATGGGTCAGGCGCTCTGCTATCTCTCCGTCATTCGTGAACATCAGGACTCCGGTCGTGTTCTTGTCCAGACGGCCTACGGGGAACACCCTGTATCTGCAGCCTTTGAGCAGCTCCATCACAGTCTTCTCTGCGTGCGGGTCGCTGGCAGTGGTGACGTATCCTATCGGCTTGTTCATCACAATATATACTTTCTCTTCGCCTTTCAACCTTTCACCGTTGAACTTAACCTCATCCTTGAGGACATTGACCTTGGTCCCGAGTTCTGTGACAACTTCTCCGTTGACGGTAACGACACCGGCCTGGATGAAGGTGTCCGCTTCGCGGCGTGAGCAGACTCCCGAATTCGCGATGAACTTGTTGAGGCGGACTTCTTCCTCAAATGTGCCGTGGAATGTGTCGCTGTCACTGAAATTGCGGTCGTCAACCAATGGCTTCCGGCTGATCATGCGATTGATGCCTTCATCTGATTCGCGGCTGAAACGCGGAGCATTGTCTCTCCTTCTGAAATCCTTTTTGTAGCCCGGTCTCCCCGGTTTCCCCGGCCTGAACGGTCTGTCGGAGTGCTCTGACCTGTACGGCCTGTCGGAGTGCTCTGTCCTGAACGGTCTGTCGGAGTGCTCTGACCTGTATGGCCTGTCCGAATGCTCTGGCCTGTACGGCCTGTCGCTTCTTCCGGTATATGAACTGTCTGCCTTGTAGGGCCGGCTGCTTCTGTGTGCGTTTGCGCTTTGCGAAGCGCTAAAGTTTTTGCGTGGTCTAAGTTTGCGGCCATTCTTGCTGAATTCTTCCATTTTTGTAATCATTTGCGATGACTCACGTCGTCCGATTTATTTTAAGTTGAAAATATACGTAATCGTTCCTTCCTGCATGGCAGGTGCATCTGCACTCATATTGAAGTGCGTCTCCATCGCGGCTTTGCGCGCGGCTGCCCATAAAGTCTTGTCCGTGACAGTAGTGCCGTCCGAGCCGGGAACCGCTTTCTGCACTGTGCCGTACTGATCCACCCAGATGCTCACAACGACCGTGCCGCTTTCCTGTACGCTGTATGTCGGACGAGGAATGCTGCCCATAACGTTCCTGCCTTTGAGGTGCGCGTTCGGCTTGCCGTCAGTGCGTCCGTTGAGAGTGTTTCCGTCACTCTGTCCGGCTTTGAACTTGTCGCTGCTCTCGTTTGCGGCATGCGCAGCTGTAAGAGTGGTGTCCTTCCTGGCCATCCCCGGGAAAGAAGCCTTTGGATTGAGTGCCGGTTCTTCTTTGCGTTCAGGCTCCTGTACGGGGACATCCCCGAAATCGTCCGGCTCAGTCCGTGGAGTCAGATTCTCCCGACTGGCAACTTCGGGAGACTTGCTCTGCTGAACGAGTTCGACCGGCTTTGTCCTGTCGGGGTCCTCGGAGCGGGGCTGCGTCCCGCGGGACCGTTCGGCAACAGATTCGTTTTCCTGCTCGAATTCAAGCAGCATTGCCGTCTCTGAAGGAGGCGGGTACAGGTATTTTATACCGGAGAACGATACTGTGATGATGGCGACGGCGTGTGTAAGTACCGTCAAAACGATACCCACCCATCTGCCGTTATGCTCTCCGTATCTGTCCATTAAACGATGATTACTCCGGTTGTGTCGCCAGGATTACCTTGTAATGGTTTCTTTTGGCGATGTTCATCACGGAAACTATCTCCTTGATAGGGACGCTCTCATCCGAGTAGATTGAAAAAGTAGGGTCTTCTTCCGTCTGAAGATTCTCAATCAGTTTGTCTTCGACCTGCTCAAAGGGCACAGGTGTTTCTTCTCCGTTGATGTGATATGTGAAACGGTCATTGCCCCAGTCCTTGATCGACACTGTCGTAGTCGCTTTCGCTCCGACCTGGCCGGTGCTCTTCGGCAGCAGAAGCTTCAGGGCGTTCGGGTTGACAAGTGTAGATGTCACCAGGAAAAATATGAGCAGCAGGAAGACAATGTCCGTCATTGAAGACATCGAAATGTTGGGGTCTGCCTTTGTGGTGCGTCTGATAGCCATATTACTTCTGGATTGTAGGATCGTTGAGCAGATCCATGAACTCGATTGTCGAGTTTTCCATCTGGAAAACGATGTTTGATATCTTTGCAGTCAGGAAATTGTATCCGAAGTAGGCAAGGATGCCGACGATGAGTCCGCCGACTGTCGTGATCATTGCAGTGTAGATACCGCTTGACAGCAGTGTGATATCAATGTTGTTGCCCGCCTGGGACATATTGAAGAAAGCCTCCACCATTCCGGTCACGGTGCCGAGGAATCCGATCATAGGAGCGCCGCCGGCAATTGTGGCCAGATAGGGAAGCCCTTTCTCCAGTCTTGCCACTTCCACGTTCCCGACATTCTCCACGGCAGCCTGGATGTCGTTCAGCGGCCTTCCGATATGGGAAATGCCGCTCTCGATCATTCTTGCCACAGGATTGTCATATTTTGTGCAGAGTGTCTGCGCGGATTTGACTTTGCCTTCGTGGATATAGTCCCTGATATCCATCATAAAGTTCTTGTCCACCCTGCTTGCCTGACGTATCATCCACCATTTCTTTCCGAAAAGATAGATGGCGATGATGGAAAGCGCAAGGAGAAGAAGCATGAGCCAGCCTCCTTTGGTGGCCATTTCGATAAGTGAATAGGACATCTCCTGCTGTACCGGTACAGCGTCAACGATGTCAGCCTGAAGTAAACTGAAAAGCATATACTTGAAATTTGATTATATTCTGTTTTTGGCCCTTCTTGACCAACTTACAAATATAATCAAATTTCTCAGTATTTGATATCGGAAAGGAACAGTGGGAATCCCGGCACGGATTCACCCGCCAGGCACCTGTCGCCGGAAGCGAGGAGGGAGCTGACGGAGTCCTCCCTTCTTTTTCCCCGTCCTATTTCAAGAAGGGTGCCCACGGTGGCGCGTACCATATTTCTCAAGAATCTGTCCGCGGAGATTTTGAAATACCAGTAGTTTTCCGAATGATTGCCGGTTACCAATAAGTGGGAAGGCAGATATCTGTGCCATCCGGCTTCAAAAACGGTGCAGATTGATGTCTTGTTGTCCGCTCCCGTTTTCTCGAAACAGCTGAAATCATGGGTGCCTACAAGACCGGCTGCCGCACGGTTCATGGCATCAAAGTCCAGAGGATAGTGGCACAGGAGTGAAGATTCAGTTAGAAACGGGTCCTTCACCGTATGTAAAAAATATGTATATTCGCGTTTTGTTGCTCCGAATCTTGCGTGGAAGTCATCGGCGACGCCGGTGATCTGGGATATGGCAATGGAGGCAGGCAGGATGGCATTTAATTTGTAGCGCAGCTCACTGCTTTCGATTTCTCCGCAGAAGTCAAAGTGCGCCGCATAGTTGATTGCATTGACTCCTGTATCGGTCCTTCCCGCGCCGGTGACGCTGATCCCGGTGCCCAGAAGTTTTGTCAGGGCATCCTGAAGCGTCTGCTGGACAGACGGGTCGTGAGGTTGGATTTGCCAGCCTCGGAAATCGGCTCCGGAGTATGACAGGGTGATTTTGTACCGCATTTGATTGCAAAAATATCAAAATATATGGAAAGTGTAAATATCAAGGAGCTCAATGAACGCATCCAGAAAGAAAGTTCGTTCGTTGATATCCTGTCGCTTGAAATGGGCAAGGTGATAGTAGGTCAGAAGCATCTTGTCGAGAATCTTATGATTGCCATGCTGGCGAACGGGCACATACTTTTGGAAGGCGTTCCCGGTCTTGCAAAGACATTGGCGATCAGTACGCTG
This sequence comes from Candidatus Cryptobacteroides sp., assembly GCA_045615565.1. GTDB lineage: Bacteria > Bacteroidota > Bacteroidia > Bacteroidales > UBA932 > Cryptobacteroides. The sequence continues at coordinate 18,683 of JAZLFC010000022.1, read as the reverse complement.
GCCCAGGCAGTAAATGCAAAGTTCAGCAGAATCCAGTTCACTCCTGATCTTCTTCCTGCCGACTTGACGGGAACTTTGATATATTCTCAGAAGAAGGAGCAGTTCGAGGTGCACAAGGGACCGGTTTTCGCCAACTTCGTGCTGGCTGATGAGATCAACCGTGCGCCGGCCAAAGTACAGTCTGCACTTCTCGAAGCCATGCAGGAAAGGCAGGTGACGTTGGGGGACCAGACTTACAGACTTCCGGAGCCTTTCCTTGTGATGGCGACCCAGAACCCTATCGAGCAGGAGGGAACGTATCCGCTTCCGGAGGCACAGGTGGACCGTTTTATGCTGAAGGTGGTTGTCGGCTATCCAAAGAAGGAGGAAGAAAAGCTTATCGTCAGAATGAACAATTCCGGCGTGTTCCCGAAGGCGCAGAGTGTCATCAATCCTGAAGACATAGTGCGTGCAAGGGAGGTCGTCCGTGAAGTGTATATGGACGAGAAGATTGAAAGGTACATCGTTGACATCGTATATGCCACCCGGACACCTGAAGAATACGGATTGAAGGAAGTCGGGAATCTTATTTCATTCGGCGCATCTCCGCGTGCAAGCATATCACTCAGCCTTGCTGCAAAGGCATACGCATTCATCAAGCGCCGCGGATACGTCATCCCTGAGGATGTCAGGGCCGTATGCAACGAGGTCCTCCGTCACAGGATCGGTCTGACATACGAAGCCGAGGCGGAGAATGTCACTACAGAGCAAATCATTGAAAAAGTAATCAATGCCGTCATCGTTCCATAGTGCGACGGACCTCCTGAAGAAAGTCCGCAAGATTGAAATACGGACAAAGGCTCTGTCCCATCAGATTTTCGCCGGTGAGTATCATTCTGCGTTCAAAGGGCGCGGAATGGCTTTCAGTGAGGTCAGGGAGTATCAGTGGGGAGATGATGTGCGCAATATGGACTGGAACGTGACTGCCCGTCTGCGCAGTCCGTACGTCAAGGTTTTCGAAGAAGAGAGGGAACTGACCGTCGTCCTGATGATAGACGTCAGCCGTTCCGGATTGTTCGGAACATCCGAGCAGACCAAAAGGGATCTGATAGCACAGATCGCCGCCGTCCTTTCTTTCAGCGCGATACTGAACAATGACAAGGTGGGGGCTCTTTTCTTTTCAGACCGGGTTGAGGAATTCATTCCTCCGAAGAAGGGGCGCAGCCATCTTCTTAGGATTATCAGGGACGTTCTCGAGTTCCATCCGTCTTCGGACGGTACCGATATCGGCGCCGCTCTGAAATATCTTACCGGTGCTATCAAGAAGAAATGCAATGTGTTCCTTCTAAGTGATATGATAGATGCTGACAGTGAGGGGAATCTCAGGTATGAAGAAGCTCTGAAAGTTGCGGTCGGAAGGCACGACATCTCGGTGGTCAAAGTCCATGATCCGAGGGAAGCGGACATCCCGCCTGTCGGTCTTGTCAACGTAAAGGACAGCGAAACCGGGGAGAGTGCCTGGATCAACACCGACTCTCCAAAAGTCCGCAGGCTGTACCGCGAATGGCACGGGAACATTTGTGAAAGGGAAGACAGGCTTTTCAAGAAATATCAGGTGGATTATGTGGACATTTCCACGGACGAGGATTATATTAAGCAACTTAAATCATTGTTCGGAAGCAAATGAAACTGCTGACACTCATATTGACGGTGATTCTGGATATCATCCCGTCAGGAAAAGCGTTCTTGGAGCAGCTCCGGCAGCGCGACTCCATACTCATTGCAGATCAGCTGGAGTACGGCTTTTCTCTGGAGGGACTCAAAAAGGGCACGCAGATAGCTCTCCAGGATTTTACGGAATTTTCCAATGATACCCTTTCCGTTGTGAGGAACTGGAAATTCGACACCCTGGCGGTCAACAAAAAGCAGCAGTTGACGGACATCAGGGCTTCAGTCGTGCTGGCACCTTTCGAGGAAGGGATATATGACCTTCCGCCTATTTATGTTCTCAAAAAATATGCGGGGAAGGAAGATACCCTTGAGTTCGAGGGGTGCAGCATGGAGGTCAGGACGATTCCCGTCGATACGGCGACTTTTGAGGTGAAGGATATCAAAGGCCAGATCAGATACCCGTTGACTTTCAGGGAGGCTCTTCCGTGGCTGGCGGGAATGCTGCTTTTTGCAGCGCTTGCAGTGCTCTGTGTTGTCCTGATACGGAAATATCGCCGGGAAAAGGGCCTTGAACCCGTTCCGGACGAACCTGCATACCTGCTGGCGCTCCGCCGTCTCGAGCATTTCAGAAATGACAGATACTGGGCGCCCGACAAGCAGAAAGCATTTTATTCCGGCGTGACGGATACGTTGAAGGATTACCTTGAGATCCGTTTCGGAGTAGATGCTCCCGAGATGACTACGGCCGAACTGTTCGCGGCGCTGAAAGACAAACAGGGACTGTCTCCTGTAATATTCGAAAGCGCGCGGGACCTGTTCGAACGTGCGGATTTCGTGAAATTCGCGAAGCACATAGCCTCGGACGAGGATAATGCCAAAGTCCTCCCTGTGGCTGTCAATATAGTTACAAGTACGATAGAAGAAAAGCCGGAGAACTGATATGTATTTCGAATATCCGCAACTGTTATGGCTCCTGACCGTTCCTGTCCTGCTGGCCGCTCTGTATGTCTATAGAGAGCTGGCAGGGAAGAGGCCGCATTTGAGAGTATCCGGCGTGACCCAGTGGAAGCAGGGCGGAGGCACCGTCCTTTCCGTACTGATACATATCCCTTTTGCCTTGAGGTTCGCCGCCCTTTGTCTTATCATCGTGGCTATAGCAAGGCCGCGCTCTTCTTCCGAGATAGAAAAGATTGATACCGAAGGCATCGACATCGTTCTGACAATGGACGTTTCCACCAGTATGCTGGCGCGTGATTTCCAGCCGGACCGTATCAGTGCGGCGAAGGATATAGCCATAGAGTTTATCGCGCAGCGGCCTTCCGACAGGATGGGAATAGTCGTGTTCGCCGGAGAGAGCTACACGCAGTGCCCTTTGACTACTGACCGTGCGGCGCTTATAAACCTGATGAAAGAGGTTCAGACGGATCTGATCGAGGACGGAACCGCCATAGGCAACGGCCTGGCCACGGCTGTCGCCAGGATGATGGACTCCGATGCCGGGAGCAGAGTGGTGATTCTTCTTACTGACGGAGTGAACAATATGGGGGAGATAAGCCCGGAAAGCGCTGCCGAAATCGCAGAGACCTACGGTATCAGGGTATATACCATAGGTGTAGGAGCCAATGGCATGGCTCCGTATCCTGTAATGACTCCGTGGGGCGTTGAAGAGCAGCAGATGAAAGTCGAGATTGACGAGGAACTCCTCCAGCAGATTGCAGACGCCACCGGAGGGAAATATTTCAGGGCGACGGACAATACGAAGCTTTCCCAGATATACTCGGAGATAAACAAGATGGAGAAGGCGCGGACTACGATAGACAGTTTCCCCGTATATAAGGAACTGTTCGGCAAGTATGCGTTTGCGGCATTGCTCTGCCTTCTGCTTGAATTGATACTTAAACTGATTGTCAGAAGATTGCCATGATGATATTTGCAAATCCGAAGTTTCTGATCCTGTTGCTGCTGGTGCCGTTGATTCCTGTGGCTTATGCCGTCAAGCGCAGGCTCCGTCTTTCAAGGATCCGCCGGTTCGGTGATGAGGAACTGGTGAAGGAACTTATGCCGTCCCGGTCCGGAGCAAAAGGCTGGGTCAGGATAGTGCTGTTCTCTCTGGCATTCGCGTTTTTCGTATTGGGCTTGTCACGCCCGCAGATAGGAGCCAAATTGTCGCAACGGCAGACAAAAGGTTCAGAGATTATGATATGCCTCGACGTGTCGAATTCCATGCTGGCCCAGGACTATTCGCCGGACAGGCTTTCAAGGGCGAAACTGGCCATTTCGAGACTGGTCGACAAACTTGAAGGCGACAGGATCGGGCTCATTATCTTTGCCGGAAGTTCATTTGTGCAGTTGCCTGTAACTACAGACTACATATCCGCCAAGATGTTCCTCTCTTCCGTCAATACGGAATCGATACCTATTCAGGGCACCGCCATAGGCGATGCAATCTCCACTGCGGTCAGGGGATTCAGCGCACAGAGCGAGAAGAGCAGGGCGATAATAGTCATCACCGACGGTGAAAACCACGAGGACGATGCCGTGGAGGCCGCAAAACAGGCGGCCGGAATGGGGATAAAAGTATATACGATCGGAGTCGGATCAGTGAGGGGAGAGCCCATCCCGAAGGATGGTGACCTGATGAAAGATTCGAATGGAAACATTGTCGTGACCAGACTTGACGAGAATACTTTGGAGAAGATTGCTCAAGCGGGCGGGGGCGCATATATCCACGCGGGTAATGAAGAGTTCGGCCTTACTCCTATCATCAATGACCTCAGGAAGATGGAGGACGAGATGTTCAATTCCGTCGTATTCGAAGAGTATGATGAACAGTTTATGTATTTCCTGGGCATAGCCCTGGCTCTCTTTGTGATAGAGATGCTCATCGGCGACAGGAAATTAAAAAGGAATCTTTTTGATGCGTAGATCAATTTCAGTTCTGTTGCTGCTGCTGTTATGTCTTCCGTCTCCTGCCCAGAATGACAGGAAGGATGTCCGTGCAGGCAACCGTAAATTTTCAAAAGACAAGTTCAAGGAGTCCGAGATAGACTACAGAAAAGCCGTTCTGAAGGATTCGACTTCTGTGGCAGGCCAATACAACCTGGCTTCGTCGCTGTATCGTCAGGGGGATTATGACGGTGCCGGAGTTGCGCTTGGACGGGTGGAAGACTCGGGAAGACCGGAAGTCTACTTCAACGAAGGCGATGTCGCTCTCCGGAAGAAGGATTATGCAAGGGCTGTCGAAGCATTCAGGAATGCACTTCTTCAGACCCCGGATGATATGGACGCCAAGGAGAATTACATATACGCCAAAAAAATGCTTGAAAATCAGCAGCAGAACAACCAGAACGATCAGAATCAGAACGATCAGAATCAGGACGATCAGCAGCAGGACGATCAGCAGCAGGACAATCGGAATCAGGACAATCAGAATCAGGACAATCGGAACGATCAGAACGATCAGAACGATCAGAATCAGGATGACCGGCAGGACAATGAAAACCGGATGTCCCGGCAGCAGGCTCAGCAGATGTTGAGGGCGATACAGGCAAAAGAAAAAGAAACTCAGGATAAAGTGAACAAGGAAAAAGCAGCCGCACTGAAGTCTCGTCAGAAAGAAAAGAACTGGTAGCATGAAGAGGTTAGTCATATTTTTTGTTTCAATGTTGGCCGGAGTTGTCGCTCTGGCCCAGAGTACCATAAAAGTACAGGCTCCCAACCTTGTCGAGGTCGGCGAGCAGTTCCAGATAACGTTTTCCGTTGAAGGGGAAGAGTCACCTTCGGACTTTTCGTGGACGCAGGGCCCTGATTTTGACCTGATATGGGGCCCTCAGCGCAGTTCGTCAGTTTCCACCACCTTCGTAAACGGAAAACGCACGAAGTCTTCGCAGAGTGCATATACGTACATTGTTGCTGCCAGAAAAACAGGCGTCTTTCAGATCCCGCAGGCTACGGCCAGGCTCAAGAATGCCGAAATCGTGTCGAAGCCAACAAGTATCGAAGTCGTTCCCGGAGGATCCCCGTCTTCGTCACAGTCATCCGGACAGGCATCGGACAGCGGCCGGTCGCAGTCGGAAGAAGTCTCAAATGAGGATCTTTTCATGAGGCTGACTTTCAGCAAGACCACGGCGTTTGTCGGCGAGATAATCAAGGCTGACCTGAAACTTTATTCCAAAGTGAACGTTGCCGGTTTCGAGAATGCGAAACTGCCGATATTCAATGGCTTCTGGAACCAGCAGCAGATCCCCGACAATATTGAGTTCACAAGGGAGAACTACCACGGATCTATGTATTATGTCGCTGTCATCCGCAGCTATACCTTGATCCCTCAACAGGCCGGGGACCTCATCGTAGAACCTTCCGAGCTGGTGTGCCTTGTCAATGAGAGGGTAAGCAGGAGTACGTCCAGGAGCATCTTCGATGACTTTTTTATGGACGATTACAGGACAATCCGCAAGCGTGTGACTACACCCGCAGCCACAGTCCGCGTGAAACAGCTTCCTGCCGGAGCACCGGCTTCATTCTGCGGCGGTGTCGGGAAATTCTCCATTTCGGCACGTCTTACTGCGGACTCATTGAAGACCCATGACGCCGGATCCCTTATAATAACCGTTTCCGGAAGCGGGAACATTTCAATGCTTGAAACGCCGAAAGTCAGCTTCCCGCTTGATTTTGAGGCTTATGACACAAAAGTGACCGATGAGACGGGGGGAGATCAGACCCGTACGTCGGGAAGCAGGATTTTCGAATATCCGTTCATCCCCCGCAGCGCCGGAGAATTTGTCATCGGACCGATAGAATACTCTTATTATGACATATCGGCGGGAAAGTATGTTACTTTGACCTCTCAGCCTTTGCCTGTCAAAGTTGAAAAGGGAAATGAGGCCGAGGCGTCATCGCAGGGGCATCTGGTCCAGTCTGTCAATCAGAGGAGCGTCAAGGATCTTGATTCGGATATCAGATACATAGTGACCAAGGAACCTTCATATTCCGAGATCGGAAAGTTCTATTTGTTCTCCACGGGCTTTTGGATAGCCCTTTCCCTGCTGCTTGGCGCCGGCGCGTTGCTGTTCTTCGTATTCAGGAAGAGCGCGCAGAGAAGAGCTGATATTGTCGGGACGAAGAACCGGACTGCCACTAAGATGGCCCGAAAACGTCTTGCATCTGCAGGAGAATATCTCAGCAAGGACCTTTATTCAGCTTTCTACGAGGAACTGCACAAGGCTTTGCTTGGCTACGTGGGAGACAAGATGGCCATCGATCCCGCCGATATGAGCAAGGAAAACATTTCTTCCAGGCTGCTTTCTTCCGGCGTCAGTGAAAATCTGGCATCGGAATATCTGAGCCTGCTTGATGAATGTGAGTTCGCAAGATATGCTCCGCCTTCCGTCCATGCCGCTATGAACGAACATTATGAAAAGGCTCTTGACTTGATTTCATCAGTAGATTCTTCAATGAAGAAAAATATGGATATTAGAAAAGTGGCGCCTCTCATCGCATTGCTCATAAGCCTTCCTCTCGGCGCAACTGAGTGGGACGATGCGGTCCAGGCATATTCCGAGGGCAACTGGCAGGCGGCTATCGAGAATTGGACTGCGATAGAGGCAGGCGGTGCCGAGTCTGCAGAATTATACTACAACATCGGGAACGCCTATTTCAAGGAAGGGGAGACTGCCAAAGCCATTCTCTATTATGAGAGGGCGCGACGTCTCGATCCGTCCAACAAAGACGTGGAGCACAACCTGGCGTTCGCGAAGTCCGGGACTCAGGACAGGATAGAGGAGATTCCGGAGATTTTAATTGAACAGATAGGCAGAAAAGTGTGCCGTACCCTTTCGGGAAATACCTGGACTGTGCTGTTCTTTGTGTTCCTCTCCCTTGCGATATTCTGCGCCCTGATTTATCTGCTATCACGCGTGACAGCCCGGAAAAAGGCGGGCTTCTTTGCCGGAATAGTCGCACTGGTGATATCCCTGTTGTGCCTTGACTTCGCCCAGTGGCAGTGGAGTGATTACCGTCACGACATTTCTGCCATTGTGATGAAATCGGTGATTTCCGTAAAGAGTTCTCCGTCTAAAGACTCTTCAAAGGATTTGTTCATTCTGCACGACGGAGCCAAAGTCAAAGTACTTGACAGCGTTGGCTCTTGGAACAATATTGAACTTTCTGACGGACGTCAGGGGTGGGTGGAATCTTCAGACATCGAGGTCATATAGGGGCAGGGCCTCGCAAACCACGAAAGTGCTGCCACCTATATATATAATGGAATCCGGGCCCGCATATCTGCGGGCCTGTTCTATTCCTTCGCGGACGCTTCCCGCCCGCTCGGTGTCAAGTTCGGGCCTGACCGATTTGATTCTGTCGAAAAGTTCGTCGACCTTCATTGCACGCGGAATTTCCGGAGCTACAAGAATATAGTGGGCGCACGCCGGCATAAGCGGAATTATTGAACCGATGTCCTTGTCCGCCATCACGCCGTACACTATGACCAGAGGCCTGCCGCTTTTTTCAAGAGAAGAAAAGTTGACCTTCAGAGCTGCCGGATTGTGCCCTATATCGCAAATTGTCAAGGGATTAAGGCATAATTTCTCCCACCGTCCCCTCAGTCCCGTCCTTTCTGCAGTGTGCTTCAAGGCATCCAGGACAACGTCGCACAGGGGAAACCCGAGGATGTCAAGTGCTTTTATGGCAGTGGCGATGTTGCCTTGCTGATACTCCCCGGTCAGGTCTGATATGATTCCGCCGGCTGATTCAATGTCGGCAAAGAACAAAGGACAGCCGGCATCGGATGCCTTGCTCTCGAAAACCGTATCGGTCTCAGAATCATGGCCCCAGACAAGAGCGGGAACATCCTTTTTGAAAATGCCTGCTTTTTCTGACGCTATCGCGGATCTTGTGCCGCCAAGCAATGCGCAATGGTCCAGTCCGATACTTGTAATGACACTCAGTGCCGGGGTGATGATATTGGTGCTGTCGAGCCTGCCTCCCAACCCGACCTCGATGACTGCATAGTCAAGCTGTTTGCCGGCGAACCACCAGAAAGCCATTCCCGTGGTTATTTCAAAAAAAGACAATCCGTCACAGTCGTAAGTATCAAGGAATTCCCAGACTTCTTCCCGGCCTATCATTCCTTCGCCCACAATCTTCATCCTTTCCCTGAAATCCAGCAGATGCGGTGAAGTATACAGTCCGACTCGAAAGCCCAGCGCAGAAAGCGATGCCGCTATCATTGAAGACACCGATCCCTTGCCGTTCGTCCCGGCTACGTGGATGCATTTGAACTTCTTCCAAGGCTTCCCTATGGAGGAGTCGAATTTCATCATTCCTTCAAGTCCCGGTTTGTATGCACCGGCAGTGAATCCCGCATTCTGCACTGACGGCGATCTTGCAAACAACTCGTCGATTCTGCTATTGTATCCGTTCTCGGTGTATCTCATATTGCAACTGAAATCAAATTTAATTAATTTTACACGATTTTCTAACTATGACCGCTGAAAAGACGTCTCCGATGCTGTCAAAATTCATTATTGACGGCATCCCTCAGGAACTGACTCCGCTTCAGCTCCTTGACGGTGTTCTTGATTGTTCTGCAGACAAAGTATGTGCTGTGGAGGGGCCCTCTGAAATAATAGACGAGACGGTGGATCCGGTATGCTCGCACTATAAGTACGATTCTGCAAACGTTGAGGGATATCTTGCCGGTGTGCTGAATACCGGGAAGAACTTTCCCATAAGGTTCGCGGATTTCGGATCCCGGGCAAGGATTGCCGGTGCGCTTATTGACACGCTCTGGAAAAACGGGCATTTCAGGATAGGAGACATTTCCTTGAAGGCCGCCTGGAAATGGAACGAAAAGGGTATGGGCAATATGTCCGCTTTCTATTCTTCAGTGCAGGCCGTCGCCGACTATCTTGACGGACTCGGATTGCGTCTTGAAGGCTACACATATTCCGGCACAAAGTCAAAATGTGACCTGACGTTCAAGGCGGGAATAGCGGACAGCCGGGAAGGGGATTATGAATCGATGCTGGAACTGCCTTACCGTGTGGCAAAGGCCAGGATGAGCGGCTCAAGGGCTTGCCCGTCAACTCTTGTCCCCCAGGCGCAGAGCTGGGTCGTCTACATTCCGTTCGAAACCGCGGATTACCGGCTTGGCGGTTCTTCTCTGGCGCAGTATCTTAAACTCGATGGCGGTGTGGCGCCGAAGATTATGGATGCCGACTATTTCATCGACTGCTATGAAGTCGTCAGGGAATTGGTCGAAGACGGAATAGTCATTGCCGCCCAGACTATCGGGGAAGGAGGTCTGCTTTCTGCGGTTCAGAGAATGACTTCCGGTGGCGTAGGTATGACCGTAGACGTTTCCGACGTGATGAAGGCATTCAATGAGAACGAAATTGTCAGAGTTCTCTTCGCTGAGGTGCCGGGTGTGGTCATACAGATTCACGATATTGATTTTGACTATCTTGACGCTGAACTCCTGCTTCAGGATGTGGCTTTCTTCCCTCTCGGGCATCCCGCGCCTGACAGGGAGTCTGTCAGGGTGAAGGCTTCAGCCAAGACAGGAATACAGACTATTTTGGAATCCCTGATGCAGAATGCAGAGGGCGAAGATTGATATGAACAGACAAAAGATATTCGTGCTGGATACAAATATCATCCTGCACGACCATAAGGCGATCAGACATTTTCAGGACAACAACATCGTTATCCCCATTGCGGTAATCGAAGAGCTGGACAAGTTCAAAAAGGGCAATGATGCCCTGGCCTATAATGCCAGGGGCTTTGTCAGGGATCTCGACAAAATCACCGAAGGCAAGATGTTCGGCGTCGAAGGGGTGCCGATAGGCAAAGGCCTGGGACTTATCAAGATAGAGCCGAACCACCCTTTCCCCGAAAAGTTGAAGAATCTGTTTGTGGATGACATCCAGGATCACAGGATACTCTCTACGGCTATCTGGGTCAGGGACAATCATCCCGGGACGTTTGTCGCGCTGGTGACAAAAGACGTCAATCTCAGGATGAAGGCCAAGGCTGCGGGTATGGAAGTTCAGGACTACCTTACCGACAGGGTGGAGGAGCAGAAGATAGAGGATGCCCAGAAAGAAGTGTTGGATATGACTCTGGACGATGCGAGCATGCAGCAGTTGTGCTACGGGCCTGATTCGTCCGTGAAATGGGACAAAGCCAGGCCGAACCAGCTATTCAGGTTCAGGTGGAAGAGCTCCGGCGAAGAGGTCGTGGGCGCCCGCTACGATGCGGACAAAGGCAGGGTCGTGCTGGTCAGAAACCGGGAGGCCTATGGAATCAAACCAAGGAATATCGAGCAGCGTTTTGCCCTGGATGCTTGTCTGAACCCAAAAATCGAGCTCGTCTCTTTGACTGGCGGCGCCGGAACCGGAAAGACGCTCCTTGCGCTTGCGGCGGCATTGGAGCAGGAGCAGGAATATGAGCAGATTATCCTTTCCCGGCCTACTGTGATACTTGGCAATCAGGATATCGGGTTCCTCCCGGGAGACCAGAAGGCCAAGATGTCGCCGTTCCTTCAGCCGCTGATGGACAATCTCAATGTGATCAAGGCGCAGTTCAAGCCTACCTCGAGACAGGCGCAGAGGATAGAGAGTATGCTCACGCAGGAAAAGCTGATAATAGAACCGCTGGCATACATCCGCGGAAGAAGTCTGGGCAAGTGCTTCTTTATAATAGATGAGGCGCAGAATCTGACTCCTCACGAGATAAAAACGATTATCACGCGTGCGGGACAGGGTACGAAAATGGTCTTTACGGGAGACGTGTTCCAGATTGACCAGCCATATCTGGACCAGTGGTCAAACGGATTGACGCATCTCGGGGAGAAGATGGCAGGACAGAAATTGTTCGAGCATGTCTTCATGAAAAAGGGTGAAAGAAGCGAATTGTCAGAATTAGCGTCAAAACTATTATAAATTTTTATTAAATTCGCGGTTTTGAAAAACAACAAGAAATTTATCATATGTTTGAGAACAAGAAAAGAGTCTATCGTTTCGGCGGGAAAACAGCGGAAGGTGATGGCTCAATGAGAGAGCTCCTCGGTGGAAAAGGAGCGAATTTGGCTGAAATGAGCCGTTTGGGAATGCCGGTTCCTGCCGGATTCACTATTACTACAGCATGCTGCGCAGAGTATTATGAACTCGGAGGCGGCTATTCGGAAGAACTCAAGAGAGATGTCGCATCCGCGCTGAAGGCAACGGAAGACCTGATGGGCAAGAAGTTCGGTGATCCAAGCGATCCGCTTCTCGTCAGCTGCCGTTCCGGTGCGCGCAGCAGTATGCCCGGTATGATGGATACCATCCTCAATATCGGACTTTGCTCTGCAACTCTCCCCGGCATGATAAAGAAGACAGGCAATCCCCGTTTCGTATATGACGCATACAGACGTCTCATTATGATGTACTCTGATGTCGTTATGGAGAAGGCTGAAGGTATCGAGCCGGCTGACGGGCAGGGTATCCGCCAGCAGCTTGACAGAATGATGGAAGAGCTGAAGGAAGCCAGGGGCTACAAGTCGGACACTGAAATTACTGCGGAAGAGCTCAAGGACCTTTGCGATAAGTTCAAAGTCAAGGTGAGGGAGGTTCTCGGAGTTGAATTCCCCGATACCGCGGAGGCTCAGCTTTGGGGCTCGATCGGTGGCGTTTTCAAGTCCTGGAACGGAAAGCGCGCAATTGCATACCGCCGCATCGAGAAAATACCCGATGATTGGGGTACGGCAGTAAACGTACAGTCAATGGTGTTCGGAAATATGGGTGATACATCCGCTACCGGTGTCGCATTCTCACGCAACCCGGCTACAGGTGACAACAAATTCTACGGTGAATGGCTCATCAACGCACAGGGCGAGGATGTAGTGGCAGGTATCCGTACTCCCAATCCTCTCAACGAGGCGACGAAGAACGAGCACAACAAGGATCTTGCATCTCTCGAAAAGGCAATGCCTGAGGTATATGCAGAGCTTGATGACATCCGCAAGCGCCTGGAAAACCATTTCCACGATATGCAGGACATTGAGTTTACAATACAGGAAGGACATCTCTGGATGCTTCAGTGCCGTATCGGAAAGCGCACAGGTATCGCAGCTCTTCAGATGGCTATGGATATGCTTTCTGACGGTATGATAGATGAGAAGACAGCTGTGCTCAGAGTGTCCCCTTCTCAGCTTGACGAGATTCTCCATCCTATTCTCGACCCTGCATCGGAGAAGAATGCCAGGATTGTCGCACAGGGACTTCCGGCTTCTCCGGGCGGAGCAGTCGGCACAATCGTGTTCACTTCAGAGGCTGCTATGGCAGCTGCAGCAAAGGGTGAGAAAGTGATTCTTATCCGTGAGGAGACCTCTCCTGAGGACATCGAGGGAATGAGGGCGTCTGCGGGAATCCTTACCACCCGCGGAGGAATGACCTCTCACGCTGCGCTCGTGGCACGCGGATGGGGAAAGTGCTGTATCGTGGGATGCGAAGCAATGAAGATCAACTTCGCACAGAAGACGGTTTCCTTCGCAGGTGATACAAGGACATACAGGGAAGGTGACTGGTTCAGTCTCAATGGCTCCAAGGGAGTTGTCTATGCGGAGAGGATAGAAACAATGGATGCTTCAGAGAATCCTCTGTTCATCAGTTTCATGAGTATCGTCGACAAATATCGCAAACTCGGCATCCGTACGAACGCTGATACGCCGGAGGATGCGCAGAGGGCTCTCCAGTTCGGTGCAGAAGGTATCGGCCTGTTCAGAATCGAGCATATGTTCTATGGCAAGAATTCAGAGCTTCCTCTTTCAAAACTGCGTAAGATGATTCTTTGTGATACCGATGAGGAACGCAAGAAGGCGCTTTCCGAGCTTGAGCCGTTCATCAAGGCATCCGTAAAGAGCACACTCCGCATAATGAATGGCAAGCCGGTTGTATTCCGCCTCCTTGATCCTCCTCTCCACGAGTTCGTGCCGAAGAGCGAAGACAAGAAGGAAGAGATTGCAGAGGAACTCGGCGTCTCTACGAAAGAAATTGACAAGAGAGGCGAGAACCTTCACGAGGTCAACCCTATGATGGGACATCGTGGAGTACGTCTCCACATTACATATCCGCTTATTGCCGAGACCCAGTACAGGGCGATTTTCTCCGCAGCTGCAGAACTTCTCGCCGAGGGACTCAACCCTATGCCGGAGATCATGATCCCGGTCACGGTTTCAGCCCGCGAGCTCGAATTCCAGAAGACACACTGCGAAAAGATTCGCGTTGAAGTCGAGAGCCAGACCCTCCAGTACATTGACTATCATTTCGGAACAATGATCGAAATCCCGCGCGCCGCACTTACTGCGGATCGTATGGCACGTACGGCGGAGTTCTTCTCTTTCGGAACGAACGACCTTACCCAGATGACCTTCGGATTCTCACGTGACGACGTCGGCACATTTATGGGTGACTATCTTGGAAACAAGATTCTTGACGCCGATCCGTTCCAGACAATTGACGTCAAGGGTGTAGGCAAACTTGTCGAGTACGGTGTGCAGAACGGCCGCAGCAGAAGGAATGACCTCAAGTGCGGTATCTGCGGAGAGCACGGCGGCGATCCTGATTCAATCAAGTTCTTCCACAAGATCGGACTTGACTATGTCAGCTGCTCGCCTTTCCGTGTTCCTATCGCAAGACTTGCAGCCGCCCAGGCAGCAATCAACGAAGGAAAGTAATATTCCGATCGGTCATCAATGAAACAGGATTTACAGATTTCCGAACTGATCGGAAAAGAGGAGGCCAGACAGAGAGCCGGCCTGGAACTTATTGCGTCTGAAAACTATGTCAGTGACGCTGTGCTTGAGGCTATGGGCTCCGTTTGCACCAACAAATATGCAGAAGGATATCCCGGAAAGAGATATTATGGCGGATGCGGCATTGTCGACCGGATCGAGCAGCTTGCCATTGACCGCTTGAAAACACTGTATGATGCGGAGTGGGCGAACGTGCAGCCTCATTCAGGGGCTCAGGCGAACATGGCCGTCATTATGGCAGTCCTGAAGCCGGGAGACACTTTTATGGGTCTTGATCTTTCCCAGGGAGGGCATCTTACGCACGGCTCCCCGGTTAATGCATCCGGAATCCTTTATAATGCTGTCGCTTACGGACTCAATCCGGAGACCGGGCTTGTCGATTATGACAAGATGGAGCAGCTGGCGCTGGAGCATAGGCCTAAGCTCATAATCGGCGGTGCATCCGCATATTCGCGTGAGTGGGACTATGAGCGGATGCGCGCAATTGCGGACAAGGTTGGCGCCATCCTTTGGATTGATATGGCCCATACTGCCGGAATGATTGCCGCCGGCCTTCTGAAGAATCCGGTCAGATACGCCCATATCGTAACGTCAACCACGCATAAGACTCTGAGAGGCCCGAGGGGCGGTGTGATACTGATAGGAAAGGATTTCGATGATCCTCAGGGACGCACCACGCCGAAAGGTGTCGTGAAGAAGATGAGCCAGGTGCTTGACAGCAGCGTATTCCCCGGAGTGCAGGGCGGCCCTCTTGAACATATCATTGCTGCAAAGGCAGTCGCTTTCTTTGAAGCGTCACAACCGGAATACGTCGAATATCAGAAGCAGGTGATTTCAAATGCGAAGGCAATGTCCGACGAGTTTATCGCAAGAGGATATAAAGTCGTATCCGGCGGTACCGACAATCATCTGATGCTCATTGACCTCCGCACAAAGTTCCCTACAGTGACCGGACGCATTGCCGAGACAGAACTTGTCAAGGCTGATATCACCATCAACAAGAATATGGTCCCTTTCGATGACAGAAGTCCGTTCCAGACCTCCGGTGTACGCATCGGAACTCCGGCGGTTACAACGAGGGGTTTTGTGGAAAAAGATATGGTGACTATAGTCAACCTCATTGATACAGTGCTGGCTTCCTGCGCAAGACATTGTGAAGCCCTGGACCGGAAACTTGAAGTGCCGGAGCACACGGAGGTACTGGAGTCTGTTAAGAGGAAAGTCCATTCGCTTACTGCCGGCTATCCGTTATTCGAGAATTGATTGAAAGATCGTAAACTATTGAATGCTGAACTCGGAAGAGTCAGCGCAGAACAGTACAAAGCACTTCCTCAGTCCGGGGTGGTGCTTGTATTGGATAATATAAGAAGTGCTCACAATGTCGGCAGTGCGTTCAGGACGGCGGATGCATTCAAGGTTGACAAAATCTTCCTCTGCGGCATTTGCGCTTGCCCTCCTTCCGCTGAAATCCATAAGTCGGCACTCGGAGCCGAGGACAGTGTGGACTGGGAGCATTATGACGATACCCTGGAAGCGGTCGAGTCGCTGAAGAGAGAGGGCTTCACCATTGTAGGGGTCGAGCAGACCGAGCATTCCGTCAAACTCCAGGATTTCCATCCCGACAAATCGTGCAGATATGCATTCGTGTTCGGAAATGAGGTCGACGGTGTCCGGCAGGCAGTCGTTGATGAATGTGATTATTGCCTGGAGATACCCCAGTTCGGGACCAAACATTCTCTGAACGTTTCGGTGAGCATAGGAGTTGTCCTGTGGGAGACAGTCAGGTGACAAATTGTCACTGGCACGGACATTGAGTATGAAGCTGTATACCCGAAAGGGCGAAAAAGAAACAATAAAGAAAAGATAGAATTATGATTAAACCTCTTGCAGACAGAGTCCTGACCGAGCCCAAGGCGGCTGAGACCAAGACGGCTTCAGGGATTTTCATTCCTGACACAGTAAAAGAAAAACCACAGCAGGGTACCGTAATAGCTGTCGGCCCCGGCATAAAAGATGAACCCATGGAGGTCAAGAAGGGCGATGCGGTCCTTTTCGGAAAGTATGCAGGGACAGAAGTGACAGTGGATGACAAAACATATCTTATAGTTAAACAGTCTGACATTTTAGCAATACTCTAAATTGTCGTCGCAAAATCAATTTGGTATTATGGCAAAAGAAATACAATTCGATACTGAAGTCCGCTCAAAAATGAAGCAGGGCGCAGATGCACTTGCAAACGCAGTCAAGGTAACACTCGGTCCGAAGGGCCGCAATGTCGTAATCGACAAGAAATTCGGTGCCCCGCAGGTGACCAAGGACGGTGTAACGGTGGCAAAGGAGATAGAGCTGGAGGACCGCTTTGAGAATATGGGCGCCCAGATGGTCAAGGAAGTGGCTTCAAAGACAAACGAACAGGCCGGAGACGGGACCACGACAGCGACTGTCCTCGCACAGGCTATCATAAATGTGGGCATCAAGAACGTTACCGCAGGTGCAAATCCTATGGACCTCAAGCGCGGTATTGACAAGGCGGTGTCTGCAGTGGTGACCGAACTCAAGAAGCAGAGCCAGTCAGTTGGTGACGACTACTCTAAGGTCGAGCAGGTAGGTACAATCTCCGCAAACAATGACAGCAATATCGGAAAGCTCATCGCCGACGCTATGTCAAAGGTCAAGAAGGACGGAGTCATCACCGTTGAAGAAGCCAAGGGTACGGAAACCGAAGTCAAGGTTGTCGAAGGAATGCAGTTTGACCGCGGATACATTTCTCCGTATTTTATGACGGACGGAGACAAGATGGAAGCGGAGTTGAGCAATCCTGCGATTCTCATCACCGACAAGAAGATCAGTACTATGAAGGATCTGCTTCCTATTCTCGAGCCGATTGCTCGGGAAGGACGCGAAATGCTCATTGTCGCAGAAGACGTAGACGGAGAAGCCTTGACGACTCTGGTTGTGAACAAGCTGCGCGGGTCCCTGAAGATTGCCGCGGTTAAAGCTCCGGGATTCGGTGACCGCCGTAAGGAAATGCTTCAGGATATCGCTGTTTTGACAGGCGCTCAGGTAATCTCTGAAGAAAGAGGCTTCACTCTCGAGAATGCGACCCCTGATATGCTCGGAAAAGCTGAGAAAGTCACCATTACAAAAGAGAACACTACTATAGTTGGCGGAGCCGGAGACAAAAAGGCGATTGCTGACAGGGCGGAAACCATCCGTAAGCAGATCAGCGTGTCAACGTCCGATTATGACAAGGAAAAACTTCAGGAGCGTCTTGGAAAGCTCGCCGGTGGAGTGGCAGTCCTTTATGTCGGCGCCACTACCGAGGTTGAGATGAAGGAAAAGAAGGACAGGGTCGAAGATGCGCTCAACGCTACCCGTGCCGCTGTCGAGGAAGGATATCTTCCGGGCGGTGGGGTTGCATACATCCGTGCGGCGGACGTGCTCGGTTCTCTCAAGGGAGACAACGACGATGAGACCACGGGCGTCCACATCGTTGCAAAAGCCATCGAGGAACCTCTCCGCCAGATTGCCCAGAATGCAGGCGTCGACGGCAGCGTCATTATCCAGAAGATCAAGGAGGGTGAGGGTGACTTCGGTTACAATGCCCGCACAGGAGAGTACGTCAAGATGTTCGAGGCGGGAGTGATCGATCCTACCAAGGTTGCGCGCGTCGCCTTGGAGAATGCGGCATCGGTGGCTGGAATGTTCCTTACCACAGAGTGTGGCATAGTGGATATTCCTGAACCGGCACCGGCAGCTCCTGCAATGCCTGCCGGCGGAATGATGTAAAAAAATCAAATAAATATTTGCTATTCTGCAAAAACGATGTACCTTTGCATCCCCTTCGGAACGGAAGAGGATGCAAAGTTCTTTTTAAATGGGAAATCTGAAAAATTTTTAATAAAAAATTTGCAGATATAAAATTTATAATTACCTTTGCAGTCCCGTTCAACGAACGAGGATGGCGGTCGGCCACTAAGGCCGGTTTTTTTAGCGCCAAATTGAAAGTGAGATCTTTGAAAAGACTGTTTAGGAAAGTACAAGCAAGTACCGAGAAACAATAATCGAGAGCGTTAATTTCTTTTGAAATTTAAGCGTCAGGAATCAAGCTTAGAGATAAAGAATATACAAAGAAGAGTTTGATCCT
This sequence comes from Candidatus Cryptobacteroides sp., assembly GCA_045615565.1. Classification (GTDB taxonomy): domain Bacteria; phylum Bacteroidota; class Bacteroidia; order Bacteroidales; family UBA932; genus Cryptobacteroides. The sequence goes on along the minus strand of JAZLFC010000022.1, from coordinate 90 downwards.
GGCTCAGGATGAACGCTAGCGGCAGGCTTAACACATGCAAGTCGAGGGGCAGCGGGGATAGCAATATCCGCCGGCGACCGGCGAAAGGGT